>JAWLGJ010000015.1:0-6435 GCA_041685145.1 Magnetospirillaceae bacterium | reverse complement strand
CTAGGACCGTTGCCGCGCCAGCGGAATCGGCCCTGCCCTTTTCTCTGCCCTCGCCGGCCTAGCTGCTGGGAGCGAAGACGCGCACCGTGACGATGGCGCCGTCCTGGACTTCCCAGTGGGCGAAGGTGCCGGCAACGTCGCCGGCCGCGTCGAACTGGTGATCGCCGCCGGCGCCAACGTAATCAATGTCCTGACCGGCGGCGATAAGTTCCTTGGCCTTGGCGAACTCGCCGGGGCCGACCTTCTCGCCCGGCGCGTTGGTCACCGCGCGCATGGCGTCACGGATGGAGGCGCCGTCGGCCGAGCCCGCCTTCTCCGCCGCCAGCGCCAGGATGTACGCGGCGTCGTAGGCGGCGTCGATATAAGGCTTCGGCGGCAGTTCGCCGAACTTGGCCTCATAGGCCTTTTTGAAGGTCTCGGCGGCCGGATAGTCCTCGGGGCTCTGCGGGGCGGTGCCGGCCATGCCCTCCAGGTACTGCGCCCCGACGGCATCGATGATCTCGGGCGCCTTCATGCCGTCCGAGAAAACGAACTGGGTGAAGAACCCGCCTTCGAGCGACTGGCGCAGGATCGGAATGCCGTCACCGGGATAGGCGACCATGATCAGCGCGTCGGCCTTGCCGGCCTTGCGCAACTCGCCGCGGTAGGAGGACTGCTTCTCCTCATAGGCCACCATTTCCGGCACACTGCCGCCCGCCGCCTCGAAGGCGTCCTTGAAGGACTTCGCCAAGCCCTCGCCATAGTCGTTGTTGACGTAGATGACGCTGGCGCTGTCGTAGCCCTTCTCGCGGGCCACCTCGGCCATCGCGACGCCCTGGAAGGCGTCCGACGGCACGGTGCGGAACAGGAAGTCGTCGTCGTCGAGGGTGGTGATCTCCGGCGAGGTCGAGGCCGGCGACACCTGCGGGACGCCGGCGGCCTTGCTGACCGTAAGCGCCACGGGGATGCTGACGCCCGAGGACAGGGCGCCGACGACGCCGTGAACGCCCTCGACATTCACCAGCTTCTGGGCCGCGTCGACGCCGGCCTGCGGCGTGGTCTGGGTGTCGACCACCGACAACTCGACCGGCTCGCCCAGCACGCCGCCGGCGGCGTTGATCTCATCGACGGCGAGGCGGGTGCCGTTCTGCACCGCTTCGCCATAAGCCTGCAGGGCGCCGGTGAGCGGCATCAGCGCCCCCAGCTTGACCGGCTCGGCCAGCGCCGGCGAGGCGGCGCCTACCACCGCGATCAGGCCGTAGATACCCAAACGATTCTTCATGAAGAGCCTCCCAAGCGAATGGGGATAGGATGGCCGGGAATTCTATGGCGGGGCGGGGGGCGAAGCAACATGTGCGGGGCAACCAGAGGCTGTTTGCCGGGGTTGCGATGACTTCCGCCATGTCACCGTCACGGACGGCTATCGCGTTTGGACTGGTACTGGCCATTGCGGGCTGCGCGGCGCCGCCGGCATCTCTGCCGCCGCTCGACACCGAGGCGCTGCCCGGCCGCGCCAGCGTTGCGGTGCCCTATTACCCGCCCAGCACGCCAACGGGGGCGGCGACGGCTACGGCCGCCGCCCTCGACCGTTACGGCCAGTCCCTTTCCGACGCCCGCCTGGCACTGATCGAGACCGACGTCACCCGCGAACTGCCTGGCGCCATCGCCGAGGCGGTCTGGGAGGCGGGGCTGTCGGGGTGGCTGCTGGCGGCGCCGGAAAGCCTGCTGGCGCAGGTCGCCGACGGCCACCCGGTCATTGTGCGGCTGCGCCGCCCCGACGACGCCATCCATTACGGCGTGTTGACGGGCTATGACCTTGCCGCCGGGCTGGTGAATCTGCACGGGCTTGACGGTGCGGCGGCGCCGATGCCTCTGGACGCCTTCCTTGCCGCCTGGCACTCGGGCGGATGGAGCCTGGCCGTGCTGCCGGGCGCCGCGCGGCCCGCGACCGGGCGCTGGGACTGAACCGCCGCTGCCTCTTTGCATCCCCCGCCATTGGCAGTACAGTGCGCCCGCGCACTGAAGGAGGCAAAGCATGGCCGGCAGCGTCAACAAGGTCATTCTGATCGGCAATCTGGGGCGGGATCCGGAGGTCCGGCACGCCCAGGACGGCACCAAGATCGTCACGCTCAGCGTGGCGACGTCGGAACAGTGGCGCGACCGGCAAAGCGGCGAGCGGCGCGAACGCACGGAATGGCACCGGGTGGTGGTGTTCAACGAGCGCATCGCCGATGTCTGCGAGCGCTTCCTGCGGAAGGGCAGCAAGGTCTATGTCGAGGGCGCGCTGCAGACGCGCAAATGGCAGGACCAGAGCGGCCAGGACCGCTACACCACCGAAATCGTGCTGGGCAAGTTCCGGGGCGAGTTGACCATGCTGGACACCCGCGGCGGCGAGGGCGGCGGCGGTGGTGGTGGTGGCGGCGGCTACGATGCGCCGCCGGCCTCCTCGGCGCCCGCCGGCGCCGGCTCCGGCGCCGGGTGGGAGCCGCCTCGCGACCTGGACGACGAGATTCCCTTCTGAATCCGCTGTGATTACGGGCATTTACGACCCCGGCGGCATTGGCCGCCGGGGCTTTTTTGTCTTGCCCTGCTTATCCGTTAGGAGTATGCGAAGTAGACTAGGACTGGCATCACGAACCTAGTCCAAAAGTAATACCACGGGGCTTACGGCGAGGTTGAAGGATCGATCGCTTAGATCGATACTAACAATACCTAAAAAGATGGGGGATAGCGATGGGCTTGGCGGGCTTCAATAATCTCAGAATCGGCATCCGGATCGGCATAGCGGTCATATTGCCTATTCTGGGGCTCCTGTATTTCTCGGCAACCGCCGTTCTCGACGCCCGCCGCACCGCATCCGAGATGGACGACCTGCAGACGCTGGCCAACCTGGCGCCGGTCGCCAGCGCCGTCGTGCACGAGTTGCAGAAGGAACGCGGCATGTCGGCGGGCTTTATCGGCTCGCAGGGAAAGAACTTCGCCGACACGCTTCCCGGTCAGCGGCAGGAGACGGACGAACGGCTGGCCGCCTACCGCCAGGCTTTGCAGGGGTTCGATGCCGCCGCCTACGGGGCGGCGCTGCCCAAGCGCGTGGCCGCCGCGCGCGATGCCCTCGACCGCCTCGACGCCACCCGCGGCGGCGTCGACGCCCTCGACATCACAGTGCCCCAGATGGCCGGCTACTACACCGGCACCATCGCGCGCCTGCTGGACATCGTCGAGGAGATGGCGGTCATCAGCACCGACGCCGGCATGACCAAGGCCATCGTCGCCTATACCAGCGCCCTGCAGGCCAAGGAGCGGGCCGGCCAGGAACGGGCGATGGGCTCAGCCGGGTTCAGCGCCGGGCATTTCGCCCCCGTCGTGTACCAGAACTTCATCAAGCTGATTTCCGCACAGGACACCTATTTCGGCGTCTTCGACCGCTTCGCCACCGAGGCGGAGCGCGAGCACTACCAGCGCGTGCTGGAGAGCGCGGAGTCGAAGGAGGTCGATCGGCTGCGCGAGATCGCGCTGGCCAGCCCCGAGGCCGGCACCGGCGACATCACCGGGCCGCAGTGGTTCGACGCCATCACGCTCAAAATCAACTCCTTCAAGGGCCTGGAGGACGGCATCGCCCATGACCTGGAGGAATTGGCCGCCGAGACGCAAGCGCGGGCGCAGGCGGCCTTCATCATCACCGGCGGCGTCACGCTGGTTCTGCTGCTGATCACCTTGGGTCTCGCGGCGGTGATCGTGCGCGGCATCACCCAGCCCCTGGGCACGATGACCAACGTCATGACCGCCTTGGCCAAGGGCGACCGGGACGTCGAGGTCGAGGGCGCCGAGCGTGGCGACGAGATCGGGCACATGGCGCACGCGGTTGACGTGTTCAAGCAGGGTCTGATCGAGGCGGAGCGCCTGGCGGAGGAGCAGCGCCGCGAGGAGGAGCGCCGGCAGGAGCGCCAGAAGCGCATCGAGGAGCTGATCGCCGGGTTCGAGCAGGGCGTCGCCGGGGTTCTTGAGGCGGTCGGCGGGGCGTCGCAGCAGATGGAGTCGACGGCGGAGACGATGTCGGCGACGGCGGAGGAGACCAGCCGCCAGGCGACGGCGGTGTCGGCGGCCTCGGAGCAGGCGGCGACCAATGTCGAGACGGTGGCCTCGGCGGCGGAGGAGTTGGCGGCGTCGGTGGCCGAGATCGGCCGCCAGGCGGCGCATTCCTCGGAGGTGTCGCGCCAGGCGGTGGAGAAGGTCGAGCAGGCCGACAGCCAGGTGCAGAGCCTGGCGCAGGCGGCGGAGCAGATCGGCGAGGTGATCAACCTGATCCGCGACATCGCCGAGCAGACCAATCTGCTGGCGCTGAACGCCACCATCGAGGCGGCGCGCGCGGGCGACGCCGGCAAGGGCTTCGCGGTGGTGGCCAACGAGGTCAAGAACCTGGCCAACCAGACGGCGAAGGCGACGGAGGAGATCGGGCGCCAGATCGCCGGTGTCCAGGAGCAGACCAATCAGGCGGTGGGGGTGCTGAAATCCATCGGCGAGGTCATCAAGGATCTGGACGGGGTGGCCTCGTCGATCGCCTCGGCGGTGGAGGAGCAGTCGGCGGCGACGCAGGAGATCGCCCGCAACGTCCAGGAGGCGGCGGCGGGGACCAACGAGGTCAACCAGAACATCTCCGGCGTCAGCCAGGCCTCCAACGACACCGGGCACTCGGCGCAGCAGGTGCTGGAGGTGGCGCGCTCGCTGTCGGAACGCGCCCAGGAACTGCGCGAACAGGTCGAACAATTCCTCGGCGGCATCCGCTCCGCCTGATCACGTTAGAATATGTCGTATGGCATAGGTCCGGCCGCCAATCGGCGGCCGGACCCTTTCCTTCTGGTAAGGTTGATACTTCTGATCGGCTAGGCCGATACTCCAGACGTATCCAACCGAAGAGGGATCGCTATGCGCGCGGCGCGTTTCAACGACCTGAACATCGGCATCCGTATCGGCATTGCCGTCGTCCTGCCCATTCTCGGCCTGCTGTATCTGTCGGGAACGTCCGTGCTTGACGCGCGCCGCACAGCCCTGGACATGGACCGCTTGCAAGAGCTTGCCGACGTGGCGCCGGTTGCCAGCGCCCTGGTGCACGAATTGCAGAAGGAGCGCGGCATTTCGGCCGGCTTCGTGGGCTCGGACGGGGCCACGTTCGCGAAAGACATGCCCCGGCAGCGTCAGCAGACCGACGCCCGCCTCGGCGCCTATCGTCAGGCGCTGGAGGGTTTCGACCTGGCGGCCTACGGCGCCGAACTGCCCCGCCGGATCCGCGCCGCCGGCGAGGCCCTGGGGGGTCTTCAACGCACACGGGCCGACGTCGATTCCCTCGACATCACCGTTCCGGAGATGGCCGGCTATTACACCGGCGCCATCGCGCGCCTGCTGGCCATTATCGACGAAATGGCCGTCATCAGCACCGATGCCGGGTCCACCCGCGCCATTCTCGCCTATACCAGCGTCCTGCAGGCCAAGGAGCGGGCCGGCCAGGAACGGGCGATGGGCTCGGCCGGTTTCGGTGCCGGTCGCTTCGCGCCCGTCGTGTACCAGAACTTCATCAAGCTGATCGCGGCCCAGGAGACATTGCTCGGCGTCTTCGACACCTTCGCGACCGCCGAGGAAAGCGCCCACCTGCGGGACTTGCTGGAGAGCGCGGAGTCCAAGGAGGTCGAGCGTCTGCGCGAGATCGCGCTGGCCAGCCCCGAGGCCGGCACCGCCGGCGTCACCGGGCCGCAGTGGTTCGACGCCATCACGCTCAAGATCAACGCCTTCAAAGATCTGGAGGACCGTCTCGCCGACGACCTGGAAACCGTCGTCAGCGGCATTCAGACCGAGGCGCGATCGAGCTTCCTCCTCACCGGCATCGTCTCGGCGATCCTCCTGGTGGTCACCATCGGCCTCGCCACCATCATCGTCCGCGGCATCGTCAATCCCATCGTCGGCATGACGAAGGTGATGACCGCCTTGGCGGATGGCGACCGGCAGGTGGAGGTGACCGGCGCCGAGCGTGGCGACGAGATCGGGCACATGGCGCACGCGGTTGACGTGTTCAAGCAGGGTCTGATCGAGGCGGAGCGTCTGGCGGATGAGCAGCGCCGCGAGGAGGAGCGCCGGCAGGAGCGCCAGAAGCGCATCGAGGAGCTGATCGCCGGCTTTGAGCAGGGCGTCGCCGGGGTTCTTGAGGCGGTCGGCGGGGCGTCGCAGCAGATGGAGTCGACGGCGGAGACGATGTCGGCGACGGCGGAGGAGACCAGCCGCCAGGCGACGGCGGTGTCGGCGGCCTCGGAGCAGGCGGCGACCAATGTCGAGACGGTGGCCTCGGCGGCGGAGGAGTTGGCGGCGTCGGTGGCCGAGATCGGCCGCCAGGCGGCGCATTCCTCGGAGGTGTCGCGCCAGGCGGTGGAGAAGGTCGAGCAGGCCGACAGCCAGGTGCAGAGCCTGGCG
>JAWLGJ010000068.1:0-11274 GCA_041685145.1 Magnetospirillaceae bacterium | reverse complement strand
CCCATCCCCAACGGGCCGCCGAACAGGAAGCCGCCGGCGACCCGCGCCACGCCGCCGATCTCGTCGCCCGTCAGCGCCCGGTAGATGGTGCCGACGATGGGCAAATGATGCAGGGGATTGACGACGTCCAACAGATCCCCGAAGGAGGGCGCCTCGCCGCCCTGGAAGCCGCGCACGCCGTGGCCGCCGTCGCCGTCGCCGGCGTACAGCGCCATCTCGGGGGGCAGTCCCGACAGGTAGTCCGGTTGCATCCTTCGCGTCCCTGGCCAATGCTCGCGCCCGTGCCTTGCAAGCGCCGCGCCAGGACCGTCGCCGCGCCTACACGAACAGCATCCCGCCGTGGCGCGAGGCGTCGGCGAGGAAGGTGACGACGCCGCCCGGACGCACCGGCACGTCGGGGCGCAGGTCGGCGGCGTCGAGACCCAGGGCGCGCAGGCCCATCTCGCAGACCATCACCGTCGCCCCCAGCGCCACGCAGGCGGCGAGCAGTTCCTCGAAGCCGGCGACGCCGCGGCGGGCGAACTCGGCATCGACGGCGGCGGCGTCGCCCGCGCCCTCCAGCACCGGCAGCCGCTGCCAGCCCGGCCGCCCGGCCGCGTCGGGCTTCAGCAGGGCGCGGCTGGCGCCCATCGTGAAGAACAGCGTGGTGGGGGTGTTGGCCGCAACCGCCGCCGCCGCCATCACCAGCGCGTAGTGCACGCGGTGGAAGTCGCCCGAGAAGACGACGATCGACAGCCGGTCGGGGGCCTCAGCCGCCGCAGGCATCGCGGGTCGCGGAATGCGCCGACAGGTCACGGATGGTGGGCGCCTCGCCGCACAGGGGGCAGGCCGGATCGGCCGGCACGCGCACGCGCCGGAACGAGGTCGACAAGGCGTCGTAGATCAGCAGCCACCCGGCCATCGACTCCCCCACCCCCAGCAGTTCCTTCAGCACCTCGGTCGCCTGCAGCGAGCCCATCACCCCGGCCACCGCGCCCAGCACCCCGGCCTCGGCGCAGCTTGGAATCTGCCCCGGCGGCGGCGGCTCGCGGAACAGGCAGCGATAGCACGGCCCCCCCGGCTTGTAGGTGGCAAGCTGGCCGTCGAAGCGCAGCATCGCCGCCGAGACCAGGGTGGTCCCCGCCAGGCGGCAGGCGTCGTTGATCAGGAACCGGGTGGCGAAATTGTCGCTGCCGTCGGCGACGACGTCATAACCGGCGACGAGGTCGAGGGCGTTGGCCGCCGTCAGCCGCGTCCGGTGCGCCTCCAGGGTGACGCCGGGGTTGATCTCGGCCACCGCGCGCCGCGCGCTTTCCACCTTGGCCACGCCGACGCGCCCGGTGGTGTGCAGCACCTGGCGCTGAAGATTGGACAAGTCGACGGTGTCGTCGTCGACGACGGCGATGGTGCCGACCCCGGCGGCGGCGAGATAGAGGATAAGCGGCGAGCCCAGCCCGCCGGCGCCGACCACCAGCACGCGCGACTCCAGCAGCCGCTGCTGCCCGGTGCCGCCAACCTCGGGCAGGATGATGTGCCGGGCGTAGCGGCGAATCTGGTCCTCGCTGAAGTCCATGACCGCGGCTATTGCAGGCCCTCGAAAAGCTGCGTCGACAGGTAGCGTTCGGCGAAGGAGGGCAGGATGGCGACGATGGTCTTGCCTTCCATCTCCGCACGCAGGCCGATCTCCACCGCCGCCGCCAGCGCCGCCCCCGACGAGATGCCCACCGGCACGCCTTCGCGCTCGGCGGCCTTGCGGGCATAGGCGAAGGCCGATTCGTTGCTGATCTGCAACACCTCGTCCACCAGGGCGCGGTCCAGCACCTCGGGCACGAAGCCGGCGCCGATGCCCTGGATCTTGTGCGGCCCCGGGGCGCCGCCGGAGAGCACGGCGCTGTCCTCGGGCTCGACGGCGACCATGCGCAGTTCGGGCTTGCGCGCCTTCAGCGCGGTGGCGATGCCGGTGATGGTGCCGCCGGTGCCGACGCCGGACACCACCACGTCGACGGCGCCGCCGGTGTCGCGCCAGATCTCCTCGGCGGTGGTGCGGCGGTGGACCTCGGGATTGGCGGGGTTGTTGAACTGCTGCGGCATGTAGGCGCCGGCGATGTCGCGCACCAGCGCCTCGGCGCGTTTCACCGCGCCCATCATGCCCTGCGAGGCGGGTGTCAGCTCGATCTCGGCGCCCAGCAGGCGCAGCATCTTGCGCCGCTCCAGCGACATGCTTTCCGGCATGGTCAGGATCAGGCGGTAGCCCTTGGCGGCGCAGACGAAGGCCAGCGCGATGCCGGTGTTGCCCGAGGTGGGCTCGACGATGGTGGCGCCGGGCTTGAGGGCGCCCTCGGCCTCGGCGGCGGCGATCATCGCGTGGCCGATGCGGTCCTTGACCGAGCCCAGCGGGTTGAAGAACTCGCACTTGCCCAGCAGATCGGCCTTGCAGCCCACATCCTCGGCCAGCCGCCGCAGCCGCACCAGCGGCGTGGCGCCGATGGTGTCGGTGATGTCGTCATAGACGCGGCCGCGGAACTCGATCCCCCCCTGCGATTTCGGCTCCGTCATCGGGAAAACCCCTCTCGTGTCTGTAAAATCGCGGCTATAAACACTTCACCATAGGGCGAGATGTGCGGCAAGCCGGATCGGCGCCGCCACGCATCAGATGATGAAGTCCAGCTTTGCCTGGGCCTCGCTTTTGATGCCGTTCTGGTAGGCGCGCATGCTGAGATCGTCGATGGTGATGGAGTCCAGGCGGGTCATGATCTCGTTCTGCAGGTCCGCCCACATCGGGCGCACCACGTTGCGGCCCAGTTCCGAGGCCGGAACGTCCTGGAAGGTGTCCTCGCTGTTCTCCAGCGCCCGCACCACCCGCACGATTTCGCCGATGGTGATGCGGCGGCGCTCGCGCGCCAGGCGATAGCCGCCGCGCGGGCCGCGCACCCCCACCAGGATGCCGCTGCGCACCAATTGCTGCAGGGTCTGCTCCAGATAGCGCCTGGGAATGCCCTGCCGGCGGGTGATCTCGCGGCTCTGCACCGGCTCGCCGCCGGCGTTGTAGGCGATGTCGAGCACCGCCTCGATGGCGAAGAGCATCTTTTTCGACGGTCGCAGCATCTGTGTCCTATCCTCCGTCGTGTTCCAGGCCGGTGGACCCGAAGCCCCCGTCCCCGCGCGCCGAGTCGGGCAGCGTCTCGGCCTCCTGCCACGCCACCCGCGCCACCGGCGCCACCACCAATTGCGCAATGCGCATTCCACGCCGGACCGTGAAGGGCTCGGCGCCGTGGTTGATCAGTATCACCCCCACCTCGCCCCGGTAGTCGGCGTCGATGGTGCCGGGGGCGTTGAGCACGGTCACCCCGTGCCGCGCCGCCAGGCCCGAGCGCGGCCGCACCTGGGCCTCGTAGCCCGCCGGCAGCGCCAGGGCGATTCCGGCCGGCACCACGGCGCGGGCGCCCGGCGCCAGGACGGTCTCGGCCTCCACCGCCGCCAGCAGGTCGATGCCGGCGGCGTGGGCGGTGGCGTAGCCGGGCAGCGGCAGCTCGGCGGCGTGGGCCAGACGCCGCAGCGGCACGCGCAGCGCGCTCATTCCCCGCCCCCGGCGACCAGGGCGTCGGCGATGCGCTCGGCCAGGCGCGCCGCCACCGCCGCCTTGCCGGCGCGCGGCCACGCCTCGACGCCGGTGGCGGTGACCAGATGCACGGTGTTGTCGTCGCCGCCGAAGGTGCCGGCGGCGGCCGAGACGTCGTTGGCGAGGATCCAGTCGCAGCCCTTGCGCCGGCGCTTCGCGACCGCGTTGTCGACCACGGATTCGGTCTCGGCGGCGAAACCGACCACCAGCGTCGGCCGCGCCGGGCCGGGCGCCGCCAGGGTGGCGAGAATGTCGGGATTGGCCACCAGGTCGAGCGCCGGCGGCGGCCGGTCGGCGGCCTTCTTGTGCTTGGCGCCGGCGGGCGCCGCCACCCGCCAGTCGGCGACGGCGGCGGCGCAGACGGCCACATCCGCCGGCAGCGCCGCCTGGCAGGCGGCCAGCATCTCGGCGGCGGTCTCGACATGCACCACCCGCAGCCCGGGCGGATCGGCGAGCGCCACCGGCCCCGTCACCAGGGTCACCGCCGCCCCCCGCGCCGCCAGCGCGGCGGCGATGGCATGGCCCTGCTTGCCCGAGGAGCGGTTGCCGAGGAAGCGCACCGGGTCAATGGGCTCGAAGGTGGGGCCGCTGGTGACCAGGGCGCGGACCCCCGCCAGCGGCTGGCCGCCGTCCAGCGCCTCGGCCACCGCCGCCAGGATGGCATCGACCTCGGCCATGCGGCCGGGGCCGGTCTCGCCGCAGGCCAAATCGCCCGGCTCGGGGCCCACGCGCCGTACGCCCCGCTCCTCCAGGCGCCGGACGTTGTCGCGGGTGGCCGGGTGCTGCCACATGCGCGTGTTCATCGCCGGCGCCACCAGCACCGGCTTGTCGGTGGCCAGCAGCAGCGTCGAGGCGAGGTCGTCGGCGAGCCCGGCGGTCATCTTCGCCAGCAGGTCGGCGCTGGCGGGGGCGACGACGACCAGATCGGCCTCGCGCGACAGCCGGATGTGGCCCATCTCGCTTTCGTCGGTGAGCGAGAACAGGTCCTGATAGACCTTCTCGCCGCTGAGCGCCGCCAGCGACAGCGGGGTGACGAACTGCGCCCCGCCGCGCGTCAGCACGCAGCGCACCGCCGCCCCGCGGTCCCGCAGGCGGCGAATGAGATCGAGGCTTTTATACGCGGCGATGCCCCCGGAGACGATGAGGAGCACCCGCTTTCCCGTCAGCAATGGGTCATACCCGCAAAATTACGCCGTGTTTTTGTGATTAGAACCTAAACGCCCGGCCTGTGGGGTGCAAGCCGAATTATCCATTTTCCCTTCAGCCGAGAAGCATGGCGACGAGCAGCGCGCCGGCCACGGCCCAGCCCGCCCAGGCCACAGCGCCGTTGCGGCGTCGGGTCAGGGCGCGCATCGCCTCGGGGTGCAGCGGCACGCCGGCGTCGAGCCGGCCCAGGGCGCGGTCGGCCTTCACCAGCAGGGTGGGCAGCATGTCGAGGGTGCGGGCGGCGGCGGTGACGGCGTCGCGCACCCGCGCCTCCGGGCCCAGATTGGCGCGCATCCAGTCCTCGATCAGCGGCCGCGCCAGGGTCCACATGTTGATGTCGGGGTTGAGCCGCCGACCCACGCCCTCGGCGACCAACATGCTTTTTTGCAGCAGCAGAAGCTGCGGCTGGGTCTCCATCGCGAACTGCTCGGTGACCTCGAAAAGCTGCCCCAGCAACCGCGCCACCGAGATCTGGTGCAATGGCCGGCCCATGATCGGCTCGCCGATAGACCGGCAGGCCTGGGTGAAGGCGTACACCGACTTATCGGCGGGCACATAGCCGGCCTCGAAATGCACCTCGGCGACGCGGCGGTAGTCGCGGTTCAGGAATCCCAGCAGCATCTCGCCCAGATAGCGCCGGGTGTCGTGGTCGACGCGCCCGGTGATGCCGAAATCGACGGCGATGATGTTGCCCTCGTCGTCGACGAACAGGTTGCCGGGGTGCATGTCGGCGTGGAAAAAGCCGTCGCGGAAGACCTGGTTGAAAAAGGCGGCGGCGGCGTTGGCGACCACCCGCTCGGGGTCGATGCCGCGCGCCACCAGGGTCTCGCGCTCGTCGATCGACACCCCCTGCACGCGCCCCGTCGTCAGCACCCGGCGCGAGGTGCGGGTCCAGTCGATGGCCGGGATGCGGAAGGTGGGGTCGCCGGCGAAGTTCTCCGTCATCTCCTGCGCCGCCGCCGCCTCGAAGCGCAGGTCCATCTCCAGGGTCACCGATTCGCGGAAGGCGGCCACCGCCTCCACCGGCCGCAGCCGCCGCAGCGCCGGCTGGGTGAACTCGATCAGCTCCGCCAGCCATTGCAGCAGGTCGACGTCGCGGGCGAAGGCCTCCTCCACCCCCGGCCGCAGCACCTTGACCGCCACCGCCTCGCCCTCGCTGGTGGTGGCGAAATGCACCTGGGCGATGGAGGCCGCCGCCACCGGCGTATCCTCGAAATCGGCGTACAGCTCCTCGGGCGGGCGGCCCAGTTCCTCGGCCACGGTGCGCCGCGCCACCGCCGCCGGGAACGGCGGCAGGCGGTCCTGCAGGCCGGACAGGTCGGCGGCCACCGCCTCGCCCACCAGGTCGGGGCGCGTCGACAGCGCCTGGCCGAACTTGATGAAGGTGGGGCCCAGCTCCTCCAGCGCCGCCGCCAGGCGCTGCCCCGGCCGGCCCTTGCGCCGCCGCCGCCACAACAGCAGCCGCGGCAGCACGGCCACCGGGGCGGTGACGCGGATGTTCTCCAGCAGGAACAGGGCGTCGTAGCGCGCCAGCACATGCGCGACGGTCAGCAGACGCCAAAGGTTGCGAAGGGCGCGCACGACCACCGTCCCGGCCCCCGGCTACAGCCGCCAGGCGGAATGGATGGCGGCGATGCCGCCGGACAGGTTGCGCACGCTCACCCGTTCCAGCCCCACCGCCTCGACGCGCGCCGCCAGATCCGCCTGGTCGGGGAAGCGTCGGATGCTTTCCACCAGGTACTGATAGGCCTCGCGGTTCTGCGCCACCATCTCGCCCAGGACGGGCAGCACCTTGAAGGAGTATTGGTCGTAGATCGGCTGCAGCAGCGGCAGCACGACATGGCTGAATTCCAGGCACATGAAGCGCCCGCCGGGCCTGAGCACCCGGCGCGCCTCGGCCAGCGCGGCATCGATATGGGTGACGTTGCGCAGGCAGAAGGCGATGGTGTAGGCGTCGACGCTGGCGTCCGCCACCGGCAGGCGCTCGGCGTCGCCGCACACCCAGTCGATTCCGTCCACGAAGCCGCGGTCCAGGGCCCGGTCGCGCCCCACAGACAGCATCTCGCGGTTGATGTCGCAGACCACCACCGGCCCGCCGCCCTTGTCGCGGAAGCGAAAGGCGATGTCGCCGGTGCCGCCGCCGACGTCCAGCAGCGCCATGCCCGGCCGCGGGCGCAGCCAGTCGATGAAGGCCGCCTTCCACAGGCGGTGCACCCCCAGGCTCATGAGATCGTTCATGAGGTCGTAGCGCCGCGCCACGCCGTCGAACACCTCGCGCACCAGGGCCGCCTTCTGGTCCTCGCGCACCTCCTGGAAGCCGAAATGGGTCGTTGACACGCCGGCGCCCTTCCTGTCGGTCGTCATGGCCGGGAAGATAGCCCAAGAGTCGGGGCCGCGCCACCTGGGCCTCGACTCCCCGCGCAAGATCGCGCACTCTGCCGCCATGCCGGAGTTGCCCGAGGTCGAAACCACGCGCCGCGGCCTGGTCGCGGCCCTCAAGGGACGACGCCTGGCGCGGGTGGCCGCGAGCGGGCTGCCCCTGCGCCGGCCGCTGCCGCCCGATCTCGGCGCGCGCCTGGCCGGGCGGCGGGTGCTCGGCCTGGACCGGCGCGGAAAGTACCTGCTGATGACGGTCGAGGCGGCGCCGGTGCTGATCGCGCATCTGGGCATGTCCGGGCGCATGGTGGTCGGCGCCGCCGACGGCGCGCCCCCCGACCGGCACGACCATGTCGTGCTGGAAACCGAGGACGGCGTGCGCGTCAGCTATCGCGACCCGCGCCGCTTCGGGCTGATGGTGTTCGCCGAGGGCGAGCCCCGGCACCACCCGCTGCTGGCCGGCATGGGCCCGGAACCGCTGGACGACGCCTTCGACGCCCGCCACCTGCTGGCGGCGCTGGCGGGGCGGCGGGCGCCCGTCAAGGCGCCGCTGCTGGACCAGCGGGTGGTGGCCGGGCTGGGCAACATCTATGTCAACGAGGCGCTGTACCGCGCCGGCATTTCGCCGCTGCGCCCGGCGGGGCGGGTGACGCCGGCCGAGGCGGCGCGGCTGGTGGCGGCCATCAAGGCGGTGCTGGTCGAGGCCATCGCCGCCGGCGGCTCCAGCCTGCGCGACTTCGCCCGCCCCGACGGCGAGCTGGGCTATTTCAGCAAGGCCTTCGCCGTCTACGGCCGCGCCGGGGCCCCCTGCCCCGACTGCCGCTGCGACGCCGCCGCCACCGGCGGCGTGCGCCGGGTGGTGCAGGCGGGGCGCTCCAGCTTCTATTGCGCGGAGCGGCAGCGATGAGGAAGCGTTTCCTGCTGGGGGCGGCGATGGTGGCGGCGATGCTGGCGGCGGGGCCGGCGGCGGCGGCCGAGGCCGGTTTCCTGGATGAATACCAGGATCTGCCGCTGGCGCCGGGGCTGGCGCAGGCGCCCGGCGGGCTGGTGTTCGACACCCCCGGCGGGCGCATCGTCGAGGGTTATGCCGAGGGCCGCGTCGACCGCGCCGCCGTGCTGGCCTTCTACGGCGACACCCTGCCGCAACTGGGCTGGGAGCGCACCGGCACGGCCGGCTTCCGCCGCGAGGGCGAGCTGCTGCGCCTGGAGTTTTCCGAGGAGGGCGAGCAACTCGTCGTCCACTTCGTCGTCACCCCGGCCGGCACCGAGTGAGCGGGCAGGCCGCCGAACGGGGGAGCGTCATGCCCTACGAGGTCGTCATCGTCGAAACGCGCGGCCATGTCGGCCTGGTCACCCTGGACCGGCCCAAGGCCCTCAACGCCCTGTCCGGGCAGCTCAACCGCGAACTGGCGCGGGCGCTGGCGCGGCTGGAGGCCGACTCCGATGTCGACGCCATCGTGCTCACGGGGTCGGAAAAGGCCTTCGCCGCCGGTGCCGACGTCTCCGAGATGGCGGACAAGTCCACGGCCGAGGCGCTGCGCGAGGATTTCGTCTCGCCCTGGGACAGCGTCGCGCGCTGCCGCAAGCCGGTGATCGCCGCCGTCGCCGGCTATGCCCTGGGCGGCGGCTGCGAACTGGCGATGATGTGCGACATCGTGCTGGCGGCCGATACGGCGCGCTTCGGTCACCCCGAGATCACCCTCGGCACCATCCCCGGCAGCGGCGGCAGCCAGCGCCTCGCCCGCGCCGTCGGCAAGGCCAAGGCGATGGAGATGCTGCTGGCGGCGCGCATCATCGACGCCGCGGCCGCCGAACGCGCCGGCCTGGTCAGCCGTGTCGTGCCCGCCGCCGAGGTGGTCGAGGAGGCGGTGAAGGTGGCGGCGCGCATCGGCGAGATGTCGCGGCCGGTGGCAATCATGGCCACCGAGGCGGTCGACGCCGCCCATGAGACCAGCTTGCGCCAGGGGGTACGCTTCGAGCGCCGCCTCGCCCACGCCACCTTCGCCACCGACGACCGCCGCGAGGGCATGGCCGCCTTCGTCGAGACCCGCCAGCCGGTGTTTCGCGACCGTTAGGGTGGCTTTCCTATAGTCCCCCGTTTTGTTGCCCTCGCCGGGCGCGCGCTCCGCTCGCTTGGCCGCCGCCTCGACGGCGGTGGGTCTTCTTGTGCCCTCGCCGGGCGCGCGCTCCGCTCGCTTGGCCGCCGCCTCGACGGCGGCTGGGGGGTGGGCGGGTGCTCGCGCGTCGCGCCTTGGGCGCAGAAAGGCGGTTGACCCGACCCGCCGGTCCGACGTATATAGCCGCCTTCGCGAGCGACCTTCGCTATCGCCAGAATTTCAACGGAACGTTCGGACTTCGCCGCATGGCTCACCACGCATCCGCAAAGAAGCGCATCCGCCAGACCGAGACGCGCACCGCCCGCAACCGCGCCCGCCGCAGCCGCATCCGCACCTTCCTGAAGAAGGTCGAGATGGCCATCGCCTCGGGCGACGGCGGCGCCGCGCAGGAGGCGCTGAAGGCCGCCCAGCCGGAGATTCACCGCGGCGTCACCAAGGGCGTCCTGCACAAGAACATGGCGGCGCGCAAGATTTCCCGCCTCGCCCATCGCGTCAAGGCGCTGCAGTAGCCTTCGCGCGCCGCGCCGGCACCGGCCAGGGCCGCACCCCCTCGGGGCGCGGCCTTTTCGCGCGCCCGCGCGCCGGCCTGACTCTTTTTCGCCGTTCCCTTTTCGATCACGTTGCCTTCGCTGGGCTCTGCGAGTAGATTCGTGCCCTTCTTCAGAAGGAGAGGATTCTCCACCTTAAGGGTATTTCAGCAAGTCGCAGAGCCTGCCGAATCCGCGTGCGGCGTTTGTTGCGATCCTGAAATATCGGTGCGAGAAAACGCGGCGGCAGAACTGCTGCTTATTGCCTTTCTATTGTAGGCGGTGCGCCAGGAGCGGCACGTTACTCCGCGTGCCGGGCATTGTTCGGGTGGCAAGGGCGGAACGACCGGCCGCGGGTGGTTCTAGGGGAAGCGGATGAAGGCAGGGACCGTCACCGACACCGAGGGCTGCTGGCAGCGCGTCCGCGAGGCGCTGCGCCAGGAGATCGGCGACACCGCCTTCCGCAGTTGGGTCGGGCCGCTGGTCCTGGGTGCCGTCGACGGCGAGGTGGTGCGGCTGACGGTTCCCACCCGCTTCCTGCGCGACTGGGTCGACACCCATTACGGCCAGCGCCTGCGCGAATTGTGGCGGCGCGAGGATGGCGCCATCCGCGACGTCGAGATCGCCGTGGCCCGCGCCGCCGCCCCCGCCACCGGGCGCCAGCGCAACGGCGCCGGGCGGGCGGCACCGGCGGCGCCGACGGCCGCGCCGGCCGAGGCCCCGGCCATCGGCGACGACCTCAGCGCCTCGCTGGACCCGCGCTTCACCTTCGAGAATTTCGTCGTCGGCAAGCCCAACGAATTCGCCAACGCCGCCGCCCGGCGCGTCGCCGAAGCCGACCAGGTGTCGTTCAATCCGCTGTTCCTGTACGGCGGCGTCGGCCTCGGCAAGACCCACCTGATGCACGCCATCGCCTGGCACATCCGCGAGCGCGCGCCCGAGCGCACGGTGGTCTATCTCTCGGCCGAGAAGTTCATGTACCGCTTCGTCCGCGCGCTGCGCCATCAGGACACGATGGCCTTCAAGGAGCAGTTCCGCTCCGTCGACGTGCTGATGGTCGACGACATCCAGTTCATCGGCGGCAAGGATTCGACGCAGGAGGAATTCTTCCACACCTTCAACGCCCTGGCCGACCAGGGCCGCCAGATCGTGCTGTCGGCCGACAAGTCGCCCTCGGACCTGGAGGGCATGGAGGAACGGCTGAAGTCACGCATGAGCTGCGGGCTGGTCGCCGACATCCACGCCACCACCTACGAGCTGCGCCTCGGCATCCTCCAGCACAAGGCCGAGAAGGCGGGGGTGGCGGTGCCGCGGCGGGTGGTGGAGTTCCTGGCCCACAAGATCACCTCCAACGTCCGCGAGTTGGAGGGCGCCTTCAACCGCGTGGTGGCGCACGCCCAGCTCGTCGGGCGCGACATCACGCTGGAGTCCACCCAGGAGGTGCTGCACG
>JAWLGJ010000014.1:29251-66752 GCA_041685145.1 Magnetospirillaceae bacterium | reverse complement strand
TCACTCCTCGCCGTCGACCGCCTCGCCGTCGTCCTCGGCCGGCGTGGGGCCGGCGTGGCCGAGGCGGCGGAGGATGTCGTCGAGCTGTTCGAGGCTGGCGTAACGGATCGTGACCGCCCCGGCGCCGCCGCGGTGGTCGATGGCCACCGGCAGGCCCAGCAGCGCCGAGACGTCGCGTTCCAGCGCCACTGTGTCGGCGTCCTTCGCGCGGGCGCGCCGGGCGGCCCCCGGCCTGCGCGGCGCCTGCTGGGCGAGGCGCTCGGTCTGGCGCACGTTCAGGCCCTTGGCGGCCACGTCGCGGGCCAGCGCCTCGGGGTCCGCCGCCCCCAACAGGGCGCGGGCGTGGCCGGCGGACAGGCGCCCCTCGGCCAGCAGGGCCTTGACGCCGTCGGGAAGGCCCAGTAGCCGCAGGGTGTTGGCGACGTGGCTGCGGCTCTTGCCCAGGGCCTGGGCGAGGTCGTCCTGGGTGTGGCCGAACTCGTCCATCAGGCGGCGGTAGCCCTCGGCCTCCTCCAGCGCCGACAGGTCCTGGCGCTGCAGGTTCTCGACCAGCGCCACCTCCAGGGCCTCGCGGTCGCTGAGGGCGCGGACGGTGACCGGCACGGCGTGAAGCTGGGCGCGCTGCGCCGCCCGCCAGCGGCGCTCGCCGGCGATGATCTCGAAGCGCCCGGCCTCGTCGGGATGGGGGCGCACCAGCAGGGGCTGCAGGATGCCCTGGGCGCGCACTGATTCCACGAGGTCGTCGATGGCGCCGTCGTCGAAGCGCTGCCGGGGCTGGAAGCGGCCCGGCGCCAACAGGTCGAGGGCGATCTCGCGCACCGCCCCGGCCGGCGCGGCACCGGCGGCCTCCGGCCCAGCGGGGGCGGCGGCGGCGGCGGCGCCCTCGCCCTCCATGCGGTCGCCCAGCAGCGCCGAGAGGCCGCGACCGAGATTGCGGCGCGGTGCGCTCATGCCGTCAGCTCCCGCTCGCGGCGCAGCACCTCGCTGGCGAGATGGATGTAGGCCTCGGACCCGGGGCAGCGAGTGTCGTAGACCAGCACCGGCTTGCCGTGCGAGGGCGCCTCCGAAACCCGCACATTGCGCGGGATGACGGTCTTGTAGACCTTGTCGCCGAAATAGGCCCGCACGTCGGCGGCGACCATTTCGGACAGGTTGTTGCGGCGGTCGAACATGGTCAGCACGATCCCGTGCAGCTCCAGGGCGGGGTTGAGGGCCTCCTGCACGCGCTCGATGGTGCGCACCAGGTGGCTGATGCCCTCCAGGGCGAAGAACTCGCACTGCAACGGCACCAGCACCGCCTGCGCCGCCACCAGGGCGTTGAGGGTCAGCAGCCCCAGCGCCGGCGGGCAGTCGATGAGCACGTAGTCATAGGCCCCGGGCGCGTCGGCGAGGGCGTCGCGCAGGCGCGCCTCGCGGCGCGGCACCTCGGCCAGCTCGATCTCGGCGCCGGCGAGGTCGACATTCGCCGGCACCAGGAACAGGCCGGGCACCGTCGTCTCCACCACCGCCTCCTCCAGGCCGGCGCGGCCGATGACGAGGTCGTAGGAGCCCAGTTCGCGTTCGGCCGCCGGCAGGCCGAAGCCGGTGGAAGCGTTGCCCTGGGGGTCGAAGTCGATCACCAGCACCCGCTTGCGGGTGGCCGCCAGGGCCGTGGCGAGGTTGATGGTGGTGGTGGTCTTGCCCACCCCGCCCTTCTGGTTCGCCACCGCGATGATGCGGGGGCTAGGCTGTTGCTGGCCCACGTCGCTCGATCCCCTTGATGCGCAGGATGACGCCGGCGCTGTCCGTCTGGCTGGGTATCCGTTCGAGGCACATCATCCATTCTTCGCGCGCGGCGGTCAATTCCTCTTCGACCCGCGCCCCCTTCGGAAACAGCGCCACGCCGCCCGCGGCCAGGAACGGGGCCGCCAGGGCCAGCAGGCGCGGCAACGGCGCCAGAGCGCGCGCCGTCACCGCCCGGGCGGCGAAGGGGGCCAGCGCCTCGATGCGGCGGTTGTGCACGGTCACCGCCACCCCCATCACCCGCGCCGCCTCGCGCAGGAAGGCGGCCTTGCGGGCGTCGGCCTCGACGAGATGCACCGGCGCCGCGCCCATCGCCGCCAGCACCAGGGCCGGAAAGCCGGCGCCGGAGCCCAGGTCGACGACCGGCCCCTCCCCCGGCGGGAGCAGGGGGTAGAGTTGGGCGGAATCGAGCATGTGGCGGCGCCACAGGTCGGGCAGGCTGTCGGCGGCGACGAGATTGATGCGCCGCTGCCACCGGGCCAACAGGGCGGCGTAGGCCTCCAGCCGGTGGCGTGTTTCACGTGAAACACCGGCGGCGGCCGCGAACGCCGCCGGGGTCAGCGCCCCGCCGCTCACGCCGCCGCCCCGCCGTCCCCGGCGCGCCGGCGCTTGCGCACATGCGCCAGCAGGGCGGTCAGCGCCGCCGGGGTCATGCCGGGGATGCGCCCCGCCTGCCCCAGCGTCGCCGGGCGCACCCGCTCCAGGCGCCCGCGCGCCTCCGCCGACAGCCCCCCGACGCCGCCATAGTCGAGGTCGTCCGGCAGGACCAGCGCCTCGTCGCGGCGGTGGGCGGCGATGTCGGCCTCCTGCCGCGCGATGTAGCCGGCATATAGCCCCTCGATCGCCAACTGCGCCGCCACGTCGTCGTCGACCGCCGCCAGCTCCGGCCACACCGCCGCCAGGCGGGCCCAATCGAGGTCGGGGCGCGCCAGCAGGGCGTGGGCGGAACGCACCACCCCGTCGCGGTTGACCTCGACGCCGTGCCCGGCCAGCTCGTCGGGGCTGGCGGAGAGCGCCCGCACCAACCGCCGCCCCGCCTCCAGCGCCGCCGCCTTGGCGGCGAAGGCCCGCCCCCGCGCCGCCCCCACGCAGCTCAGCTTCTCGCCCAGCGGCGTCAGGCGCTGGTCGGCGTTGTCGGCGCGCAGCAGCAGCCGGTATTCGGCGCGCGAGGTGAACATGCGGTAGGGCTCGTCGACGCCCCGCGTCACCAGATCGTCGACCATGACGCCGATGAAGGCCTGGGCGCGGTCCAGCACCACGCCGTCGCCCCCGCCGGCGGCGCGGGCGGCGTTCAGCCCCGCCAGCAGCCCCTGCCCGGCGGCCTCCTCATAGCCGGTGGTGCCGTTGATCTGCCCCGCCAGGAACAGCCCCGGCAAGCGCCGGGTTTCGAGGGTGGGGTCCAGCTCGCGGGGGTCGACGATGTCGTATTCGATGGCGTACCCGGGCTGGCGCATCACCGCCCGCTCCAGCCCGGGAATGGTGGCCAGCAACGCCCCCTGCACCTCGGCCGGCAGCGAGGTGGAAATGCCGTTGGGATAGACGGTGTCGTCCTCCAGACCCTCGGGTTCCAGAAAGATCTGGTGGCGGTCGCGGTCGGGAAAGCGCACCACCTTGTCCTCGATGCTGGGGCAATAGCGCGGGCCGACGCTGGCGATCTGCCCGGAATACATCGGCGCCCGGTGCAGGTTGGCGCGGATGAGCGCGTGGCTGGCGGCGGTGGTGCCCGTGATGGCGCAGGCGATCTGCGGGTTCTCCACCCGTTCGGTGAGGAAGGAGAACGGCTCCGGCGGGTCGTCGCCCTCCTGGCGCGCCAGGCGTTCCCAGGCGATGTTGCGCCCGTCCAGGCGCGGCGGCGTGCCGGTCTTCAGCCGCCCCAGCGCGAAGCCCAGCCCGGCCAGCCGCTCGGCCAGCGCCCGCGCCGGCGGCTCGCCCATGCGCCCGGCGGGGCGGCGCTCGGTGCCGATATGGATGAGGCCGCGCAGGAAGGTGCCGGTGGTCAGCACCACCGCGCCGCAGGCCAGCCGCCGGCCGTCGGCGGTCGCCAGCCCCGCCACCCGCGGCCGCGCCCCCCCCGTCACCACCAGGTCGGCGACCTCGCCGGCCCGCAGCGTCAGGTTCCGCTGGGCGCGCAGCGCCGCCTGCATGGCGCGGCGGTACAGCGCCCGGTCGGCCTGGGCGCGCGGCCCCCGCACCGCCGGCCCCTTGCTGCGGTTGAGCACCCGGAACTGGATGCCGGCGGCGTCCGCCACCCGTCCCATGAGGCCGTCAAGGGCGTCGACCTCGCGCACGAGCTGGCCCTTGGCCAGGCCGCCGATGGCGGGGTTGCAGGACATCACCCCGATGCTCTCCAGGCGCTGGGTCAGCAGCAGGGTGCGCGCGCCCAGGCGCGCCGCCGCCGCCGCCGCCTCGCAGCCGGCGTGGCCGCCGCCGACGACCACCACGTCCCAACGCTCGTCCCAATCCTGTTTCACGTGAAACACCGCTCCACCGCCGCCGCCCTATTTGCCGATGCAGAAGGCCCCGAACACCGCGTCGAGCACGTCCTCGACATCGACCCGTCCGGTGATGCGGCCCAGCGCCCGCGCCGCCAGGCGCACGTCCTCCCCCGCCAGTTCCGGCGCGGCCGCCGCCGCCGCCCGCCGCAGCGCCGCAGCGCATTCGGCCAGCGCGTGGCGGTGCCGCGCCCGCGTCGGCAACGCCGCGCCGCCGTCCGCGAACCACGCCGCCGCCGCCCCTTCCAGCGCCGCCTCCAGCGCCGCGATGCCCTCGCCGGTGGCCGCCGACACCGCCCGCACCGCCCGGCCCCGCCACCGCTCCGGCACCCCGGCGGCGGCGTCGCTCTTGTTCACCACCACCAGGTCACCGTCGCGCGCCAGGGCGGCGGTGCCCGCGTCCCAGCCCGGCAAGGCGGTGGCGTCGAACACCAGCAGGCGCAGGTCGGCGGCCTCGGCGCGCGCCAGCGCCCGGCGCACCCCCTCGTCCTCCACCGCATCCGCCGCCGCCTGCAGCCCGGCGGTGTCTGCCAGCACCACCGGCCACCCGCCCATGTCGAGTCGCACCTCGATGACGTCGCGGGTGGTCCCGGCGGTGGCGGCGACGATCGCCGCCTCGCGCCCCGCCAGCCGGTTGAGCAGCGTCGACTTGCCGACATTCGGGGCGCCGAGGATGGCCACCTCCAGACCCTCGCGCAGCCGCTCGCCGCGCGGCGCCGCCGCCAGCAGCGCCGCCACCGCCTCGGCCAGCGCCGCCACCTCGGCGCGGGCGCGGGCCACCACATCGGCGGCAACGTCGGCCTCGTCGCTGAAGTCGATGCCGGCCTCAAGCCATGCCTGCGCCCGCAGCAGCCGCGCCCGCCAGTCCTCGTAGCGCCGGTGCAGGGCGCCGTCCATCTGCCGCAGCGCCTGGCGCCGCTGCGCCGCCGTCTCGGCGGCGACCAGATCCGCCAGCCCTTCCGCCGCCGTCAGGTCCATCTTGCCGTTGTCGAAGGCGCGGCGGCTGAACTCGCCGGGCTCCGCCGGCCGCAGCCCCAGCCCCAGCAGCGCCTCGCCCAGCCCCGCCAGCACCGCCGGGCCGCCATGGACATGCAGTTCCGCCACGTCCTCGCCGGTGAAGCTGCGCGGCGCCGGAAACCACAGCGCCAGCCCCGCGTCGATGACCTCGCCGGCGCCGTCGCAGAGCCGCACCCGCGTCGCCCGCCGCGGCGGCGGCGGCGCCCGCCCGGCCAGCGCCGTCAGCGCCGCGGCCGCCGCCGGGCCCGACAGGCGCATCACCGCCATGCCGGCGCGCCCGGCACCGCTGGCCAGGGCGAAGATGGTGTCGTTCATATCGGCGGTCCGCCCCGGCCTAGCGCCCCGGCCCGTCTTCGGGGCGCAGCAGCAGCCGCTCGACGCGGCCGCCGCCGATGACGTGGGTCTGGAGAATCTCCTCGGCGTCCTCGCGCGTGCGGTAGCCGTACCAGACCCCCTCGGGTTAGATGACCATCACCGGCCCCAGCTCGCAGCGGTCCAGGCACCCGGCGGCGTTGATGCGCACATCGTCGAGCCCCAGTTCCTTCACCCGCGCCTTCAGGTAGTTGCGCAGGCCCGGCGACCCCCGGCTGGCGCAGGAGCCACGGGCGTGGCCCTCCGGGCGCTCGTTGACGCAGCAGAACACATGCACCCGGTAATACATCTCGGGCGCGGCGGCGCTCACGACCGCCCCTCCCTGCCGCCCCCGGGGCCGCGCCCCGGCCGGGCCCCGCCCGCCGCCGCGTCGGCGAGGCCGGACCAGAACTTCTGCATCTGCTCGAAGCCCTGGGCGCTGGCCGGCAGCCAGGCCTGCAGCATGGTCTCCGGGTCCATCGCCTTCAGGCCCGCCCGCATCCGTTCCTCGACCTCGCGCATCAGCGCGTCCTGCATGGGCTTGACCTCGGGCAACCCGAAGAAATGCCGGGCCTCCTCGGGGGTGAAATCGATGTCGATGCTGATTTTCATGGCGCCGCTCCGCCTTGTCGCCGGGCTGGGACGCACCAAACTAAGCACTAACCCCCACCCGCGCAATGTTCTCCTCGGACAGGCCCATGCCCAACGCCCTTGCCCACGAAACCAGCCCCTATCTCCTCCAGCACCGTGACAACCCCGTCGCCTGGCGGCCCTGGGGGCCCCCCGCCCTCGACGAGGCCCGCGAGGCCGACAAGCCCATCCTGCTGTCGGTGGGCTACGCCGCCTGCCACTGGTGCCACGTCATGGCCCACGAGAGCTTCGAGGACGACGCCACCGCCCGGCTGATGAACGAGCACTTCGTCAACATCAAGGTCGACCGCGAGGAACGCCCCGACCTCGACGCCGTCTACCAGAACGCCCTGGCGCTGATGGGAGAGCCCGGCGGCTGGCCGCTGACCATGTTCCTGCGCCCCGACGGCACCCCCTTCTGGGGCGGCACCTATTTCCCGCCCGCGCCGCGCTACGGCCGCCCCGCCTTCGCCGAGGTGCTGCGCGCCGTCGCCGAAACCTGGCGGCGCGAGCCCGACAAGATCCGCCACAACGCCCAGCTCCTCGCCCAGGCCCTGCAGGGTCTTTCGCGCCCTGCCGCCGCCGGCGCCGATGCGACCGCCGTTGTCATCGACCGCCCCTTCCTCGACCACGCCGCCGAGCGCCTGCTGGGGCTGATCGATCCCGTCCACGGCGGCGTGCGCGGGGCGCCGAAATTCCCCCAGACCAGCCTGCTGGAGTTCCTGTGGCGCGCGCATCTGCGCCAGGGGCGCGCTGACTTCGCCCAGGCGGTCACCCGCAGCCTCGACCGCATGTGTCATGGCGGCATCTATGACCATGTCGGCGGCGGCTTCGCCCGCTACGCCACCGACGAGGCCTGGGTGGTGCCGCATTTCGAGAAGATGCTCTACGACAACGCCCTGCTCGTCGACCTCCTCACCCTGGCCTGGCGCGGCACCCGCTCCGAGCTTTACCGCCGCCGCGTCGACGAGACCATCGACTGGCTGCTGCGCGAGATGACCGTCGAGGACGGCGCCTTCGCCAGCAGCATCGACGCCGACAGCGAGGGCGAGGAGGGCCGCTTCTACACCTGGACCGTCGGCGAGATCGAGCGCGCCCTAGGCCCCGACCTCACCCCGGACTTCCGCCGCGCCTTCGACACCCCGCCCGAGGGCCATGTCGACGGCCGCATCGTCCTGCACCGCAACAAGCCGCAGGCGGCCGCCGGCGAGCGCCTGGAGGCCGAGCTTGACGCCTGCCTCGCCCGCCTCCGCGCCGCCCGCGCCCGCCGCCCGCGCCCCACCCGCGACGACAAGGTGCTCGCCGACTGGAACGGGCTGATGATCGCCGCCCTCGCCGAGGCCGCCTTCGCCTTCGACCGCCCCGATTGGCTCGACGCCGCCCGCCGCGCCTTCGCGGCGGTGCGCGGCCGCCTCGCCATCGGCGAGCGCCTGGGGCATTCCTGGCGCGCCGGGCGCGCGCAGCGCCACGGCCTGCTCGACGACTACGCCGCCATGAGCCGCGCCGCCCTCGCCCTCTTCGAGGCCACCGGCGACGCCGCCTATCGCGACGCCGCCCAGGGCTGGGTGGCGGTCGCCAACGCCCACCACTGGGACGACGCCGACGGCGGCTGGTTCATGAGCGCCGACGACGCCGACGACCTCGTCGCCCGCCCCAAGACCGCCCTCGATGCCGCCACCCCCTCGGGCAACGCCTTGATGGTCCAGGTTCTGGCGCGCCTGCATCTGCTGACCGGGGACGAGGCTTACGCGCGGCGCGCCGAGGCGGCCCTGGCGGCCTTCGCCCCCCTCGCCTCCGAAGGCTTCGTCCACATGACGGCGCTGCTCAACGCCGCCGAGTTCCTGGCCGAGGGCACCCAGGTCGTCGTTGCCGGCGACGGTGACGGGCGCCGCCCGTTCCTGCGCGCCATCGCCGCGCGCAGCCTGCCCAATGTCGTGCGCCTGCCCACCGACGGCGACGGCGGCCTGCTGCCGGCGACCCATCCCGCCGCCGGCAAGGGCCCCGTCGGCGGCAAGGCGGCCGCCTATGTCTGCCGCCAGCAGACCTGCCGGCCGCCGGTCACCGACCCGGAGGCGTTGCGGCGCCACCTGTCTCCGCGCTAAGGTTGCCCGATGCCACAGCTTTCGCTCCATTCGCCCCTGGGCGCCCTTACCGTCACCGAGGAAGACGGCGCCATCGTCGCCCTGGACTGGGGCTTCGGCCGTGACCAGGAGGAAACCCCCCTTCTGCGCGAGGCTTGCGCCCAGCTCGACGCCTATTTCGACCAGCGGTTGCGCCGCTTCGACCTGCCCCTCGCCCCGGCCGGCACCGCCTTCCAGCAGCGGGTCTGGCAGGCCCTGCGGGACATCGCCTGCGGCAGCGTCGTCACCTATGGCGAGCTGGCGCGGCGCTGCGCCAGCGCCCCGCGCGCCGTCGGGGGTGCCTGTGGGCGCAACCCGGTGCCGGTGCTGATCCCCTGCCACCGCGTCGTCGCCGGCGGCGGCAGCCTTGGCGGCTACTCCGCCCCCGGCGGCATCCACGCCAAACGCTTCCTGCTCGACCTGGAGGGCGCCGCCGTCGCCGCACCGGCGCCGGTCCCGGCATGAGCATGGCCATCCGCGTCGCCGCGCCCGGCGGCCCCGACGTCCTGCGCTGGCAGGAGGTCGAGGCGCCCGCTCCGGGGCCGGGCGAAGCCCTGCTGCGCCACACCGCCGTCGGCCTCAACTTCATCGACGTCTATCACCGCACCGGCCTCTATCCGGTTCCCGACCACCCCTTCACCCCCGGCATGGAGGCGGCCGGCGTCGTCGAGGCGGTGGGGCCGGGCGCCGGCGAGGTGCGGCCGGGTGATCGCGTCGCCTATGCCTCGCCGCCGCTGGGCGCCTATGCCGAACGCCGCGTCATGCCCGCCGACCGTCTGGTCGTCCTTCCCCACGACATCGACGACCGCACCGCCGCGGCGATGATGCTGAAGGGCATGACGGCGGAATATCTCGTCAACCGCACCTTCCCGGTGGCGGCCGGCGACACCGTGCTGGTGCACGCCGCCGCCGGGGGCGTGGGCTCGATTCTGTGCCAGTGGGCCAAGCACAAGGGCGCCACCGTCATCGGCAGCGTCGGCAGCGACGCCAAGGCCGAGCGCGCCCGCGCCAAGGGCTGCGACCATGTCGTCGTCCACGGCCGCGAATCGCTGGTCGAGCGCGTGCGCGCCGTCACCGACGGCGCCGGTGTCAATGTCGTCTACGACTCCGTCGGCCAGGCAACCTTCATGGAGTCCCTCGACTGCCTGAAGCCGCTGGGCATGATGGTGTCCTTCGGGCAGGCGTCGGGGAAAGTGCCGCCGCTCGACCTGGCGGTGCTGGCGGCGAAGGGGTCGCTGTTCCTGACGCGGCCGACGATCCTTACCTACACCGCCCGGCGCGACGACCTTCTCGCCAGCGCGGCGCAGCTCTTCGAGATGGTCCGCGGCGGCTTCGTCACCGTCGACATCGCCCAGACCTACCCGCTTGCCGAGGCCGCGCGCGCCCATCGCGACCTGGAGGCCCGCAAGACCACCGGCTCGACGCTGCTCCTGCCGTGAACGGCGGGCGCGGCCCTCGGTTCAGGTGTTCATCGCCTCGAAGAAGTCGGCGTTGTTCTTGGACTGCTTGAGCTTGTCGATCAGGAACTCCATCGAGTCGACGACGCCCATCGGCATCAGCACCCGGCGCAGCACCCACATCTTCGACAACACGCCCTTGTCGACCAGCAACTCCTCCTTGCGGGTGCCGGAGCGGGTGATGTCGATGGCCGGGAAGGTGCGCTTGTCGACCAGCTTGCGGTCGAGGATGATCTCGGAATTGCCGGTGCCCTTGAACTCCTCGAAAATCACCTCGTCCATGCGCGAGCCGGTGTCGATCAGCGCGGTGGCGATGATGGTCAACGAGCCGCCTTCCTCGATGTTGCGCGCGGCGCCGAAGAAGCGTTTCGGCCGCTGCAGGGCGTTGGCGTCGACGCCGCCGGTCAGCACCTTGCCCGAGGACGGCACCACTGTGTTGTAGGCCCGCGCCAGGCGGGTGATGGAATCGAGCAGGATGACCACGTCGCGCTTGTGCTCGACCAGGCGCTTGGCCTTCTCGATCACCATCTCCGCCACCTGCACATGGCGCGCGGCGGGCTCGTCGAAGGTCGAACTGATCACCTCGCCCTTCACCGAGCGCGCCATGTCGGTCACCTCTTCCGGCCGCTCGTCGATGAGCAGCACGATCAGATAGACGTCGTGGTGGTTGGCGGCGATGGCGTGGGCGACGTTCTGCAGCATCACCGTCTTGCCGGTGCGCGGCGGCGCCACGATCAGCGCCCGCTGCCCCTTGCCCAGCGGCGCGATGAGGTCGATGACCCGCGTGGTCAGATCCTTGACCGTGGGATCGTCCAGTTCCAGCGTCAGCTTTTCGTCGGGGTAGAGCGGCGTCAGGTTGTCGAAATTGATGCGGTGGCGGACGTTTTCCGGCGGCTCGAAATTGATGTTGTTGACCTTGAGCAGCGCGAAATAGCGCTCGCCGTCCTTCGGCGCCCGGATCTGCCCCTCGACCGTGTCGCCGGTGCGCAGGCCGAAGCGCCGCACCTGGCTGGGCGAGACATAGATGTCATCCGGCCCCGGCAGGTAGTTCGCCTCGGGCGCCCGCAGGAAACCGAAGCCGTCCTGAAGAATTTCCAACACGCCATCCCCATAGATGGCGGTGTCGTTCTCCGCCAACTGCTTGAGGATGGCGAACATCATGTCCTGCTTGCGCAAGACACTTGCATTTTCGATTTGCAGCTCTTCGGCGTAGGCAAGCAGGTCCGCCGGTGATTTGCTTTTCAGTTCTTGCAGGTGCATGTGTGAACCCAAAGAAGGACGGGAATGGGGGGGATGGTCGCGGCGTTGCGTGAAACGGTCCGGCCGCTTGATGGCCGCGACCGAAACCTGTCGCTGCAAAGAAAGCTTGGTTGGCCGCCAGGGTTCTTGGCGCCCTGGCAAGCTCAAAGCATTAGCCCAAGCCCGCGGCGCTGTCAAACATGCAAATCGGCGCCTAGAACGGCCGCACCACCGCCAGCACCACGATGCCGATCATCAGCACCGTCGGCACCTCGTTGACGATGCGGTAGAAGCGTTCGGGACGGCGGTTGGCGTCGCGGGCGAAGTCGTTCTTCCAGCCCTGCATCGCCACCTGCGCGACGGTCATCAGCACCACCAGCAACAGCTTGGCGTGGAACCAACCTTGCAGATGCGCCCCCGTCCCGGCCATCAGCACCAGCCCGACCGCCCAACTCACCACCAGCGCCGGCCACATGATCGCCTTCAGCAGACGCCGTTCCATGACCTTGAAGGTCGCCGACGCCTCCGACCCCGGCGCCACCTGGGTGTGATAGACGAACAGCCGCGGCAGATACAGCAGCCCCGCCATCCAGGCGATCACCGCGATGATGTGCAGCGCCCGCAACCACGGGTAACCGCCGCCCAGATCCAGCAGCATCACCTTCCCCCCTTTTTGGGACAGCGCCCCCACGCCTCCGGGCACAGCCGCCCGCCCGCCTGCGAGCGGGGCCCTTCGCCGTCGGCGAGGGCGGCGCGCACCAGCCCCGCCAGGCCGCCGATGAACGCCGGTGCCGTGCCTACCGTCGGCACCCGCACATAGGCGGGCACCCCCGCCGTCTCGGCCAGGTGGCGGTACTCGATGTCCAACTCCACCAGCGTCTCCGAGTGCTCGGAAACGAAGGCCAGCGGCACCACCACCACGGCGCGGCCCTCGGCGCCGGCGCGGGCGATCTCCTCATCGGTGGCGGGGCCGATCCACTCCAGCGGGCCGACGCGGCTCTGATAGCACACCCGCCAATCCAGCCCCTCGGCGCCCACCGCCGCCGCCACCGCGGCCGCCGTCTGCTCCACCTGCCACTGATAGGGATCGCCCGCCGCGATGACCTTTTTCGGCAATCCATGCGCGGAAAACAGCACCCGCGCACCCGCGCCGGCTTCGGCGAGCCCCTCGCGCACCGCCGCCGCCAGCGCCGCCACCAGGCCGGGCTCGGTGGGGTAGCAACAGATTTCCGCCGTCGGCGCCGTCAGCCCCTGGCGCCGCGCCTCCTCGCGCCAACGGCGCGTCGACGATCCGGTGGTGGTGGTGGAATATTGCGGGTAGAGCGGCAGCAGCACCACGCGCCGCGGCCCCCACGCCGTCACCGCCGCCACCGTCTCCTCGGTCAGCGGGTGCCAGTAGCGCATGGCGATGAACACCCGCGCCTCGTCGCCCAGCGCCGCCTCCAGTGCCCGCGCCTGGGCCTCGGTCTGGGCCAGCAGCGGCGATCCGCCCCCCAACTGGCGATAGATTTCCGCCGCCGCCGGCGCCCGCCGCCGCGCGATCACCTTCGCCAGCAGCCAGCGCCACGGTCGCGGCAGGCCGATGATGGCCGGATCGTTGAACAGATTGAACAGGAACGGCTTCACCGCCGCCGGCGTGTCCGGACCGCCGAGATTGAAGAGGACGACGGCGGTGCGCATGTCAGCCGCCCCGAACGCGCTCCACCAGCCGGGCGACGTGCTCGGGCGGGGTGGTCAGCGGGATGCCGTGGCCGAGATTGAAGATGAACGGTCCGGCGCCCAGGGCGGCCTTGATGCGGTCCACCGCCGCGTCCTGGGCCGCACCGCCCACCACCAGCAACTGCGGGTCGAGGTTGCCCTGCACGGTCACCTTGGATTGCAGGCGCTCGGCCGCCCAGGCCAGCGGCATGGTGGTGTCGAGGCTGACGGCGTCGACGCCGGTCTCCTCGACGAAAGCCTCGTAGAGCACCCCGGCGCCGCGCGGGAAGCCGATCACCGGCACCTGCGGGTGTTCGGCCTTCAGCCGGCTGACGATGGCGCGGTTGGGCGTGATCACCCATTGCCGGAAGGCGTCCTCGGGCAGCACCCCGGCCCAACTGTCGAAGATCTGCACCGCCTCGGCGCCGGCGCGGATCTGGGCATCGAGATGGGCGACGGTGGCGTCCACCACCAGGTCGATCAGGCGCTGGAACAGGGCGGGGTCGCCATAGGCCATCGCCTTGGTGGCGGCGTAGTCCTTGCTGCCGGCGCCCTCGACCATATAGGTCGCCACCGTCCAGGGCGCGCCGGCGAAGCCGATCAGCGCGGTGGTCGCAGGCAGCGCCGCCTTGATGCCTTTTACCGCCTCGTAGACCGGCGCCAGATGCTCGACCACGCGCGCCCCCGACAGCCGGTCGAGGTCGGCGGCGCCGCGCACCGCCTCCAGTTGCGGCCCCTCGCCCTGCTTGAAGGCCACCTTCTGCCCCAGGCCGTCCGGCACCACCAGGATGTCGGAAAACAGGATGGCGGCGTCAAAGTCATAGCGGCGCAAAGGCTGCAAGGTCACTTCGATGGCCAGTTCCGGCGTATAGCACAGCTCCAGGAAGCTGCCGACGTTGTTGCGGACCTCGCGGTACTCCGGAAGGTAGCGGCCGGCCTGGCGCATGAGCCAGATGGGCGGCGGCTGGATGGCTTCGCCCTTGAGGGCCGCCAGGAACGGCTTGCGTGCGTGTGAATCGGTCAAGAGTTTTCCCCGTGATGGCGCCGACTCTCTTACCTTCTTTAAAGGACGAAGGAAAGGTGGCTGTGGTCTGTTGGGGCTGTGGAATGCGGGGATGCGGGTCTGTCCACCGGTTGTCCACAGGAATCGGCGCCCGCCGCCCTCCGGCCCGCCGACGGTGGAAAAACGCCGCCCGGTCGGCGCATGTTCCTGATGGCACGGCCGCTCCACCCGGCCGGGGATAGGGTGCAAAACGGGGATGGAGCGGTGCCGTCCCCGCTGTCCCCGCTCCGCCGCCGGCCGCCGCCGCCGGCGCCCAAGTCGGGGCACGAAGGCATGGCGTGCGGGGACGGTTGCGGGCACAATCGGCCGAGCGGCGGGGTTGTCCCCGGTATCGACAGCAATCCACAGGACGCGCCGGCGGGCCCATGAAGAGTTTTCACCTCCACCTCGTCTCCGACGCCACCGGCGAGACGGTGACCAGCGCCGCGCGCGCCTGCCTGGTGCAGTTCCCCGACGCCCACCCCATCCAGCATCTGTGGTGGCTGGTGCGCACCCAGGCGCAGGTGCAGCGGGTCATCGCCGGCATCGAGGCCAATCCCGGCATCGTGCTGTTCACCATCGTCGACACCGGCGTGCGCGGGGTGCTGGAGGAAGCCTGCCGCCACCTGCAGGTGCCGTGCGTGCCGGTTCTCGACCCGGTGATGGCGGCGCTGTCGGCGCATCTGGAAACCGAGTTCACCTCCCAGCCCGGCCGCCAGCATGTGCTGGACGCCGAGTATTTCGACCGCATCGACGCCATGCACTTCACCATCGCCCATGACGACGGCCAGAATCTCGACCACCTCGACGACGCCGACGTCGTGCTGGTGGGGGTGTCCCGCACCTCGAAGACGCCGACCTGCATGTATCTGGCCAATCGGGGCCTGAAGGCGGCCAATGTGCCGTTGGTGCCCGGAGTCCCGCCGCCGGAGCGGCTGGCGCGGCTGCGCCGCCCCCTGGTGGTCGGCCTGACCAAGGAGCCGCGCTCGCTGACCGACATCCGTCGTCATCGCCTGCGGCTGTTGCATCAGGACGCCGACAGCAGCTATGCCGATCTCGACGCCGTGCGCGAGGAGGTGCTGGCGGCGCGGCGGCTGTTCGCGCGCCACGGCTGGCCGGTCATCGACGTCACCCGCCGCTCCATCGAGGAGGCCGCCGCCGCCATCGTGCAGCTTTACGCCCAGCACCTCGAAACCCGCCAACAGCCGCAAGAAGGGGAGGCGCCGGATGCTGATTCTGGCCTCGGCCAGTCCCACCCGCCGGATGGTGCTTGAGAACGCCGGCCTGCGGGTGACGGCCGTTCCGGCCGCCATCGACGAGGGCGAGGTCAAGACCGCCCTGCGGGCCCAGGGCGCCGCCGCCGAGGACGTCGCCGCCGCGCTCGCCGAGCGCAAGGCGCGGCGGGTGGCGCGCGATTATCCCGACGCCGTGGTCATCGGCGCCGATCAAATGCTGGCTTGCGAGGGGCAATGGTTCGACAAGCCCGCCGACGTGGCGGCGGCGCGCGAGCATTTGCGCCGCCTGCGCGGGCGCAGCCACGAGCTGCTCAACGCCGTCGCCGTCGTCGCTGCCGGTGCCGTCGCCTGGCGCCACCGCGATCGCGCCCGGCTGACCATGCGCCCGTTCAGCGACGTCTTCCTCGACGGCTATCTGGACCGCGCCGGCGACGATGCCCTGGCCTCGGTGGGCGCCTACCGCCTGGAAGGCATGGGCGCGCAGCTTTTCAGCCGCGTCGAGGGCGACTTCTTCTCGATCCTCGGCCTGCCGCTGTTGCCGTTGCTGGACTTCCTGCGCCGGCGCGGCGAGGTGGCGGCATGATTCCCAGCGGCGCGGCGCGGGTGGCCGGCGTCGTCGGCTGGCCGGTAACGCACTCGCGCTCGCCGCGCCTGCACGGCTACTGGCTGCGGCGGCACGGCATCGACGGCGCCTATGTGCCGCTGCCGGTGCGCCCCGAGCATGTGGCGACGGCGCTGCGGGCGCTGCCGCTGCTCGGCTTCGCCGGCGCCAATGTCACCGTACCCCACAAGGAAGCCGCCCTGGCCGTCGTCGACCGGGTCGAGCCCCTGGCCCGGCGCATCGGCGCCGTCAACACCCTGGTCATTGCCGCCGACGGCAGCATCGAGGGCCGCAACACCGACGCCTACGGCTTCCTGGAGAATCTGCGCCAGGGCTGCCCCGACTGGCGGCCCGGCGACGGCCCGGCGGTGGTGCTGGGGGCGGGCGGCGCCGCGCGCGCCGTGTGCGCCGCCCTGGGCGACGCCGGCGTGCCCGAGATTCGGCTGCTCAACCGCACGGCGGCGCGGGCCGAGGCGGTGGCGGCGGCCGTCGGCGGGCCGGTGAACGTGCGCGGCTGGGACGAGCGCGCCGCCGCCCTCGCCGGGGCGGCGCTGCTGGTCAACGCCACCACCCTGGGCATGGAGGGGGCGCCGCCGCTGGACCTCGCCCTCGATGCCCTGCCGGCCGCGGCGGTGGTCACCGACATCGTCTATCAGCCCTTGCACACCGACCTGCTGCGCCGCGCGCGGGGGCGCGGCCATCGGGTGGTGGACGGGCTGGGAATGCTGCTGCACCAGGCCCGCGCCGGCTTCGCGGCCTGGTTCGGAGTCGATCCGGCGGTAACGGAGGAACTGCGCGCCTTCGTCCGCGGCGACGGCTGACGGTGGCGGCGATGATCGTCCTCGGCCTTACGGGCTCCATCGGCATGGGCAAGACCACCGCCGCCGGGCAGTTGCGGCGCCTGGGGGTGCCGGTGCACGACGCCGACGCCACCGTGCATCGCCTGCTGGCCCCCGGCGGCGCCGCCGTCGCGGCGGTGGCCGGGCAGTGGCCGCGGGCGGTGCGGGCCGGCGGCGTCGACCGCGCCCGCCTGGGCGCCGCCGTCTTCGGCGACGCGGCCGCCCTGCGGCGGCTGGAGGCCATCCTGCATCCCCTGGTGCGCCGCGAGGAGGAAGCCTTCCTGCGCCGCTGCGCGCGGCGCGGGGTGGCGGTGGCGGCGCTGGACATTCCGCTGCTGTTCGAAACCGGCGGCGAGCGCCGTTGCGATGCCGTCGTCGTCGTCACCGCCCCGGCCTTCTTGCAACGCCAGCGGGTTCTACGCCGCCCGGGGATGACGCCGGCGCGCCTGGAGGAGGTGCTGGCCCGCCAGCTTCCCGACGCCGTCAAGCGCCGCTGCGCCGATTTCGTCGTGCCCACCGGCCTGGGGCGCCGCGAAAGCTTGCGTAGGCTGGCCGGAATCGTGACACTGTTGCGCCAAGCGCGCGGCCGTCGCTGGCCGCCGCGCCCGGGGCCACGGGGGGGCGGATGCGCGAAATCGTTCTGGACACCGAAACCACCGGGCTCGACCCCGCCGCCGGCCACCGCATCGTCGAGATCGGCTGCGTCGAGCTGATCAACCACGTCCCCACCGGCACGGTGTTCCACAAATACGTCAACCCGGAACGCGACGTGCCCGCCGAGGCCTTCGCCGTGCACGGCCTGGGCGAGGACTTCCTGTTCACCCAGCCGCTGTTCTCCGACATCGCCGGCGAGCTGCTGGGCTTCCTCGACGACGCGCCGCTGGTGATCCACAACGCCGAATTCGACATGAAGTTCATCAATGCCGAACTCGGCCGCCTGGGCTACGCGGCGCTGCCGCTCGACCGCGCCGTCGACACCGTCGCCATCGCCCGGCGGCGCTTTCCCGGCGCCCAGGCCAATCTCGACGCGCTGTGCCGCCGCTTCGGCATCGACAACGCCGCGCGCACCAAGCACGGGGCGCTGCTGGACGCCGAACTGCTGGCCGAGGTCTATCTGGAACTGATCGGCGGCCGCCAGCCGGGGCTGGGATTGGCGCCGGCGGCCGCGACGGCGGCGCCGGCGGCGCGGGCGCGCCGCGAGCGGCCGGTGCGCCCGCCGCGCCCGCACGCCGCCAGCCCCGAGGAACTGGCCGCGCACGAGGCGTTTCTGGCCCGGATCACCGATCCCATCTGGCGGGCGGACTGAAGCCGCCGCGTGCGGCCGCTCAGGCGGTCTGGGTGCCGCCCTCGCCTTCCTGCTGCTGCGCGGCCTGGGCCATGCGCTGGCGGTACAGGGCCACGAAGTCGATGGGCTGCAGCATCAGCGGCGGGAAGCCGCCCTCGCGGGTCAGCGCCGCCAGCACGCCGCGGGCGAAGGGGAACAAGAGGCGCGGGCACTCGATCATCAGCACCGGGTGCAGGTGCTCCTCCGGCACGTTGACGCTGAACAGGCCGGCGTATTGCAGCTCGGCGAGGAAGGCGGTCTTGCCCTGGATCTTGCTTTCGCTTTGCAGGTGCAGCGTCACCTCGTAGAGGTTGTCGCGCATCCGGTTGACGCGGATGTCGACGCTGGTGGGGATTTCCGGCGCCCCGCGCATGAGGTCGGCGAAGATGCCGGGCGTGCCCGGCGCCTCGAAGGACAGATCCTTGATGTACTGCCCCTGCACCGCCAGGCCGGGTTGCTGCTGTTGCTGCTCGGGCTGCGCCTGGGCGTCGTTCTCGGGCGCCGCCGCGCCGCCGGCGTCGCTGCCGTTGCCTTTGTTCTGGGTCTCGTCGGACATGCCTGATGCTCCTGTTATCCCCCGGGGGGCTCACCGCCTAGCATGGATCGCGGACGCCCACAACCGCGACGCAGGGGGCCCCGCCCCTTAATCGCGCCGGTCCTCGCCATCGGTGGGATCGACGCGCCGATACTCGACCTCGATGACCTCGGGCTGCCCGGCCCGGCGGTGCCGGCGCGCCCGCGCCCCCAGACTCGCGCGCAGGCGCCGGCGCAGCGCCGGGACCAGCAGCAGGGCGCCGAGGACGTCGGTCAGGAAACCGGGAATCAGCAGCATCACCCCGGCCAGCAAAAGGCAGACGCCGTCGAAGACCTCGGCCACCGGCACCTCGTCGGCCTCGATCGATTCGCGTGCCCGTGCCAGGGTGGCAAAACTTTGCCGCCGCAGCACCGCCAGCCCGGCGATACCCGCCAGCACCGCCAGCACGATCGCCGGCAGGAAGCCGATTTCACCGCCGATTTGGACAAAGATCGCCACCTCGGTCAGCGGCAATGCTATGATTACGATTGGTATGATCCAGGCCATGTCTTGTTGCCGTCGCTGTGTTGTCCTCTTATGTAGGGGGCAGGCGGGCGATGATTGGCGCCGTTGACGAAAGATGCATCGGTCTGGTGGTGTAGACGCGGCACGGCACCCTCCAACAAGTGGGTATCATGGAAAGCGGCTTTTTTGACATCATTCTGTTCGCGATGATCGCGGGCTTCCTGGTTCTGCGGCTGCGCAGCGTGCTGGGGCGTCGCACCGGCCACGAGCGCCAGCGCCCCGACCCCTACGCGGCGCCGGAGCGCGGCGACAATGTCCTGGAATTTCCCGAGCGCGGCCCCCGCGACGACGAGGACGGCGCCGAGGGCGCCGCGGCGCAGACGCCGGTGGCCGCGGGGCTGACCCGCATCCGCATCGCCGATCCCTCCTTCGCGCCCGAGGAGTTCCTTGCCGGCGCCCGCGCCGCCTTCGAGATGATCGTCGGCGCCTATGCCGCCGGCGACGACGAGGCCCTGCGGCCGCTGCTCGACGATCAGGTGTACGCGAACTTCAAGCGCGCCATGGACGCCCGCCGCGCCGCCCATGAGGAGGTGCAGACCGACATCGAGGCGATCAAGAGCGTCGACATCGTCGACGCCGGCGTCGACGGCACCGTCGCCTTCGTCACCATCAAGGTGGTCAGCGATCAGGTCAACGCCGTCCGCAACGCCGCCGGCGAGGTCGTCGAGGGCAACCCCGACTACATCAACACCGTCGTCGACGTCTGGACCTTCGCCCGCGACACCCGCTCCGACGATCCCAACTGGCTGCTGGTCGAGACCCGCACGCCCGAGGACGAGGACGGCGAGGACGGCGGCGACGGCGACGCCGGCGACGGAAATTCCGGCGGCGGGGACTCCGGCAACCGGACCTCCGGCGAGTAGGCGCCGTGCGCGGACCGGTGCGCGCCGCCGCGGCCGCCCTCCTGGCGGGGGCGCTGCTGGCGGGCTGCGAAAAGACCCCCGCCCCCGAACCCCCCGCCTTTGCTCTCGACCCCGTCGCCTGGAGCGACCTGCCCGGCTTCGACGGCGACGACCTCGCCGCCGCCCTGCCGGCGCTGCGCCGCTCGTGCGAGCGGCTGGAGCGGCGCGATCCCGCCCAGGCGATGGGCCGCGATCCGCGTTTGGGCAGCGTCGGCGACTGGCTGCCGGCCTGTGCCGCCCTCGCCGGCCTGCCGCCCGGCGACGCGGCGGTGCGCGCGTGGCTGCGCGCCTGGTTCACCCCGCACGCCGTCGCCGCCGCCGGCTCGCACGGGGGGCTGTTCACGGGCTATTACGAGGTCGAGATGCCGGCGGCGCGGCAGCGCGACGAGAACCACCGGGCGCCGCTCTACGCGGTCCCCGACGACCTCGTGACCGTCGATCTGGGCCGCTTCCGCCCCGACCTTGCCGGTGAGCGCCTGGTCGGCCGCCTCGACGGCCGGCGGCTGGAGCCCTATCCCCCGCGCCGCGACATCGCCGCCGGCGCCCTCGACGGCCGCGCGCCGGTGCTGTTCTGGGCCGCCGACGCCGTCGACGTCCTCCTGCTGCACATTCAGGGCTCGGGCCGCCTGCGCCTGCCCGAGGGCGAGGTGGTGCGCGTCGGCTTCGCGGCCAGCAACGGCCATCCCTTCGTGGGCATCGGCCGCGTGCTGCTGGACGAGGGGCTCATCGATCCCGGCAAGGCGACCATGCCCGCCATCGTCGCCTGGCTGCGGGCCCACCCCGACGAGGCGCGGGCCTATATCGAGCGCAACCCGCGCTATATCTTCTTCCGCGAGATCGACGGCGACGGCCCCATCGGCGCCCAGGGCGTGGCGCTGACGCCGGGGCGCAGCCTGGCGGTGGACCCCGCCTTCATTCCCCTGGGGGCGCCGCTGTGGCTGGACAGCGCCGACCCCGACGGCCGGCCGCTGCGGCGGCTGATGGTCGCCCAGGACACCGGCGCCGCCATCAAGGGGGCGGTGCGCGGCGATTTCTTCTGGGGCGCCGGCGCCGAGGCCTTCCACATGGCCGGGCGCATGAAAAGCCGCGGCCGCTATTTCCTGCTGCTGCCGCGCGCGCAGGCGGCGCAGGCGAACCTTGCCAAAGGCGGCAGCGCGCCCCATCCTTAGGGCGGCCCGATCCACCCCCGGAGCACCCATGCCCGCGACCGCCCCGCGCGTCGGCCTGTTCGTGACCTGCCTGGTCGACCTGTATCGGCCGCAGGCCGGATTCGCCGCCGTCAAGCTGCTGGAGGATGCCGGCTGCATCGTCGAGGTGCCGGCGGCGCAGACCTGCTGCGGGCAGCCGGGCCTTAATTCCGGCGACGCCGCCACCGCCCGCGACCTGGCGCGCCGCGTCGTCGCCACCTTCCGCCCCTACGAGCATGTGGTGGTGCTGTCGGGCTCCTGCGCCGGCACCATCCGGCGCCACTATCCCGAGCTGTTCGCCGACGACCCCGAAATGCGCCGCGCCGTGCGGGCGCTGGCGGCGCGCACCTACGAACTGGTGGAATACCTGGTCGACGTGCGCGGCCTGACGGCGGTGGAGGCGGCCTTCGGCGGCCGGGTGGCCCACCATCTGTCCTGCTCGGCCCTGCGCGAGCTAGGGATGGCCGGCAAGACCGAGACGCTGCTGGACACGGTCTCGGGCCTCGACCGCGTGTCGCTTGCCCATCCCGAGGAATGCTGCGGCTTCGGCGGCACCTTCTGCGTCAAATACCCCGACATCTCCGAGCGCATGGCCACCGGCAAGGTCCAGGACATCCACGACAGCGGCGCCGAAATCGTCGCCTCCGGCGATCTGGGCTGCCTGCTCAACATCATCGGCCGCGCCCAGCGCATGGACGTGCCGCTGAAGGGCCGCCACGTCGCCGAGGTGCTGGCCGGCGACGTCGCCAGCCCGCCGCTGGGCGAGGACGAGGAGGACTGACGCCCGTGGCCGCCACCAGCCATCTGTTCAAGGAGAACGCCCGCCGCGCCATGCTGGACGAGCGCCTGCAGGGGGCGCTCGACAAGCTAAAGGCCGGCTTCCGGGTCAAACGCCGCGAGGCGATGGCGCGGCTGCCGGAATTCGACGCCCTGCGCGACGCCGCCCGCGACGTCAAGGACCACACCCTCGCCCATCTCGACCTCTATCTCGAAGCCTTCGAGGCCCAGGTGCGGGCGCAGGGCGGCCACGTCCACTGGTGCCGCGACGCCGCCGAGGCGCGCCAGGCGGTGCTGGACATCTGCCGCCGCGCCGGGGCCCGCACGGTCACCAAGGGCAAGAGCATGGTGGCCGAGGAAGTGGAGCTGAATCCGTTTCTGGAGCGCAACGGCATCGAGCCGGTGGAGACCGATCTCGGCGAATACATCATCCAGCTTCGCCGCGAGCCTCCCAGCCATATCATCGCGCCGGCCATCCATCTGCGGAAGGACGACGTCGCCCAGGCGTTCCGGCGCAGCCATGAGGGGCTGGCCGAGGAACGGTCGCTGGAGCAGCCGCGCGAACTGCTCGACGAGGCCCGCGCGGTGCTGCGCGAGCGCTTCCTGGCCGCCGATGTCGGCATCACCGGCGCCAATTTCCTGATCGCCGAGAACGGCGCCTCGGTGATCGTCACCAACGAGGGCAACGGCGACCTGACCCAGATCCTGCCGCGCGTGCATGTTGTGCTGACGGGCATCGAGAAGGTGGTGCCGACGATGGAGGACGCCACCACGCTGCTGCGCGTGCTGGCGCGCTCGGCCACCGGGCAGGAGTTCACCAGCTATGTCACCTTCTCGGCGGGGCCGCGCCGGGCCGACGACCCCGACGGGCCGGAGGAATTCCATGTCGTGCTGCTGGACAACGGCCGCAGCGCCCTGCTGGGCGGGCCGTTCCGCGACGCCCTGCGCTGCATCCGCTGCGCCGCCTGCCTGAACCACTGCCCCATCTATGCCAATGTCGGCGGCCACGCCTATGGCTGGGTGTATTCCGGCCCCATCGGCGCCGTGCTGACGCCGGCCTTCGTGGGCCTGGAGGAGGCGGTCGACCTGCCCAACGCCTCCAGCCTGTGCGGGCGGTGCGAGGAGGTGTGCCCGGTGCGCATCCCGCTGCCGCGGATGCTGCGCGAGTGGCGCACGCTGGCCTTCGGGCGCCGCATCACCCCGGCCCGCGAACGCTGGGGGCTGGCGCTGTGGGGCTGGTTGGCGGCGCGCCCGCGCGCCTACCGCGCCGCCAGCGCGCTCGCCGCCTGGGGACTGGCGCGGCTGACGCGGCGCAAGGGCGCGCTGGAGCGGCTGCCCTTCGCCAAGGGCTGGACGGCCGCCCGCGACCTGCCGGCGCCCGAGGGCCGCACCTTCATGAACGAATGGCGCCGCGGGCGGCGGCGCTAGGGAGGCGAGGGTGAAGGCGCGCGAGGACATCCTGCACTCCATCCGCTCCGCCCTCGGCGGCGGCGAGGCGGCGCCGGCCCGCGCCCGCACCGTCGAGGACCGCCTGGCGCGGCCGCGCCCCAATGTGGTGCCGGCGCGGGGCGCGCGCCCGCCCGCGGCGCGCGCGGCCCTGTTCGTAGAGATGGCCGAGGCGGCGGCGGCGACGGTGGCGCGGGTGTCCGACTGGGCGGCGGTACCGGCGGCGGTGCGGGAGTATCTCGACGCCCACGACCTGCCCCGGCGGGCGCGCGTGGCGCCGGCGCTGAAGCATCTCGACTGGCGGGACATGGCGTCGGGCTTCGGCCCCGCCGAGGCCGGTGACGCCGTCGGCGTTTCCCGGGCCCATGCCGGCGTCGCCGAGACCGGCACCCTGGTGCTGTTGTCGGGGACGGAGACGCCGACGACGCTGAATTTCCTCGTCGACGTGCAGGTGGTGGCGCTGGCGGCGGCCGACATCGTCGGCAGCTACGAGGCGGTGTGGGAGTCGCTGCGCGCCGCCGGGCGGGCGGTGCCGCGCACGATCAACCTGGTTACCGGGCCATCGCGCACCGCCGATATCGAACAAACCCTGATGCTGGGCGCCCACGGCCCCCGGCGCCTGCACATCGTGGTGGTGGACGCGGCGCCATGACCCGGCGCGGCCAGCGACGGGTGACGCGCGCCGAGGCCAAGCTGTGGCGCCTGGTGGTCCGCGACGCGCAACCGCTGAACCCGGGGGCGAGCGGCGAGACCGACGCGCCGGAGCCGGAAGCGCCGCCCTCCACGGCCGAGGCTCGCCCCACCGCCGCCCCCAGCGCGCCGCCCCCGGCGCAAGCCCCGGCCTCGCCCGCGCCGCTGCCTACCGCCCCGGCCGCCCGGCGCCGCCCGGCGCCGCCGCCGGTCCTGGAGCACGGCCGTCTGCCGGGGGTGGACCGGCGCACGGCCCAGCGGGTACGCCGTGGCCAAAGGGAGATCGAGGCGGTTCTCGACCTACACGGCATGGGCCGCGAGGCCGCCCACCAGGCGCTGACGGCCTTCGTCACCGGCAGCCGACAGGCGGGGCGGCGCTGCGTGCTGGTGGTCACCGGCAAGGGCCGCCGTGGCGCCGGCGACGGGGTGCTGAAGGCCGCGGTGCCGCGCTGGCTCAACGACGCCGGCCTGCGCGACCATGTGCTGGGATTCTCCCACGCCCGCCCCCAGCACGGCGGCGAGGGCGCCCTCTATGTGCTGCTGCGGAGGCGGCGGTGACGCCCTTCGGCCGGCGGGTGCGCGAGCTGCGGGCGGCGCGGGGGCTCAGCCTCAAGCAGATGGCCGCCGAGCTGCACCTGACCCCGGCCTATCTGTCGGCACTGGAGCACGGCCAGCGCGGCCGCCCCAGCCCGGGGCTGGTCATGCAGATCTGCGGCTGCCTGGACGCCATCTGGGACGAGGCCGAGGAACTCAAGCGCCTCGCCGCCGTCTCGCACCCCAAGGTGACCGTCGACACCGCCGGCCTCAGCCCCGGCGCCACCGAACTCGCCAACCGCCTCGCCCGCAACATCGGCGATCTGCCCGAGGCGACCATCGACGAGATGCTGGCGGTTCTGGACCGGGCGGGGAAGTAGCGGGCCCCGGTCGCGGTCTTCTCAGTCGTGAAGATCCACCACCACCGGCACATGGTCCGACGGCGGCGACCAGTCGCGGGTGGCGTCGACGACGCGGGCGCCGCGCAGGCGGGCCTTCAGCGCCGGCGTTACCCAGACATGGTCCAGGCGGCGGCCGCGATTGCTGGCGCGCCAGTCACGGGCGCGGTAGCTCCACCAGGTGTAAAGCCGTTCCTCGGGCGGAACGAAGTGGCGGGCGGCGTCCACCCAGCCCAGGCTGGCGGCGAGGCGGTCGAGGCGCTCGACCTCGGCCGGCGTGTGGCTGACCACCTTCAGCATCTGGCGGTGCGACCAGACGTCGGTTTCCAGCGGCGCGACGTTGAGGTCGCCGCACAGCACCGCCGGGGCGTCGGGCGAGCCCTGGGCCGCGTACCAGTCCGCGAGTTCGTCCAGGAAGGCCAGCTTGTGGGCGAATTTTGGGTTGGCGGCGGGGTCGGGCACGTCGCCGCCCGAGGGCACATAGAGGCAGTGGACGGCGATGCCGTCGATGTCGGCGATCAGGTGGCGGCAGTCCTCGCGCCCGCACCAGGACGGCGTGCGCGCCGCCGCGATCGGCCGCCGCGAGAGCACCGCGACGCCGTTATAGCCCTTCATGCCGTGGGTCTCGATGTGCTCGAAGCCCATCGCCCGGCACTCCAGGCGCGGGAACTTCTCGTCGGGAACCTTGGTTTCCTGCAGGCAGACGACGTCGGGGGCCGTCTCGGCCACCAGCCGTGCCAACTGCTCGATGCGCAGGCGGATGGAATTGATGTTCCAGGTCAGCAGGCGCACGCTCAGGCCACCCGCACCGCAAGCCGCGCCACCCCCGCGATCTCGGCCTCGACCCGATCGCCGGGCGCCAGCGCCCCCACCCCGGCCGGGGTGCCGGTGAAGACCAGGTCGCCGGGCGCCAGCGCCACCAGCCGCGACAGATGCGCCAGAATCTCCGGCACCGGCCAGATCATGTCGGCAAGGTCGGCCTGCTGGCGGGGCGTGCCGTTGACGGCCAGGGCGATGCGCCCGGCGGCGGGATGGCCGCAGCGTTGCACCGGCACGATGGCGGAGCAGGGCGCCGCGGCGTCGAAACCCTTGGCCATCGCCCACGGCCGCCCCGCCTTCTTGGCCGCCGCCTGCAAATCGCGCCGGGTCAGATCGACGCCCACCGCGTAGCCGTAGACGAGATCGAGGGCGGCCGCCGGCGCCACGTCGCGCCCGGCGCCGCCCAGCGCCACCACCAGCTCGACCTCGTGGTGCAGATCGGCGGTGGCGGGCGGGTAGGGCACCGCCTCGGCGTGCACGGCGGCGTCGGCGGGCTTGGCGAAGAAGAACGGCTCCTCGCGCTCCGGCGCCCCGCCCATCTCGCGGGTGTGGGCGGCGTAGTTCTGTCCGACGCACCAGATACGGCGCACCGGAAAACGGCCGCCGCCGGCGACCGGCAGGGCGGCAATGGCGGGGGGAAAGACGAAGTCGTTGTCGCTCATGACGGCGGTTATAAAGCATGTTCCGCGATCGCGAAACATGTTGAGGGCGCCGCTCGCCCGTGCCGGGCGGAGCGGCCGATGCGAAGGCGAAATGACTTCAGTTGCCCTGGGTAAAGCGGTCGGGGTCTTCGTAGCGGAACAGGTCGGGGCGCAGGCGGACGTTCCTTTCCACCTCGAACAGCGACACGGTCGTCACCTGCCCCTGGGCGTCGCGCACCCGCCACTGGCGCAGGGCGAAGGGCTCTTCGCTGAACAGCAGGGTGATGTGGCCGGCGCCGGGGTCACCGGCCTGGGCCAGGGTCACGCCCACCGTGCCCCGGTCGCGCAGCACGTCCAGCACCCGCACGTCGCCGCTGTCGGCGATCTCGACATCGCGGCGCACCAGCAGCCCGGCGGGGGTGGAGTTCAGCGGCATGTAGCTGGTCTGGTCCAGCTCCTCGTCGCGGTAGATGAGGTTGATGCCGTCGGCGATGACCAGCACCGGCGTCGGCGGGTCGTAGTCGAAGCGCAGCCGCCCCGGCCGCGCCAGATAGGCGTCGCCCTCGGCGATGCCGCCGTCGGGGGCCACCTGCAGGAAGCGCGCCTTCAGGGTGCGGAAGCCGTTGAACCAGGATTCGACACGCTCGACGATGGCGCGCGCCTCGGCGTCAGAGGGGGCCGCCGCCGCCGGCGCCGCCGCCAGCATACCAACCGCCAGCATCAACGCCGTCAGGGCGCCAAGGCGGCGCGGGAATGGAGCCATTCTATCGGTCCTCGCTGCTGCCGATGAGCACCTCGCGCTTGCCGACGCGGTTGGCGCGGCTGACGACGCCCTCGGCCTCCATGCGTTCGATGATGCGGGCGGCGCGGTTGTAGCCGATCTGGAGATGGCGCTGCACGAAGCTGGTGGAGGCCTTGCCTTCCCGCGCCACCAGCGCCACCGCCTGGTCGTAGAGGTCGTCGCCGGAACCCTCGCCGCCGCCCGCCGCCCCGAGGCCGAAGCCGAAGCCGGCGGGGCCGTCCTCGGCGTTTTCCTCGGTGACGCTTTCCACATAGGTCGGCTCCCCCTGGGCCCGCAAGTGCGCGGCCACCGCTTCCACCTCATCGTCGCTGACGAAGGGGCCGTGGACGCGGGTGATGCGCCCGCCCGGCGCCATGTAGAGCATGTCGCCCTGCCCCAGAAGCTGCTCGGCGCCCTGTTCGCCGAGGATGGTGCGGCTGTCGATCTTCGAGGTCACCTGGAAGCTGATGCGGGTGGGGAAGTTGGCCTTGATGGTGCCGGTGATGACGTCCACCGACGGGCGCTGGGTGGCCATGATCAGGTGGATGCCCGCCGCCCGCGCCATCTGCGCCAGCCGCTGCACGGCGGCCTCGATGTCCTTGCCCGCCACCAGCATCAGGTCGGCCATCTCGTCGACGACGACGACGATATAGGGCAGATGCTCCAGCGCCAGTTCCTGTTCCTCGACGATGGGCTTGCCGCTGTCGGGATCGAAGCCGGTCTGCACGCGGCGGGTGATGACCTCGCCGCGCCGCTGCGCCTCGGCGATGCGCTGGTTGTAGCCGGCGATGTTGCGCACCCCCAGTTGCGACATGGCGCGGTAGCGGTCCTCCATCTCGCGCACCGCCCATTTCAGGGCCACCACCGCCTTGGGCGGCTCGGTCACCACCGGCGCCAGCAGGTGGGGAATGCCGTCATAGACCGACAGTTCCAGCATCTTGGGGTCGATCATGATCAGCCGGCACTGGTCGGGGGGCAGGCGGTAGAGCAGCGACAGGATCATGGCGTTGATGGCCACCGACTTGCCCGAGCCGGTGGTGCCGGCGATCAGCAGATGCGGCATCTTGGCCAGGTCGACCAGCACGCTGCCGCCGCCGATGTCCTTGCCCAGCACCAGGGTCAGCTTGCCGGCGCTGCGCTCGTAGTCGGTGCCGGCCAGCAGTTGGCGCAGGAACACCGTCTCGCGGCGGCTGTTGGGCAGCTCGATGCCGATGACCGTGCGCCCCGGCACCACGGCGATGCGCACGCTGACGGCGCTCATCGAGCGCGCGATGTCGTCGGCGAGGCCGATCACCCGCGCCGTCTTGGTCCCCGGCGCCGGCTCCAGCTCGTAGAGCGTCACCACCGGGCCGGGGCGTACCTTGACGATCTCGCCGCTGACGCCGAAGTCGCGCAGCACCGATTCCAACATGCGGGCGTTCTGCGCCAACCCGGCCTCGTCGACCTTGCGCTCGCGGCCGCCCTGCGGCGGCGGCGCCAGCAGCGACAGCGGCGGCAGCGCGAAGCCGCCGCCGCGCTGGCCCAGGTCGAGGGCCGGCTCGCGCGCCTCGCGCTCGCGCTTGCCCGGCTGCGCCCGCGGCTTCTTGGGCGCCACGATGTCGTTGCCGCGCCGGGGCGCCGTCGCGGCGGCCGGCGGCTCCAGCAGCGGCTCGCGGCGCTCGCCCTGCCGCCGCGCCCGCCGGCCGCCGATCGGCATCGCCAGCCGTGGGCGGCGCAGGAATCGCGCCGCGCCGCGCATCAGCCGCCAGGCCAGCCGCGCCGCCTCGCGCCAGTCGCGCCACCGCAGCCCCAGCGCCCAGCCGGTCAGCGCCACCCCCACCGCCGCCAGCAGCGGCACCGCCAGCAGCACCGCCCAGCCGCCCAGCCCGGCGGCGGCGACGGCATCGGCCAGGCGCTCCAGCAGCAGCAGGCCGGCGAAGCCGCCCAGCCCGGCGGCGACCGGCCAGGCCTCGGGGGCGGGCATGGCGGCGGCGACCGCGGCCAGCAGCAACAGCCCCGTCACCGCCGCCACCAGCCGCAACCATGCCAGCGGCAGCAGGCGGGCGCGCACCGCCAGATGTCCGCCCCAGATCGCCAGCACCAGCAAGGGCGCCGCGACGGCGACGCCGACGCTTTGCAGCAGCATGTCGGCGACGGCGGCGCCGGGGCGGCCCAGAGCGTTGCCGGCCGCGCCGTCGGCGGCGGTGTTGAGGCTGGGGTCGCCGGGGGTGACGGTCACCAGCGCCGCCACCGTCAGCGCCACCGCCAGCACCAGCAGCGCGCCGGCGGCCTGCACCAGCCGCCGCCGCAGCGCCGCCGCCGCCCCCGCCGGCAGCAGCCCGGGCGTCGTGGCGGGGGTGCGCCGCTTGCCCGCCATCAGTCCCCCAGCACCCGGACCAGCCGGGTCATGGCGCGGGTGATGGTCGCGGCGTCGTCGACCAGGGCGACGCGGATATAGGCGGCGCCGGGATTGACGCCGTCGGGGCCCTCGCGGGCGAGATAGGCGCCGGGCAGCACCTTCAGCCCCGCCTCGGCCCACAGGCGGTGGGCGGCGGACTCGCCGTCGCCGACCGCGAGCCACAGGAAGAAGCCGCCGGGCGGGCGCCGGAAGCCGAAGCGCCCCGCCAGCACCGCCTCGGCGGCGTCGATGGCGGCGCGGTAGTGGGCGCGGCCGGCCTCGACATGGGCCTCGTCGGCCCACAGCGCCGCCGAGGCCGCCTGGACGGGCAGCGGCACGGCGGCGCCGCCATAGGCGCGCAGCCGCTGGAAGGCGGCGATGAGGCCGGGGTCGCCGGCGACGAAGCCCGAGCGCAGCCCCGGCGCCCCCGAGCGCTTCGACAGGCTGTTGAAGACCAGCACGTTGTCGAGGCCGCCGCCCAGGGCGGCGCAGGCCGCCAGGGCGCCGGGCGGCGGCGCGGCGTCGTAGATCTCGGAATAGCACTCGTCGGCGGCGAGCACGAAGTCGTGGCGGCGCGCCAGCGTCACCGCCGCGCGCAGGCGCTCCGCCTCCGCCACCGCGCCCTGGGGGTTGGCGGGGCTGCACAGATAGGCCAGCGCCGTGCGCTCCAGCACCTCCGGCGCCAGGGCGGCGAAGTCGGGCAGGAAGCCGGTGGCGGCCGTCGCCGGCACGAACACCGGCTCGGCCCCCGCCATCACCGCGGCGCCGGCATAGACCTGGTAGAAGGGGTTGGGCAGCAGCACCACCGGCGGGCGCCCGCGCCCCGCGCCGTCGCCGCAGCACAGCAGCGCCGCCTGGAACAGGCCCTCGCGGGTTCCCGCCAGCGGCAGCACGTGGCGATCGGCGTCGAGCATCGAATCGGGCAGGCGGTAGCGGCGGCGCAGCCAAGCGGCGATGGCCGCGCGCAGGGCCCCGGTTCCCGCCAGCGGCGGATAGCGGCCCCAGCCGTCGGCGTTGGCGGCCAGTTCGGCGGCGACGAAGGCCGGGGGCGCCCGGCGCGGCTCGCCGATCGACAGGACCAGCGGCTCGCCGCCGGGGGCGACGCCCTCCAACAGCGCCGCCAGCCGCCGGAAGGGATAGTCGGTCAGACGCTCTAGCCTGGGATTGCGCATCGCCGCCGAAAGCCGCCCTTGCTCGCTGGTGCCCTCTCCTTCGAATACACCATCCGGGCAAGGAACCAAAGGCCGCTCACCACGCCGGCCCGGCGCGCAGCACCCCCACCCGGCGCCCGGCGACGTTCAGCAGCGGCGGCTCGATCCGCGCCGCCAGGGCCGCGCGGGCGCCGCCGTCCAGCGCCCCCAGGCGGCACAGCGCCGCCAGCAGCGCCACGCCGGCGGCGCGCCCGGCGCCGTCCTCGATCTTCAGCGCCAGCCCCAGGCCGAGGCCGGGCAGGGCGGCGGCGTGCACGCCCTCGGCGCCGCCCTTGACCAGCACCCCCGGCGCCGCCGCCATCACCTCGGTATCCAGCCGCCCCGGCCCCGCCACCAGGTCGGGGTGCGCCGCCATCGCCGCGGTGACGCGCGCCACCGCCCGGCGCCGTTCGGGCGGCAGGCGGCGCGCGTCGGCCAGCCGCGCCATCCCCGTCGCCAGCGCCGCCAGCGGCACCGCATGGGTGGGGATGCCGCAGCCGTCGACGGCCCAGCCGGTGGCGCCGGGGTCGTGGCCGGTCATCGTCGCCAGCGCCGCCGTCACCCGCCGCTGCGCCGGATGGTCCGGCGCCAGATAGCCTTGGACCGGCTCGCGCCGGTGCCGCGCCGCCGTCAGGATGCCCAGATGCTTGCCGGAACAGTTGTTGTGCAGGGCCGAGGGGGCCGCCCCGGCGCGCAGCAGCGCCGCGGCGGCGTCGGCATCAAGGGGCGGATGGGCGCCGCAGGCGAGGGCGGCCTCGTCCAGGCCCAGGCGTGCCAGCCAGCGCGCCGCCAGTCCCTCATGGCGCGCCGTTCCCGAATGCGAGCCGCAGGCCAGCGCCAGTTCCTCCGCGCCCAGGCCAAAGGCGTCGGCGGCGCCGGTCTCGATCAGCGGCAGGGCCTGCAGGGGCTTGACCGCCGAGCGCGGAAACACCAGCCGCCCGGCGTCGCCCCAGGCGGCGACAAGGCGGCCGCCGGCGTCGGCCACCGCCACGGCGCCGCGATGGCGGCTTTCCACCTGGCCGCCGCGCACCAGCTCGACGAGGACGGGGCCGGGACGGTCGCGGGCTGCGCGCATCGGCGCCTCGGTGGTTGACAGATCGGCGTCAAAGCCGTCTAAGAATGGTGGGGGTCGAAAACCCGTTCCCGAACACTTCGCAGGCGCGGTCGAAGATGAAGATGCAAAGCTGGGCCGGCATTGCCGCCGCCGTTTCCTTGTCGCTCGCCGCCGCCGCCGCGGCCGCGGACACCGAATCGCTGGGCAGTTTCGACGACTGGCAGGCCTACCGCTACGGCGCGGGCGACGGGCGCATCTGTTACATGGCCAGCCTGCCAACCACCAGCAAGGGCGGCCCCGACAACCGCGACGACGCCTATGTCACCGTCACCCACCGCCCCGCCGAGAACAGCACCGACGTCGTCAGCGTCGTCGGTGGCTACGGCTTCAAGAAGGGCAGCGAGGCGGTGTTCAATGTCGATGGGCGCGAGTTCCAGATGTTCACCCAGGGCGACGGCGCCTGGCTGAAGACCGCCGCCGAGGACAAGCAGGCGGTGCAGGCGATGATTCGCGGCCTGAAGCTGGTGGTGCGCGGCGAACCCGACACCGGCGGCGCCAGCGTCGACAGCTATTCCCTCAAGGGCTTCACCGCCGCCCACGCGGCCATCAGCAAGGCCTGCGGCGTCGACTGACAGGGGACGGCCCGGCCGAAACGCGAAAGGGCCGGCGGTTCCGTCGGCCCTTCGGTGTGTCCCGTTCGGGAGAATTGGAGCGGGCGAAGGGATTCGAACCCTCGACCCCAACCTTGGCAAGGTTGTGCTCTACCCCTGAGCTACGCCCGCATTGACGGCCCCGTCGCCGGAGCAGGCCGCACTATACGCAAAGCTTGCGCCTTTGCAAGTGCTGTTTAAATAGGGGCGCGGGCGGGGCTTGGCGGCCGCGGCGGGGCGGACGGCGCGCTTGCCTCGGCGGCGCCGAAGGTCCATGTATGGGCGGCGAAAAAGCCATCACCTTTGCGAACGGACGGTTGGGCATGGAAATTCTGCTCGGTGGGAGCCAGGACGGCGGCGGCAACAACGGCGGCGGCTTCGTCAGGGAGGGCAGCACCGCCACCTTCATGCAGGACGTCATCGAGGCGTCGCAGGAGGTGCCGGTGGTGGTCGATTTCTGGGCGCCGTGGTGCGGGCCCTGCAAGACCCTGGGCCCGCTGCTGGAGCGCCTGGTCAACGCCGAGCGCGGCGGCCTGCGCATGGTCAAGATCAATGTCGACGAGAACCAGGAACTGGCCGCGCAGATGCGGGTGCAGAGCATTCCCGCCGTCTATGCCTTCAAGGACGGCCGCCCCGTCGATGCCTTTGTCGGCGCCCAGTCCGAAAGCCAGGTCCGGCAGTTCATCCAGCGCCTCACCGGCGGCCAGGGCACCGCGGCCATGCTCGACGAGATGCTGACCCAGGCGGCCGAACGCCTCGCCGCCGGCGACGCCGAGGGCGCGGCGCAGATCTATCATCAGGTGCTGTCGCAGGATCAGTCCAATGTGCCGGCGCTGGCGGGCTATCTGCGCTGCCTGGTCAAGCTCGGCGACACCGCCTCGGCGCAGCAGATTCTCGACCAGTTGCCGCCCGAGCTGGCCGACAACAGCGACATCCAGGGCGTGAAGACGGCGTTGGAACTGGCGCAGCGGGGCGGCGGCGCCGACCTCGGGGCGCTGGAACGCCGCGTCGCCGCCGACGCCGACGACCACCAGGCCCGCTACGACCTCGCCCTCGCCGCCTTCGCCGCCGGCGACAAGCAGCGCGCGGTGGACGAATTGCTGGAGATCGTGCGCCGCGACCGCGCCTGGAACGACGAGGCGGCGCGCAAGGAACTCGTCAAGCTGTTCGACGCCCTGGGCCCCAAGGATCCGCTGACCGCGGCGGGGCGGCGGCGGCTGTCGTCGCTGCTGTTCGCCTGACGGAGGCCTCCGATGACCGACACCGCCAACGCCGTCGATCCCAAGCTGCTGGAAATCCTGGTCTGCCCGCTGACCAAGGGGCCGCTGGTCTATGACCGCGAGCGCCAGGAACTCATCAGCGAAAAGGCCGGCCTCGCCTTTCCCATCCGCGACGGCATCCCGGTGATGCTGCCCGAGGAGGCCCGCTCCCTGGACGACAACGAGGACCAGCCCGCCCCATGACCGACACCGACACCGACACCGCCGCCGGCCACGGCGCCGCCCGCCGCCCCACCGAGATCCGTTATCGCAAGGAAGACAAGGTGCTGCGGGTCGTCTTCGACGACGGCCAGGCCTATGAACTGCCGGCCGAGCTGCTGCGGGTGGAAAGCCCCTCGGCCGAGGTGCAGGGCCACGGCCCCGACGAGAAGAAGGTGGTGGCCGGCAAGCGCCATGTCGGCATCATCGGCATCGAGCCGGTGGGCAACTACGCCGTGCGCCTCAATTTCGACGACCTCCACGACAGCGGCCTGTTCTCATGGTCGTATCTGCGCTTCCTGGGCGAGAATCAGGAGCGCCTGTGGGGCGACTATCTGGCCGAACTGGAGCGCCAGGGCCTCAGCCGCGATCCCACCTTGCCACGCTAATGCCCAAAATGCGGGCAGGCCCGCCGGCCATGCCCGATAAATAGGCACCACCGCGCCCGCAAGGCGGCGACGGCGGCGGATTGCCGGGCGCATCCCCTTGGCACGCTTCTTGTGAGACCCGAAGCCATACGCTTCAGGTGCCACGGGGGTAGCCCAATGACCATCACCTTGAAAACCATTGCCGCCGGCGCCGGCCTCGGCCTCGGCCTTGCGGCCGGACCGGCGCTGGCCCAGGACGGCCTCGATTCCGGCGACACCGCCTGGATGCTCACCGCCACCGCGCTGGTGCTGATGATGACCGTACCGGGGCTGGCGCTGTTCTATGGCGGCATGGTGCGCCGGAAGAACGTGCTGGCGATGATGATGCAAAGCTTCGCCATCTGCGCCCTGGCCAGCGTGGTGTGGACGGTGATCGGCTACAGCCTCGCCTTCGCCGAGGGCAACGCCGTCATCGGCGGCCTGGGGCACGTCATGCTGGCCGGCGTCGGCGTCGACAGCCTGTCGGGCAGCATCCCGCTGGCCCTGGACGTCATGTTCCAGATGACCTTCGCCATCATCACCCCGGCGCTGATCACCGGCGCCTTCGCCGACCGCATGAAGTTCTCGGCGATGGTGCCGTTCATGGCGCTGTGGATCGTGGTCGTGTACGCGCCGGTGGCCCACTGGGTCTGGGGCGGCGGCTTTTTGGGCGGCGACGGCGTGCTCGACTTCGCCGGCGGCACCGTCGTCCACGTCAACGCCGGCGTCGCCGGGCTGGTGGCGGCGATCGTGCTGGGGCCGCGCCGGGGCTATGGCAGCGACAACATGGCGCCCCACAACCTCACCCTGTCGATCATCGGCGCCTCGCTGCTGTGGGTGGGCTGGTTCGGCTTCAACGCCGGCTCGGCCTACGCCGCCGACGGCAGCGCGGCGATGGCCATGCTGGTCACCCAGATCGCCAGCGCCGCCGCCACCCTGTCATGGCTGTTCGCCGAGTGGTGGCTGCGCGGCAAGCCCAGCGTGCTGGGCGCGGTGTCGGGGGCGGTCGGCGGCCTGGTGGCCATCACCCCGGCGGCGGGCTTCGTCGGCCCCGGCGGCGCCCTGGTTATCGGGCTGGTGGCGGGGGCGGCGTGCCTCTGGGGGGCGACGTGGCTGAAGCGCGCCTTCGCCTATGACGACTCCCTCGACGTCTTTGGGGTCCACGGCGTCGGTGGACTGGTGGGCGCCGTGCTGACGGGGGTCTTCGCCGTCGAGGCCATCGGCGGCACCCCCGGCCTCATCGAGGGCAACCCCGCCCAGGTGGGGACGCAGGTCTACGGCGTGCTGGCCACCGTCCTCTACAGCGCCGTGGCCACCTGGCTGCTGCTGCTGGCGGTGCGCGCCGTCGTCGGCCTGCGGGTGAAGGAGGAGCACGAGGTCGAGGGCCTGGACCTCACCCTGCACGGCGAGACGGTGCATTGAGGCCGCGGCGGGCGTTCCCCCGGTCGGGGGGCGCCCGCCTAATATCCCTCGGTCGTCGGCGGGGTGTCGCGGTAGCGTTCCATCGCCGGGGGCTGAATCTTGGGCCCGCCGAAGGTGTGTTCCGGCAGCGGCGGCGCCTTGCCGCCGGGCATCAGCGGCCGGGCGCGGAAGCGGCCCAGGCTGATCAGGCGGTCATACATGACGATGGCCCCGGCGATGCCGACATTGACGCAGAACGCCGTCGGGATCTTCACCACGAAGTCGCAGCGCTCCACCATCGCCGGCGACAGCGAGCCGCGCTCCGGCCCCAGCACATAGGCCGCCTGCTGCGGGTGGCGGAAGCTGGGCAGTTCCTCGGCCTCGTCCAGAAGCTCGATCCCCACCACCTTGCAGCCCTGCGGCAGCACCATCGACGCCACGTCGGGAAAGCTGTAGAACGGCATCTGTCCCACCGCGTCGGAGGTGTCGGCGCGCCCGCCCTCGTGCCGCGAATAGGCGGCGGCGACGGTGAAGACGAAGCTGGCGCCGAAGGCGTGCGCCGAGCGAAACAGGTTGCCGACGTTCATGGTCTTGCTGATCGATTCGACGCCGATGCCGAAATACCCGCGCATATGTTCCTCCGTTCCTCGCCCGGCCGCCGGCATCATGGGGGTTCTGGCGCCGGGATCAAGGCCGCGATCGGAACCGCCGCCATGCGCGCCGTAGTCTGCCACGCGCTGGGCGGGCCCGAGGGCCTTGCCGTCGAGGAGGTGGCGCCGCCCGCCCTGGGCGCCGGCGCCGTGCGGCTGCGCGTGCACGCCGCCGGGGTCAATTTCGCCGATTCGCTGATGATCGCCGGGCGCTATCAGGACCGTCGCCGCCCGCCCTTCGTGCCGGGGCTGGAATGCGCCGGCGTCGTGGTGGAGACAGCGCCGGGGGTGGAGACCTGCCGCCCCGGCGACCGCGTCCTCGCCGTCGTCGACGGCGGCGGCTATGCCGAGGAGGCGGTGGCCCGCGCCGAGGACGTCTTCGTGCTGCCCGAGGGCACGGACCTCGCCACCGCCGCCGGCTTCGCCATCGCCTATGGCACCGCCCATTACGGCCTCACCCGCCGCGCCGGGCTGCGGGCCGGCGAGACGGTGCTGGTCACCGGGGCGGCCGGCGGCGCCGGGCTGACGGCGGTGGAGGTGGCGGCGCGGCTGGGCGCCGAGGTCATCGCCTGCGCCGGCGGCGCCGACAAGCTGGCGGTGGCGGCGGGCGCCGGGGCGCGCCACGGCATCGACTACCGCGCCGAGGACATCCGCGCCCGCGCCAAGGAACTGACCGGCGGGCGCGGCGTCGAGGTCGTCTACGACACCGTCGGCGGCGACGCCGGCGAGGCGGCGCTCAAGGCGACGGCGCCGGGGGCGCGGCTGCTGCTGGTGGGTTTCGCCGCCGGCCGCGCACCGCACCTGCGGCCCGATTACCTGCTGGTCAAGAACATCGCCGTGCACGGCTATTACTGGGGCGCCTACCGGCGCCTCGACCCCGCCGGCCTGCGGGCGTCGGTGCTCGAACTGCTGGCCTGGCAGGCGGACGGCCGGCTGGCGCCGCATGTCTCGGCGGTGCTGCCGCTGGAGCGGGCGGCCGAGGCGCTGGCGCTGCTGCGCGAGCGCAAGAGCACCGGCAAGGTGGTGCTGGCGGTGGCGCCGTGACCGGCACGGCCGACGAAGTGGTGGCGCGGCAGTACGAGGCCCACCCCTACCCGGCCCGCGACCCCCGCGACGAGGACAAGCGCCGCGGCCCGCGCTACACCCCGCTCAGCAAGCGGCTGGACCGGCCGGCCGCGATCCTGTGGCTGGTG
>JAWLGJ010000014.1:0-29241 GCA_041685145.1 Magnetospirillaceae bacterium | reverse complement strand
GCGCCTGATCGTCGGCTCGCCCTCCGAACCCGCCGAGGTCAACCACTACCTGTTCGCGGGGCGCCGCGACTGGCGGCGGCCCTTCCGCGCCCTGTTCGCCGGCGGCGGCACCGGCGACGGCCTGGTAATGATGGCCCAGCGCCTGGCCGAAAGGGGATGCCCGGCCGAGATCCATTATGTCGACCCCTCGCGGGCGGCGCGGCGCCTCGCGGCGGCGCGCATCGAACGCCGCGACCTTGGCGGCGTGGTCTTCCACACCGGCTCGCTGCTCGACCTCGACGCGATGGGGCTGGGCGGCTTCGACTACATCGACTGCTGCGGCGTGCTGCACCACCTGGGCGACCCCGCCGCCGGGCTGCGGGCCCTGGTGGCGGCGCTGGCGCCGGGCGGCGGGCTGGGGCTGATGGTCTACGGCACCTATGGCCGCACCGGCGTCTACGAGGCGCAGGCGATGCTGCGCGCCCTGGCGCCGCCCGGCGAGGACGACGGCCGCCGGCTGGAGACGGCGCGGCGGCTGCTGCGCGCGCTGCCGGCCACCAACCGGCTGAAGCGCAATCCCTTCGTGCGCGACCATCTCGACGGCGGCGACGCCGGGCTCCATGACCTGCTGCTGCACGGCCGCGACCGTGCCTATGCGGTGCCGGAGCTGCTCGACCTGCTCGCCGGCGCCGGGCTGGCGCCCACCGCGATGCTGCCCGCCGCCGCCTACGAGCCCGGCACCTATCTGCGCGACCCGGCGCTGCTGAAGCGGCTGGACGCGCTGCCCTGGGCGGAGCGCGCCGCCTTCGCCGAGCGATTGGCGGGCAACATGAAGACGCATGTGCTGTACGCGGCGCCGGCGGCGGAGGCGGCGGAGCGGGTGGCGGCGCTGGACGACGCGGCGGTGCCGCTGCCGCTGGGCCTCGACCCGGCACGGATGGCGGCGGCGCTGCGGCCGGGGGCGCCGCTGACGGTGACGCTGAATGGGCTCAAGGTCGCGGTGCCGTTGCCGCCGCTGGCCGGGGCGCTGCTGGCCCGCCTCGACGGCCGCCGTGGCGTCGCGGCCATCGGCGAGGCGCTGCGCCGCGACAACGCCCTCAGGCAGGCCGACATCCGACGCCAGTTCGCGGCGCTGTACGCGGCCCTCAACGGCCTCAACAAGCTGGTGCTGTCGCACCCCGCGGGGTGAGCGGCGCGGGGCGCGGTCGTCCCCCAGCCGCCGTTGAGGCGGCGGCCAAGCGAGCGGAGCGAGCGCCCGGCGAGGGCCATAAATGGACTCGACCGCCGTTGAGGCGGTGGAGGCGGCCCTAGAAGCGCAGGCCCAGGCCGGCGCCGAACAGAAAGTGCCGCTCCTCGCGCAAGGTGCCGTCGCGCGGCGTCGTGTTCTCGGCGGTGGCGACGCCGCCGACATACAGGTTCGAGAAGATGTTGTGGCGGACCGAGAAGCTGAGGCTGTAATCGGCGCCGCCGCCAGGTTCCGCCGGCACCGCGCCCGCCGGGTCGAGGCCCAGCCGCAGCGGCGTGCCGCCGTCGGGGCGGCCCCAGTCGGCGCCGAGGCTGAGGCGGAACGAGGTGGCGCCGTTGAACAGGCTTTCCGGCCGATAGGTCGCCGACAGGTCGGCGCCGCGCTCGGCGGCGGTGCCGGTCAAGGCGAAGTCGTCGACATACCAGGTCAGGAAGCCGCCCATCGACAGCCCGGTGGCCGGCGCCAGGTCGAAGCCCGACGGCGCCGCCGCGGTGGCGCCGGCGTCGAGGTCGGGGCGCAGCGACACGCGCAGGCTCACGGCGCTGTTCTCCACCCCCGGCAGCGGCACCTGCCAGTCCTCGGCGGCGGAGACGGGCGCCGCGCCGCCCATTTCCAGCGTCAGCGGCCCGTTCATGGCCGCGTGCGCGCCGGCGGCGCCGAACAGGACGGCGGCGGCGGCGGCGACAACGGTGAGGTGGCGGTGCCCGATCATGGCGCCCATTCTAGCCGCACAGCCGCCGTGGATGCCATGATCGAATCGTCATCCCCGGAAGGTAGGGGGGGCCGACCGACGCCGCTTCAGTCCCGCAGCTCGGGGCGGTCGCGGAACAGCTCCAGCGCCTCGGGATTGGCCAGCGCCTCCTTGTTCTTGATGGCGCGGCCGTGGACGATGTCGCGCACCGCCAGCTCGACGATCTTGCCGCTCTTGGTGCGGGGGATGTCGGCCACCTGAACCACCTTGGCGGGAACGTGGCGCGGTGTGGTGTTCTCGCGGATGTGGCGGCGGATCTTCTGCACCAGGGCGTCGTCAAGGGCGAGGCCCTCGCGCAGGCGCACGAACAGCACCACGCGGACGTCATTGTCCCATTCCTGGCCGATGACCAGGCTTTCCACCACCTCCTCCAGGCGCTCGACCTGGCGGTAGATTTCGGCGGTGCCGATGCGCACGCCGCCGGGATTGAGGGTGGCGTCGGAGCGGCCATAGATGACCAGGCCACCGCTCTCGGTCAGCTCGACGAAATCGCCGTGGGTCCAGACGCCGGGGAACCGCTCGAAATACGCCTTGCGGTATTTCTGGCCGTCGGGGTCGTTCCAGAAGCCCACCGGCATCGACGGGAAGGCCTGGGTGCAGACCAGTTCGCCCTGGCGGCCGGTGACGGGGCGGCCGTCGTCGTCGAAGACCTGCACCTTCATGCCCAGCCCGCGCATCTGGATCTCGCCGCGCCGCACCGGGCCGATGGGATCACCCAGCATGAAGCAGGAGACGATGTCGGTGCCGCCGGAGATCGACGACAGGTGCAGGTCGGTCTTGATGTTGGCGTAGACATAATCGAACGACTCCGCCACCAGCGGCGAGCCGGTGGAGGTCATCGCCCGCACGCTGTCCAGGCGGTGGGTGTCCTTGGGCTTCAGGTCGTTCTTGCGGATGGCGTCGATCCACTTCGCCGAGGTGCCGAACAGGGTCATGCCCTCGGCGTCGGCGTAGTCGAACAGGATGGCGCCGTCCTTCAGCCCCGGCGAGCCGTCAAAAAGCAGCAGCGTCGCCTCGCTGGCCAGGGCCGAGACCAGCCAGTTCCACATCATCCAGCCGCAGGTGGTGAAATAGAACACGCGGTCGTCACGGCGGATGTCGCAGTGCAGGCGGTGTTCCTTGAGGTGCTGGAGCAGCGTGCCGCCGGCGCCGTGGACGATGCATTTCGGCACCCCGGTCGTGCCCGACGAAAACATGATGTAGAGGGGATGGTCGAAGGGAAGCTGCTCGAAGGCCATGTCGGCGCCGGCGTGCGGGGCGACGAAGTCGTCCAGCGTCACCGCCCGGGGCAGGGCCGAGAGGTCGTGGGGGTGGTTGACATAGGGCACCACCACCAGCCGCTCGACCGAGGGCAGCCCCGCCATGATGCCTTCCAGGCGCTTGAGCGAATCGAAGGTCTTGCCGTTGTAGAAATAGCCGTCGGCGGCGAACAGCACCTTGGGCTGAATCTGCCCGAAGCGGTCCAGCACCCCCTGCACGCCGAAATCGGGCGAGGCCGAGGACCAGATGGCGCCGATGCTGGCGGCGGCCAGCATTCCGGCCACGGTTTCGGGCATGTTGGGCATGAAGGCGGCGACGCGGTCGCCGGGCCCGACGCCGGCGGCGCGCAGCGCGGCCGCCAGCCGTGCCACCAGGTCGTGCAGTTCCGCCCAGCTCAGGCGCCGGCGCACCTGGTTTTCGCCCCAGAAGACGATGGCGTCGCCGTCGTCGCGCCGGCGCAGCAGGTTCTCGGCGAAATTCAGGCGGCTGCCGACGAACCACTTGGCGCCCGGCATCAGGCCGGGGTCGGTGACCACCTCGTCCCAGCGCCGCGAGGCGCGCAGGTCGCAGAAATCCCACAGCTCGGCCCAGAATTCGCGCGGGTGGTCCACCGTCCACGCCCACAATTCCTGGCTGTCGCCGGCGGCGGCGCCGTGGCGGGTGTTGATGGTGTCGATGAAGGCGGTCATCGTTGCCGCGCGCACCCGTTCCGGCGACGGGCGCCACAGAATCTCGGCCATGATCTGCTCCTCGTTGCTGCTCGACGGCCCGCGCATGGGTCTAGCGCAGTTCGCGGCGCCTGCAAAGGCTTACGCTTGGCCGTTGCGGGGGGCTGTGCTAGATCAAGCGCCTTGACCCGCGAACGGACACTGCACAGGACGGACCTTCGCCGATGTCGCGCAGCCGGGACCGCTACAACGTCAAGGAAACCGAGGCCAGGTGGCAGGCGATCTGGGAGGATCGCGGCTGCTTCCACGCCCGCGAGGACGACGCGCGGGCGAAATACTATGTGCTGGAGATGTTCCCCTACCCCTCGGGACGCATCCACATGGGGCATGTGCGCAACTACACCCTCGGCGACGTCGTCGCCCGCTACAAGCGCGCCCGCGGCTTCAACGTGCTGCACCCGATGGGCTGGGACGCCTTCGGCCTGCCGGCCGAGAACGCCGCCATCGCCAACAAGGTGCACCCGGCGCGCTGGACGCGCGAGAACATCGCCGCCATGCGCACGCAGTTGAAGGCGATGGGCCTGTCCTATGACTGGCGCCGCGAGATCGCCACCTGCGAGCCCGAATATTACCGGCACGAACAGAAGATGTTTTTGGACTTCCTCGCCGCCGGGCTGGTCTACCGCAAGGAATCCTGGGTCAACTGGGATCCGGTCGAGCACACGGTGCTGGCCAACGAGCAGGTCATCGACGGCCGCGGCTGGCGCTCGGGCGTGCCGGTGGAGAAGCGCCTGCTCAGCCAGTGGTTCCTGAAAATCACCGAATACGCCGACGACCTGCTGGCGGCGCTGAAGGATCTGGAGCGCTGGCCCGAGCGCGTGCGCCTGATGCAGGAGAACTGGATCGGCCGCTCCGAGGGGATGCGCCTGACCTTCGACGTCGAGGGCGCCGAGGAGGGGCTGGAGGTCTTCACCACCCGCCCCGACACGCTGTTCGGGGCCTCGTTCTGCGCCCTGTCGCCCAACCATCCCCTGGCGCAGCGGGCGGCGGCCGACAACCCCGCCCTGGCGGACTTCATCGCCGAGTGCAACCGCATGGGCACCAGCGAGGAGGCCATCGAGACCGCCGAGAAGAAAGGTTTCGACACCGGAATGGTGGCGCTGAACCCGGTGCGCCCCGACCAGCGCCTGCCGATCTATGTCGCCAATTTCGTGCTGATGGAATACGGCACCGGCGCCATCTTCGGCTGCCCGGCGCATGACCAGCGCGACCTGGACTTCGCGCGCAAATACGATCTGCCGGTGGTGCCGGTGGTGCTGCCGCCGGACGCCGACGCCGCCGATTTCGCCATCGGGGCCGAGCCCTATGTCGGCGACGGCACCCTCATCAATTCCGAATGGCTCGACGGCCTCGACGTGCCGGCGGCGAAGCGGGCGGTGGCCGAGCGCCTGGAGGCCGAGGGCCGCGGCGCGCGCACCGTCAGCTACCGCCTGCGCGACTGGGGTGTGTCGCGGCAACGCTATTGGGGCTGTCCCATCCCCATCGTGCATTGTCCCGACTGCGGCGCCGTGCCGGTGCCGGAGGCGGAGCTGCCGGTAACCCTGCCCGAGGACGTCGATTTCGACCAGCCCGGCAACCCGCTCGACCGCCACCCCACCTGGAAGCACGTCGACTGCCCGTCCTGCGGCACGCCCGCCCGGCGCGAGACCGACACCTTCGACACCTTCTTCGAATCGAGCTGGTATTTCGCCCGCTTCGCCGACCCGTGGAGCACCGACATCGGCTTCAAGCGCGCGGCGGCGGATTACTGGCTGCCGGTGGACCAGTACATCGGCGGCATCGAACACGCCGTGCTGCACCTGCTGTATTCGCGCTTCTTCACCCGGGCGCTGCGGCGCTGCGGCTATGTCGGGGTCGACGAGCCCTTCGCCGGGCTGCTGACCCAGGGAATGATCTGCCACGAGACCTATCGCGACGAGAAGGGCGACTGGCTGTTCCCCTCCGAGGTCACCCGCCTCGACGACGGCCGCTGGGTGCGCGCCGCCACCGGCGCCCCGGTGACCGTTGGGCGTGTCGAGAAGATGTCGAAGTCGAAGAAGAACGTCGTCGATCCCGAGGGCATCATCGCCACCTATGGCGCCGACACCGCCCGGCTGTTCATGCTCTCCGACAGCCCGCCGGAACGCGACCTGGAATGGACCGACGCCGGCGTCGACGGCGCCTGGCGCTACATCAACCGGCTGTGGCGCATGGTGATCGGCGCCGGGCTGCCGCCGGTGGGGGCGCCGGCACCGGCCTCCTTCGCCCCCGAGGTCACCGCGGTCCGCCAGGTCACCCACCGCACCATCGCCGCCGTCACCGACGACCTGGAGCGGTTCCACTTCAACAAGGCGGTGGCGCGCATCCGCGAGCTGACCAACGCCCTGGGCGAACTGGCCGAGGGCGAGGGCGCCGGCTGGGCCCTTCGCGAGGGGCTGGAGACCGTCGTGCGACTCGTCAACCCCATGACCCCGCATCTGGCCGAGGAGTTGTGGCGGGCGCTGGGCCATGCCACCATGCTGGTGGACACGCCGTGGCCCGAGGCGGACCCGGCGCTGCTGGTGGAGGAGACCGCGACCGTGGCGGTGCAGGTGAACGGCAAGCTGCGCGCGACCCTCGCGCTGGCCAAGGACGCCCCGCGCGAGGAGGCCGAGGCCGCCGCCCTCGCCGACCCGGCGGTGCAAAAATTTACCGCCGGCAAGACCATCCGCAAGGTCATCGTCGTACCGAACAAGATCGTCAATGTCGTGGTCTAGGCTCGCCCTCGCCCTGGTTGCGGTGCTGGCCCTGGAGGCCTGCGGCTTTCGGCCGCTCTATGGCCAGGCCGGCGAGCCGGCGGTGCGCCGCCAGCTTCAGGCGGTGGAGGTGGGCGTGATCGAGGGCCGCCTGGGGCGGCTGCTGCGCCTGGACCTCGACAAGCGGCTGTCCCCCGGCGCCGCCGGGGGCGGCGGGCAATATCGCCTCGACGTGGCGCTGAACACCCGCGTCGAGAAGATGGCCTATCGCCGCGACGGCACCCCCACCCTGGAGCGGGTGATCGTCGCGGGCGACGTGCGCCTTCTCCGCCCCGACGGCGGCGTCGCCCTCGCCGACCGCACCACCGCCGTCACCAGCTACGACATCCTCAACGAGCACTTCGCCGCCATCGTCGCCCGGCGCGACGCCGAGGACCGGGCGGTGCGGCTTTTGGCCGACGACATCGCCAACCGCCTCGCCCTGCATTTCGCCGAGCAGGCCGAGCGCGAGGGCGCGGCGGCGGCGCCGGCCGAGACGGGGCCGGGGAGCGGGCGGTGAAAATCGCCGCGGGCCGCGCCGACGCCTTTGCCCGCGCCCCCGACGCCAAGGCCCGCGCCGTCCTCGTCTATGGCCCCGACACCGGCCTGGTGCGCGAGCGCCTGGACACCCTGGCGCGGACGGTGGTTGCCGACCTCAAGGATCCGTTCCGGGTGGCCGATCTGACCGCCGCCGCCCTGCGCGACGACCCGGCGCGCCTTGCCGACGAGGCGGCGGCAATGGCGCTGACCGGCGGGCGGCGGGTGGTGCGCGTCTTCGAGGCCGGCGATGCCGTCGCCGCGCTGGCGGAGCGTTTCCTCGCCGACCCCAAGGGCGACGCGCTGGTGCTGTTCGCCGCCGGCGACCTGCCGCCGCGCTCAAGCTTGCGCAAGCTGTTCGAGGCGGCCGACAACGCCGCCGCGCTGCCCTGCTATGCCGACCAGGGCGACAGCCTGGAGGCGGTGGTGCGCGACGCCCTGCGCGGCGAGGGGCTGGAGGCGGAGCGCGACGCGCTGGCCTTCCTGGTCGAGCATCTGGGCGGCGACCGCCTGCTCACCCGGCGCGAGCTGGAGAAGCTGGCCCTGTACATGGGCGGGCCGGGACGGGTGGGGCTGGAGGACGTGCTCGCCTGCGTCGGCGACACCGCCGCGCTGTCCCTGGACGACCTGGCGCTGGCGGTGGCCGATGGCGACCAGGCGGCGGTGCAGCGCATCCTCGACCGCCTGCTGGCCTCGGGCACGGCGCCGGTGGCGGTGCTGCGGGCGGTGGCGCGGCACTTCCAGCGCCTGCACCTGGCCGGCGGGCTGGCGGCGGCCGGCAAGAGCCCCGATCAGGCGATGGCGGCGTTGCGCCCGCCGGTGTTCTTCCGCCACAAGGCCCGCTTCGGCGGTCAGCTCCGCCGCTGGCCGCCCCGGCGCCTGGGCAACGCCCTCGACGTGCTGCTGACCGCCGAGGCCGATTGCAAGACCACCGGCATGCCCGCCGCCGCCCTCTGCGGGCGCGCCCTGATGCAGATCGCCCGCGCCGCCCGCCGCTAGCCGGCACCTAAGCGGGCGGCGCCCGCGCCCGGCGAGGGCGCGCAGGATCATCCCCTCATCCTACCCCCTCATCCTACCGAAGAATGGCTCGGCGCCGCTTGGCGCCCCTGGCGGATGCCATTAAGGTCGGGGGCATGACACGCCCCCCCATCCTGCCGCCCACCCTCGACGACCTGCAGGCGATGGCCGAGGAGGCCTACGCCTCCATTCCCGAGGCGCTGCGCCGCCATGTCGGGGCGGTGGCGCTGCATGTCGCCGAGTTTCCCGACTCCGAACTCGAGGCCGAGATGGGCCTGGAGTCGCCCTTCGACCTGCTGGGCCTGTACCAGGGCATCGCGCTGAGCGAGAAAAGCGTCTTGCACCAGCCCAGCGACATCGACCGCATCTTCCTTTACCGCCGGCCGATCCTCGACTACTGGTGCGAAACCGGCGAGGATCTGTTCGACGTCGTCCGCCATGTGCTGATCCACGAGATCGGCCACCATTTCGGCCTGTCCGACGAGGACATGGACCGCATCGAACAGCGACCGGACGGCGCCTGACATATCTTTTACCACCGCGAGCGAACCACCCGGCGGCGCAAAAATGACCGGCGGTGCCTCGGGGGGCTTGCCTAACCCCCCGCCCCGGCCGTATGCAATACCCTAATGGGAGAAGGAGAGGCTCCGCCATGAGAGGCACCGTCAAGGCCGTCGCCGCCGCTGTCGCCGCCACCGTAGCCCTGGCCGCCTGCGAGGGCGGCGAGGCCGTCATTCCGCATCGCTATCCCGGCGAGAGCGCGCCGCGGATGGAAAAGGACATGATGGGCTCGCGCGATACCATCTGGGGCAACAAGGGCCTCATGTTCGGCGGTGGCGACGAGGAGGGCGGCACCGGCGGCGGCATCGGCGTCAACAGCTTCCTGTGGCGGGCCAGCCTGGACACGCTGTCCTTCCTGCCGCTGACCTCGGCCGATCCCTTCGGCGGCGTCATCATCACCGACTGGTACACGCCCCCCGAAAGCCCCGGCGAGCGCCTGAAGGCCACCGCCTATATCCTCAGCCGCGCACTGCGGTCCGACGGCGTGCGGGTGGCGGTCTTCCGCCAGATCAAGAATTCCGACGGCGACTGGGTCGACGCCGCCGTCGCCGACGACGTGCGCCGCGGCCTTGAAGACAGCATCCTCACCCGCGCCCGCCAGTTGCGCACCGCCAGCCTCGACTAGTATTCCACCGCCTTGACGGCGGTGGAGTCCTTTGTGCCCTCGCCGGGTGCGGGCCTCCGGCCCGCTTGGCCGCCGCCTCAACGGCGGCTGGTGATGGGTCCGTCGGGCGCGATCGGGGCTGCTTTTCACCGCCCGCTGCGCTATACCCTCGGCCGATGCCGCACGCCGATCTCAACGCCCGCCGCGCCGCCCTGGAGGTGCTGTCCGCCGTTCTCGACCGGCGGCGGCCGCTCGACGAGGCGCTGGAGGCCCACGCCGGCCTCGCCCGCCTGCCGGACCGCGACCGCGGCTTCGCGCGGCGGCTGGTGGCGACGGTGCTGCGGCGGCGGGGCCAGCTCGACGCGGCGATCGACGCCTTTCTGCAACGGCCGCTGCCCGCCAAGGCGCGGGCGGTGCGCCACATCCTGCGCCTGGGGGCGGCGCAGGTGCTGTTCCTGGACGTGCCGCCGCACGCCGCCGTCGACACCGGCGTCGCCCTGACGCGGCAGGTGCAGCGGCCGGGGCAGGCGGGGCTGGTCAACGCCCTGCTGCGGCGTCTGGCGCGCGAGGGGGCGGACCTGCTGGCGGCGCAGGACGCGGCGCGGCTGAACACGCCCGGCTGGTTGTGGGAGCGGTGGTGCCGGACCTACGGCGCCGACGCCGCCCGCGCCATCGCCGCCGCCCATCTCGCCGAACCGCCGCTGGACCTGACCGTCAGGGCCGACCCCGCCGCCTGGGCGGCGCGGCTGGAGGCGACGGTGCTGCCAACCGGCAGCCTGCGCCGCGCCACGGCGCCGGTCACCGCCCTGCCCGGCTTCGAGGAGGGCGCCTGGTGGGTGCAGGATGCCGCCGCCGCTTTGCCGGCGCGGCTGCTGGGCGCGGTGGCGGGCCGGCGGGTGGCGGACATGTGCGCGGCGCCCGGCGGCAAGACGGCGCAACTGGCCGCCGCCGGGGCGCGGGTGGTGGCCGTCGACCGCTCGGCTCGGCGGCTGAGCCGCCTGCGCGACAACCTCGCCCGCCTGCGCCTGGAGGCCGAGACGGTGGTGGCCGATGCCGCCGCGTGGCGCCCCGGCGGCGGCTTCGACGCGGTGCTGCTCGACGCCCCCTGCACCGCCACCGGCACGGTGCGGCGCCACCCCGACATCCCGTGGCTGAAGCGGCCCGGCGACGTCGCGGTCATGGCCGAATTGCAGGCCCGCCTGCTCGACAACGCCCTGGCGCTGCTGGCGCCGGGCGGGACGCTGGTTTATTGCGTCTGCTCGCTGGAGCCCGAGGAGGGCGTGGCGGCGGTCGAGCGCCTGCTGGCGGCGGGGGCGGTGGAACGGGTGCCGGTGACCCCCGCGGAGGTGGGCGGCCTGGACGAGATCGTCACCGCCGCCGGCGACCTGCGCAGCCTGCCCTGCCACCTGGCGGAACGCGGCGGCATGGACGGCTTTTTCGCCGCCCGGCTGCGGATTCGGCGCTAGGGTGAGGGCAAAACAAACCCAGCACCAGCCGCCGTTGAGGCGGCGGCCAAGCGAGCGGAGCGAGCGCCCGGCGAGGGCACATGAAGAGACACTCCCGCCGGCTTTGCATCCGGCGCCGCCGGGCGCGTATCCTTTCGGGGGAACTCCAACGGGGCGGGGTTGAAAGGGCATGATGCGCGACTGGTTCGCCTCGCTGGCGGTGTACCGCCACCCGCGCGTCATCGCCGTGCTGTTCCTGGGCTTCGCCAGCGGCCTGCCGCTGCTGCTGACCCTGTCGACGCTCAGCACCTGGCTGGCCACCGAGGGGGTGAGCAAGACCGCCATCGGCCTGTTCGCGCTGGTCGGCCTGCCCTATTCGCTGAAATTCCTCTGGGCGCCGCTGGTCGACCGCCTGCCGGTGCCGGTGCTGACGCGGCGGCTGGGGCGCCGCCGGGGCTGGGCGCTGCTGACCCAGGGCGGGCTGATCGTTTCCATCCTGGGCATGGGCACCAGCGATCCCGCCGTGGCGCCGCTGGCGACGGCGGGCTGGGCGCTGGCGGTGGCGTTCTTCTCGGCCAGCCAGGACATCGTCATCGATGCCTTCCGCGTCGAGTTGCTGGAGGAGCGCCAGCAGGGCGCCGGGGCGGCGGCGATCGTCTTCGGCTACCGCGTCGGGATGCTGGCCGCGGGCATGGGCGCCCTCTACATCGCCTCGGCGCATGGCTGGTTCGCCGCCTACGCGGTGATGGCGGCGCTGATGGGGGTGGGGGTGGCGGCGGTGCTGCTGACCCCCGAGCCGCGCCCCGGCGGCGGGCGCGAGGCCGACGCCCGCGAGGCCGAGGCGAAGGCGTGGCTGGCGGCGCGCCCGCGCCTGCGCGGCCGCGCGGCGGTGGTGCTGGCCTGGCTGTATGGCGCGGTGGTCAGCCCCTTCCTCGACTTCGCCCGCCATCGCGGTTGGCTGCTGATCGTGCTGTTCGTGCTGCTCTACAAATTCGGCGACGCCGTCGCCGGGGCGATGGCCAACCCCTTCTATATCGAGCTGGGCTTCGCCCTGGAGGAGATCGCCTGGGTCAGCAAGTTCTTCGGCATGGGCGCCACCCTCATCGGCGCCTTCGTCGGCGGCGTGCTGGTCAACCGCATCGGCATCCTGCGGGCGTTGCTGATCTGCGGCGTCCTGCAGGCGGCGTCCAACCTGGTCTTCGCGGTGCAGGCGGCGGTGGGCCACGACATCGCCATGCTGGCGGTGACGGTGGCGGTGGAAAACGTCTCCGGCGGCATGGGCACGGCGGCCTTCGTCGCCTATCTGTCGTCGCTGTGCAACGTCGCCTACACGGCGACGCAGTACGCGCTGCTGTCGTCGCTGATGGGCGCCGGGCGGGCGATGCTGGCCTCGGGCAGCGGCTGGCTGGCCGATCACATGGACTGGATCGGCTTCTTCGTCGCCACCACCTTTCTGGCGGTGCCGGGGCTGGTGCTGCTGTTGCTGATGATGAAGTGGTTTCCGCCGCGCGCCGCCGTGGCGCCGGCGGCGCAGCGACCCTAAATGGACGGGCAATGAAGATCGGCGTCCCCAGCGAGACCAAGATTCACGAATACCGCGTCGGCCTGACCCCGGCCAGCGTGCGCGAACTGGTCCACCACGGCCACGAGGTGCTGGTGGAGACCGGCGCCGGCGCCGGCATCGCCTGCGACGACGGCGCCTATGCCGCCGCCGGGGCGCGCATCGTCCCCGACGCCGCGACGGCCTGGGCCGAGGCCGAGATGGTGGTCAAGGTCAAGGAGCCGCAGCCCGCCGAATACGCCCATCTGCGCCCCGGCCTGGTGTTGTTCACCTATCTGCATCTGGCCGCCGACGCCGCCCAGACCGCGGCGCTGGTGAAGTCCGGGGTCACCGCCATCGCCTATGAGACCGTCACCGACGCCCGCGGCGGGCTGCCGCTGCTGGCGCCGATGAGCGAGGTCGCCGGGCGCATGGCGGCGCAGGTGGGGGCGCACTGCCTGGAGAAGGAGAAGGGCGGCGCCGGGGTGCTGCTGGGCGGCGTGCCGGGCACCAGCCCCGCACGGGTGGCGGTGATCGGCGGCGGCGTGGTGGGCACCAGCGCGGCGCGCATCGCGCTGGGCATGGGCGCCGACGTCACCATTCTCGACATCTCGTTGCCGCGCCTGAGCCTGCTGGACGACCTGTTCGGCCCGCGCCTGAAGACGCAATACGCCAATCTCGACGCCGTCGAGAGCCAGGTGCTGGCCGCCGATCTGGTGATCGGCGCGGTGCTGGTGCCGGGCGCCACGGCGCCCAAGGTCGTCAGCCGCGAAATGGTGCGGCACATGCGCACCGGGGCGGTGATCGTCGACGTCGCCATCGACCAGGGCGGCTGCGCCGAGACCAGCCGCCCCACCAGCCACGCCGCCCCCACCTATGTCGTCGACGGGGTGGTGCATTATTGCGTCACCAACATGCCCGGCGCGGTGGCCCGCACCTCCGCCCACGCCCTCAACCACGCCACCCTGCCCTTCGTGCTGGCGCTGGCCGGCAAGGGCTGGCGCGGCGCCCTGGCCGACGACGCGCATCTGCGCCACGGCCTCAACGTCCATGACGGCCACGTCACCCACGCCGCCGTGGCCCGCGATCTCGGCTATGAACACATGCCCGCCGAGCGGGCGATCGGCTGACGCCGCAACACGAGGAGACCGCGATGGACATCGGCAAGGTGCCGGTGGGCAAGAACCCGCCCCAGGACATCAACGTCATCGTCGAAATTCCGCTGCGCGGCGACCCGGTGAAATACGAGGTCGACAAGGCCTCGGGCGCGATGTTCGTCGACCGCTTCCTGCACACCGCCATGTACTATCCCGCCAATTACGGCTTCATCCCCCACACCCTGGCCGAGGACGGCGACCCCACCGACGTGCTGGTGGTGGGGCGGGTGCCGGTGGCGGTGGGGGCCGTGCTGCGCTCGCGCCCCGTCGGGGTGCTGAACATGGAGGACGAGAGCGGCCCCGACGAAAAGATCCTCGCCGTGCCGCACACCAAGCTGCACCCCTTCTATGACGAGGTGCAGGCCTACCACCAGTTGCCCGACATCCTGTTGCACCAGATCGAGCACTTCTTCGCCCACTACAAGGATCTGGAGCCGGACAAATGGGTGAAGGTGAAGGGCTGGGGCGGCCCCGAGGAGGCGGCGCGGCTCATCCAGGCGGCCATCGACCGCGCCAAGGGCTGAGGGTCTTGCCCTCGCCGGGCGGTTTATTGCTGCCCTCGCCGGGCGCTCGCTCCGCTCGCTTGGCCGCCGCCTCAACGGCGGCTGGTAAAGGGTTGGTTTTGCCCTCGCCGACCGGTGCGTCTAGGCCGGCGCCGTCTTGTCGGGATAGGCGCACAGGTCGCTGATCCGGCAGCGCGGGCAGTCGGGGCGCCGCGCCTTGCAGACATAGCGCCCGTGCAGGATCAGCCAGTGGTGGGCGTGGTGCTTCCAGGCGTCCGGCGTCACCGCCAGCAGGCGGCGCTCGACCTCCTCGGGGGTCTTGCCCGGCGCCAGCCCGGTGCGGTTGGCGACCCGGAAGATGTGGGTGTCGACGGCGATGGTGGGGGCGCCGAAGGCGACGTTCAGCACCACATTGGCGGTCTTGCGCCCCACCCCCGGCAGCGCCTCCAGCGCCGCCCGCTCGGCCGGCACCGCGCCGTCATGGTGTTCGACCAGCAGCCGCGACAGGGCGATGACGTTCTTGGCCTTGGTGTTGAAAAGGCCGATGGAGGCGATGTGGCGCCGCAGGCCCTCCTCGCCCAGGGCCAGCATCTTTTCGGGCGTGTCGGCGACGGCGAACAGCGTCCGCGTCGCCTTGTTGACGCCGACATCCGTCGCCTGCGCCGACAGCACCACCGCCACCAGCAGCGTGAAGGCGTTGCGGTATTCCAGTTCGCTGCGGGGCTCGGGATTAGCGGCGGCGAAGCGCCGGTAAAGCTCCTCGACCTCGGCCGGCGTCATCACCCCAGACCCAGCACGTCGAACATCGAATACAGCCCCGGCGGCTTGCCGTGCGCCCAGCGCGCCGCCTGCACCGCCCCGCGCGCGAAGATGGTCCGCGCCCCGGCCTTGTGGGTCAGTTCGATGCGCTCGCCCTCGCCGGCGAAGATGACGGTGTGCTCGCCGACGACGTCGCCGCCGCGCAGGGTGGCGAAGCCGATGTCGCCTTCGCGCCGCGGGCCGGTGTGGCCGTCGCGCACCCGCTGCGCCACCGCCTCCAGGTCGGCGCCGCGCCCCTTCGCCGCCGCCTTGCCAAGCGCCAGGGCGGTGCCCGAGGGGGCGTCGACCTTGTGGCGGTGGTGCATCTCGACGATCTCGATGTCCCAGGCCGGGTCCAGCGCCTTGGCGACGCGCTCCACCAGCGCCAGCAGCAGATTGACCCCCAGGCTCATATTCGGGGCGTAGACGATGGCGGTGCGGGCGGCAAGCTCGGCAAGCCGGGCTTCCTGCTCCGGCGACAGCCCGGTGGTGCCGATGACGTGGGCGCAGCGGGCGTCGGCGGCGAGCGCGGCGTGGCGCACGGTGGCCTCGGGGGCGGTGAAGTCGATCACCGCGTCGGCGGACTGGAACAGCCGCTGCGGATCATCGGAAACGACGACGCCCGCCTCGCCGGCGCCGATCAGGCCGCCGATGTCGCGGCCCACCGCGTCGGCGCCGGGGCGCTCGGTGCCGCCGGCCAGGGCGCAATCCTCGGCGGCGAGCACCTCCCGCGCCAGCATCCGGCCCATGCGGCCGGCGCAGCCGACAATGCCGATCCTGTGCATGACGGAAGCTCCCTTGCTGCCTGCCGCCCGATGCTGGCGGCGCGCGGCTACCATAGCCGGGCGGCGGCGGCGGTTCCAGCCGTCACAGGCGCGGGCGTGCCTCGTCGCTGTCGGCCGGCGGCGCCACCGCGCCGTCGACCAGCGCCGCGGCGATGCGCTCGTAGTCGCCGCGCGCCAGCACGAAGCACACCGCATCCGTGCGTGCCCGGATGGGGCGGTGGTGCGCGCGGTGCTCGACGATGGCGTCGTCGCCGAAATGGTCGCCGGGGCCATAGACGCGGCCGCCGCCGTCGGCGGCCATCGCCTCATAGACGCCCGACAACACCAGATGCACGCCGTCGCCAAGCTGACCGGAGCGCACCACCACATCGCCGGCGCGATGGCGCTGGAACCGCGTCGCCGCCAGTGCCGGCTCCGCGGTCTGCACGATGTTGCGGGGCAGGAACAGGTCCAGCACCTGGTCGATCGCCACCCGGAGGCGTGTAATCCAGGCCGGCAGCATGGCCAGATAGGCAAGGCGCCAAAGCAGCCAGGCGGGGAAGCCGGACAGGCGCAGCCGTCCCACCCGCGCCACCGCCCGCCGCCCCCCCAGCGAGGCGAGCGTGCCACGGCTGCGGAAGGCAAAGGGCGCTGGCGGCCGCCCGTCCAGGACCGCCGCCACATTGTCCGCCAGCAGCCGCGCTTGCTGCACCGCCGCTTGGGCGGTGGGCGGCGCCGGCCGGCCGTCGTCCAGCGGCACATGGGCGGCGTCGCCCAGGCACCAGACGTCCGCGCGGCCCTCGACGCGGAGGTCGGGCGTCACCGCCACGCGCCCGCGCTCCAGCCGCAGCGGCAGGTCGCGCAGCAGCGGGAGCGGCGCGTTGCCGATGGTGGCGACGATGGTGCGGGTGTCGATGAGGCTGCCGTCGTCGAGTTCGAAAGCCCCGGCGGCGGCGGACCGCACACCGCGGCCCAGCCGGAACTCCACCCCACGCCGCCGCAACAGCCCCAGGGCGTAGTCGGCGAGTTCGGCGCTGAGTTCGGGCAGGATGCGGTCCTGGAACTCCACCTGGACCAGCCGCGTTTCGCCAGCGGCGATGCCGGGGTAGTAGCGCAGGCCCCGCCGCAGCAGTTCCTGGATCTCGCCCATCACCTCCACCCCCGACAGGCCGGCCCCCACCACCACGAAGGTCAGCAGGCCCCGCCGCTCGTCGGGATCGTCGGTGATGCTGGCGCGCTCCAGGCAGTCGATGATGTGGTTGCGCAGGGCGAAGGCATCGGCCGCCGCCTTCACGGTGAAGGCGTGCTCGGACATGCCGGGAAACCGACCGAGGTCGACCACCTGCCCCAGGGCGATCACCAGATGGTCGGCCTCCAGGTCGACGAGGTCGCCCATCTCGCCCTGGACCACCTGCACGCGGCGGGCGTCGAGGTCGATGGCCCGCACCAGCCCGGTCCGCACCCTCACCCGCGGCAGCATGTGGCGCAGCGGCGTCACGGCGTCGAGCACATTGACGATGCCGCCGGCGATCTCGGGAACCAGCGGCTGGAAGACGAAATAGTTCTTGCGGTCGAGCAGGGTGATGTCCGCCCGCTCGCCGAGCAGGGCGGACAGGCGCCGTGCCGCGAAGGCGCCGCCGAATCCGCCGCCGAGAATCAGAATGCGTGCCGCCGCCATCAGCGTCCCCGTGACTGCCCTCGGGGGCTGATAACCCGTCGCGGTGATGTTTGTTCTGCGTCCCCGACCTTCCCGCATTGCCGCCGCCGCAATGGCGGCACGCGATGCGGCGTGGCCGGATCATGCTAGGGCGCCACCCATTGATAGCCCAGCCAGCGAAAGCGGCCGTCGCCGGCGGGCAGGGTGCAGTTGATGCGCCCGCGCTCGCCGGCGGGGAAGGGCTGCGTGATGTCCAGGGCGGCGCGGCGGCCGTCGACGGCGACGGCGACGGCGCCTAGGTGGCTGGCGAAGCAGTTGAGGGCCGAAAGGCCGTCGACGCCGTCGGCGACCGCGAAGCGCACCGCCGGCGGGTTCTCGGCCAGCAGCGGGTCGGCGGGGGCGAAGGCCGTCACCGGCAGCGCCAGGGCGCGGGTCACCAGGCGAAAACGTTCGATGTCGCCGTAATGCTCGTTGAGGGCGAAGCGCGGCAGGTAGAATTGGTCCTGGCTGCCGTGGGCGATGCCGGAGTGCTGGCCGAAGGCGGCCCTGAACCCCATCTCGCGCGCCACCGCCTGCAGCGCGGCGTTGGTCTCGCCATAGGGCCAGGCGAGCAGCTCCGCCGCCGCGCCGAGTTCCTCGCGCAGGCGCCGCTGCGCCCGCTCCAGGTCGCGGCGGCCCTGTTCGGGCGACAGCCGCGCGTGGCTGTCGTGGCTGGCGCCGTGGGCGCCGATGGTGACGTTGGGGTCGGCGGCGATCTCGCGGATTTGCCCCCAGCTCATGTAGCCGCCGGCGCCCTGGTCGGTGATGTCGGTGGAGACGAACAGCGTGAACGGCAGGCCCGCCGCCTTCAGGCGCGGCCAGCCCTGCTCGTAGACGGACAGGGCGGCGTCGTCGATGGTGATGGCGACGGCATTGTCGGGCAGCGGCGTGCCCGTGCGCAGGGCCTCGACGATATCCGGCAGCGGCAGCACCCAATAGTCGCCGCTACGCAGGGCGTCGAGATGGGACTCGAACTGCTCCAGGCGGATGCTGGTCGAGGGGTAACGGTCCTCGCCGAAGCGGTGATACATGACGATGGCGGCCGAGTCGGCGGCCGCCGCAACCGCCGGCAGCATCGCCGCCGCCGCGGCCACCGCCGCCGCCAGAGCGCGAATGCGGGTCATCGATATGTCCCCCCTTTGTCGTCGTCCCCGCCCGGAGCCGCCTTTGAGGCGGCGGCCAAGGGCGCGGAGCGCCCGCCCGGCGAGGGCACAAAATACCGGAGCGCGTGAGCGCGACATGCTCCAACGCCGCGCCGCCGGTGGGAAGTGACGGCGCGCACAGCGCCGCCGGCGCGACCGCCTATTCGGTCAGATCCTCCCACAGCTCCTTGACGCGGGCGAAGAAGCCGTGGGATTCGGGGCTGGTCTTTTCGCCGGTGCCGCCGGTCTTTTCGAATTCGCGCAGCAGTTCCTGCTGGCGTTTATTGAGGTTGACCGGCGTTTCCACCACCGCCTGCACGATCATGTCGCCGCGCGCCGGCGAGCGCAGCACGCTCATGCCCTTGCCCTTGAGGCGAAATTGGTGGCCGCTTTGCGTGCCCGGCGGCACGGTGACGCGGGCGCGGCCGCCGTCGATGGTGGGCACCTCGACGCTGCCGCCCAGGGCGGCGCGCGTCATCGGGATGGGCACGCGGCAGTGCAGATTGGCGCCCTCGCGCTGGAAGAAGCGGTGCGGCTTGACGGACAGGAAGATGTAGAGGTCGCCGGGCGGCGCCCCGCGCACCCCCGCCTCGCCCTCGCCGGCCAGGCGGATGCGGGTGCCGTCCTCGACCCCGGCCGGAATGGTCACCGACAGCGCCTTTTCCTTGCGGGTGCGGCCCGACCCGCCGCAGGCGCGGCAGGGGTCGCGGATCACCCGGCCCATGCCCTGGCAGGCGGGGCAGGTGCGCTCGATGGTGAAGAAGCCCTGCTGGGCGCGGATCTTGCCCATGCCGTTGCAGGTGGGGCAGGCCACCGGCTGGCTGCCGCCGGCGCCGCCGGTGCCCTTGCACTCCTCGCAGGTGACCGAACTGGGCACGCGCACGCTGGCGGTCTTGCCCTGGAAGGCCTCCTCCAGGGTGATGGCCATGTTGTAGCGCAGATCGCCGCCGCGGCCCGAGAAGCCGCCGCCGCGGCGCCCGCCCATGAACTCGCCGAACATCTCGTCGAAGATGTCGGCGAAACCGTGGGCGAAGTGGAAGTCGAAGCCGCCGCCGCCACCGCCGCCCTGCTCGAAGGCGGCGTGGCCGTAACGGTCATAGGCGGCGCGCTTCTGGGGGTCCTTGAGGACGTCGTAGGCCTCGTTGACGTCCTTGAACGTCTGTTCGGCGGCCGCGTCGCCGGGGTTGCGGTCAGGGTGGTACTTCATCGCCGCCTTGCGATAGGCGCGCTTGATGTCGTCGGCGCTGGCGCCGCGCTCGACCCCCAGGAGGTCGTAGTAGTCCTGCTTGCTCATCGGCCCTTCCCGGAACAGACATGCACCCCGGTCCGGCCGGACGCCGGCGCCGGGGCGCGAGTCAGGTCAGTTGGCAAGCCGACCTACTCCTTGTCCTTGTTGCGGTCCACCTCCTCGAATTCGGCATCGACGACAGTGTCGTCGCCGCCCGCCTCGCCGGCCGCCTCGCCGCCGGCGCCGGCCTCGGCGCCGGCCTCGCCGCCGCCCTCCTGGCCGGCGCGGTACATGGCCTCGCCCAGCTTCATGGAGGACTGCATCAGGGTCTCGGTCTTGGCCTTGATGGCGTCGAGGTCATCGCCCTGCAACGCCTCGCGCAGGGCCTCGACATCGGCCTCGATGGCCGCCTTCTGGTCGGCGGGAATCTTGTCGCCGTATTCCTTCAGGTTCTTGTCGGTGGCGTGCACCAGACTTTCGGCGTGGTTGCGGGCCTCGACCAGCTCCTTGCGCTTCTTGTCCTCGGCGGCGTGCTCCTCGGCCTCGCGCACCATGCGCTCGATGTCGCTGTCCGACAGCCCGCCCGAGGCCTGGATGCGGATGGCCTGCTCCTTGCCGGTGGCCTTGTCCTTGGCCGAGACGTTGACGATGCCGTTGGCGTCGATGTCGAAGGTGACCTCGATCTGCGGCACGCCGCGTGGCGACGACGGAATGCCCACCAGATCGAACTGGCCCAGGAGCTTGTTGTCGGCGGCCATCTCGCGCTCGCCCTGGAAGACGCGGATGGTGACCGCGGTCTGGTTGTCCTCGGCGGTGGAGAACACCTGGCTCTTGCGGGTGGGGATGGTGGTGTTGCGGTCGATGAGGCGCGTGAACACCCCGCCCAGGGTCTCGATGCCCAGGCTCAGCGGCGTGACGTCCAGCAGCAGGACGTCCTTGACCTCGCCCTGCAGCACGCCGGCCTGGATGGCGGCGCCGATGGCGACGACCTCGTCGGGATTGACGCCCTTGTGGGGCTCGCGGCCGAAGAACTCCTTCACCGTCTCCTGAATCTTGGGCATCCGGGTCATGCCGCCGACCAGGATGACCTCGTCGATCTCGCTGGACTTGATGCCGGCATCCTTCAGCGCCGCGCGGCAGGGCCCGATGGTGCGCTGGACCAGCTCCTCCACCAGCGACTCCAGCTTGGCGCGGGTCAGCTTGATGTTGAGGTGCTTCGGCCCCGACTGGTCGGCGGTGATGAAGGGGAGGTTGACCTCGGTCTGCATCGCCGACGACAGTTCGATCTTGGCCTTCTCGGCCGCCTCCTTCAGGCGCTGCAGGGCCAGGCGGTCCTGGCGCAGGTCGATGCCCTGCTCCTTCTTGAACTCCTCGGCCAGGTAGTCGATGACGCGCTGGTCGAAGTCCTCGCCGCCCAGGAAGGTGTCGCCGTTGGTGGCCTTCACCTCGAAGACGCCGTCGCCGATCTCCAGGATGGAGATGTCGAAGGTGCCGCCGCCCAGGTCATAGACGGCCACCGTGCCGGTGCCCTTCTTTTCCAGGCCATAGGCCAGCGCCGCGGCGGTGGGCTCGTTGATGATGCGCAGCACCTCCAGCCCGGCGATCTTGCCGGCGTCCTTGGTGGCCTGGCGTTGGGAGTCATTGAAATAGGCCGGAACGGTGATCACCGCCTGGGTGACCTCCTCGCCGAGATAGCTTTCGGCGGTCTCCTTCATCTTCTGCAGGATGAAGGCCGAGACCTGGCTGGGGCTGTATTTCTTGCCCTGCGCCTCGACCCAGGCGTCGCCGTTGTCGCCCTCGACGATGGGGTAGGGCACCAGGTCCATGTCCTTCTTGGTCGTCGGATCCTCGAAGCGGCGGCCGATCAGGCGCTTGATGGCGAAGAGGGTGTTGCTGGGGTTGGTCACCGCCTGGCGCTTGGCGGCCTGGCCGACCAGGCGCTCGCCCGACTCGGTGAACGCCACCATCGACGGCGTCGTGCGGGCGCCCTCGGCGTTCTCGATCACCTTCGCCTGCTTGCCCTCCATGACGGCCACGCACGAATTGGTGGTGCCCAGGTCGATGCCGATGACTTTGCTCATATCTTCCTCTTCACTTTCGGCAAGTTCCCGCGGCCCTCGACGGCAGCCGCAGCAACTCCCACCGGTTGACGTTGATGAACGAAACCCCCTCGAAACTCTCGGGTTTTTCCTGACTTCGCGGATATATAAGGCGCGCGCAAGGGGCCTGCAACGCCCGCGGCTTGCCGCCGCCGCCGGCGGATGGTAGCACCCGAAGGCGGCGACTGCCAACACGGCGCCGCCACCAGCGAGGAGACCGCCCCCGTGTCCGAGACCGTGCCGCTGAACGCCATCATCGCGGGCGAGGCCGGGCCCGCCGTGGTCATTCTGCACGGGCTGCTGGGCTCGGCGCGCAACTGGCGCTCCATCGCCCGCCGGCTGGCCGGCGGCGGCCGCCGGGTGCACGCGCTCGACCTGCGCAACCACGGCCAATCGCCCTGGGCCGACGACACCGGCTATGCGGCGATGGCCGCCGACGTCGAACGCCATGCCGCGGCGGCGGGCCTGGAGGCGCCGGCGGTGCTGGGCCACAGCATGGGCGGCAAGGTGGCGATGGTGCTGGCGCTGACGCGCCCGGCCAGCGTCGGCGCCCTGGTGGTGGCCGATGTGGCGCCGGTGCGCTATCAAAGCGCCTTCGGGCCCTGGATCGCGGCCATGCGCGCCATCGACGCCGGCGCGCTCAAGCGCCGCGCCGAGGCCGAGGCGCGGCTGGCGCCGGCGGTGCCGGACGCCATCGTGCGCGCCTTCTTGGCGCAGAACCTGGAAACCGACGGCGACGGCCTGCGCTGGCGCCCCAATCTCGACGCCCTGGCGGCGGGGCTGGAGACCGACATCCTCGGCTTTCCGGACCTGCCGGCCTCGGCCCGCTACGAGGGGCCGGCGCTGTTCCTGCGCGGCGAACGCTCGGACTATGTGCGCCCCGCGCACCACGACGCCATCCGCGCCCGCTTTCCCGCCGCCGAATTCGCCGTCGTCCCCGACGCCGGCCATTGGCTGCACGCCGAGAACCCGCGCGCCTTCCTCGCCGCCCTCGACGCCTTCCTGCGCCGGGCGGGGCGCTGAGACGCCCCCCCTATTCCGGCGTCCAGCCGTTCTCGGCCAGCACGGCGCCGGCCAGGTAGAGCGAGCCGCAGATCAGCACCCGCGCCGGGCCGGCCGCCGCCAGGTCGCGCAACGCCGCCGCCACCGAGGGCGCCACGGCGGCGTCGGCCATTCCTTCCGCCTGCGCAACGGCCACCAGCGCCGCCGGGTCGGCGGCGCCGGCGTGCCCCGGCACCGGCACCGCCCGCAGCGCCGCCGCCCGCGCCAGCAGCGGCGCCAGGAAACCGGCCGCGTCCTTGTTGGCCATCATCCCCACCACCAGATGCAGCGGCGCGTCGCGCCAGTGGCGGGCGAAGGCGCCCAGCGCCTTGCCGGCGGCGGGGTTGTGGCCGCCGTCCAGCCACAACTCGGCGCCCGCCGGCAGCAGCGCCGCCAGCGGCCCGTCGTTCAGGCGCTGCAACCGCGCCGGCCATGCGGCGGTGCGCAGGCCCAGCGCCGCCGCCGCCGCCGGCACCGGCACGACGTCGCGCAGGCGCTCCAGGCACGCCACCGCCAGGGCGGCGTTGCGCATCTGGTGGCGGCCGGGCAGCGCCGGGGTGGGCAGGCTCAGGCTGACGCCGCGCCCCTCATAGACCATGCTGTCGCCCTGGGCGCGCACGAACCAGTCGCGCCCCTCGCGCAGCAGCGGCACCCCCAGTTCCAGCGAGCGCAGCTCGATGACGCGCCCGGCCTTGCGCGGCTGGTCGGCGACGACGCAGGCGACGCCGGGCTTGAGGATGCCGGCCTTCTCGGCGGCGATGGCCTCCAGGCGCCCGCCCAGGAACTGCTGGTGGTCGAGGGCGATGGGGGTCAGGGCGGTCAGCGCTGGCGCCTTGACGACATTGGTGGCGTCGAGGCGACCGCCGAGGCCGGTTTCCAGCAGGCAGACATCGGCGGGTTGGCGGGCGAAGGCCAGCAACGCGGCGGCGGTGGTGATCTCGAAAAAGGTGATCGGCCGGCCGGCGTTGACGCGCTCGCACTCCTCCAGCAGCCCGGCGAGGTCGGCGTCGTCGAGCAGCCGCCCCGCCACCCGGATGCGCTCGGCGAAACGCACCAGATGCGGCGAGGTGTAGACATGCGCCCGCAGCCCGGCGGCCTCGGTCATGGCGCGCAGATAGGCGACGACCGAGCCCTTGCCGTTGGTGCCGGCGACGTGGATGACCGGCGGCAGCCGGCGCTCGGGGTGGCCGAGATCGGCCAGCAGCGCCTCGATGCGGTCCAGCGACAGGTCGATGGTCTTCGGATGCAGCGCCTGCAGGCGCGCCAGGACGGCGTCAGGCACCCGTTGCGGGCCCGTCACGATTGGCGCCGCCCGCGTCGGCGTCCCCGCCCGCCTCCACCGGCAGCGGCACCAGCTCGCCGGGCGGGTCGGGGTTGCACAGCAGCTTCAGCAGCCGCGCCAGGGCGTCGCGCAGTTCGTGGCGGTGCACCACCATGTCGATCATGCCGTGCTCCAGCAGGTATTCGGCGCGCTGGAAGCCCTCGGGCAGCGTTTCGCGGATGGTGCTTTCGATCACCCGCGCCCCGGCAAAGCCGATGACGGCGCCGGGCTCGGCGATGGCGATGTCGCCCAGCATGGCGAACGACGCCGACACGCCGCCGGTGGTGGGGTCGGTCAGCAGCACCACATAGGGCAGGCCCTTTTCCTTCACCTTGTCGACGGCCACCGTGGTCCGCGCCATCTGCATCAGCGACAGGATGCCCTCCTGCATCCGCGCCCCGCCCGACGCCGGCACCACGATCAGCGGCGCCTCCTGCAGCACGGCCAGTTCCGCCGCCGCAACGATTCCCTCGCCGACGGCGGCGCCCATCGAGCCGCCCATGAACGAGAAGTCCAGCGCCGCCACCACCGCGTCGACGCCGCCGATGCTGCCGTGGGCAACGATGACCGCGTCCTGCTCGCCGGTCTTCTGCTGCGCCTCCTTCAGGCGCTCGCTGTAGCGCTTGGAATCGCGAAAGCGCAGCGGGTCCGCCACCGCCTTGGGCAGCTCGATGCGCTCATAGGCGCCGTCGTCGAACAGCAACTCAAGCCGGCGCTTGGCGGCCAAGCGCATGTGGTGGCCGCAATGCTGGCACACCGACAGGTTGTTGTGCAGGTCGCGGTGGAAGATCATGTTTCCGCAGGCCGGGCACTTGTGCCAGAGGTTGTCGGGAACCTCCTTGGGCCTGACCAGGCGCTGAATCTTCGGCCGGACGAAATTGGTCAACCAGTTCATTCGGGCCGTCCCGGTTTCCGTTTCAAAACCACGGGGACACAGATGCCGTCTCGGTGCCCCCATGTCTTTCCGTGTTACCCGTCTCGTGCGCCCCGCACGCCCTCGGCCAGTTCGCCGACCAGCCGGTGCACCGCCTCCACCAGCCCCGGCTTGGGGCGGTCGGCGTCGTCGAGGTTCTCGGCCAGGCGCTGCACCAGGGCCGAGCCGACGACGGCGGCGTCGGCGTGGCGGGCGACGGCGGCGGCCTGCGGCGGGGTCTTGATGCCGAAGCCCACCGCCACTGGCAGATCGGTGCGCGCCTTCAGCCGCGCCACGGCGGCGCCGACGGCCTCCTCCGAGGCCGAGGCGGTGCCGGTGACGCCGGTCACCGAGACGTAGTAGACGAAGCCGCCCGCCTTTTCCAGCACCACCGGCAGCCGCGCGGCGTCGGTGGTGGGGGCGGCCAGGAAGATCAGCGCCAGCCCCGCCGCCCGCGCCGGCGCCAGCAGTTCGTCGGCTTCCTCGGGCGGCAGGTCGACGACGATCAGCCCGTCGACCCCCGCCCGCGCCGCCTCGGCGCAGAAGCGGTCGATGCCGCGCGCGTAAATCGAGTTGAAATAGCCCATGAGGATGATCGGCGTGTCGTCGTCGCGATGCCGGAACGACCGCACCCGCTCGAAGGTGGCGTCCATGTTCGCCCCCGCCGCCAGGGCGCGCTGTCCGGCGCGCTGGATGGCGGGGCCGTCGGCCATCGGGTCGGTGAAGGGCATTCCCAGCTCGATGAGGTCCGCCCCCGCCGCCGGCAGGCCGTCCAGCAGCGCCTGGGCGGTGGCGGGGTCGGGATCGCCGGCGGTGAGGAAGGTCACCAGCCCGGCGCGGCCCTCGGCCTTCAGGCTGGCGAAGCGGCGGGTGATGCGGCTGTCGGCGGCGGTCATGGCCGCTCCCCCAGCGCTTGCGCCACCGTGGCGACGTCCTTGTCGCCGCGTCCCGACAGGTTGATCACCATGACGTGGTCGGGCCCCAGCGCCGCGGCGATGCGCGCGGCATGGGCCAGGGCGTGGGACGATTCCAGGGCCGGAATGATTCCTTCCAGGCGGGTGCATTCCTGGAAGGCGGCCAGGGCCTCGGCGTCGGTCACCGAGACGTAGTCCACCCGGCCCGTCTCCTTCAGCCAGGCGTGCTCGGGGCCGATGCCGGGATAGTCGAGCCCGGCGGAGATGGAGTGCGCCTCCTCGATCTGGCCGTCGGGGTCCTGCAGCAGATAGGTGCGGTTGCCGTGCAGCACCCCCGGCCGCCCGGCGGTCAGCGAGGCGGCGTGGTGGCCGGTCTCGACGCCCTCGCCGGCGGCCTCGACGCCGATGATGCGCACGCCCGCCTCGTCGAGGAAGGGGTGGAACAGGCCCATCGCGTTGGAGCCGCCGCCGATGCAGGCGACCAGGGAATCGGGCAGCCGCCCCTCCTGGGCGAGGATCTGCTCGCGCACCTCCTCGCCGATCACCGACTGGAAGGCCCGCACCATCATCGGGTAGGGGTGCGGGCCGGCGACGGTGCCGATGAGGTAATAGGTGCTCTCGACATTGGCCACCCAGTCGCGCAGCGCCTCGTTCATGGCGTCCTTCAAGGTCGAGCGCCCGGCGGTGACCGGCTTGACCTCGGCGCCCAGCAGCTTCATGCGATAGACGTTGGGCGCCTGGCGCTCGATGTCGGTGGCGCCCATGTAGATGGTGCAGGGGATGCCGAACAGCGCGCACACCGTGGCGGTGGCCACCCCGTGCTGGCCGGCGCCGGTTTCGGCGATGATGCGCCCCTTGCCCATGCGCCGCGCCAGCAGGATCTGCCCGACGCAGTTGTTCACCTTGTGGGCGCCGGTGTGGTTGAGGTCTTCGCGCTTCAAGTAAACCCGCGCCCCGCCCCAGGCGGCGGTGAGGCGGTCGGCGCGGTACAGGGGGCTGGGGCGGCCCACATACTGCCGCAGGTAATAATCGAACTCGGCCCGGAAGCCTTCGTCGCCCCAGGCGGCGGTGAAGGCGTCCTCGACCGACAGGATCAGCGGCATCAGCGTTTCGGCGACGTAACGGCCGCCGAAGGGGCCGAAATGCCCCCGTTCGTCGGGTTGGGTGCGGTAGCTGTTGGCGCCGGTCATCGCTTACTCCAAGGCCCCGCAATAAAACACAAAGCCCCGCCGCGCGGGAGGATTTTTTCCGCCCCGCGCCGCGCCGCCGCTCAGGCGCCCTTGGCGGCGGCGACGAAGGCGCGGATGCGGGCGGGATCCTTGACGCCGCGCCGGCGCTCGACGCCCGAGGAGACGTCGACCCCCGGCGCCCCGGAGACGCGGATGGCCTCGGCGACGTTGCCGGGGGTGAGGCCGCCGGCCAGCATCCAGGGCAATGGCCAGCGGCGCCCGCGCAACAGCGACCAGTCGAAGGCGGCGGCGTTGCCGCCCGGCAGCGTGGCGCCGGCGGGGGGGCGGGCGTCGAACATCAGCCGGTCGGCGACCCCCAGATAGGCGTCGGCGGCGGCGAGGGCGGCGGCCTCGGCCACCGGCAGCACCTTCATCACCGGCAGGCCGTATTCCAGGCGCACCGCCGCCACCCGCTCGGGGCTCTCGGCGCCGTGGAACTGCAGCAGGTCCAGGCGCACATGCGTCAGCACCGCGTCGAGGGTGGCGTCGTCGGCATCGACGAACAGCCCCACGCGGCCGATGCCCTCCGGCAGGTTCTGAATGAGCTCGGCGGCGCCCTCGGCGGTCAGCGCCCGGGGGCTGGGGGCATAGAAGACCAGCCCCACGAACTCGGCGCCCGCCTCGACGGCGGCGGCCAGCGCCTCGTCGTCGGTGATGCCGCAGATCTTGACCTCGACCGGCACGGCCCTACGCCCCCCCGGCCAGTTCGGACTGTATGCGCCGCGCCGCCGCCGCCGGGTCGTCGGCGCCGGTGATGGGCCGGCCGATCACCAGCAGGTCGGCGCCTTGGGCCAGCGCCACCGCCGGCGGCATGACGCGCTTCTGGTCCTGGGCCGCCGCCCAGGCCGGGCGCACCCCCGGCACCACCAGCAGGAAATCGGGGCCGCAGGCGTCGCGCAGCATCGCCACCTCGTGCGGCGAGCAGACGGCGCCGTCGGCGCCGGCGTCGCGCGCCAGCCTCGCCAGCCGGCGCACCTGCGCGTCCAGCGTGCCGGCGACGCCGGTGGCGGCCAGGGCGGCGGCGTCGAGGCTGGTCAGCACCGTCACCGCCAGCAGCCGCGGCCGTGGATGGCCGGCGGCGGCGGCGCCTTCCTCGGCGGCGGCGCGGGCGGCGGCGATCATGGCGCCGCCGCCGCCGGCATGGACGGTCAGCAGCCGCGGCCCCAGCGCCGCGGCGGCGCGCACGGCGCCGGCGACGGTGTTGGGGATGTCGTGGAATTTGAGGTCGAGAAAGATCGGCAGCCCGCTGGCGCGCAGCGCCGCCACGCCGCCGGGGCCGTTGGCGGTGAAGAACTCCAGCCCCAGCTTCAGCCCGCCGACGGTGCCGGCCAGGGCGGCGGCCAGGCGTTGGGCGTGCTCGGCGTCGGCGGTGTCGAGGGCACAGAAGACCCGGTTGCGCGGGGGCGTCATGCGGTTCATGCGTGCGGCTGGCGGGACGGTCAGGCCGGGCGCGCCGTCTCGTGCGGCGGCAGCGCCACGGGGGCGTTGGCGGGCACGGCGGCCTGGGCGGTGCGCCGGCGCAGCACCTCGACCTCGCGCTCCAGGCTTTCGACCTGGCGGCGGCTCTGCCGCGCCTGGCGGCGCCACCGCGCCTGCGACAGCCACGCCAGCCCGAAACCGACGACCAGCCCGGTGGCCAGCGACAGCAGCAGGACCAGGAACACCGGCGTCTCGACGACCACCGGGAACGGCCACAGCTCCAGGCCCACCGTCTGCCGGTTGGCCACCGCGACCACCGTCGCCGCGACCGCGACCGGCAATCCCACGATCCAGGTGATGAAGCGGCGCACCGCCGACCCTCCCGTTAGGGCCGTTTCCCCTCACATGGAACCGGCCCTGGTTGTTCCGACCTCGCCGGGCGCTCGCTCCGCTCGCTTGGCCGCCGCCTCAACGCGGGTGGGGCGCGGCCGCGTCCGGGCGGATCCCGCCCTAGCCGGTGTTCAGCCGCTCGCGCAGCTGTTTGCCGGTCTTGAAGAACGGCACCATCTTTTCGTCCACCGCCACCGTCTCGCCGG
>JAWLGJ010000013.1:0-72441 GCA_041685145.1 Magnetospirillaceae bacterium | reverse complement strand
CGCGCCCGCGGGCGGGCGGGGGGGGGGCGGGCGCGGCGCGCGCCAGCGCCCGCGCCAGCGGGTGGCGGCTGGCCGCCGCCAGGGCCGCCGCCGCGCCCAGATCGTCCTCGTCCCAGGCGCCGTCGCGCACCAGTTCCGGCCGTCCCAGGGTCAGGGTGCCGGTCTTGTCGAAGACGACGGTGTCGATATCGGCCAGCCGTTCCAGCGCCGTCGCCGATTTCAGCAGTACGCCGCGCCGCAGCAGTTGCCCGGTCGCCACCACCTGCACCACCGGCACCGCCAAGGCCAACGCGCAGGGACAGGTGATGATCAGCACCGCCACGGCGTAGAGCAGCGCCACCTGCCAGTCGATGCCCACGCCCAGGGTCCAGCCCAGGAAGGTGGCCAGCGCCAGGGTGTGCACCACCGGCGCGTAGTGGCGGGCGACGCGGTCGGCGAGCGCGACGTATCGGGCGCGGCCCTGCTCGGCCACCTCCATCATGCGCACGATCTCGGCCAGCAGCGTGCCCTCGCCCACCGCCGCCACCCGCACCCGCAGCGGCGCCGACAGGTTGAGGGTGCCGGCGAAGACCCGCGCGCCGGGGGCGACCGGCGACGGCACCGTCTCGCCCGTCAGCAGGCTGGTGTCGACCTCGGAGACGCCGTCGCTGATGTCGCCGTCGACGCCGACGCGCTCGCCGGCGGCGACCAGCGCCGTCATGCCCTCGCGCACCTGCTGCGGGGGCAGCAGCCGACGGCCGCCGTCGTCGTCCAGCACCGTCACCGCCGTCGCCCCCAGCGCCAGCAGGTGTTCCGCCGCCGAGCGGGCGCGGCCGCGGGCGCGGCTGTCGAGATAACGGCCGATGAGCAGGAAGAACAGCAGCATCACCGCCGATTCGAAATAGGCGTGGGGGCCGTGGCGCATGGTCTCGGCCAGGCTCATGCCGGCGGTGAGGGTGACGCCGATGACGATGGGCACGTCCATGTTGGTGCGCCCGGCCCGCAGCGCCGCCAGCGCCGAACGCAGGAAGGGCCGGCCGCTGTAAAGGATGGCCGGCAGGGCGATGGCGGCCGAAATCCAGTGCATCAGGGCGCGCGTGGCCTCGCCCATCCCCTGGCCATGCCCGGCCCACACCGACACCGAAAGCAGCATGATGTTGCCCGCCGCGAATCCCGCCACCGCCAGACAGCGCAGCAGTTCCTTCTCGCGCTGCTGCGACTCCTCGCTCAGGCGCGCCGGGTCGTAGGGCATCAGCCGGTAGCCGATGGCCAGCACCGGCGCCACGATCTCCCCGGCCCGCTCGGCACCGCCGCGCCAGCGCAGCACCAGCCGCCGGGTGGTCATGTTGACGCGGGCGTGCTCGACCCCGGGCTGGCGCGACAGCAGCGATTCAATCAGCCACACGCAGGCGGCGCAGTGGATGCCCTCGACCATCAGATACAGCGTCGCGGTGCCGTCCGGCGCCGCGTGCACATGGGCGCCGAAGTCCACCGGCGCCTGATCCTCGTCGGGCTTGAGCGGGCGCGCCTCGGGATCGAGGCAGCGGCGGCGGTAATACTGCTCCAGCCCCAGCCCCCGAATCAGGCCATAGGCCGCCTCGCAGCCGCGGCAGCAGAAATCGGCGCCGCCGCCGCTGCCGGCGGGCACCTCGGAGCCGCAATGCAGACAAGGTTTCATCGGCGCCTAGGGTATGACGACCCGCTCGCTGGTCTGGTAGGCGACCTCGCCGGCAAAGGCCACCACGTCCACCTGCCACTGCCCCGGCACCGGCAGGTCGACCGTCGCCCCATAGCGGCCGTCGCCGGCGTGGGGCAGGAAATGCTGGCTGTCGAAGCCCTGCGCCGTTGGCCGGCGCAGGCGGGCGCGCACGTCGAGCCCCTCCAGCGGGCGGCCATGGGCGTCGTGCACGCGCACCACCAGCGTCGCCGTGCGCGACTCCGGCCCGGCGGCCGCGCCCGCGGCCTCCATCGTCACCTCGGCCGTCCAGCCCAGTTCCTGCTGGGCGCGGGCGGCGGCCAGGGCGTCGTTGTAGGTGATTCCGCGCTCGTAGGCGTCATCGACATGCAGGCCGGAAAAGGTGCTGACGGCGAAATACAGCAGCACCAGGTTCACCGCCAGGATGACCCCGAATCCGCCGACGAAGATGTAGGGGTACCAGCGCCCCCTGGGCTTTCGCGTTCCCGCCATGACCGTACCGCCGCCTGTCCCCCTGGGCCCGCCGCGCCTCAGCGCGCCGGACCGGCAAACACATTCTCCACCCGCCGCGTCTCGCCCGACGCCGCGTCGGTGATCGCGAACCACATGTCGATGCGCTCGCCCGCGACCGCCTCGGGCGGGGCGGTGACGAAGACGCGGTAGGTGCCGACGGTGTCGGGATCCACCGGCAACGCCAGGCTGTCGCCGCCGCCGTCGACGCCCACCGCCGCCAATTCGGCGCCCTCGACCCCCTCGACGCGCAGGTCGAAGCTGCGCGGCTCGCGCACCATGTTCAGCAGCTTCACGGTGTAGCCGTTGCGGATGCTGCCGTCCGACATCGCCACCCACAGCGGCGCGCGGTCGTGCAGCACGCTCAACTCGGTGGTGCTGCGGTTCAGCAGGCTGTAGAGCATGATGGCGCCGACCAGCAGCAGCACGACGGCGTAGATGATGGTGCGCGGCCTGACGGCGGTGAAGCGGGTCTCGCGCCCCTGCGACCGCGCCCCGATGTTGCGCTCCGAGTCGTAGCGGATCAGCCCCCGTGGCAGGCCGAAACGATCCATGACGCCGTTGCAGGCGTCGATGCACAGCGCGCAGCCGATGCAGGCAAGCTGGGTGCCCTCGCGGATGTCGATGCCGGTGGGGCACACCTGCACGCACATGCGGCAGTCGACGCAGTGGCCGCGGCCCTCGAAGCTCTGCCCCGGGCGCGCCGGCGCCCGCGGCTCGCCGCGCCAGGACTCGTACGAGACGATGTAGGAGTCCTCGTCGAACATCGCCCCCTGCAGGCGCGGCCAGGGGCACATATAGATGCACACCTGCTCGCGCGCCCAGCCCGCCAGCACGAAGGCCGAGCCGCCGATGATGGCGATGAACGAGTAGGTCGCCACCCCCGCCCGGCCGGTGAAGATGGCCGCCAGAGTTTCGTAGGCGTCACCGAAATACAGCGTGAAGGCGATGCCGGTGGCGAGGCTGATGACGAACCAGGTCGCCCACTTGCCCAGCTTGCGGGCCAGCTTGGGGCCGCTCCAGGCGCTGCCGTCGAGGCGCCGACGCTCGTTGCGGTCGCCCTCGAACCAGCGTTCGACGCCCAGGAACCAGTCCGTCCACACCGTCTGCCAGCAGGCGAAGCCACACCAGATGCGCCCGAACAGGGCGGTGACGAAGAACAGCCCCACCGCCGCCAGGATGAGCAGCCCGGTGAGGTAATAGACCTCCTGCGGCCAAATCTCGATGCTGAAGAAATAGGCCCGCCGGCCGGGCATGTCGATGAGGATCGCCTGGTCCGGCGCGCCGGGGCCGCGGCCCCAGCGCAGGAACGGCGCCACGAAATAGAACCCCAGCAGAAGCACCGCCGCCGCCGTCTTCAGGCTGCGGAAGGTGCCGCGGATGCGGCGGGGATAGACCTTCTGGTACTCCGCGTACAGGCTGACCTTCTTCTTGGCCTTGGCGGGCGGCTGCGGGGCGCGCGCCTGCCTGCCTGCGGTCCTGTCCTCGGCGCCTGCGCGGTCGGTCGTGGCCATGTCGCGAAACCCTAGCGTTGCTGACGGGACGCAGTGTAGCCGGGACACCGGCCCGCAGCCCCATCAATCCTGCATCGCCGCCCTGCAGCGGGGGCGGAGCGGCCGTAATGCGTATCAGAAGAAATTTATATAGCGGATGCGGCGGCGCCGAGTCACGTCCTGCAAAAAGGTTGGGGGGCGCCGCGGCCGATGCCGCGGGCGCCCCCCAAGCACGGGGCTACTGGCCGCCGCCCAGCGAGTGGACATAGACGGCGAGCTGCTTTATCGCCGTCGCGTCGAGGCGGTCCACCCACGCCGGCATGACGCCGTGGAACGGGTTGTTGATCTGCTGGACGATGTCGGCCTTGCCGCCGCCATACAGCCAGATGTTGTTGTCGAGCGCCGGCCCGCCGAGGATGGCCATGCCGGTGCCGCCGTCGCCGTGGCAGGCGATGCATTGCTCGTCGAAGGTCTGCTGCCCGCGCTCGGCGGCCGCCGCGTCGCCGGCGTTGCCGGACAGCGACAGCACGTATTCGGCGACGTCGTTGATCTCGTCCTGGGTGAGCAGGCCGTCGCGGCCATAGGCGGGCATCTCGTTGAAGCGGGTTTCGGGATGCTCGCTGCGCACGCCATAGAGGATGGTGGCGTGGATGTCGTCGACGCCGCCGCCCCAGATCCATTCGTCGTCGACCAGCGCCGGATAGCCGGGCCCGCCGGCGCCGCCGGCGCCGTGGCAGGGAGCGCAGTTCTCGGCGAAGAGGAACTTGCCGCCCGCCATCGCGTAGTTCAGCAGCTCGCGGTCCTCGGCGACCTCGGAGACCGAGGCCTCCTGCAGCCGCGCCATCCAGGTCTCGCGGCCGGCCTCGACCTCATCGAGGGTCTTGGCTAGGCTGGCGCGCGAACTGTAGCCCAGGGCGCCCTGGGTATAGCCGCTCATCGTCGGCCAGGCCGGCATCACCACCCAATAGCCGATCGCCCAGACGATGGTGATCATGAACACCCACACCCACCACTTGGGCAGCGGGGTGTTCAGCTCCTTGATGCCGTCCCACTCGTGCCCGGTGGTGTTCTGGCCGGAGACGGTGTCCAGCTCGGGATTCGTCGCCATTTCAGCGCTCCTCGTCTTCGTCCCGCAGGGGAATGTCGCCATAGCTCTCCAGCCGCTCCTTGTTGCGCGGCCAGAAGGCCCAGGCGACGATCCCCAGGAAGAGAATCATCAGCCACAGCCCCCAGAAGGAGCGGAGAACCTCGGAAATTTCCGCGAAGCTCACGCGTTGCTCCCGTCAACGGAGGTTTTCGGGCAGGTTCGGATCGTAGGTGGTGAAGTCCACCATCGTCCCCAGCACCTGCAGATACGCCACCAGGGCGTCCATCTCGGTGACGACGCCGGGATCGTTGTCGAACGGGCCCGTCACCGCCTTGGGGTAACGGTCGCCGACATCGCCGCCGGTGGCCTGGGCCTCCAGGTCCGCCTTGGCGTTGGCGATCTGTTCGTCGGTGTAGGGGACGCCCACGATGCGGAGCGTCTTCAGATGGTCGGCGATGTTGCCGTAATCGAGCCGGGTGGTCGCCAGCCACGGATAGCCGGGCATGATCGATTCCGGCACCACGTCGCGCGGATTGATCATGTGGCGCATATGCCAGTCGTTGGAATACTTGCCGCCGACGCGCGCCAGGTCGGGGCCGGTGCGCTTCGACCCCCACTGGAACGGATGGTCGTACATGCTCTCGGCGGCGAGGCTGTAGTGGCCGTAGCGTTCGACCTCGTCCCGGAAGGGGCGGATCATCTGGCTGTGGCAGTTGTAACAGCCCTCGCGGACATAGATGTTGCGGCCCGCCAGTTCCAGCGGCGAGTAGGGGCGCACCCCCTTCACCTTCTCGATGGTCGATTCGATCGTGAACAGGGGCACGATCTCGACCAGCCCCCCGATGATGACGGTGACGAAGATGCCCAGCATCAGCAGGAAGGCGTTGGTCTCAAGCTTCTTGTGCTTGCTCATCAAGGACATGGTCGCCTCCCTCAGCCCTTGGCGCCGACAAGTTCAGGGGCGTCGTAGGGCACCTCGGTGCGCACATCGCCCTTGATCGTGCGGTAGATGTTGTAGGCCATGATCAGCGAGCCGAGCAGGAACAGCACCCCGCCCGCGCCGCGGATGACGTAGTAGGGATGCATCGCCTCGACGGTCTCGATGAACGAGTACTGCAGGAAGCCCATGCTGTCATAGGCCCGCCACATCAGCCCCTGCATGATGCCCGAGATCCACATCGCGGTGACGTAGAGCACGATGCCCAGGGTGGCGATCCAGAAGTGGTAGCTGATCAGGCGCATGGAATACATGCGCTCGCGCCGCCACAGCTTCGGCACCATGAAATACAGCGCCCCGAAGCTGACGAAGGCCACCCAGCCCAGCGCCCCGGAATGCACATGGCCGACGGTCCAGTCGGTGTAGTGCGACAGCGAGTTAACCGCCTTCACCGACATCATCGGCCCCTCGAAGGTGCTCATGCCGTAGAAGGCGACCGAGGTGACCAGGAAGCGGATGACCGGGTCGGTGCGCAGCTTGTCCCAGGCCCCCGAGAGGGTCATCAGGCCGTTGATCATGCCGCCCCAGGACGGCATCCACAGCATCACCGAGAACGTCATGCCCAGGGTCTGCGCCCAGTCGGGCAGCGCCGTGTAGTGCAGGTGGTGCGGCCCGGCCCAGATGTAGAGGAAGATCAGCGCCCAGAAATGCACGATGGACAGGCGGTAGGAATACACCGGCCGCTCGGCGCGCTTGGGCACGAAGTAATACATGATGCCCAGGAAGCCGGCGGTGAGGAAGAAGCCGACCGCGTTGTGGCCGTACCACCACTGCGTCATGGCGTCCTGCACGCCCGAGAAGAGCGAGTAGCTCTTCATGCCGGCGAACGACACCGGCAGCGCCAGGTTGTTGCCCAGGTGCAGCAGCGCGACCGTGACGATGAAGGCCAGGAAGAACCAGTTGGCCACATAGATGTGCGGCTCGCGGCGCTTGTAGAGCGTGCCCAGGAAGGCGATCAGATAGGCCACCCAGACGACGGTGATCCACAGATCGACGATCCATTCCGGCTCGGCGTATTCGCGGCCCTGCGTGTATCCCAGCACATAGGACAGCGCCGCCAGCACGATGAACAGCTGGTAGCCCCAGAACACGAAATTCCCCAGCGGGCGTCCCCCGAACAGCGTCGCCCGACAGGTGCGCTGCACGACGTAGAACGACGTCGCCAACAGCACGTTGCCCCCGAAGGCGAAGATCACCGCCGAGGTGTGCACGGGCCGCAGGCGGCCGAACGATGTCCAGGGCAGGTCCAGGTTCAGGGCCGGATACGCCAACTGGAAGGCGATGAACACGCCGGCGAAAAACCCGACGATTCCCCAGAACACGGCGGCCAAGGTGAACTTCTTGACCACGTCCTCCAGGTAGTCGGGAGTCGCATCATGCGCCACGGTCGCTTGGGTCATGCCGAACTCCTGTTTCGACCAAATGAACAGTCGGGGCCGTCCGTCGCGGCCCCCGACACTGGCGCGCCGAGGTCTGAAATGGCTTTCCCCCTCCCCAACGGCCGTCCCGAACCGTCGCCCACCGACCAAGCGCGGGCCCCCACGGGCGGGTCCGGGTGCGCGTAATATGCCCCAGGGGCGGGAAAAAACCCATTGATATGGATCAAAACTTCGGCACTTTTAAGAAATTATCAAATGCAGCGGCGACGGCGCCTTGGCGGGGCCTTGCCGCGGCACTTCCGCAACCCGGGAGCCTAGGCTAACCTGCCGCGCCATGACCAGCGAATCCGAATCCGCCGGCGGCCGCGCCGTCGTCCGCCTGCTGCCGGGGCGGGCGCGCCGCCTGCGCGCCGGCCATCCCTGGGTTTACGCCAACGAGGTCGCCATGACCCCGGCGGCCCGCGCCCTGCCGCCCGGCGGCCTCGTGCGCCTGGAGGACGCCGGCGGCGAGCCGCTGGGCACCGCCGCCTTCAACCCCCACACCCTGATCGCCGCGCGCCTGCTCGCCGCCGACCCCGAGGCCGTCGTCGACGCCGCCTTCCTGGCCGAACGCATCGCCCGCGCCGCCGCCTGGCGCGACCGGCTGTTCGCGCGGCCGTTCTACCGCCTGGTGCACGCCGAGGCCGACGGCCTGCCCGGCCTGGTGATCGACCGCTATGGCGACGTGCTCGCCTGCCAGACCAATACCGCCGGGATGGAGCGGTTGCTGCCCGACCTTCTCGACGCCTTGGCCCGCAGCCTGGCGCCGCGCGCCGTGGTGCTGTGCAACGACAGCCCCGTGCGGGCGCTGGAGGGCCTGGAGCCCTATCGCCGCGTCGCCCTTGGCGATGTGGCGGAGCCGGTGGCGTTGGAGGAGAACGGCGCCCGTTTCCTCGCCGACCTGCTGGGCGGGCAGAAAACCGGCTGGTTCTACGACCAGCGCGACAACCGCGCCTTCGTGGCACGGCTGGCGGCGGGGGCGCGGGTTCTGGACCTCTATTCCTATGCCGGCGGCTTTGCCGTGCAGGCGGCGCTGGCGGGGGCGGCCGAGGTGACGGCGGTGGACAGCGCCGTGCCCGCCCTCGACCTCGCCGCCCGCGCCGCGGCGCTCAACGGCGTCGCCGAGCGCTGCCGCTTCGTGCGCGCCCAGGCCTTCGGGGAGATGGAGCGCCTGGCGCGCGCCGGCGGGCGCTTCGACGTCGTGGTGGCCGACCCGCCGGCCTTCGTGAAGGCCAAGAAGGCGGCGGCCAGCGGGCTCAAGGGCTATCGCAAGATGACGCGGCTGGCGGCGGCGCTGGTGGCCCCGGGGGGCTTCCTGCTGGTGGCGTCGTGCTCGCACCACGTCACCGCCGAGCGTTTCGCCGAGGAGGCCGCGCGCGGCCTGCACCAGGCCGGCCGCGGCGGCCGCATCATCCGCCAGGCGGGCGCCGCCCCCGACCATCCCGTCCACCCCATGCTGCCGGAATCGGCCTATCTGAAGGCGCTGGTCCTGCAACTCGATTAGCCGAGGGAGCGGAGCGAGCGCCCGGCGAGGGCAATCAGACCCCGGCGCGGCGGGCGACGATGAACAGCCGCCGGAACGGGAACAGCGTCGTGCCGTCGGGGCGCGGCGGGTAGGCGTGCAGCACGCGGTTGGCGTAATCGGCCAGGAAGGCGCTGCGCTCCGGCTCCTCCAGCGCCGCCGCCAGCGGCGCCAGCACCGTGCTGCGGGTCCACTGCGCCACCGGGTTGCGCCCGTGGAGGACATGCAGATAGGTCGTCTCCCACACATCCAGGCGCGCCGCGAGCGGCGCCAGCCGGTGGTGATAGGCCTCCGGCGCCGCCACCGGCGACGGCCGCAGCAGCGGCCGCAGCCGCGCCGCCCACGGCCCGGCGGCGACCGCCTCGGCGATGCAGGTGTGCGACGGGGCGTCGTGGTTGCGCGGCATCTGCACCGCCAGCACCCCGCCCGGCGCCACCGCCGCCAGCAGGCGCGGCAACAGCGCGTCGTGGTCGTCGAGCCAGTGCAGCGCCGCGTTCGAGAAGATCAGCCCCGGCGCCCGCTGCGGGCGCCAGGCGGCGATGTCGGCCCGGCGCCACCGCACCGCCGCCAGGTCGGGGGCCTGACGGGCGGCGGCCAGCATCTCGGCCGAGGAATCGACCCCCTCCACCCGCGCCCGCGGCCAGCGCGCCAGCAGCAGCCGTGTGGCGCTGCCGGTGCCGCAGCCGAGATCGACGATCTCGGCCGGGTCGGCGTCGATACGGGCCAGCAGATCCTGCGCCGGGCGCAGGCGTTCGTCGGAATAGGCCAGGTAGCGGTGCGGCGACCAGGCCATGCCGCCCTCAGTCGCCGCCGCCCCGGGTGGCGCGGGCGACCAGCGACATGATGAACAGCACCGCGAAGGCGAAAAAGGCCAGGCCGAACCAATAGGCGGTGGCATCGGTGGCCCGCGACGCCAGCACCAGGCCGGCCAACCCGAACAGCCCGGCGAACACGCCCATGATCCAGTTGCCGATGTCCCGCATGGCGATCACTCCGCCTCCGGCTCCCACTCGATGTCAAACAGGCTGTCGAAGGACGCCAGCCGCAGGGCCTGGCGCACGCCGCCGCCGGGGTGGCGCAGGACGACGCTGCCGCCCGCCTTCTCGACGGCGTCCTTCAGGGTCAGCAGCAGGCCCATGCCGGCGGAATCGATGAAGCGCAGCGCCGTCAGATCGACGACCACGCGCCCGCCCGCCGTCTCCGCCGGCGCCACCTGCGGCAACAGGTCCAGAAACTCCGCCCGGTCGGCGAAGCTCAGGTCGTTGCGCAGCGCCAGCACGTTATCGTTCCCGGACCGGGTGACTTCGTAGCGCACGTCCACTCCCGTCGTCGGACCCACAAGGTGACCTTGGTCAGGTTTCCCATTGGGCCGCGAATCCGGGGCAGTTGCAACCCGAAACCGTCGGTTGGACGTCAGTTGGACATGCGCCGGACAAGAGCGCGCTGGTCGCGGCGAATGGACAGGATCGCCAGATCGAGGAACAGGCCGGCCTCGACGTAGCCGGCCTCGACCGCTTCGGCGCGCAGGTGGTCCAGGCAGGCGGTCAGCGCCTCCGGCCGTGCCAGTGCCTGGCTTTCGTGATCGTTCATGAACACCTCCCTCCCCTGCACAACCGTTGTTCGGCATTATTTCATTTCGTTCGGCCCTTGCCGGGCGCTGGCTCGGCCGCCGCCTCGACGGCGGCGGCCGTGTCGCCCCAGTATGCCCGTGCCGGCGGCGAGGGACATACCGGTCACTTTGCCTAAGCCGTTGGCATAGCCGCCGGCAGGACCAGGCGGAAGGCGGTGCCTTCGGCGCCGCTGTGCTCCAGCGCGATCTGCCCGCCCTGGGCGGCCATGAGTTCGCGGGCGATGGCCAGCCCCAGGCCGGTGCCGCCGGGGCGCGCCGGGGAGAAGGGGACGAACAGGGCCTCGCGCACCCGCGGCGGCAGGCCGGGGCCGTCGTCGGCCACCGTCAGCGCCACCCGCCCCGCGTCGGCGGCGGCGCGAAAGGTGATCCGACCGGCGCCGGCCTCGGCGGCATTGCGGGCCAGGTTGGCGAGCACCCGGAACAGCAGGGTGCGGTCGGCGACCGCCGCCAGGGCGGGATCGACCTCGTTGCGCCACGCCGGGCCGCCGCCGTCGAAGCCCGCCACCGCCGCGCGCGCCTCGTCCACCACCGCCGCCAGCGCCACCCGCGCCGGCGATACCAGCGGCGGGCCCTCGCGGACATAGTTCACCGTCTGGGTGCACAACGCCGCCGCGCGGTCGATCGCCTTCACCAGCAGCGGCGCGTTCCGGCGCACCTCGGGGTCGTCGCTGGCCTCCAGGCGCTCGGACACCACCACCGCCGAGGACAGGATGCTGCGCAGGTCGTGATGGATCTTGGTGACCGCGGTGCCCAGGGCGGCGAGGCGGGCCCGCTGCACCAGCGCCGCCCGCAGGTCGTGCTGCATCTCGGCAAGCGCCCGTTCGGCGGCGCCGACCTCGTCGCGGCGGCCGCCGGGCCGGATGATGCGGACGGCGTCCTCGGGGGCCTCGCGGAAGGCGAGGATGCTGGCCGTCAGCCGCCGCATCGGCCGCACCATCAGCCAGTGCAGGCTGACGAAGACCAGCACGGCGGTCATCGCCGAAATGAACAGGCTGAGCAGCAGGATGCGCTCGGAATAGGCGATCATCGCCGCGCGCAGCGGCGCCTCGGGGGTCAGCACCTCCACCAGCGGCATGGTGCCGTCGCCGGCCGCCGCGTGGCCGATGACCCGCAGCACCCGGCCATCGGCGCGCCACAGCGCCGCGAAGGCGTCGAGGATGTAGTCGCCGGCCCCCTGGTGGCGCAGGTCGACCACATGGTCGGCGCGGCGCGGCATGTCGGGGGTGAGCGCCGCCATGCGCCCGTCGGCGGCTTCGACCATGATGCCCAGCGCCATGACGTGATCGAGGATGCGCCCCCGCGTCGCCGGCGCCAGGGCGCCGTCCGGCGCCGCCTCCAGGGTCAGGGCGGCCAGATAGGCCTCGTGCACGCGGTCTTCCAGCCACACCTTGCGGAAACGCCCGATGGAGGGCGCATAGATAAGGACCTCGGCCAGCATCACGAAAACCAGCGTCAACACCAGCAATCGGGCCGACAATCCGCGCCACCGCGTCCATCCCAGGGCGGGGCCTGAATCCGCCGTCGCGTCCGTCATATCGCCTCCGCGCTTGCGCGCGCCCCTGTCATTGACTTCGCCGGGACCAGCCCTTATACAGCGGGTCTTCCGTCAGGATTAGTAACTCGGCAGCCGGAGTTGTAAACGTGAAGCGCACCTACCAGCCCAGCAAGATCGTGCGCGCCCGCCGTCACGGTTTTCGCGCCCGCATGGCGACCGTGGGCGGGCGCCGCGTCATCGCCAACCGCCGCGCCAGGGGCCGCAAGCGCCTGTCCGCCTGAGGCGATGCCGCCGGCGGTCGAGCGCCTGAAGCGGCGGGCCGACTTCCTGCGCGTCGCCGCCGCGCGTCGCAAATGGGCCAGCGCCGGCCTGGTTCTTCAGGTGGCGGCGCGCCGAGGCGGAGAGGAGGAGGCGTCGGCCCCGCTCCGCTATGGCCTTACCGCCAGCCGCAAGGTCGGCAAGGCGGTGCAACGCAACCGCGCCCGACGCCGGCTGCGCGCCCTCGCCGAAGAGGTGCTGCCCCGGCACGCCAGCCCGGGGCACGATTACGTTCTTATCGGGCGGCGGACAACCGTGGAGCGGCCCTTCGGCCTTTTGCGCCACGATCTCCACACCGCCCTGCGCAAACTGGGCGTGTGGCGCGAGGAGGCCGAGGCCGACGACGCCGCCACGGCCGGCACCACGATCGGCACCGGGGCGCCGGCACAGGGAAACGAAGGACCATGACCGTCGCCGGGGTGATCATCCGCGGCATGATCCGCGGCTATCAGCTTCTGCTGTCCCCGCTGCTGGGGACCAACTGCCGTTATCTGCCCTCGTGCTCGGCCTACGCCACCGAGGCGGTCGAGAAGCATGGGCCCGCGCGCGGCGCCTGGCTGGCCCTGCGCCGCATCCTGCGCTGCCACCCCTGGGGCGGCCACGGCCTCGACCCCGTGCCCGAAACGCACCGCCCGGCGCCCGCCCGGCCCACCCGGAACGAACAAGCATGAACGAACAGCGCAATCTGGTCATCGCCATCGCCCTGTCCATCGCCATCCTGCTGGCGTTCCAGTGGATGTTCGACAGCGCCGCGCCGCCGCCGCCGCCACCCGAGGTCGCCGAGGGCACGGCGCCGCAGACCTCGCGCCCGATGCCGCCGCAGCGCCCGGATGAGGGGGCGGTCCCCACCGCCGGCACCGGCGTCCCCGCCGCCGAGACCCGCCAAGCCGCGCTGGAGGCCACGCCGCGCGTGCCCATCGTCGCCGGGCATCTGCGCGGCTCCATCGCGCTCAAGGGCGCGCGCATCGACGATCTGGTGCTGACCCGCTACCGCGAACAGCCGGACCCCGACAGCCCCAACATCGTGCTGCTGTCGCCCGCCGGCGCGCCCAACGCCTATTACGCCGAGACCGGCTGGGTGCCGGCGGGCGACGCCCCACCCACCCCCGACGCCGACACCGTGTGGACCGCCGAGGGCCGCGAGCTCAGCCCGGACTCGCCGCTGGTGCTGACCTGGGACAACGGCCAGGGGCTGCGCTTCGTGCGCACCATCCACGTCGACGACGACTATCTGTTCCGCGTCGAGCAGCGGGTCGAGAACCATGGCGACGCGCCGGTGACCCTGCACCCCTACGGCCTGATGTCGCGCACCGGCACGCCCGAGGTGCTGGGCTTCTACATCCTGCACGAGGGCCCGCTGGGGGTGTTCGACGAGAAGTTGAAGGAGGTCGATTACGACGACCTGCGCGAGGACGGCATCATCCGCCAGGACAGCGTCGGCGGCTGGCTGGGCATCACCGACAAATATTGGCTGACGGCCGTCATCCCGCCGCAGGACGCCGCCGTCACCACCCGCTTCAAGCACAGCCGCCAGGCCGGCATCGACAAGTATCAGGCCGACTACCTGGGTCCGGCGGTGACGGTGGCGCCGGGGGGCGAGGGGTCGTTCGCGGGCTATGTCTTCGCCGGCGCCAAGGAGGTGGAGGTTCTGGACGGCTATGCCGAGGAATACGGCATCAAGCGCTTTGACCTCGCCATCGACTTCGGCTGGTTCTACTTCCTCACCAAGCCGTTCTTCTACGCGCTGCTGTTCCTCAGCAAGTGGCTGGGCAATTTCGGCCTCGCCATCCTGGCGCTGACGGTGGCCATCAAGCTGGTGCTGTTCCCGCTGGCCAACAAGTCCTACCGGGCGATGAGCAAGATGAAGAAGCTCCAGCCCGAGATGAAGCGCCTGCAGGAGCAGTTCGGCGAGGACAAGATGCGCCTGAACCAGGAGCTGATGGCGCTTTACAAGCGCGAGAAGGTCAGCCCCGCCTCGGGCTGCCTGCCCATCCTGGTGCAGATTCCGGTGTTCTTCGCGCTCTACAAGGTGCTGTTCGTCAGCATCGAGATGCGCCACGCGCCCTTCTACGGCTGGATTCAGGATCTGTCCGCCCCCGACCCGACGACGGTCTTCAACCTGTTCGGTCTCATCCCGTGGGATCCGCCGGGCTTCCTGATGATCGGCATCTGGCCGCTGATCATGGGCGGGTCGATGTACCTGCAACAAAAGCTGAACCCGCAGCCCACCGACCCGACGCAGGCGAAGATCTTCCTGTTCCTGCCCATCATCTTCACCTTCCTGCTGGCGCAGTTCCCGGCCGGGCTGGTCATCTACTGGGCGTGGAACAACCTGCTGTCGATCGCGCAGCAATGGGTGATCATGCGGCAGATGGGCGTGAAGGTCTAAGCATGGCCGCCGCGGAGGAACAGGCCCGGCTCCTGGAGGAGGGGCGGCGCCTGTTCGCCCGGGAGTGCCGGTTCCTGCGCGGCGTGGCCGAGTTGGAACAGCTCCCCGACTACGGCCTGCCCGAGGTGGCCTTTGCCGGGCGCTCGAATGTCGGCAAGTCCAGCCTCATCAATGCCCTGACCGGACGGCGCGTGCTGGCCCGCACCTCCAACACCCCCGGCCGCACCCAGGAAATCAACTTCTTCGACCTTGGCGGCCGGCTTATGCTGGTCGACCTGCCCGGCTACGGCTATGCGCGGGCGCCGCGCGACAAGGTGCGGCGTTGGACGGGGCTGGTGCGCGCCTATCTGCGCGGCCGCCCAGTGCTGCGCCGGGCCTGCGTGCTGGTGGACGCCCGCCACGGCCTGAAGGACAGCGACCGCGAGGTGATGACCATGCTGGGCGAGGCCGCCGTCGCCTTCCAGGTGGTGCTGACCAAGTGCGACAAGATCAAGCCCGCCGCCCTGGCGGCGCTGCTGGAGGCCACCCAGGCCGAGCTGGCCCGGCGGGCGGCGGCGCATCCCGAGATCGTCGCCACCAGCGCCCAGACCGGCGCCGGAATCCCAGAGCTGCGCGCCCAACTGGCGCCCCTTGCCGAGGAGACCGTGTCATGACCGAGCCGCAGGACGAGCGCGCCCAATGGCTGCAAAAGGCCCGGACCCTGTCCGAGGCGCTGCCCTATATGCGCGAGTTCGCCGACGAGACCTTCGTCATCAAATACGGCGGCCACGCGATGGGCGACGCGGAACTGGCGAAGCTGTTCGCGCGCGACATCGTGCTGCTGCGCCAGGTGGGCATCAACCCAGTGGTGGTGCATGGCGGCGGCCCCCAGATCGGCCAGATGCTTGAGCGGCTGAAGATCACCAGTTCCTTCATCGACGGGCTGCGGGTGACCGACCAAGCCACGGTCGAGGTGGTCGAGATGGTGCTGTCGGGCACCATCAACAAGCAGATCGTCAGCGCCATCAACGCCGCCGGCGGCTTCGCGGTGGGGCTGTCGGGCAAGGACGGCCACCTGATCGAGGCGCGCAAGCTGCGCCGCACCCGCCGCGACCCCGACTCCAATATCGAGAAGATCCTCGACCTCGGCTTCGTCGGCGAACCCGCCGAGATCACGCCGCACATCCTGGATTTCTTCCGCGAGTCCGACATCGTGCCGGTGGTGGCGCCCATCGGCATCGGCGCCGGCGGCGAGACCTACAACATCAACGCCGACACCGCCGCCGGGGCCATCGCCGCCGCCACCGCCGCCGCGCGGCTGCTGATGCTGACCGATGTCGCCGGCGTGCTGGACAAGGACGGCAACGTGATTACCGAGATGACCGCCGCCGAGGCCCGCGCCCTCATCCAGGACGGCACCATCTCCGGCGGCATGATCCCCAAGGTGGAGACCTGCCTCGCCGCCGTCGACAGCGGCGTCGACGCCGCCGTCATCCTCGACGGCCGGGTGCCGCACGCGCTGCTGCTGGAAATCTTCACCGCCCACGGGGTGGGCACGCTGATCCACCGCGACGGCGCCTGAGGCGTCACTCCCGCGCCGAGGAGGCGCGCACCATCGAGACGAAGAGCTGGATCTGCCACTCCATTTCGTCGGGCGCCAGGGGATAGGCGTCGGCGTTCTTGGCGGTCAGCAGGTCCGGCGGCGGAATCAGGGCCAGCTTGGCCTGGAGCTGCACCGCCGCCTCCATCGACAGGCCGGCCTTCCAGGCCAACGCGGTGACGCCCTTGGCGCTGCGGGTGGTGGCCGCCTTTTCCACCACCGCCAGGGGCAGCTTCGCCCGCACCGCCAGCGCCGCCTTGACGAATTCGCGGTCGCTGCCCTGAAGCGCCTGGAGGACGATGGCCTCGTCCAGGGCGTCCTGCTCATGCAGGCGCCGCGCCGCGGCCAGGGCGTCCTCGCCGGGGCGGCGCGGCTCCAGGCGCGGTTCCAGGCGGCGGTTGACGGTCTCGGCGACGGCCGCCGCCGTCGCCTCGTCCAGATCCTCGCGCTCCTGCAGCACCTCCAACAGGCTTTCGGCCACGAAGCGGGCCAGGCGGGCGGCGGCGCGCGCCGACAGGCGCGGGCGCCGCACCAGCGGAGCGTGCCACGGCTCGTAGTCCGGTGCCCGCTCGATGATGCTGTCGAGGGTCTCCTCGCGGATCTGGGCGCTGGGGTTGGCCAGCAGATTGGCGATGGCGTCAACGTCGTCGGTCTCGGCGATGGCGTCGCACACCGGCGCCGACACCTGGCGCCGGCGCGAGATCGCCGACACCGCCCCCTGGATGGGGCCGCTGTTGATGATGTCGAGCAGGTCGTCGTCGCCGAGCACCGGCGAGTGCTCCAGCACCGGCGCCGCCACCACCAGTTCGACGTCGCGGGCCAGGCGCCGGATAACCTCGGGCGGCGCCTGGGCGACGTCCTTCAGCGCCTCGGCCACCACCTGGCGCACCACCGTCATCTGGTCGCGGACCAGCAGTTCCAGCGCCTGATAGGTCATGCGGCGCAGGCGGTCCTGCTCGTCGGCCGTCAGGCCCGGCGCCAGGCGCGCCACCTTCTCGGCCAGGCTGGCGCGCACGCGCTCGTCCTGGTCCGAGGCCAGCAGCAGGTTGGCCTGCGCCGGCGTCGAGACGTTTTCGGCGATGGCCTGGCGCACCTCGGGATCGGAATCCTCGGCGAGGTAGTACATGATCTCGGGCCGCAGATCCTCGCGCGCCGCCAGACGGCGCCGCGCCTCGGAATCGGGGGCGCGGGCCAACTCCTTTTCCTGCTCGTAGCTGAGCGGCGCCGGACGGCGGCCCATGCCCAGCACCCGTTTCAACAAATCGGTCACGGCGCCGCCCCCTCGCCCGCGGCGGCCGCGGCCGGCGGCGCGACGGCGACGTCGCCCTTGCCGCCGCGCTTGACCTTGTACATGGCCTTGTCGGCGCGCTCGGTCAGTTCCTCCAGCGTCTCGGGGCGCGCGGGGTCGTAGATGGCGATGCCGATGGACATGTGCAGGGGCTTGCCGTCCTCGCCGGAAAAGGCGCGCAACTCATCCCCCGCCGCCAACAGGTTGCGGCAGCGCGCCATCACGGTGTCGGCGGGCGCGCCCTCCATCCACACGGCGAATTCGTCGCCGCCCAGCCGCGCCACCAGATCGCCGGGGCGGGTGTGGGTCTGCAACAGTTCCTTGAGCTTGAGCAGCGCCTCGTCGCCGACTTGGTGCCCGTGGACGTCGTTGACGAGCTTGAAATTGTCCAGATCGACATAGATCAGCGCCGCCGGCCGCGCTTCGTGGGCCAGACGCTTGAAATGGCGCTCCAGCTCTTCCTGGAAGGCGCGCCGGTTGAGCAGCCCGGTCAGCGCGTCGGTGCGCGACAGGATGACGATGCGCTGGTGATAGGCGACCTGCGCGTTGGCGACGCCGATCTGCACCCCGACGTCGTCCAGCAGCAGGCGGTCTTCGTCGCTCCAGTCGCGGCGGCTGCCGTCATGCCACAACAGCACGGCGCCGTTGATGCTGTGGGCGTAGCGGCTGACGCAGCCGATCACATGCCGGCCGCCGACGGCGTCCTCGATGTCGTCGCGGCCCTCGAAGCGGTCGACGACGCGGGCGGCGTCGCCGCAGTCGCCATAGCGGGCGGCGACGACGAAATCGCCGTCGTCGGGGTCGACCTGCAGGATCTGGCACCCCTGCGCCCCCAGCGCCCGCGCCACCGATTCGGCCGCCGTGGCCAGCATTCCGGCCGGATCGACGACATCGCGGATGGTGCGGACGATGTGGTTGAGCAGGCGTTCGCGGTTGTTGGCGCGCGCCAGGGCGGCGTCGCGGGCGCGCTCGCGGGTGACGTCGCGGCAGACGCCGCGGGCGCCGCACCACGCGCCGTCGGCGTCGTGCAGGGGCACCGCCGCCGCGATCAAGCAAGCCTGGGCGCCGTCGGCGCCACGCATCCAGATTTCGGTTTCCTCCACCGCCATCGTCGTCAGGAACGGCGACGGCGACTGCCCCGGCAGCGGCTGGACCAGTTCCTCGGCCGCCCGCCCCACCAGGGCCTCGGCGTCATAGCCCAGCGCGCCGCCGGGGGACACGAAGACGAAGCGGCCGTCGCGGTCGGTCTCCCAGGCGAAATCGCTGGAGATTTCCACCAGATCCTTGTAGCGCTGGCGCGATTCCACCAGGGCGCCCCGCAGGTTGCGCTCCAGCGTCACGTCGCGCCCCAGGACCAGCGCACCGCCGGCGACCGGCAGCAGCAGGCACTCGAAACTGCGGCGGCCGCCGTCGCTGTTCACGACCACGGTCTCGACCGCCGGCTCGCCGGCGGCGGCAACATGGGCGCAGGCATCTGTGAGCGGCCCCCCGGCGGCGAGGGCGAGCAGCGCCCGACCGGCGGGATTGGCGAAACGGACGGCACCGTCCGGGGCCAGCACCAGCGCCGGACCCGTAAAGCGTTCAAGCCCCGCCGGCGCCAGGGCGAACCCGCCGGGGACGTCCTCGCCCCCGTTCGGCGTCGATCCGGGCATTGTGCCGCCGGTCAAGGCACCCCCCTCGGTGCGGACGGAATGTGCATTTTGAACGGCAGGATGGCCCGCGCCGCCGAGGGTGTCAAAGCAATCCTTGCCATTCCCGCTTGCCCCGCCGCCCCCGCGGCCGTACCTATGGGCCATGTCCGATGCCGCCGCCAGTCCCCCGCCGCAGCCGCCCGCCGTCGCCCATGTCGAGGCCTGGGTGTTCGACCTCGACAACACGCTCTATCCCGCCTCGTGCAGCCTGTTCCCGCAGATCGACCTGCGGATGCGGCGCTTCATTGCCGAGCGCCTGCGCCTCGACCTCGACGAGGCGTTCCGGCTGCAGAAGCGTTACTACCGCGAGTTCGGCACCACCCTGCGGGGGCTGATGCTGCGCCACGGCATCGAGCCAGCGGCCTTCCTGGACTATGTGCACGAGGTCGACTGCTCGGTGATACCGCCCAACGCCCGGCTGATCGAGGCGCTGCGGCGCATCGAGGGGCGCAAGCTGGTGTTCACCAACGGCTCGGAGCGCCACGCCCGCAACGTGCTGGAGCACATCGGCATCGCGGAAGCCTTCGAGGGCATCTTCGACATCCAGGCGGCCGACTTCGTGCCCAAGCCGCGGCCCGAGACCTATCGCCGCATGGTCGAGCGCCACGGCCTCGACGCCCGCGCCGCCTGCATGTTCGAGGACATCCACCACAACCTCGTGCCCGCCCACGCCATCGGCATGACCACGGTGTGGGTGCGCGACGTCGCCCACGACCACTGGACCACCCAGCCCGCCGACGACATGAGCCACGTCCACCACATCACCGAAGATCTGGCCGACTGGCTGGAGGGGGTGGCGGCGGCGCAGAACGACCGATGACCGCTCATGCCCCGCCCGCAAGGCGGGGCTGCTCTTTCCTCACGGCATCGGCGACGACATCCAGCACCGCCCGAATCCGCGCCGTCCGGCGCAGGTCCGGGTGGGTCAACAGCCACAGATCCGTCGCGAGTTCGGGCAGAGGCGCGCCAATCCGGGTCAGCGCCGGGTCGGCGTCGCCGAGATAGCAGGGCAGCACCGCCAGCCCGACCCCCTCCCGCACCGCGCCAAGCATTCCCAGCACGGAATCCACCCGGCAGCGGCAGCGCGCCGCAAGCCCCTGGGCCGCCATCCACCTGTCCAGATCGCGATAGGCCATCCGCTCGTCCGGACCCACCCACTCCGCGGCACGAAGGTCCGGTCCGCCCTCATCGGCCGCGATGATCTGACGGCGCGCGTAGATGGCCTGGGCCAGGATTCCCAGCTTGCGCCCGACCAGCGCTTCCGGCGGCCTCGACGAGGGCCGCAGGGCGACGTCGGCCTCGCGCTTGGATAGGTCGAAGAGTTGGTTCGCGACCACGATTTCCAGGCCGATCTCGGGATAGGCGAGGCGAAAGCGCGCGATCACCGGAGCCAACAGCCCCATCAGGAGAGAATCAGTGGTGGTCAGACGCACCGTCCCCGACGGTCGCAGATCCCGCCCCGCCACCCGTCGCTCCACGTCCCGCACCTGCGCCTGGATGCCCCGCGCCGCGGCCGCGGCCTCCTCGCCGGCAGGGGTGGGAGTGTAGCCGTTGCGCGCGCGGTGAAACAGCCGGGCGCCGAGTCCATCCTCGACGACGGCCAGGCGACGGAAAACGGTGGCGTGGCTGACGCGCAGCTTGCGCGCCGCGCCCGACAGCGAGCCGGCTTCGGCAACCGCCAGCACGATACGCAGGTCGTCCCAATGCAGCCTTTTGTTCATTCTTGCAAACTCGTTGGTCGTTCTTGGCTAATTTCGGTTCGTCACGGAACAGTCTATCTGTTCGGCGCACAAGCCACGACGGGAGTTTCTGGCCATGCACGCGCTGATCGTGTTCAGCCACCCGGAACCATCCTCCTTCAACGGTTCGCTGAAGGACGTCGCGGCCCAGACCTTGGGACGGCTGGGCCACTCGGTGGAGGTTTCCGACCTTTACGGCGAGGGCTTCGACCCCGTCGAGGGTCCGGGGCATTATCGCCGCCGCGTCGACCACGAGCGGTTTTCCGCGTTGGGCGAACAAAGGCACGCCTGGCGGGCGGACGCTTTGCCGGCGGACGTCCGCCAAGAGATCGAGCGCCTCGAACGGGCGGACTTGGTGGTTTTGCAGTTCCCTCTGTGGTGGCACGCGCAACCGGCGATGCTCAAGGGCTGGTTCGACCGCGTGTTCGTCAGCGGCGGCCTCTACACCAGCACCATGCGCTATGATCGCGGCCACTTCCGGGGCCGGCGCGCCATTCTTTCGGTGACCACCGGCGCGCCAGCCGGCAGTTTCGCGCCTGGCGGCCGTGGCGGCGACATCGACCACCTGCTGTGGCCGATCCAGTATTCGCTCCACTACATGGGATTCACGGTGTTGCCGCCCTTCGTCGCCCACGGCGTCCAGGGCCACGGCTACGCCTATCGGTGCGAGGGCGAAGCCCGCCGCCAGCGCGAAGCCGATCTGGCGGCGTGGGCCCGGCGGTTGGAGCGCCTGGAGGACGCGCGACCGCTCTCCTTCCCGGGCTGGGACGATTGGGACGAGGCGGGCAGACCGAAGGCGACGCTCGCACCGGCAGGATGAGGCCCTACCACCCCACCGCCCTGCCCTCGCGGCGGGGGTCGATCCCGGCCTGCAAGCCGTCCGGGGTGATGCGGATGACGTGCAGGCCGCTGGTCATTTCGCGCGCCGCCACCTCGTGGCCCCGGGCGCGCAGGGGTTCGGCCAGCGCCTCGGCCTCGGTGCCGGCCTCGACCTGGGTGGCGCCGTTGCCGTTGAAGACATGGCCCAGGGCCACCGCCGCCTGGGGGTCGAGGCCCCAGTCGATCATCGCCACCAGCGTCTGGGCGACATAGGCGATGATGCGGCTGCCGCCGGGCGAGCCCAGCACCATCGCCAGCCGGCCGTCGGGGCCATAGACCAGCGTCGGCGCCATCGAGCTGCGCGGCCGCTTGCCCGGCTGCACGCGGTTGGCCACCGGCACGCCGTCCACTTCGGGCCGGAAGGAAAAATCCGTCAATTCGTTGTTGAGCAGGAAGCCGCGCACCATGAGCGTCGCGCCGAAGGCCTGCTCGATGCTGCCGGTGTAGGCGATGGCGTTGCCCTCGGCGTCGACGATGGACAGGTGGGTGGTGCCGGGGCGTTCGCCGTCGGCGCCGGCGGCGCGGGGTTCGCGCTGCCGCCACGGCGGGTTGCCGGGCGGCGCCGGGGCGGGCATGGCCTCGGCGCGCGCGATGCGCTGCGCCCGCGCCGTCACATAGCCGGGGTCCAGCAGCCCCGCCACCGGCACGGCGACGAAATCGTCGTCCGCCATGTAGAGGCCGCGGTCGGCATAGGCGAGCTTGGAGGCCTCGGCGAACAGATGCCAGGCCAAGGGCGAGCCCGGCCCCAGCGCCCCCAGGTCGAAATGCTCCAGGAGGGCCAGGATCTGCCCCACCGTCAGCGCCCCCGAACTCGGCGGCCCCATGCCGCAGACGCGGTAACCGCGATAGGCGGCGCAGACCGGATCGCGCGGCACCACCCGATAGCCCGCGAGATCGTCCTCGGCCAGCAGGCCGGGATTGCCCGCGTGCCCTTGCACCGCCGCGACGATGTCGCCGGCGATGGCGCCACGGTAGAAAGCCGCCGGCCCCGCCTCGGCGATGGCGCGCAGGGTCGCGGCGAAGGCCGGGTTGCGCAGGGTGTCGCCGGCCGCCAGCGGCTCGCCGGCGGGGAAATAGAGCGCGCGGGCCGCCGGATCGCCGCGCAGGCGCTCGCCCTCGCGCCCCGCCAGCAGCGCCGCCAGCCGCGGCGACACCGCGAATCCTTCCTCGGCCAGCCGGATCGCCGGCTCGAACAGGCGCGGCCAGGGCAGGCGGCCGTGGGCGGCGTGAACGGCGTGCAGCAGCGCCACGGTGCCGGGGGTGCCGACGCCGCGCCCGCCCACCACCGCCTCCCAGAAGCCCAGCGGCGCGCCCGAGGCGTCCAGGAACAGGTCGGACCCGGCGGCCAGCGGCGCCGTCTCGCGGCCGTCCCAGGCGGTGGCGCGGCCGGTGCGGGAGTCGTGATGGAGCAGGAAGCCGCCGCCGCCAAGCCCGGAGCTTTGCGGCTCCACGAGGTTCAGCACCAACTGCGCCGCCACTACGGCATCGGCGGCGGTGCCGCCCGCCTCCAGCGTCGCCGCCCCCGCCTCGGCGGCCAAGGGGTGCGCCGCCACCACCATCGCCGCCTCGGCGGTGGCCAGGGGCCGCTCGTGGCGGCCGGCGGCGGGTTCGGGCTGCTGCTGCTGCGCCGCCGCCGACAGCGGCACCAGCAGCAACAGCAGGCCGAGGAGACGGGCGCGCATGGGCTTGATCCTTTCCGGTCTTGTTCTGCCCGGCGGGCAGCGGGTATCTTCCTGCCGCGAATGCAACCGAGTGTACGGGGCGCCAATGGACACGGCAAAACTTCAGGACGTCATAGACGCCGCCTGGGAGCGGCGCTCCGAGATCACCCCCGCGACCACCGGCGAGGTGCGCGACGCCGTCGAGGCGACCCTGGAGGCGCTGGACACCGGCAAGGTCCGCGTCGCCGAGCGCATCGACGTCGGGCGGTGGACGGTGAACCAGTGGGTTAAGAAGGCGGTGCTGCTGTCGTTCCGCCTCAACGACATGCGCCTGGTGCCCGGCGGCCCCGGCGGCGCCGGCTGGTTCGACAAGGTGCCGTCGAAATTCGCCGGCTGGGACGAGGCCCGCTTCCGCACGGCCGGTTTCCGCGCCGTGCCCGACTGCGTCGTGCGGCGTTCGGCCTATATCGCCCCCGGCGTGGTGCTGATGCCCAGCTTCGTGAACATCGGCGCCTATGTCGATTCCGGCACGATGGTCGACACCTGGGCCACCGTCGGCTCCTGCGCCCAGATCGGCAAGAACGTGCATCTTTCGGGCGGCGCCGGCATCGGCGGCGTGCTGGAGCCCTTGCAGGCCGGGCCGGTGATCATCGAGGACGACTGCTTCATCGGCGCCCGCGCCGAGGTCGCCGAGGGCGTGGTGGTCGAACAGGGGGCGGTGCTGTCGATGGGCGTCTATATCGGCGCCTCGACCAAGATCGTCGACCGCGCCACCGGCGAGGTGTTCCAGGGCCGCGTGCCGGCCTATTCGGTGGTGGTGCCCGGCACCCTGGCCGGCAAGCCGCTGCCCGACGGCAGCCCCGGCCCCGGCCTTTACTGCGCCGTCATCGTCAAGCGCGTCGACGAGCGCACCCGCGCCAAGGTGTCCATCAACGAGTTGCTGCGCGATTGAGCCCGCTGACCGACCCCTTACCGCTGGCGCGGGCGCTTATCCGCCGGCCGAGCGTGACCCCGGCGGACGAAGGCGCCCTGGACGTCCTGGCCGAGGCGCTGGGGCGGCTGGGCTTCGCCTGCCATGACCTGAGCTTCGGCGCCGAGGAAGGGCGCCCGGCGATTCGCAATCTCTACGCCCGCCGGGGCGCGGAGGGGCCGAATTTCTGCTTCGCCGGGCATACCGACGTGGTGCCGCCGGGCGGCGGCTGGTCACTGGATCCCTTCGCCGGCGAGGTCCGCGACGGCCGGCTGTTCGGGCGCGGCGCCGCCGACATGAAGGGCGCCATCGCCAGCTTCGTCGCCGCCGTGGCGCGCTTCGTCGACGAGGCGGGCACGCCGCCGGGCAGCATCAGCCTGCTGATCACCGGCGACGAGGAAGGCCCGGCGGTGGACGGCACCCGGCGGGTGCTGGAATGGCTGGCGGCGCGCGGCGAGCGCCTCGATGCCTGCGTGGTCGGCGAGCCCACCAATCCCGGCCGCCTGGGCGAGATGATCAAGATCGGCCGCCGCGGCAGCCTCAATGGGCGGTTGACGGTGCGCGGCACCCAGGGGCACGTCGCCTATCCGCACCTGGCCGACAACCCCATTCCGCGCCTGTTGGAGATGCTGCGCGCGATCACCGCCCGGCCGCTGGACGCCGGCAGCGAGCATTTCCAGCCCTCGACCATCCAGATCACCACCGTCGACGTCGGCAATCCGGCCACCAACGTCATCCCGGCCGAGGCCCGCGCCGCATTCAACATCCGCTTCAACGACCGGCACTCGGGCGCGAGCCTGGAACGCTGGCTGCGGCGCACCTGCGACGGCGTCGGCGGCGCCCATGCGCTGGAGGTCGAGGTGTCGGGCGAATCCTTCCTCACCCCGCCGGGGCCGCTGACGGACGCCCTCGCCGGGGCGGTGCGCGCGGTGCTGGGGGTGGAGCCGGAACTCTCCACCTCGGGGGGCACCTCCGACGCCCGCTTCATCAAGGATTATTGCCCCGTCGCCGAATTCGGCCTTGTCGGGCAGACCATGCACAAAGCCGACGAATGCGTCGCCGCCGCCGACCTGGAGGCACTGACCCGCGTCTATTATCAGCTTCTGAAGGGCTGGTTCGCGCGATGCTGAGCGCCAAGGAACTGGCCGGGGCGGCCTATGGCATCACCCGGCTGCTGCGCCGCGACAAGGGCGCCTTCGCCTTTTTCAACGCCTCGCTGGAAGGCTTCTGGCGCTCGTTCACCGCCGCCGCAATCCTGGCGCCGGTCTATGCCGTGCTGCTGCTGGTGGACGTCGCCGCCGGGGTGAGCGAGCAGCCGCTGCGCTTCCTGTCGGTGCAGGTCATCGCCTATGTCATGGGCTGGGTGGCCTTCCCGCTGCTGATGGTCTATCTGTCGCGGGCGCTGCGGCGGGAGGAGAACTTCTTCCGCTACATGGTGGCCTATAACTGGTTCCAGCTCGTGCCGCTGACGGCCTTCGTGGTGCTGACGCTGATCGCCACCACCGGCGGCGGCGGGCCGTCGGTGCTGGCGCAGTTCCTGGCCCTGGTGCTGTTCATCGCCACGCTGGTCTACAACTGGTTCATCGCCCGCGAGGGGTTGCAGGTGGACGGATTCAGCGCCATCGGCGTCGTCTTCGCCGACTTCGTGCTCAGCCTGACCATCGAGGGCGTTACCCTGTCGTTGAGCGGCGCCCAGCTCATTCAGTAGCCGACGCCCGTCAGGTAGAGCCCACAGGCCGGCGCCGTCGGCCCGCCGGCGCGGCGCGCCCGCGCCGCCAGCGCCGCCGCCACGTCGTCGGGGCGCCATTTGCCCTCGCCCACCAGCCGCAGGGTGCCGACCATGTTGCGCACCTGATGGTGCAGGAACGAGCGCGCCCGCGCGGTGACGCAAACCTCCTCGCCCGCCGCCGTCACCGCCAGTTCGTCCAGCGTCTTGACCGGCGAATTGGCCTGGCATTCGGCGGCGCGGAAGGTGGTGAAGTCGTGGCGCCCGACCAGATGCGCGGCCGCCGCCGCCATCGCCGCCACGTCCAGCGGGCGCGGCACCCACCACACCCGCTCGCGGTCGAGGACGGGCGGCGGGCGACGGTTGAGGATGCGGTAGAGGTAGCGCCGCTCGCGGGCCGAAAAGCGGGCGTGGAAGTCGGCCGCCGCCGTCGCCGCCGTCAGTACCGCCACCGCCCGGCCCTTGAGGTGGAAGTTGAGGGCATCGCGGACGGTGTCGGCGGGGAAATCCTTCTCCAGGTCGACATGCGCCACCTGTCCGGTGGCGTGGACGCCGGAATCGGTGCGCCCCGCCGCCACCGCCTGGACGGGGTGCCCGCACAGCCGCGCCGCCGCCTCCTCCAGCGCCTGCTGCACCGACGGGCCGTTGTCCTGACGCTGCCAGCCCACGAAGCCGGTGCCGTCGTATTCCAGCGTCAGGCGGTAGCGGGGCATGGCCGCCCCTACTCCTCGCGCCCGGCGAGCTTGCGGCGCAGGCGGCGCACCGCGAACCACACCGCCGCCACCACCACCGGCAGCGCCACCGCCACGGCGACGTCGCTGCTGACGGGCACGCCGGCGGCCTTGCCCCCCTTGGCGGCATAGGCGACGAGGCCAAGGGCGTAATAGCTGATCGCCACCACCGACAGGCCTTCGACGGTTTCCTGCAGGCGCAGTTGCAGCTTGGCGCGCCGGTTCATCGACGCCAGCAGGTCGCGGTTCTGTTCCTCCAAGGCGATGTCGACGCGGGTGCGCAGCAGGGCGCCGGCGCGCTCGACGCGGCGGGCCAGGGCGTCCAGCCGCTCCTGGGTGGCCTCGCAGGTGCGCATCGCCGGCGTCAGGCGCCGGTCCATGAACTCCTCGACGGTCTGCACGCCGGGCACGCGCTCCTCGCGCAACTCGGCGATGCGCTGGCGGACGATGTTGTGATAGGCGCGCGCGGCCGAAAAGCGATAGCTGGTCTCGGCGGCCACGGTCTCGATGGCGGCGGCGATGCCGGTGAGGCGGTCGAGCAGGCCGCGCTCGTTGCGCGCCTCGCGCACGGCGTCGAAGCGGCCCACCACCTCGGCAAGGTCGCGGTCCAGGCGCTCCAGGCGCGGCCCCGTCGCCCGCGCCAGCGGAAAGGTCAGCAGCGCCATCATGCGATAGGTCTCGATCTCGAACAGCCGCTGCACCAGCCGCCCCGCCTGCCCGCGCGTCAGGCCGCGGTCGCAGACCATCATGCGCCCGCAGCCGTCGTCATGGAGGCGGAAATCCGTCCACACCCGCGCCGCGCCGCCCTGGGTGATGCTGCCGACGACCTGCTGGCCCTCGAACAGGGCCGGCACCGCCTCGGGCGGGCGCTCGCGGTCGTCGAGCGCCAGATGCATGGCCACCAGCACCTCGCCCGGCAGCGCCTCCAGCCAGTCGCGGGGCAGCCGGTCCAGCGCCGGTTCGGCGAACGGCGCCTCGAAGGGCTCGAAACGGAACAGGGTGTAGGTGACGAATTCGGTGTGCTGTTCCCAGCGCAACCGGAAGCCGCCGCAGTCGCGGCTGAAATGGGTGGCCTCGGCGGGCGGGGGTTCCATGCCCATCCGGGCGCACAGCGCCGCGACATGGGCGCGCGCCGCCTCGGCGCGGCCCTCGCCGACATGCACCGCCACATGCGAGGCCCGCACCGGCGGACGCAGCAGTTCATAGGGGCGGGCGTGAACCTCGTCGTGCAGCGCCCGGCGCTGGGGATGTTCGGGCAGCAGGCGGGCACTGTCGGACATGGCGGGTGCTCCGGTTCAGTAGGCGTGCTCGCGAAACACCGGGTCGACGCTGCCCCCCCAGCGGGTCCGGTAGTCGCGCAGCAGCGCCTCGGCCGGCGTTTCGCCGGATTCGGCGATCTCGACCAGCGGGGTGAGGAAGCAGGTTTCGTCGCGGCCGCTGACGTCGACTTTGGCGCGGCGCGCCAGCCCCTCGCGGGCGATGTTCACCACCCGCCGCGCCAGCCCCTGCACGGTACCGTCGCGGAACGGCGTCTTCAGCCCCCGGCGCGGCACTTCGCGGCGCAGGAACTCGTGCTCCTCCAGCCGCCAGTCCGCCACCAGTTCCCAGCAGGCGTCGAGGGCGGCGTCGTCATACAGCAGCCCCGTCCACAGCGCCGGCAGGGCGCACAGCCGCCGCCACGGCCCGCCATCGGCGCCGCGCATCTCCAGATAGCGTTTCAGCCGCACCTCGGGGAAGACCGTGGTCAGATGGTCGGCCCAGTCGTTGATGGTGGGGCGCTCGCCCGGCAGCGCCGGCAGGCGCCCGGCCATGAAATCGCGGAAGGACTGCCCGGCGGCGTCGATGTAGCGCCCGTCGCGGTAGACGAAATACATCGGCACGTCGAGGACGTAGTCGACATACCGCTCGAAGCCCATGCCCGCCTCGAAGACGAAGGGCAGGATGCCGGTGCGGTCGGGGTCGGTGTCGGTCCAGACGTGGCTGCGCTGGCTGAGAAAGCCCGAGGGCTTGCCGTCGACGAAGGGCGAATTGGCGAACAACGCCGTCGCCACCGGCTGCAACGCCACCCCCACCCGGAACTTGCGCACCATGTCGGCCTCGGAGGCGAAGTCCAGGTTCACCTGCACCGTGCAGGTGCGCAGCATCATGTCCAGGCCCATGCCGCCGACCTTGGGCATGTAGTCGCGCATGATGCCGTAGCGGCCCTTGGGCATCCAGGGGATGTCCTCGCGGCGCCATTTCGGCTGGAAGCCCATCCCCAGCAGGCCGATCTCCAGCGGCTGCGCCACCGCCTTGACCTGGCGCAGATGCTCGTTGACCTCGCGGCAGGTGTCGTGGATGGACAGCAGCGGCGCGCCCGACAGTTCGACCTGGCCGCCGGGCTCCAGGGTGACGGATTCGTGGTTGTCGCCGATCAGCGCCACGACGCTGTCGCCCTCGAACACCGGGCGCCAACCGTCGTACTCCGCCAGCCCTTCCAGCAGGGCGCGGATGCCGCGCGGGCCCTCGTAGGGCAGCGGGCGCAGGTCGTCCAGGGTGTAGGCGAATTTCTCGTGCTCGGTCCCGATGCGCCAGTCCGCGCGCGGCCGGCAGCCGGCCTCCAGATAGGCGACGAGTTCGTCCCTGCTGCTGATGGGCGCGCCACCGGATTGCGCGGGTGCTGACATGGCAAGGGGTTCCTCAGCGTGGGCCACGGAAGGCCGGCGGCGCGCGCCAGTCGCCGCGCAGGGCCTGGAAACAGGCCAGCGCCGCCACCGCGGCGGTGTCGGCGCGCAGGATGCGCGGGCCCAGACCGACCCGCGTAATGAAGGGCAGCGATCCCAAGGCGTCAAGTTCGGAGTGGTCGAAGCCCCCCTCCGGCCCGGTCAGCAGCGCCGCCGGCCCCTCGGGCATATCGGCCAGCGCCTCGGCCAGCGGCGCCCCGGCGCCGGATTCGTCCATGACCAGCAGGCGGCGCCCCGGCGGCCAATCGGCCAGCAGGCGCGCCAGCGGCCGGGCCTCGCCGACCTCCGGCACGCTCAGGCGCTCGCACTGCTCGGCGGCCTCCACCGCGTGGGCGCGCAGGCGCTCGACATTGACCCGTGTCACCACCGAGCGCCGGGTCAGCACCGGCAGCACCGCCGAGGCGCCCAGTTCCGTGGCCTTCTCGACCACCCCGTCGACGCGCCCGCCCTTCATCGGCGCGAACAGCAGCCACAGGTCCGGCTCCGGCGCCTGCGGGCGCAAGGGCGCCTCGACGCGGGCGGCAGCGCGGCGGCGGGCGCATTCGGTCAGCACCGCCCGCCATTCGCCGTCGCGGCCGTTGAACAGCGCCAGCGCCGCCCCGGCGCGGGCGCGCATGACGGTGCCGAGGTAATGCGCCTGCGCCGGACTCAGCGCCACCTGCCCGCCGGCGGCAAGGGCGTCGGGCACGAACAGGCGCAGGCGCGGCGGTTCCGGTGTCACGTTTTCAACCCTCCCTTTCGTTCCGGACTGTATCGCCGCGGGGGTGGGCGGCGAAAGACCGCTTTGGCGATCTTGAGCGGCGGCGGCTTTGCGCCTAGTCTGGCGGCGCCATGACCACGGGCGCGCTTCGCGGCGACATGCCGGTGGGGGGCTGGATCGACCGCTACGTTCCGGCCGCCGCCCGGCCCTATCTGAAGCTGATGCGGCTGGACCGGCCCATCGGCACCTGGCTGCTGTTGTTTCCCTGCTGGTGGAGCGCCAGCCTTGCCGCCGGCGGCCGGCCCGATCCGGTCCTGCTGATCCTGTTTGCCGTCGGCGCGCTGGTCATGCGCGGGGCGGGCTGCACCATCAACGACATCGCCGACCGCGACTTCGACGGCCGCGTCGAGCGCACCGCCGGGCGCCCCCTGCCCAGCGGCGAGGTGACGCTGCCGCGCGCCTTCGCCTTCCTGGGCCTGCTGCTGGCGCTGGGGTTGCTGGTGCTGGTGCAGTTCAACGCCTTCGCGATCGGGCTGGGGCTGGCGGCGATGCTGCTGGTGGTGCCCTATCCGTTCATGAAGCGCATCACCTATTGGCCGCAGGCGTGGCTGGGGCTGACCTTCAATTGGGGGGCGCTGCTGGGCTGGGCGGCGGCGACGGGGGAACTGGCGGCGCCGGCGCTGGCGCTGTACGCCGGCGGCCTGTTCTGGACCCTGGGCTACGACACCATCTACGGCCACCAGGACAAGGAGGACGACATCCTCATCGGGGTGAAGTCGGCCTCGCTGGCCCTGGGGGCGCGCACGCGGCCCTGGGTGGCGGTGTTCTATGCCGTCGCCCTGGCGCTGTTCGGCGTCGCCGGCGCGCTGGCGGGGCTGGCGTGGCCGTTCTACCCGCTGCTGCTGCTGGCGGGGCTGCACCTCGCCTGGCAGGCATGGACACTGGACATCGACGACGGCGGCAACTGCCTGGCGCGCTTCCGGTCCAACCGCTGGTTCGGCTGGCTGCTGCTGGCGGCCATCCTGGCGGGGCAACCGCTCTGAGCGGCGAGCGCGAAGCCTTCATCCGCACCAACACCGCCGTCGCCGCGCCGCCGCTGGTGCCGGAAATCCGCCTGCACCTCGCCACCGAGATCACGCCGCTGTGGCAGGCCACCGAAGCCGCCCTGGCGCGAAGCAACCTGCCGCCGCCCTTCTGGGCCTTCTGCTGGCCCGGCGGGCAGGCGCTGGCGCGCTACCTGCTGGACCATCCCGACCTGGTGGCGGGGCGGACGGTGGTCGATTTTGCCGCCGGCTGCGGGGTGGCCGCCATCGCCGCGGCGCGGGCGGGGGCGCGGCGGGTGCGGGCGGCGGAGATCGACCCCTTCGCCGCCGCCGCCATCGCGATGAACGCCGGCCTCAACGCCGTGGCGGTGGAGGCGCTGGACGACGACATCGTCGGCCGTCCACTGGCGGCCGACGTCGTGCTGGCGGGCGATGTCTGCTACGAGCGGCCGATGGCCGAGCGCGTGTTCGCTTGGCTGCGGCGGCTGGCGGGCGACGGGGCGCTGGTGCTGCTGGCCGATCCCGGCCGCGCCTATCTGCCCGAGGGCGGGCTTGCGCCGCTGGCCCGCTACGACGTGCCCACCAGCCGCGAACTGGAAGACCGCGAGACGCGCCCGACGACGCTCTATCGCGTGGAGGGCTGAGCCGGGCGGCCGCGCAGGCGGCGCAGGGCGTGCAGGCGGCGGCGCCAGTCGTCCCAGGCCCGGCGGCCGAATCCCACCGCCACCATCGGCGGGGTGCCGTCGCGGCGGACATGGGCGGCGCGCGCCGCCTGGAGGGCGCGGGCGTGCTCGCGCTTCGCCGCCCGTTCCAGGCTGACGAAGGCCGTGTGTTCGGCGCGCAAATCCTCACGCATGGCGTTCCTCTCCCTGCCTGGTCCGCCCTGCCATTTAGGGAGCGCGCCGCCGCCGTGCCAGATCATTCGCCCGGCGCCGGCAGCACCGTGAGCACGGTTTCGGGGTCCAGGCGCACGTCGTGCCAACTGATGCCGAAATGCAGGTGGGGGCCGGTGGCGCGGCCGGTGGCGCCGACGGCGCCGATGACCTCGCCCCGGCGCCCGCGCGCGCCCTCCACGACGGCGACCTCGCTCAGATGCGCATAGACCGAGGCGAGGCCGTGGCCGTGGTCGATCATCACCGTCTTGCCGGTGAAGAACATGTCGGCGTGGGCTAGGCTGACGACGCCGTCGGCGGTGGCCTTGACCGGCGTGCCCGCGGGGGCCGCGTAGTCGGTGCCGGAATGCGGCGAGCGCGGCTGGCCGTTGAGGATGCGCTGGCTGCCGAACACGCCGGAAATCCGCCCCTCCACCGGCCGCAGGAAGCCCGAGGCGAACAGCGCCTCGGCGCTGTCGCGCTTGCGCGCGGCGCGGATCAGGGCGGCCTCGGCGCGGATGCGCCGCAGGGCGTCGTCGTCGGGGGCGACCTGCTTGGAGGGCAGGCCGTCGATGCGCTGCACCTCCCAGTCGCGCGGCGCCACGGTCAGGGTACGCTGCTCGCGGATGCCGTTGGCGTGGCGCACCTCCAGCGCCGCCTCGGCGGCGGCGTCGCGGTCGAAGCCGAGGACGAAGGCGCCGTCCTCGGCCACCCGCACCGGCCGCTCGTCCAGGCGCACCTCGCTGCCCGGCGCCACCCGCCCCAGCAGCAGCCCGCCCTGCTCGGCGGCGCCCTCCAGCACCAGTTGCGCCCACGCCACGCCCGGCGCCGCCGCCAGCAACAGCAGCACCAGCAACGGCGCCCCCCGGCAGATTGCCTTCATAACAGCGTCCCCTGCTTGTCCTTGCCTTCCTTGGCGTCCTTGCGCCGGCGCGGGCGCGGCGTCGCCCCCGCCACCACCACCGGCACCACCTGCTCGTCCTTGAACTCCACCGCCCAGGCGTCGCCGGGGCGGGCGCCGGCGGCGCCGGTGACGGGATTGCCTTCGGCGTCGCGCACCAGGGCAAAGCCGCGCTTGAGCACGTTCTTGTAGGAATAGCTGTCCAGCAGGCGCTGGCACTGCCCGACGCGGGCCCGACGCTCGGCGAGGAGGCGCGCCGCGTACTCCCCCAGCCGGTGCGCCGGCACCGCCCATAGCCGCTGGCGGCGCCCGTCCAGCAGCACCGTCGCCGCCCGTCCCAGCCGCGCCGCCCACTGGCCGAGTGCGGCGCGGCGGGCGTCGATCTGCTGGCGGGGGTCTTGCAGCCGGGCGCCGAGGTGCGTCACCTTGTCCAGGCGGCGATGCAAAAGGGCCCGGGCGCCGTTCTCCAGGCGCTCGCCCCAGTCGTCGAGGCGCTGGGTGGTGTCCTCGACGACGCGGCGCAGATTGGGCAGCCCGCGCGAAAGCCCGCGCAGGCGTTCGCGCCGCCCCTCCAGGCCGCGCCCCGCCGCCCCCACCAGCCGCGATTCCAGTCCCGCCACCCGCGACAGCAGGTCCATGCGCACCGGCACCGCCTTTTCGGCGGCGCCGGTGGGGGTGGGGGCGCGCAGGTCGGCGGCGTGGTCGATGAGGGTGGTGTCGGTCTCGTGCCCCACCGCCGAGATCAGCGGAATATCGGAGGCGGCGGCGGCGCGCACGACGATTTCCTCGTTGAAGGCCCACAGGTCTTCGAGGCTGCCGCCGCCGCGCGCCACGATCAAGACATCGGGGCGGGGCACCGCCCCGCCGGGCGGCAGGGCGTTGAAGCCGGCGATCGCCGCCGCCACCTGCTCGGCGGCGCCCTCGCCCTGCACCGCCACCGGCCACAGCAGCACATGGCGCGGGAAGCGGTCGTTGAGCCGGTGGAGGATGTCGCGGATGACGGCGCCGGTGGGCGAGGTGACCACCCCGACGACGCGGGGCAGGAAGGGAATGGGCCGCTTGCGGGCGGTGTCGAACAGGCCCTCGGCCGCCAAGCGCTTGCGCCGGTCCTCCAGCAGCTTGAGCAGCGCCCCCTGCCCGGCCAGCTCAATGCGCTCGACCACCATCTGGTATTTCGAGCGCGCCGCATAGGTGGTCAGCCGGCCGCTGCACACCACCTCCAGCCCGTCCTCGGGCGCCACCGCCAGCCGCGCCGCCAGCGAGCGCCAGCACACCGCGTCCAGGACCGCGTCGGTGTCCTTGAGGCAGAAATACATGTGCCCCGAGGAATGGCGCTTGAAGCCCGAGACCTCGCCGCGCACGCGCACATGGCCGAAGGCATCCTCGACGGAACGCTTCAGCGCCGTCGACAGCTCCGAGACGCTGAACTCGGGCAGGTTGTGGCCCGCCTCGCGCGGCGGCGGCGTGTTGGAACTCATCCCCCTTAGCTACCGTCGCCGGCGGCGTTTCGCAATGGCGCATCGCCGCCGGCGCGCGTTGCGCGGGCGGGCGGCGCAAGCTAAAACCGGCGGCGACGGATGCCGGCAGCGAAAGGGGCGAGGGATGAAGGTTCTGGTCGTGGGGTCGGGCGGGCGCGAACACGCCCTGTGCTGGGCGATCGCGCGCTCGCCGCTGTGCGGGGCGCTCTACTGCGCGCCGGGCAACGCCGGCATCGCCGCGGTGGCCGAATGCGTGGCCATCGGCGCCGAGGACACCGAGGCCATTCTGCGCTTCTGCACCGAAACCGACATCGGCTTCGTGGTCGTGGGGCCGGAGGCACCGCTGGTCGCCGGGCTGGTCGACCGGCTGGAGGCGGCGGGCATCCCCGCCTTCGGGCCCAGCGCCGCGGCGGCGCGGCTGGAGGGTTCGAAGGGGTTCATGAAGGACTTGTGCGCCCGCCACGGCATCCCCACCGCCGCCTATGGCCGCTTCCGCGACGCCGCCGCCGCCAAGGCCTTCGTGCGCGAGAGGGGCGCGCCGGTGGTGGTGAAGGCCGACGGCCTGGCGGCGGGCAAGGGCGTCATCCTGTGCCACGACGAGGCCGAGGCGCTGGCGGCCATCGACCGGATCATGGGCGAGCGCGCCTTCGGCGCCGCCGGCGAGGAGGTGGTGGTCGAGGAGTTCCTGCACGGCGAGGAGGCCAGCTTCTTCGCCCTCGTCGACGGCACCACGGCGCTGCCGCTGGTGGCGGCGCAGGACCACAAGGCGGTCGGCGAGGGCGACACCGGCCCCAACACGGGCGGCATGGGGGCCTATTCGCCGGCGCCGGTGGTGACGCCGGCGATGCAGGCGCGCGTGATGGCGGAAATCGTCGAGCCCACCGTGCGCGGCATGGCCGCCGAGGGCATCGCCTTCAAGGGCGTGCTGTTCGCCGGGCTGATGATCGACGACGCCGGGCCCCGGCTGCTGGAATTCAACGTCCGCTTCGGCGACCCCGAATGCCAGGTGCTGATGGCGCGGCTGAAGTCGGACCTGCTGCCGGCGCTGGTGGCGGCGCGCGACGGGCGACTGCACCAGACGGAATTGGAATGGCACGACCACGCGGCGCTGGTGGTGGTGATGGCCGCCGCCGGATATCCCGGTGCCTATGAGAAGGGCACGGTGATTCGCGGTCTGGAGGACGCCGCCGCGCTGGAGGATGTCGCCGTCTTCCACGCCGGCACCGCCCGCAACGCCGCCGGCGCGGTGGTCGCCGCCGGCGGCCGCGTGCTGGGGATCACGGCCACCGGCGCGACGGTGGCCGAGGCCCAGGCCCGCGCCTATGCCGCGGTGGACCGCATCGACTGGCCGGACGGCTTCTGCCGCCGCGACATCGGCTGGCGGGCGGTGGCGGCTGTAAAATCTTGACGTGCAGATTATCCTCTAGGAGATATACTGAACGGGAGGGGCAATAGGACTTTAGGCGTGGCAACCGGTTCCAAAGACCTAAGCCGGCGCCGCAAGGGCGGCGCCCGGCCACGCAAGGCGGCGGCTTCCGCGACCGGCGGGGGGACCGGGAAGCCGCTCTATGTGGTGGGGGTGGGCGCCTCCGCCGGCGGGCTGGAGGCCCTGCGGCCGTTCGTGGCCCACCTGCCGCCAGACGCCGACATGGCCTATGTGCTGGTCCAGCACCTCTCGCCCCAGTACCGCAGCATGATGGTGCAGCTCCTGGGCCGGGAAACGGCGCTGGAGGTCGTCGAGATCACCGACGGCATGACGATCCGCCGCGATACCGTCCACATCACCCCCCCCAACGCCGATGTGCGCATCCGCGGGGGCGTGCTCAGCCTCAAGAAGCCGTCGGCGCCGCTGGGGCCGAAGCCGTCGGTGGACATCTTCTTCGACTCGCTGGCCGAGGACCAGGGCGACCACGCCATCGGCGTCATCCTGTCGGGCACCGGCAGCGACGGCTCGCACGGGGTGCGGGCCATCAAGGCGCGCGGCGGCTTCACCCTGGCGCAAGACCCCGAGAGCGCCAAATACGACGGGATGCCCAAGGCCGCCATCGAAACCGGCTGCATCGACCAGGTGGTGCGGCCCGAGAACATCGGCCACGAATTGCTGTCCATCGTGCGCTTCCCGCGCCCGGTGGTCGAGAAGCCGGCCAAGGCGGCCCCCGACCAGGTGCGCGACCTGCTGCAACTGGTGCGCCGGCGCACCGGCGTCGATTTCCTGCATTACAAGACCAACACCATCCGGCGGCGGCTGGAACGGCGGCTGGCGGCGAACCGCATCGAGACCCTGGACGAGTACCGCAAATTCGTCGAGGCGACGCCCCAGGAACTGGACCTGCTGTGCAAGGACATCCTGATCTCGGTGACGGCGTTTTTCCGCGACCGCCCCGCCTTCGCCGAGGTCGAGGCCGCGCTGGCCGAATTGATCGGCCACAAGCAGCCCGGCGACAGCATCCGCATCTGGGTGCCCGGCTGCGCCACCGGCGAGGAGGCCTATTCCTTCGCCATCATGCTCAGCGAGGTGCTGGGCGACGACCTGGGCAACTACCGCATCCAGATCTTCGCCACCGACATCGACGAGACCGCCATGCGCCACGCGCGCAAGGGCATCTATTCCGAAACCACGGTGGCCGAGCTGGACGGGCGCATCGTCGAGCGCTATTTCGAGGCCATCGGCACCAGCCTGCAGGTGCGCAAGTCCATTCGTGAAATGGTCGTCTTCGCGCGCCAGGACCTGACCAAGGATCCGCCCTTCGTCAAGGTCGACCTCATCAGTTGCCGCAACGTCCTGATCTATTTCAACAGCGAGCTGCAGGAGCGGGTATTCCGCCTGTTCCACTACGCGCTGCGCCCGCAGGGCTACCTGTTCCTGGGCAAGTCGGAGTCGGTGGGGCGCAACAGCGATTTGTTCCGCACCGTCAGCAACTCCGCCAAGGTCTTCCAGAAGCGCAACGCGCCGGTCATGCCCAGCGAGCCGCCGCTGGGCGTGTTCCGGGTGCGGGTCGCCGAGGTGCTGGAGAACCAAGAGCAGCCCCGCCAGCCGTCGCTGGACGAGCTGATCAAGGAGCAGTTCATCGCCGCCTATATGCCGCCGTCGGTGGCGGTGAACGAGGCCCTGGACATCGTCTATTACCAGGGCGACCTCTCGCCCTTCGTGCAGTTTCCGCAGGGGGCGCCGACGCACAATCTGGGCAAGCTGGTCTCGGCCGAGTTCCGCGCCGACGTGCGCGCCCTGGTCCACCGCGCCCGCGAGAAGGGCCAGGGCTGCGCCGGCACCCGGCGGCGCCTCGGCCGCGGCAAGAAGGCGGTGCGGGTGGCGGTGCGGCCGCTGGACATCAAGGGGCGCGAGGATCTGTTCCTGGTATCGTGGGAGGCCACCGAGGCGCCGGCCAGCGCCCCCGGCGAGGCCGCCGAGCCCGACATCGACCGCGTCACCGAGCTTGAACAGGAACTGACCGCCACCCGCGAGCATCTGCAGACGGTGATCGAGGAGCTGGAGACCTCGAACGAGGAGTTGCAGGCCCTCAACGAGGAGCTTCAGGCCGCCAACGAGGAGTTGCAGGCCTCGAACGAGGAGCTGGAGACCTCCAACGAGGAGCTGCAATCCACCAACGAGGAGCTGACCACCGTCAACCAGGAACTGCAGGTGCGCACCGGCGAACTGGCGGCGGTGAACGCCGACCTGCAGAACATCCAGGAGAACATCGGCTTCGGCCTGGTCGTCGTCGACCGCGACCTGCGCATGACCCGCTACACACAGCCGGCGGTGCGGCTGTTCGGCATCCTGCCGGCAGATATCGGCCAGCCGATCACGGCGGTGCCGTCGCAACTGCACCTGCCCGACCTCGCGACGCGGCTGCGCGAGGTGATGGACACCGAGACGGCCTTCGAGACCGAGATCGAATCCGAGGCCCGCATCTATCGAATGCGCATCGTCCCCTACCGCAATCTGCGCGGCAAGGTCGACGGGGCGATCCTGAGCATGATCGAGGAAACCGAGATCCGCACCGCGCGCCGCCAGCTTGAGGACATGGTCAAGACGCTGCGCCGCTCGGAGGAGGAACTGCGCGCCGCCAAGGTGGCGGCCGAGACCGCCAACAAGGCCAAGTCGGAGTTCCTGGCCAAGATGAGCCACGAGCTGCGCACGCCGCTCAACGCCATCATCGGCTTCAGCGAGGTTCTCGCCGGCGAGATGTTCGGCCCCCTGGGCAACGCCAAGTACCAGGACTACGGCCGCATCGTGCATGAAAGCGGCAAGCACCTGCTGGCCCTCATCAGCGACATCCTCGACCTGTCGCGGATCGAGTCGGGCAAGGCCAGCCTGCACGAAAGCGTCGTCGGCCCGGCGGAGGTGGCGCGCTCGGCCCTGGCGCTGCTGCGCGACGGCGCCGCCGCCCACGACGTCGAGGTGGTGCTGAACCTGCCCGAGGCGCTGCCCTGCCTGCTGGCCGACGAGACCGCCGTGCGCCGGGTGCTGCTCAACATCATCGGCAACGCCATCAAGTTCACGCCGCCCGGCGGGCGCGTCACCGTCAGCGGCGAGGCCGACGACGCCGAGGTCCGCGTGCAGGTGCAGGACACCGGCATCGGCATCGCCGGCCACGACCTGCCGCGGGTGATGGCGGCCTTCGAGCAGGTGGAAAGCGGGCTGTCGACGGCGCAAAGCGGCGGCGCCGGGCTGGGCATCCCCATCTCGCGCTCGCTGATGGAGCTGCACGGCGGCCGGCTGGACTTCGACAGCGTGCTGGGGCACGGCACGCGGGTCACCATCGCCTTCCCGTCCAGCCGCATCGTCCCCTGCGGCAGCCAAGCGGATGCCTGACGCCGCCCGCTTGGGCGTCTGGCCGCCGGCGGCGGGCTTTGCTACGCTCCGCGCCGGTTGACGCAACGGAGGACAGGCCGGTGAGCATCACCACCCTTCCCGCGTGGCGCGCCCTGGCGGCCCACGCCGAGGCCATGCGCGACATCCACATGCGCGACCTGTTCCACCGCGATCCGGGCCGATTCCAGCGCTTTTCGCTGCGGCTGGGGGACTTCCTGCTCGACTACTCCAAGAACCGCATCACCGACGAGACCATGCGCCGGCTGCTGGACCTGGCCGCCGCCCGCGACCTGGAGGGCTGGCGCCGGCGCATGTTCGGCGGCGAGCGGATCAACGTCACCGAGAACCGCGCCGCGCTGCATGTGGCGCTGCGCAACCGCAGCGGCCGGCCGATCATGGTCGACGGCAAGGACGTCATGCCCGAGGTCAACCGCGTGCTGGCCCAGATGCGAGGCTTTGCCGAGGCGGTGCGGGCGGGCGACTGGCGCGGCCACACCGGCGAGGCGGTGACCGATGTGGTCAATATCGGCATCGGCGGCTCGGACCTGGGGCCGGTGATGGTGTGCGAGGCGCTGCGCCCCTACCAGCGTGCCGGGCTGCGGGTGCATTTCGTCTCCAATGTCGACGGCAGCCACATCGCCGAGACGCTGAAATGGTGCCGCCCGGAATCGACCCTGTTCATCGTGGCCTCCAAGACCTTCACCACCCAGGAAACCCTCGCCAACGCCCGCACGGCCCGGGCCTGGCTGACGGGCGCGCTGGGCGAGGCGGCGGTGGCGCGGCATTTCGTGGCGCTGTCCACCAACGCGGAGGGCGTGGCCGAATTCGGCATCGACACCGCCAACATGTTCGAGTTCTGGGACTGGGTCGGGGGGCGCTATTCGCTGTGGTCGGCGATCGGGCTGTCGATCGCGGTGGCCGTGGGCATGGACAACTTCAAGCGCCTGCTGGACGGCGCCCACGCGATGGACGAGCATTTCCGCACCGCGCCGGCGGCGGCCAACATGCCGGTGGTGCTGGGGCTGCTGGGGGTTTGGTACAACAACTTCCTGGGCGCCCAGGCGCACGCGGTGCTGCCCTATGACCAGTATCTCGCCCGCCTGCCCGCCTATCTCCAGCAGGCGGACATGGAGAGCAACGGCAAGAGCGTCGACCGCGACGGCAGGCGCGTCGACTACCAGACCGGGCCGGTCGTCTTCGGCGAGGCGGGCACCAACGGCCAGCACGCCTTCTATCAGCTCATTCACCAGGGGACGAAGCTGATCCCCGCCGACTTCATCGCCGCCGCCGAGACCCACAACCCGGTCGGCGACCACCACACCCTGCTGCTGTCGAACTTCCTCGCCCAGACCGAGGCGCTGATGCGCGGCAAGACCGCCGCCGAGGCCCGCGCCGAACTGGAGGCGGCGGGGCTGCACGGCGAGGCGGTGGAGGCGCTGCTGCCGCACCGGGTCTTCGAGGGCAACCGCCCCACCAATTCCATCCTCTACCGGCGGCTCGACCCCCACACCCTGGGGATGCTGGTGGCCCTCTACGAGCACAAGGTTTTCGTCCAGGGCGTGATCTGGAACGTCAATTCCTTCGACCAGTGGGGGGTGGAGCTGGGCAAGCAGCTGGCCAAGGCCATCCGGCCCGAGCTTGCCGGCGACGCCCCCGTCTCCGGGCACGACGCCTCCACCGCCGGCCTCATCGACCGCGTGCGCGCGCTGCGGGGCGGCGGGCCGGGATGACGCCCGGCCGCCGCCGGCCGTCCAGCCCCTATTGCAGCAACTCGGCCTGTTGCCGCGGAATGTGCCACATCACCACATGGTAGTGCGGCTCGGCCAAGCCGGCATGGCCGGCGTTGTAGTTCAGATCGACATGGTCGACGGGAACCGTCGTGGCCGGTAGGTTCTCGATGCTCTGGGCCCCCGCGAAGCGGTCCAGCGGAATCATGTAGGTGGTGTTGGCAAGGTTGCCGGCGCGGTCATAGCCGAGATACGGCCCCTCGGGCAGATTGTCCGGGCGCGCGTACAAACGCCCCAGGCCCGGCACGAAGTCCGGCAAATCCACGATCTGGCTGACATTGACGAATCCCGCCGGCGGCGGCAATTGGGCGATGGCGGTGGGGGCCGCCGTCGGCAGCGCCGCCTGCTGCTGGCCGTCGCCGCCGATCATGTCGTCCATCGCCGCGCAGCCCGGAAGGACCACCAGGGCGCCGCCGACGGCAAGGGTGCCGAGATATCGCATGGTCATGACCATTCCTCCTTTACGAGGGTCCACCCCACCCAACGCCGCCGCGGGGGCTGGGGTTCCGTCCCTCCCGCGCGGTTGCGCCGCCGCCTCCGACGGCATTAGCCTGTGGATGTGGCACAGCCAGTCCAAAGGGGGAGTCCGCCATGCGTATGCGCCTGCCGAGCCTTGTCGCCGCGGCCGTGGTCGCCGCCGTCCCCGCCGCCGTCTCCAACGCCTCGGCCGCCGACACCGACGCGATCTGCGCCGACGCGCGCGAGCGCTACATCGAGCTGCGCGGCGAGCCGCCGCCGGACAATGTGGTGCTGATGCGGCAATACACCTTCTGCCCGCCCCGGATCACCGTGAAGCCGGGCACGACCGTCACCTGGGTCAATGTCGAGCGCACCTCGCACAGCGTCTGGCTGAAGGAGGCCGGCGAGGCGGAATCGGACCGCGCCTTCATGGACGAGGAGTGGTCCTTCACCTTCACCACCCCCGGCGAGTACCCCTATCTCTGCGGTCCCCACTGGGAAAAGGACGACATGGTCGGCACGGTCATCGTCACCGACTAGGGCCGTTTCCACTCACATGGAACCGGCCCTACCTTTGTGTCCCTCGCCGGGCGCGCGCTCCGCTCGCATGGGCGCCGCCTCAACGGCGGCTGGGCGCGACCGCGTGTGAGCGGATCACGCCCTAGCGCCCGGCGAGGGTCGATAGGAGGGGCGCCTCCCCGCAGGATGCGGAAAGACGTCGTCGCCCCCGAGTCGGTTCGTCACCCCCGCGAAGGCGGGGGTCCATGCCAATCCCCGACGGATGTCCGTCCCGACATCGACGCGCGAAGAGCCCCCTGGATTCCCGCCTGCGCGGGAATGACGAGCGGCTGGGAGAGCTACGCCGTCGAGGCGGCGGCCGAGCGAGCGGAGCCGGGTCCGCGCGAGTGGAAACGCCCGACGGATTGTCTGCGCCGGCCAGGGCCCCATCTAAAGGGTGCCCATGACAAGGGGAGCATCCGGCGATGAGAGCACGCGACATCATGACCACGGATCTGGTGACGGCGACCCCGGACGCCGACATCGTCTCGCTGGCGCGGCTGATGATGGAGCACCGGGTCAGCGCGCTGCCGGTGGTGGAGGCCGACGGCCGGCTGGTGGGCGTCGTCAGCGAGGGCGACCTGCTGCGGCGCCACGAGTTGGGCACCGAGCGGCGCCTGTCGTTGTGGATGCGCCTGCTGGAGGGCGAGGAGGCGGTGGCGCGGGAATTCGTCCGCAGCCACGGCCGCCGCGCCCGCGACGTCATGTCCTCTGATTTGGTGACCGTCAACGAGGACGCCGCCCTGCCCGAGATGGCCCGGCTCATGGAGGAACGCCACGTCAAGCGGGTGATCGTGGTGCGCGACAACCTGCCGGTGGGCATCGTCAGCCGCGCCGATCTGGTGCGCGGGCTGACGGCGGCGGTGGCGTCGTCGGCGTCGGTCGAGGACGCCGACATCCGCAGGCAGCTGCTGAGATCCCTGCGCGACGAGGGCATCAGCGTCGGCCAGGCCAGCGTCACGGTGAAGGACGGCATCGTGCATTTCTGGGGCGCGATCCCCAGCGAGACCAAGCGCCAGGCGCTGCGGGTGGCCGCCGAGAACACCCCCGGCGTCGCCGCCGTCGAGGACCACATGATCACGGCGCCCGAACGCGGCTGGGCGGGCTGAAACAAGTCCGCCCCGGTGGCCGGGCCACCGGGGCGGAAGTTGAGACGGCATCCGTTCGGTCGGCCGCTCAGTCGGCGCGTTCCTCGCCCAGTTGCGGCGGGCGCTGCGCCGCCGTTTCGGCGCCCTCGGCGACCTGGTCCGACGGCGTCACCCGCCACAGCGCGCCGGGCGGGTTCTCCTCCGGCCCCACATCGGCCAGATAGAAGCAGTTGCAGTTGACGGCATAGGCGCTGCCGTCCTCGCCCACCGTGCCGCCGGTGAACATCAGTTCCGTCTGCGCGAGCTGGGCGAATTCCCAGCCGCTGTCCTGCTCGCTCCAGGCGAGGCCCCACAGGCGGCCGGTGCACCAGTCGCCGGCGAGGTGCACGCGACGCTCGCCCAGCGTAACGACGCCGAGTCCCTGCACCGAGCAGCCGGTCAGTTCGGCGGTCTCCTGGGCGTCGGGATAGGGCTGGTCATGCGGGTATTCCGCCACCGGCAGCACCCCGACCACGGCGCAATCCTCTTGGGTGACGAAGCGGCCGTCCTGCTGGGGCAGCTCGCCGGTGATGGGATGGCAGAAGCTGCCCTGCATCGCCGGCCAGCCGTAGTCCTCGCCGCCGCCGCTGTCGGCCGCCTGCCAGTTGATCTCCTCCCAGTGGTTCTGGCCGACGTCGGCGATGTAGAGGTCGCCGGTCTCGTCGTCGAAGGTGATGTGATAGGGATTGCGCAGGCCCAGGGCCCAGATCTCGGGCTTGGCCTCGACGCGGATCTCGGCGAACTGCTCCTCGGTGATGCCGAACAGGCTCATCAGCCGCTCGGCCCCGGCCTGGGCGAAGGGGTTGTCCGGCGGAATGGCGTAGGGTTGCAGCGAATCCTCGGGCACGTCGACGTCGACGCGCAGGATCTTGCCCAGCCAGGTGCCGAGGTCGCGGCCCGCCTGCAGGGGGTCGCCCTCCCAGCCGCCGTCGCCGGAGGTGATGTAGAGATAGCCGTCGGGCCCGAAGGCGATGGTGCCGCCGTTGTGGTTGTACCAGGGCTGCTCGATCCGCATGATCACCTTGGCGGTCTCGTTGGCGCGCTCGGCGGTGACGCGGTCGGGGTTCTCGGGGTCGACGGTGAAGCGCACAATCATGCCGTCGCCGTTGAACGGCAGCGAGGCGTAGTGCACGAAGAAATGCCCGTTCTCGGCGAAGTCGGGATGGAAGGCCACCGAATAGAGGCCCTGCTCGACAAAGCCCGTCTGCACGTCGCTGCCCAGCGGGTTGATGGCGGTGAGGTCGAGAAACGGCTCCTCTTGCCGCGATCCGTCCTCATTGACCACCTGGATGCGGCCGATGCGTTCGGTGACGAACAGGCGCCCGCTGCCGTCATTGGCCGCGGCGACGTTGCTGGGGTCGTGGAAGCCGTCGGCCACCTTGACCAGCGACACCGGCGGCACGCCGGACAGTTGCGCCTCCGGGCGCGCCACCTCCTCGGGTTGTTCCGGTACGCTTTGCGCCTGTACGCTCAAGGCCAGCCCACACAGACCGGCGGCGACGGCTCCACGGTGTAGGAGTCTCATGGTTCGCTTCTCCCCTGCTCCGATGGCGGCTTAGGGCGGAATCTAGGGGCGCGGCATGGCCATCGGACAATGTTCTTCCGGCGCTGATTCCGAAGGGTGCCGTGGCGGCGAAGGGAGCATCCGGCGGGGCGGACGGCGCCCACGCCGACAGGGGACCGCCCGGGCGCCGCAGACCGATGGCCGCCCCCCTGCCCCCTTCGGGTGCCACCGCCCCCGAACGGAGGCCGCGGCGCTCCTCCTCTGGCTGATCAAAGCCCCGCCGCCACCGCCCCATCTTGAGCCCAGGCATGATCACGGGCGAACGGGCGGGCGCATGACGGCATCCACGGCACCCGAGGGCCGGCACGAGGACGACACCGCGCGGATACGGCAGCGGTTCCGCGTCGACTACGACTATCCCGTCGTCTTCACCCACGGCGTCTTCGATGTGGACAATCCCGCGCTGGCCGACGCCGTGCGCCGGCGCGAGCCCGGCGGCCGACACCGGCTGGCGGTGGCGGTGGACGCCGGCGTCGCCGCCGCGTGGCCGGACCTGACGGCGCGCATCGCCGCCTATGCCCGCGCCTTCGCCCCCGGCCTGGGGCTGGCGGCGCCGCCGCTGACGGTGCCGGGGGGCGAGGCGGCCAAGAACGACCCCGAGCTGCCGCTGCGTTTGCTGGGCTGGCTGCACAACGCCGGGCTCGACCGCCATTCGGCGCTGCTGATCGTCGGCGGCGGCGCCGTCCTCGACGCGGTGGGCTATGCCGGCGCCACCTTCCATCGCGGCCTGCGGGTGGTGCGCCTGCCGACGACGGTGCTGGCCCAGGACGACTCCGGCGTCGGGGTGAAGAACGGCGTCAACGCCTTCGGGGTCAAGAACCTGGTCGGCTGCTTCCAGCCCCCTTTCGCCGTGGTCAACGATCTGGACTTCCTGGCGACGCTGTCGCCGCGCGACCGCCGCGCCGGCATGGCCGAGGCGGTGAAGGTGGCCGCCATCCGCGACGCGCACTTCTTCCGCTGGCTGGGCGAGAACAGCGGCGCCCTGCGGGCCTTCGCGCCCGAAGCGGTCGAGACCCTGGTGCGCCGCTCGGCCGCCCTGCATCTGCGCCACATCGCCGCCGGCGGCGACCCCTTCGAGGACGGCAGCGCCCGGCCCCTGGACTTCGGGCACTGGGCGGCGCACAAGCTGGAGTCCCTGAGCGGCCACGCCCTGCGCCACGGCGAGGCGGTGGCGGTGGGCATGGCGCTGGACGCGCGCTATTCCGTCGAGGCCGGCCTGCTGGCGGCGGCGGAGGCCGAGGCGTTGTGCGGCCTGCTGGAGGATCTGGGCTTCCGGCTGTGGCATCCCGCCCTGGATCTGCACGACCGGCGCGGGGCGCGGCGGGTGATGGCGGGGCTGGAGGAGTTCCGCGCCCATCTCGGCGGCGCCCTGACCGTCACCCTGCTGACGGCGATCGGGCACGGGGTCGAGGTGCACGCCATCGACGCCGAGGGCATGGAGCGGGCCCTGCTGTGGCTGCGGGCACGGGACGCGGCGCGATGCGCCTGAACGGCGACGTCCATCTGACCTACTGCACCAACGTGCATCCCGGCGAGTCCTGGGCCGAGACGCGGGCGGCGCTGGGCCGCCACCTGCCGGCGGTGAAAGCGCGGGTGGCGCCGGCGGCGCCCTTCGGCGTCGGGCTGCGGCTTTCGGCGCGGGCGGCGGGGGAGCTGGAGGCGTCTCCGGCGGCGCTGGCCGAGTTCCGCGCCTTCCTCGACGAGAACGGCCTGTACGTCTTCACCCTCAACGGGTTTCCCTATGGGGCGTTTCACGGCGGCGCGGTGAAGCAGAAGGTCTATCGCCCCGACTGGAGCGAGCCCGACCGGCTGCGCTACACCGACCGCCTCGCATGCCTGCTGGCGGCGCTGCTGCCCGAGGGCGTCGACGGCAGCATCAGCACGGTGCCGGTGGGCTATGGCGCCGACATCGCCCCGGCGGCGGCGGCGCGGGCCGCCGAGAACCTGCGCCGCCACGCCGACACCCTGGCGCGGCTGCGGGACCGCACCGGACGCGCCATCGCCCTGGCCCTGGAGCCGGAACCCGACGCTTGGCTGGATGGCGTCGACGACGCCGTGCGCTTCCTGGAGGACGCGGTGTTCGCCGGCGCGCGCGGCGCCGGCGACGAGGACGTGCTGCGCCGCCATCTGGGGGTGTGCCTGGACGCCTGCCACGCCGCCGTGCTGTTCGACGAGCCGCTGGCGGCGCTGGCCCGCCTGGAGGCGCGCGGCATCGCCGTGCCCAAGATCCAGTTGAGCTGCGCGCTGCGGATTCCGGCGGTGGACGCCGCCGCGACGGCGGCGCTGGGCGACTTCGCCGACGGCGTCTATCTGCATCAGGTCGTCGAGCGCAGCGCCGCCGGCCTGCGGCGCTTCCCGGACCTGCCCGCCGCGCTGGCGGCGCCGCGCATCGACGGCGCCGAGTGGCGGGTGCATCTGCATGTGCCGGTGTGGGCGGAGCGGCTGGGGCCGTTCGAGACCACCCGCGATTCGCTTGCCGCGCTGCTGGCGCGGCTGCGGCGGGCGCCGGCGACGGGGCATCTGGAGGTCGAAACCTACACCTGGTCGGTGCTGCCCGCCGCCCATCGCGGCGGCGGCCTGGACGACGACATCGCACGCGAGCTGCAATGGGCAATGGCCGCTCTGTCATAGCGCCGTGGCGCGTGGCGCTGCGCCTGGGGCGGGTGTCGAATCTGCCGACGGTGTGGAGCAACGTGCTGGCGGGAACGGTGCTGGCCGGCGGGCTGCCGCCGATGGCGCCGGTGGCGCCGCTGGCGCTGTTGGTGGTGGCGGTGTCGCTGTTCTACCTGGCGGGCATGTTCCTCAACGATGCCTTCGACCGCCGCATCGACGCCCGCGAGCGGCCCGAACGCCCCATCCCCGCCGGCGAGGTCGACGCCGCCGCCGTCTTCGCCGCCGGTTTCGGCATGATGGCCGCCGGCCTGGCGGTGCTAGCGCCGCTGGGCTGGCGGGCGCTGCTGGCGGGGGCGGTGCTGTGCGCGCTGATCCTGCTCTACGACGCCTGGCACAAGCGCAACCCCCTCAGCCCGCTGTTGATGGGCCTGTGCCGGGCGAGGGTCTCTGGCACCGCCGGGCTGGCGGTGACGCCGGCGCCGGCCCCGGCGCTGTGGCTGGGGGCGGCGGCGCTGCTGGCCTGGGTGGTGGGCCTGACCCACGTCGCCCGGCGCGAGACCCTGGCCGATCCCGGCGCCCTGTGGCCGCTGGCCTTCCTGGCGGCGCCCTTCGCGGTGGCGGCGGCGCTGGCGGGGGCGGCGCCGGCGGCGTGGGCGGCGTGGGCGGCGCTGGCCGCCTTCGCGGCCTGGACCGGCTACGCGCTGTCGCTGGTGGCGCTGCCGGGGCGCCGCGACATCGGCGGCGCCGTGGCGGCGTTCCTGGCCGGCATCGCGCTGCTGGACGCGGCGATGATGGCGGCGGCGGGCTCGGCGGCGGGCGCCGTCGCCGCCCTGCTCGCCTTCCTGCTGGCACGGCTGCTGCAACGGTACATCCCGGCGACGTGATCGGTCGCTACTGCGCCGCCGCCTGTGATGCGCGCTCGGGGAAGACGTGGGCCAGCAGGATGTCGCGCACCTGACTGGCGGCGACGGCGCCGTCGGGCAGGTGCTCGGGCCGCGACGAGGCGATCAGCGGCCCCTCCTCGGCGCGGTCGGTGGGACGGCCGTGCGAGCCCCGCACCAGCGAGGCGTCGAGGGGGATGACGTCCATCAGCATCCGCATCCCCAGCGCCTTCTGCGCCAGCCGCCGGCCGATGCGCAGCGCCGGCCAGCGCAGGGCCGGGTCGACGAACATCTCCACCGGGTCGAAGCCGGGCTTGCGGTGGATGTCGACGGTGCGGGCGAAGTCGGGGGCGCGGTCGTCGTCCAGCCAGTAGTAATAGGGGAACCAGGCATCGGCGGCGCTGATGGCGACCAGCTCGCCCGACCGCTCGTGGTCCAGCCCCAGGGCGCGCTTGCCCTCGGCGTCCAGCACGCGCTCGACTCCCGGCACCGCCCCCAGCAGAGCCTTGACCTCGCCCACCAGTTCGGGCCGGCGCACATAGACATGCGCCACCTGATGATCGCAGACGGCGAAGGCCTCCGAGGCGCCCGCGTCGAGCAGCTCGCGGCCCAGTTCCTCGCGCACCGCCAGCAGGCCGGCCTCGCGCAGAACCCGGTTCAGGAAAGCCGTCCGCTTGACGGCGGTGATGCCGTATTCCGACAGCACCACCACCGCGGCGTCATGGCGCTCGGCCTCGTCGATGATCTCGCCGGCCAGGGCGTCGATGGCGGCGACGGCGGCGGGGATGGTCGGGGCGTCGGGCCCCACCTTTTGCAGGTCGTAGTCCAGATGCGGCAGATAGACGAGGGTCAGCGTCGGCCGCCGCGTGCGCAGGATGTGCAGGGCGCAGTCCTTGATCCAGCGGCTGGAGACGATGTCCGCCTTCGGCCCCCAGAAGCGGAACAGCGGAAACGCCCCCAGGCTGGCGTTCAGTTCCTCGCGCAGCGCCGCCGGCTGGGTGTAGATGTCGGGAATCTTGCGCCCGTCGGCGGGGTACATCGGCCGCGGCGTGACGCTGACATCGGCGCTGGAATACATGTTGTACCACCAGAACAGCTTGGCGCAGGTGAAGGCGGGATCGCGGCGGCGCGCCGTCTCCCACAGCTTCTCGCCCTGCACCAGGCGGTTGGACTGGCGCCAGAACCAGATCTCGGACAGGTCGCGGAAATACCAGCCGTTGCCGACGATGCCGTGGCCGGAGGGCGGCAGCCCGGTGACATAGGTCGATTGCGCCGTGGTGGTCACCGCCGGGGTAACGGCCTCCACACTGCGCACCGCGCCCGTTTCGGCGAGGCGGCGCAGGCGGGGCGCGTGCGCCAGCAGCGCCGGCGTCAGCCCCACGACGTTCAGGACCACCGTGCGCTGCATGGCGGCTCAGCCTCCCCCGGCCGTCACGCCTCCACCTCCGGCGCCTGGCCGCGCAGCACCGAGTTGCCCTCGTGCAACCGCCGCTGGTCCACCCGCGCCGGCGTCTCCAGCTCCGCCGGGTCGAGGCGGCCGCTTTGGGCGAAGAAGGTAACGGGATTGCGCCACAGCACCGTTTCGATGTCGGCCTCGGCGATGCCGGCGGCGCGCATGGCGTCGGCGGTCTTGGGCACCTTCAGAGGGTCGCTCACCCCCCAGTCGGCGGCGCTGTTGACGATGATGCGCTCGGGTCCGTAACGCCCCACCAGCGCCGCCATGCGGTCCTCGTCCATCTTGGTGTGGGGATACACCGAGTGCCCGGCCCAGCAGCCGGAGTCGAGCACCATCGGCAGGGTTTCCTCGGTGTTGTGGTCGATCAGCACCCGTTCCTCGGGGAAGCGGCATTCGCGGACCACGGCCAGGCTGCGCGCGGTGCCGCGCTTCTTGTCGCGGTGCGGCGTGTGGATGAGGATGGGCAGGTCGTGGGCGCGCGCCAATTCGACCTGGGCGGCGAAACAGCGCTCCTCCGCCTCGGTGGCGTCGTCGAAGCCGATCTCGCCCACCGCCACGACGCCATCCTTCTCCAGATATTGCGGCAGCAGCGCCAGAACGCCATCGGTGAGGTCGGGGTTGTTGGCCTCCTTGGGGTTGAGGCCGATGGTGCAGAAATGGTGGATGCCGAACTGGCCGGCGCGGAAGCGCTCCCAGCCGATCAGCGACAGGAAATAATCCTCGAAGCTGCCGACATGTGTGCGCGGCTGGCCCAGCCAGAAAGCGGGCTCGACGACGGCGACGACCCCCGCCGCCCGCATCGCCTGGTAGTCGTCGGTGGTGCGCGAGGTCATGTGGATGTGGGGATCGAACAGCTTCATGGCGTGGCTCCGGCGGTAATCAGGGTAAGATCCTCCGGCACGGGGCGGCCGGCGGCGCGGCGCTCGCTGGCGTAGTCGCGGGCCATGCGCTCCATCTCGGGGTTGCGACGCGCCTCCAGCCCGACGACGCGGCCCAGCGGCGCGCCCAGGAACACCGCCTTCAGCACCATCTGGTTGAAGGCGGGCTCGGGAAAGAAAGCGGCAGGATAGGCGTTGTCGCAGGCGATGGCCTCGAACACCTCCTGCACATTGGTGCGGCAGGCCTCGATGGCGAGGTCGCGATGCGCCTCCGGCGCCGGCAGCAGCGCCAGGGCGCGCAGCACGGCACGGCGTTCGGCGGTGTCGCCGGTCAGGAACAGCCGCCGCACCGTCGCCGCGGCCTCGGGCGCGGTCAAGGGCAGCCGCGCCAGCAACAGCCAGACGCGGGCGGCGTCGGCCAGCGGCCACGCCTCGGGCGCGACGGCCCCCGCCCGACGCAGCGCGGCGGCCTCGCCGGGGCCGAGCCCGGCCGCGCCGCGGCACCGCCGCCCGGCGCCGGCGAAGGCGCCCGGCAGCGGCGCCCGCGCCAGCCACTCCCATTCCGCGGGCGCCGCGCGGCCTACCGCCGCCGCCAGTGCCTCGCCTGCCTCGTGCCGTGCGTCCTCGTCCGCCATCCGCCCCTCCGGCTTCTGAAACCGAGGTGGGCGGAGCGGCGCGCCCCCTCAACCGGGGGGCGGGGCGGTCCTGCCGAATGCGCCCGCCGACCGGCCGCAGGGCATAAACCTGCCGCGAAAGGGGGGCGGCGGCCGCCGCCGGGGTTATCTCAACCGGCGCTTTCCTCGGCCACGGCGGCCGGGTGGCGCGGATGGGGATGCGGCAAGGGGTAGGCCTGGCGCGGCGGGAGCCGATGCACCAGCCAGGCGCAGCCGACCAGCAGCACGCTGCCCAGCAGCACCGGCACGAGCACGAAGTCGAAACCGGGGTGCGCGGCCATCACCACCACCGGGTCGGCACCGGCTGGGGGATGAGTCAGCCGTACCGCCGCCAGCAGGGCGATGACCGCGCCCACCGCCAGCGCCGTCGCCCACCACGCATCCGGCAGCAGGGCGTCGAGGCCGACGCTGGTCAGCGCCGCGAGAACATGGCCACCGATGACATTGGCGGGTTGGGCGAGGGGGCTGTCCGGGATCGCGAACAGCAGCACCGCCGAGGCGCCGAAGGGGGCGATGAGCAGCGGCAGGCCGCTGACCTCGGCCAGCAGGGCCACGACGCCGATGCCCAGCACCGCGCCGACGCCGGCCTTCAGCGAACAGCCCTGGCAAGGCGGCGGCTGATGCCGCGCCATCAAACGTTTCAAGAACCCCCCTCCCCGGCGGCGCGCTCTATATTAGGCGCTTCTTAAGTGGGAGCGCGATTGTCGCGACGGCGCCGGCGCCGGCCTTGACGTTGGTCAAGCCGCGGGCGGCGGCGGGCGGATGCCCGCCCCCGGCGAGGGCAGAAAAGAAAGGCAAAGCCGAAGCGCTAGCTGCAACCCTTTGGGCGCGGCAGACCGGCGATCTTGTTGGCCGACTTCACCAGGCCGTAGGGGAACAGTTCGAACAGGTAGCGGGTGCTGGCGCGGTTTTCGCCATAGCGCTCGCGCATGATCTTCAGGAATTTACGCGGCTCGGCAACGATGCCGAACTCGTCGTAATAGGCGCGGGCGGCCCGCACCACCTCCCAGTGTGCCTCGGTCATCTCGACTTGTTCGTTGGCGGCGATGACGCGGGCGATTTCCTCGTCCCAGGCCGCGACGTCCTCCAGCCAGCCGGCCTCCGACAGTGTGACCGTCTTGCCATTCACCTCGACCTGGCGCATCCCCGCGTCCTCCCTGCAACCCTGCATTACATGAGAATTCTACGATATTCGGCGCCAGATAAAAACTGTAATCATTTTATGGATAAGAGGTCTCCGCTTTCGGGCGGGGGCGGCGCGGCGCCGGCCGGCATTCGGTCTTGCACCGGAACCGCAGCCGCGCTATAAACCGCGCCTTCAAGAGGATGGGCACGTAGCTCAGCGGGAGAGCACTGTCTTCACACGGCAGGGGTCCCTGGTTCGATCCCAGGCGTGCCCACCATTCCACCGCCGGATTCCCCTTCTGGGAGGCGCGACGTGGCCGCACCCTTCCCCATTGGCATCCTTACCGTCTCCGACCGCGCCAGCCGTGGCGAATATGAAGACCGTGGCGGCCCCGCCATCCACGACGAACTCAGCCGCCTGCTGACCACCGCCTGGCGGCCGGTGTACCGGGTGGTGGCGGACGAGCGCCCCGCCGTCGAGGCGGCGCTGAAGGCGATGTGCGACGACGAGGGCTGCGGCCTGGTGCTGACCACCGGCGGCACCGGCCCGGCGGCGCGCGACATCACCCCCGAGGCCACCGAGGCGGTGTGCGAGAAGATGATGCCGGGCTTCGGCGAGCTGATGCGCCTGGAAAGCCTGAAGGTGGTGCCCACCGCCATCCTGTCGCGCCAGACCGCCGGCATCCGCGGCAACAGCCTGATCATCAACCTGCCGGGCAAACCCTCGGCGGTGCACGACTGTCTGCAGGCGGTCTTCCCGGCGGTGCCCTATTGCCTGGACCTGATCGGCGGGCCCTATCTGGAAACCGATCCCGAGCAGTGCAAGGCGTTCCGCCCCAAGGCGAAATAGCCCCATCCCTCCGGGCTTGGCCTTTCGGCGAGGCTTCCGATACCATGCCGCTCCCTTCCCAGGAACGCCGGGCCCGGCAGGCCCGGCCAGCGGTATGGCACGCGCATGACAGACAAGCCCGCCCACGGCCCCTTCCCCACCGCCCGCCACGAAGCCGAGGAGGAGGCGCACCGGGCGCTCGACACCGCCCAGACGCGCTCGCCCGCCTTCCGGCTGGCCTTCGAGGACGACGATTTCCTCCTGCGCGACGAGGCCCGGCCGGTGCGGTTGCAGCTTGAGCTGCTGAAGCCGGAAGTGCTGTTGCAGGAGCAGAACATCGACTCCACCGTGGCGGTGTTCGGCAGCGCCCGGCTGCCCGAACCGGCGGCGGCCGAGGCGCGGCTGCGCGAGGTGGAGACGCTGGCCCGCGAGCATCCCGCCGATGCCGGCCTGGGGCGGCAGGTGGCGGTGGCGCGGCGGGTGCTGGCCAACAGCCGCTATTACGAGGAGGCGCGCCGCTTCGGGGCGCTGGTGTCGTCGAAATGCGGCAATGACGGCCTGTGCGATTTCGTCATCCTCACCGGCGGCGGCGGCGGCATCATGGAGGCGGCCAACCGCGGCGCCCACGACGTCGGCGCCCAGAATGTCGGCCTGAACATCGTCGTGCCCGCCGAGCAAAGCCCCAACCGCTACATCACGCCGGAGCTGTGCTTCCGCTTCCACTACTTCGCCATCCGCAAGATGCATTTCCTGACGCGGGCGAAGGCGCTGGTGGTGTTCCCCGGCGGTTTCGGCACCCTGGACGAGCTGTTCGAGGCCGCCACCCTCATCCAGACCGGCAAGATCGAGCCCATCCCCTTCCTGCTGTTCGGGCGGGAGTACTGGCGCCGGGTGGTCAATCTGGACGTCATGGTCGAGGAAGGCATGATCGCCCCCGAGGACAAGCACATCTTCCACTTCGTGGAGACCGCCGAGGAGGCGTGGCAGCACATCGCCGCCTTCTATGGCGTTCCCGAGGGCGGCGGGCCGGCCACGGCGCCCTGAGGCGGCCTCAGCCGGCGCGCCGGCCGTCCGCGCCCTTGAGGAAGTGGGCGAACTCCTCGTCCTGCGGCAGCAGGTGGCGCGCGAAGATTTCGGCGATGGCCTCGACCTCGGCGACGAGTTCGGCCCCCGGCGTCGCGGCATCCAGCCGGTGCTTCATCCCCGTCAGTTGCGCCAGGGTACGCGCGTGGGCGCGGGCGTGCTTCGCCCGGCCGGGATAGCCGGTGGCCTCGAACAATTCCTCCTCGGTGCGGAAGTGCTCGGCCGCCTTGGCGTGCAGCGTGGCGGCGATGTTGCGCGCCAAAACGCGATCGTCGAGCACGAGCGCGTCCTCCAGCAGCGACAGCAAGGCCACGATCTGTTTGTGGTCGCGGTCCAAGGCCGGCAGGTCCAGCAGCCGGTCGACCACCATCGCGCGCACCATGTCCCCCTCCATGCGCCACCCCGCCAGGATGCGCCGACGGCGCGTCGAAGGCCAGCGATTCCGGTCGGCGTCGGCGCCGGCTACGCCGACTCCTCCAGATCCTCCTGGGCGGCCAGCCAGTCGTCCTCGGCGGCGGCGACGGCCTTGTCGATGTCGCCGGCCTCGACCTGCAGCGCGGTGATGCGCTCGGCGGGGCCGTCGTAAAGCGCCGGATCGGCCAGCGCCGCCGCCACCCGCTCGCGGCGGCGGTGCAAATCCTCCAGCCGCCGCTCGATCTCCTTGACCTTGCGCCGCAGCGGCGCCTGCTCGGCCCGGCGCGCCGCCGCGGCGCGGCGCTCGTCGCGGCGGTTGTTGCCGGCCGCCTCGCGCCCCTGGCCGCGTTCCTCGCGCCGCGCCTCGCGGGCCTGCTCCAGCAGGCGGCGGCGGTAGTCGTCGATGTCGCCGTCGAAGGCCCGCACCGTGCCGTCGGCGACCAGCCACAGCCGGTCGGCGACCAAGGACACCAGGTGCGGGTCGTGGCTGACCAGCACCACGGCGCCGGAATAGGCGTTCAGCGCCTGCACCAGCGCCTCGCGGGCGTCGATGTCGAGGTGGTTGCTGGGCTCGTCGAGCACCAGCAGATGCGGGGCATCGCGGGTCATCAGCGCGAACAGCAGCCGCGCCTTCTCGCCGCCGGACAGATCCCCCACCGTGACGTCGGCGCGCTGCTGCTCGAAGCCGAAGCGCCCCAGATGGGCGCGCACCCGCGCCTCGGGCGCCTGCGGCATCAGCGCCGCCATGTGGTCGTAGGGCGTGCGCGCCGGGTCCAGTTCATCGGTCTGGTGCTGGGCGAAATACCCGACGCGCAGGCCGGCGGCGGTGTGGACATGGCCGGCCACCGGCTTCAGCCGCCCGACCAGCATCTTGGCGAAGGTGGACTTGCCGTTGCCGTTGGCGCCCAAGAGGGCGATGCGGTCGTCCATGTCGATGCGCTGCCCCAGCCCGCGCAGCACCGGCGGCCCGTCGTCATAGCCCAGCGCGACGTCGTCCAGCGCGATCAGCGGCGGCGGCAACGGCCCGGGGTCGGGGAAGTCGAGGCGAATTGAGCGTTCCTCGACCACCGGCACCGGCACCTCCAGGCGCTCCAGCATCTTGATGCGGCTTTGCGCCTGGCGGGCCTTTGTGGCCTTGGCGCGGAAACGGTCGACAAAGGCCTGGATGCGACGGCGCTCCTCCTGGCGCTTGGCGATCTCCTTTGTCTGGAGGTCGAGGCGCTCGCGCCGGGTGCGCTCGAAACGGTCGTAATTGCCCGCATAGGCCACCAGCCGCCCGCCCTCGACATGCACGATGCGCTGCGGGACGGCGTTCAGCAGGTCGCGGTCGTGGCTGATGAGGACCAGCGTGCCCGGCCAGCGCGCCAGATAGTCCTGCAACCACAGCGTCGCCTCCAGGTCCAGATGGTTGGTGGGCTCGTCGAGCAGCAGCAGGTCGGGGCGCGCGAACAGGGCCGCGGCCAGGGCGACGCGCATCCGCCAGCCGCCGGAATACGAGCCCAGCGGCCGCGCCTGCGCGGCGGCGTCGAAACCCAGGCCGGAGAGGATGGCGCCGGCGCGGGCGGGCGCGGCGTGGGCGCCGATGGCGGCCAGGCGCTCGTGAATCTCGGCGACGCGCTGGGGCTCGCGCGCGGTCTCGGCCTCGGCCAGCAGGGCGGCGCGCTCCTCGTCGGCGGCCAGCACCCAGTCCAGCAGGCTCGTCTCGCCGCCCGGCGCCTCCTGCGCCACCCGGCCCAGGCGCGCCCGCGCCCGCACGCTTACGGTGCCGCCGTCGGCTTGGTGCTCGCCGGCGATGAGGCGGAACAGCGTCGTCTTGCCCGACCCGTTGCGCCCCACCAGGCCGACGCGCTGCCCGGCGGCGACGTGCAGCGTGGCGCCGTCGAACAACGTGCGCCCGCCGATGCGAAAGACCAGGTCGTTGACATGCAGCATGGCGGGTGGGGTTTAGCACACCGAAACGAGCGGTTGCCACAATCGAGCGATCAAGCTATAACGCCGCGGCTTCGCGCCCGGCCCGCGCTTGTCGCTCCGGGCGCGGCGCGTATCCGGCCCACAGCCGAAATGGGTTTCATCATGGCCACTGAACGCACTCTTTCGATCATCAAGCCCGACGCCACCCGGCGCAACCTGACGGGCAAGATCAACGCCCGCTTCGAGGAAGCCGGCCTGCGCATCGTGGCGCAGAAGCGCATCCGCCTAACCCGCGAGCAGGCCGAGCGGTTCTACGCCGTCCACGCCGAACGCTCGTTCTTCCCCGACCTCGTCGCCTTCATGATGTCGGGCCCGGTGGTGGTGCAGGTGCTGGAGGGCGAGAACGCCGTCACCCGCAACCGCGAGATCATGGGCGCCACCAACCCCGCCAACGCCGAGGCCGGCACCATCCGCGCCGACTTCGCCGAATCGGTCGAGGCCAATTCGGTGCACGGGTCGGATTCGCCCGAGAACGCCGAGATCGAGATTCGCTTCTTCTTCGCCGAGACCGACATCGTCGGCTGATCTCGGCCGCCGCGTGCCACCGGGCGGCGGGACACGCCCGCCCGCCCGGTCGCGGCCACGCCCTTCGAGCCCCGGTTGAACGCCCCGCGGCACGGGTGTATCTAGCCCGTGACCCCTTGGGTGCGCGCGGACGGATGGGTGGCCGAGTGGTTTAAGGCAGCGGTCTTGAAAACCGCCGCACCTTCGGGTGCCGTGGGTTCGAATCCCACCCCATCCGCCATTGCGCTCAGCGCGCGTGGACGTTGGCGACGCCCATGCCGGGCCAGACGTCGCGGCTGTACATGTTTTCCCACCGCTCCAGTTCGGCGCGGCTCGGCGACGCCGGGCCGGGGGCGGCGGCGACGGTGCCGTGGGGATTGCCGACCCCCATCAGGATCTCCGCCGGCGCCGCCGTCGGCGCCGTGCGGGTGGTGGCGACGGCGGTGCCCAGCCCGCCCAGGGTAACGGCGGCGATGATGCCGAGGCTGATGGCTTGAATGCGCATGGTGTGTCTCCTCATGCTTGTGTGTCGAGATGATAGGGCGCGGCGCTGACGTCAGGCTGACGCGGCCGCGCGGCCGGTGCGGAGGCGAGCCAATAGCCGCCCGCCATGAAGACCGCCCCGGCGATGGTGTTGCCGATGGTGACCCAGAAGAGGTTGTGGGCCAGCCCCGCCAGGCCGACCGTCTCGGGGTGCTCGCCCAGCAGGGCGATGGAGAACAGGGTCATGTTGGCGACGCTGTGCTCGTAGCCGCTGGCGATGAAGGCCAGCAGGCACCAGAAGATGATGATGCATTTGGCGGCGTCGTTGTCGGTGCGGGCCGCCATCCACAGCGACAGGCACACCAGCCAGTTGCACAGGATGGCGCGGGCCAGCAGTTCGACGGCCGGCGCGTTCATCTTGTAGGCGGCCACCTTCATCAAGAGCGGCCGACCCTCGTCGAGCAGCGCCCCGCCGCCGCCGGCGACGAAGATCACCGCCAGCGCCACCGCACCGGCCAGGTTGCCCAGCCACACCATCGCCCACACCTTGCCCAGCGCCTTCAGCCCGGTGCGTTCGGACAGCCAGCCAAAGACCATGTACATGGTGTGGCCGGTGAACAGCTCGCTGCCCGCGAACACCACCAGGATCAGCGCCAAACCGAAGGTCGCGCCCATCACCAGCTTTTGCAGCGGCGCGTCGAGTCCGGCGCCGAGGCTGAAGATCAGGATGATGGCCAGCCCGACATAGGCCCCCGCCATCATGGTGCCGGCGAGGAAGGCCAGCGGGTGGCGATCGGCCAGCGCGGCCTTTTTCACCGCCAGCCCGGCGAAGTGTTCAATGGTTGCCGAGTACATGTTTTCTGTCCCATTCCAGCGCGCCGGCCCCGACGGGGCGGGGGGCGCCGCCAAGGAGACGGACGAGGGCGGCCACCGCCGCCGCCGTGCCGTAGGCGAGAAAAGCGCGGCCGAGGTCGTGCTGCTGGTCCAGCAGGTAATTGCTGCACAGCCGCGCCGGCGCGTTGAGGTAGAACCAGCCCAGCACCCAGGCCAGCCCCACCAGATGCGCCGCCACGAAGCCGCGGCCGATCAGGCCCAGGCGGCTCCAGGACCACGCCAGCGGCAGCCCCCACAGGAGGGGCACCGTCACGAATTTGGCGATTTCCATGTGGGGTTCGGTCAAGGCGGCGTCCAGCGAGCGCGGCAGCATCCAGAAGGCCATCGCCGTCAGGGCCACGCCCAGCCCGGCCAGGCCGCGCGGATCCCACGCCGCCAGCCGCCGCCGCGCCGCCGCCGGCACCGCCGCGAAGGCGATGACGCCGCACAGCACCAGCAGCGGAATCTGCACCGCCATGTGCCCGGCCATGCTGGCTTCCAGCGGCCGCGCCACCGGCGGCAGGGCCAGCGTGGCGAGCAGCGCGCCCGCCACCGCCAGCGGGGCGGTGGGGGCGCTCATGACCGCCCCTCCAGGCCCGCGACGATGCCGGCGACGTCGTCGAAGTCGTGGACGGCGGCCAAACGGCCTTCGGCGTCGACCACATGCACCGCCGCGTTGTGGACGTAGCCGCCCATGCCGTCGGGCACGGCAACGATGCCGAAGGCCTTGAGCAGGGCCGCCTGCTCGTCCGCATCGGGCATCCGGGCGAAGCGCCAGGACCGGGGATCGGCGCCCTGGGCCGCGGCATAGTCGCGCAGGGCCTCGGGCGTGTCGTTGGCGGCGTCGAAGCTGATGCTGAGCAGATGCACCCGCCGGCCCAGGCTGTCCGCCGGCAGCGCCGCCGCCACCTCGCGCATGGTGTCGGTCAGGCGCGTGCAGACGGTGGGGCAGCGCGTATAGATGAAATCGACCAGAACCACCGTGCCGGCGTAGTCGCCGATGCCGAGCGGGCGCCCGTCCTGGTCCTGGAGCGTCGCCGCCGGCAGGGGGCGCGGCGCCGCCGCGACGGCGACGCGCCGCGCCCCCTCGGTGGTGAAGGCCCGCAGGCCGTCGGTGGCCTGCCACAGCACCGCCGGCCCGGCCACCAGCACCGCCGCCGTTGCGAGCACGGCGCGCATGGTCAGGCCCTCGCCCACAGCCGCGGCAGGCGGCCCAGGAAGGTGAGCAGGAAGACCAGCGCCCCGGCCACCACCAGCGCGGCGAACACCGAGCCGAGGCGGTCATAGGGCAGCCATTCCGGCAGATGCGCCGCCCAGCGGCGCGGCACGCTGGCCTGGCCGGAATACAGGAACACCCCCACGAAGCCCAGGCCGCCGACCAGATAGGCGCCCAGGCCCAGGCGGTCGAGGCCGCTGTCGGCGGGGGCGGGGGCGGAGGCGGTGTCGCCGGCGTCCGCCACGCGCCCTTCCTTGGCCAGGTAATACATGAAGCCGAAGGCCATCGAGAGCATTCCCAGCAGCAGGTAGAAGTGGAAATGCCCCGGCACCCACATGGTGTTGTGCATGACCTTGTTGACGACGATGACGGCGTCGATGATCGCGGGGATGACACCGCCCGCCCAGCCGAACATCGACAGCATCAGCAGCCCCGAGGCCACGTCCCAGCGGATGCCCGAGCGGTGCACGATCATCAGCGCGCCGAAGGCGGTGACCACCAGCACCGGGATGCCGCTGGTGAACGACACCACCTGCGCCGCCACCAGCGCCCACGGCGGCATGGCGAAATCCATCAGCAGGTGATGCGGATAGGCGACGATCACGAACACCGTCGAGGCCGTCCACGCCGCCAGGAACACGCGGTTGGGCTTCCACGGGCGGCCGGTGTAGACGGGCAGGATCTCATAGACCGCGATGACGGCCATGTAGATGGTGACGTTGACGAAGGTGTGGCCGAAGAAATAGATCAGGTTCTTGGCCAGCAGCGGATCGAGGGTGACCTCGGGGAAATACAGGTTGGCGATGCTGATGCTGAGCACGGCGGCGCCGCTGACCACCGCGACGACATTGGCGATGGCCGCCATCGTGCTTGCCACCACCGCCGGCGGCGGCACGTCGCTGTCGTCGCCGCGGAACAGCAGCGGCCAGCCGAGGCCGCGCCCCAGCCCGCCGTAGCGCCCGATGATGGCGCGGGCGCAGTCGAGATGCAGCAGCAGGAAGCCGGTGCCGATGACCAGCAATCCGCCCATGAAGGTGGCGGCCGCGGCCAGCGACCATTGCCCGCCGGAGATTGCCGGAAGCGGGTAGAGGAAGGTCCAGCCGGCGCCGAAATCGCCGACGATCACCGCCCCCAGCACCATCACCGCGCCGACCAGGAAGGTGGCCAGGTTCACCGCCAGCACGGCCGGGGACAGGCGCACATGGCGGGCCAGGAAGTACCACATGATCGCCGCGCCGGCCATCGCGCAGGCCCCGACCAGGGCGGCGGCGTGCATGGTCATCAACTGGTAGAACACGTCGGGGCCCACCGGCAGCCACTGCGCCTGGCTGAGGCGCATGAGCAGGCCGACCGACATCATCAGCAGAAAGACGCTGCCGGCGACGGCAAGGTAGCCGAGCACGAGGCGCCGGCCGAGCGGGGGAAGGTCAAGATGCTGTTGCTGTGCCATGACTGCGGTCCTCTCGCCTACCGGACAACGTTGATTTCGGCGACCATGTCGTGATGCACGACGCCGCAGAATTCGAGGCAGAGGATGCGGTAGCGCCCCGGCCGCTCGAAGGTGTGGACAAGCCGGTTGACGTAGCCGGGCATGGCCTGGGTCTGGGCGACCAGGCGCAGATCCTCGTCATAGATGCCGAAACCGTGGTTGACGTCGGCGCTGCTGACCCGGAACTCGACCGGGCGGCCGGCGTCGACCTCGTCGGCGCTCAGCTCCCACCACCACTGATAGCCGACCGCCTCGATCACCTGCGTCGGCTGCGAGACGCCGGCCAGGGCGGGATAGGGGATGCGTCCCAGGGTCAGCAGGGTCGCCGGGACGCCGGCGATGAGGATGGCCCAGAACAGGCGCCGGCGCAGGCGGTAGGCGTGCTTGACCACCGGCTCGTAGTCGAGGCGCTGGCGTGATCGGGCAAGGACGAAAATGAAGCCGGCGGCGAGCGTGGCCACCAGGGCTATGGACAACTGCCAGGCGATGCTTTGACCCATCGGGCTCCCTCCCAAAGATGCAATCTTCTAACATGTATTGTGAGAGCATGTTAGGAAAGCCGCTGTTGGCGAGTCAAGTATTGCGCGCTGGAAGGTTGCCCTCCGCGTGCGCGGCGGCGGGGCAACGCCCTCAAACGGCATGGCTGTGGGGTGGGTTATGGGCCCCGCCCGGCTATGGGTTGGCGGCCGCGCCGACATGGTCTAAGGTCCGTCGGCGCCGCGTCGGCGCGGGGGAGAGGGGATGGAACTACTACGCTCGACAGATTACACGCTGCGGGTCTTGATCTACCTGGCGTTGCGGCCGGGGCGCCGCGCCACGATCGGGGAAATCGCCGCCGATTTCCAAGTGTCGCACAATCATCTGACCAAGATCGTCCACCGTCTTGCCGGCCTCGGCTACATCGCCACCACGCGCGGCAAGGGCGGCGGCATGGTGCTGGCCCGCGACCCGGACGCGATCTCGGTCGGCGAGGTGGTGCGCTTTGCGGAAAAGAACCTCGACATGGTGGAGTGCTTTCACCCGCGCTGCCCCATTGTCGCCGGCTGCCGCCTGCGGGCGGTGCTGCTGGAGGCGCGGGACGCCTTCCTGGCCGTCCTCGACCGCCACACCATCGGCGGCCTCATCGGCGACGGCCGCGAACTCGCCACGCTCCTGAAAGGCGGCGAGGGACTGGAGATGCTGCGCGCCGCGCTGCCCGACTGTCCGGGCCCGGCGGCGGAGGGCTGACCGGCGGCTGATGGCGGCGGGGGGCGAAGCAGCGCGACGGCGTCAGCCGGTGCTCCAGGCGCGGGGGCGCTTCATGCCCGCGATGCGGCAGGCTTGCTGGACATAGCCGAAGGGAAACAGCTCGAACAGGCGGTTGCGCCCGGCGCCGCGGGTCTCCTTCAGGTGCTTGATGACAAAGCGGGCGTCGGGGGCGACGGCGTTCTCGTCGAGGAAGGCGCGCATGAAGCGGATCACCGCCCAGTGTTCCTCGGTCAGCGTCAGCCCCTCGGCCGCCGCCGCGGCGACGGCGAAATCCTCGTCCCAGGCGTCGGTCTCCAGAAGATATCCCTGTTCATCCGTGGGGTATTCGCGTTGCACGCCGTCGTCCCGCATGGGCCGCCTCCTCGCTCCGTGGCTGGAACGCTTCCAGTATAACAGCCATCCCTAATGTAGCTGTTGACCACGATACTAGGAATTCGGCGCCGCGCCATACGCCAATCGGGGTGGAAACCACGACTTTCGCCAGATGCCCCCGGCCGGAGGTCGGGGTCAGGCGCGCCGGGCGCCGCCGGGCGCCTCGCCGGGCAGGAATATCTCCACCAGGCTGGTGATGGTGTCCTGGATCAGGCCGCGCCATTCGGCCTCGTCGGCCCCCTTGATGGCCATATAGGCCGCCAGCTTGGCGTCGAGTTGCAGGCCGCGCAGGGCGGTGACCAGGCGCTCCTCGGCGTCGTGGTCGCCCAGGCGCAGGCGGGCGGCGACGGCGGCGTCGATGCCGCCGGGCTGGTTCCAGCCGGGCACGGGCGCGAAGCCCGGCTCGCGCCCCAGCAGGATGCGCGCCAGCCGCCGCGCGCCCAGCGCGTCGCGGCGGCGCAGGTCGTCCTGGCTCACCTCGTCGCGCGACAGGGCCATCATGCCGCCGATGGCGCTGTCGGCGACCGCCGTCACCAGATCGTGGAGAACGCCGATATCGCCGAGATGGGGCCGAATGTCCGAACGCCCGAGGCCGATGACGGTGCCGCCGGGGCCGGTGCGTTGCTTCGCGGACATGCTTCTGCTTAAAATTTTGTCGAAATTGTTGACTTGCCCCTCAGTGTAAGGTTCTGGCCGAGGCGGTCAACCTAGGCGTGTCGGTCATGGCCTCCGCCCTATGGCCGGCGACATGTCCCTGGACGCCGCCGCCCGGCGGCTGTATGCCGGAGCCATGACCCCACCTTCGGCACCGGCGGAAGGGGGGCGTGTCCAGCGCAGTGGCCGCTTCGCGCCCGCCCATCTGGTCTTCTTCGTCGCCGCCTTCGGCTACGCGGCGGTGGCGGTGCCGTGGTGGACGGCGGCATGGTTCGGGGCGGTGGCGCCCGCCTGCGCGCGGTGCTGGCTGCCGGCCCATCACGGCCACGAAATGCTGCTGGGCTTCGCCGCCGCCGTGATGGCCGGATTCCTGTTCACCCGCATCAGCCGCCGCGTCCTGGCGGCGACCTTCGTCGCCTGGCTCGCCGCCCGCGCGGCGATGGCCCTGGACGCGCCGGCGGCGGCGCTGGCGGTGCTGCTGCCCCTGCCGCTGCTGGCGCTGTTCTGGTGGGGCGGGCGGCCCTTCCTGAAGGCTGCGAAGACCCCGCACAACGCCGTGCCCGGCCTGGCGGTGCTGGCGCTGCTCAGCGCCGAGGCCGCCTATGTGGCGGCGCGGCTGGGCCTGTGGGAGGGCGAGCGCGCCGCCGTCCTGCTGGCCTTTGCGCTGGTGACGCTGATGCTGTTCGTGATGGGCGGGCGCCTGCTGGCCGCCGCCTCGGCGGGGGCGCTGCGGCTGAAGGGCGTCACCCTGCCCCAGCGCCATCTGGTGCAGCGGCCCTGGGAGTGGGCCGGCGTCGGCGGCATCGCGGCGATGGGGCTGGCCGACGCCGCCGGCCTGCCGAGCGCCGCCGCCCTTGGCGCCGCCCTGGCGGGCGCGGCGGCGCTGGTGCGGCTGGCGGGATGGCGGCCGTGGCGGCTGTGGGACGAGCCCGGCCTGTGGCCGCTGCATCTGGGCTATTTCTGGCTCGGGGCGGGGCTGCTGGTCCGCGCCGCCGCCCAGGTCGGCGCGCCGCTGCCGCCGCAGGCGGGGCTGCATCTGGTCACCGTCGCCGCGCTGGGCTGCCTGGCGGCCGGGGTGGCCATCCGCACCGTCCACCAGCGCGCCCGCCGGCCGGCGCCGGACGGCTGGACGCTGCCGCTGGTGGCGGCAGCCTTTTCGCTGGCCGGCGTGCTGCGCGCCGGGGTGTTCTGGGGGCCGTGGGCGCTGGCGGCGGCGGCGGCCGTCTACGCCCTCGCCTGCCTGACGGTGGTGGCGCACATAGGCCGTGCGGCGGCCAGCGAACCACCTTCCGGTTAAGTTCGCCGTCCGGGTTGACACGCCTTGCGTCTGCGCCGAACGTGTTCGGGCCGCAGGCGCCGCCGCCTGTCGCGGCGCCGCATCCGCAAGGAGGAGCGCATGAACACCACCTGGCTCAAGCGTCTGTCCGTTTCCGCCTGCCTTGCCGCCACGCTTGGCGTCGCCGGCACCGCCCAGGCCGAGACGTTGCAGGCCCTCACCGACCCCAGCTTCGTGCCCTTTGAGATGATGGACCAGGACACCGGCGAAATGGTCGGTTTCGACATGGACATCCTGGCCGAGGTCGCCGAGCGCGCCGGCTTCGAATACGACCTCAAGACGATGGACTTCGCCGGCATCATCCCGGCGCTGCAGACCCGCAACGCCGACGTCGCCATCGCCGGCATCACCATCACCGAGGAGCGCGAGCAGATCGTCGACTTCACCGACCCCTATTACGATTCCGGCCTGCGCATCCTGGTGCCCGCCAGCGACGACGCCACCGAGACCGTCGCCGACCTAGCCGACAAGCGCATCGGCACCAAGATCGGCTCGACCTCCTACGACTTCCTGGAGCGCGAGCTTGGCGATTCCGCCGAGATCGTCCCCTATCCCGGCAGTTCGGACATGTATATGGCGCTGCTGTCGGGCAGCGTTGACGCCGTGCTCTACGACGCCCCCAATGTGGGCTATTTCGCCCAGACCCGCGGCGGCGACCGCGTCAAGACGGTGGGGCCGCTCTATGAGGGGCAGCAATACGGCCTGGCCTTCGTCGAGGGCAGCGAATGGGTCGAACCCACCAACGAAGCGCTGGCGGCGATGCGGGCCGACGGCACCTACGAGGCCATCTACACCGAGTGGTTCGGGGCGCCGCCGCCCTCGAACTAGGGCGTCATCGCCCGCGCGCGCCCGGCGCGGGGGGGAGAAAGCACCGACCGGGGCCCGCCGCGCCGGGCCCCGGTTTCGCGGTTGACCAGGGGGGCGTGAGGTGGACAGAGGCTTCGACTTCGACTGGCAGGCGGCGATCGATTCGATCCCCTTCCTGCTGCGGGGCATTCCCTACACCCTGTTGATATCCTTCGGCGGCCTCGCCATCGGTTTCTTCATCGGCATCCTGTTCGGGCTCTTGAGCCTCAGCCCCATCCGGCCGCTGCGCTGGCCGGCGGTGGCCTATATCGAGTTCTTCCGCGGCACACCCATCCTGGTGCAGGTGCTGTTCATCTATTACGGGCTTCCCGATTTGGTGGGCGGGCCCATCAACGCCCTCACCGCCGGCATCGCCGCCATCGCCCTCAATTCCGGCGCCTACATCTCGGAAGTGGTGCGCGGCGGCGTGCAGTCCATCGACAAGGGCCAGCGCGAGGCGGGGCTGTCGCTGGGGCTGACCCGCAGCCAGACCTTCCTGCATGTCGTCTGGCCGCAGGCCTTCAAGCGCATGATCCCGCCGCTGGGCAACCAGGCCATCGTCAGCATCAAGGACACCTCGCTGTTCTCGGTGATCGGCGTCGGCGAACTGGTGCGCCAGGGGCAGGTCTACATCGCCACCACCTTCACCGCCTTCGAGGTCTATTTCGTGGTGGCGGTGATGTATCTGATCGTGACGCTCAGCCTGTCCTATCTGCTGCGGACGCTGGAGCGCCGCGGCCTGGTCGGCGCCTGAGGGGGGAGGACGGCATGGCCGAGACCATCGTCACCATGAGCCGGGTGAACAAGCATTTCGGGCCCCTGCATGTGCTGCGCGACGTCGATTTGGCCGTCGATGTCGGCGAGGTGGTGGTGATCATCGGCGCCTCGGGCTCGGGCAAATCCACCCTGATCCGCTGCGTCAACGGCCTGGAGCCCTTCCAGGGCGGGCACATCGTCGTCGACGGCAACCGGCTGGCCCCCGGCGGGCGCAACACCGCCGCCCTGCGGGCGATCCGCAAGGAGGTCGGCATGGTCTTCCAGCAGTTCAACCTGTTCCCGCACCGCACCGTGCGCGACAACATCACCCTGGCGCCGGTGCGGGTGAAGGGCATCGCCCGCGGCCAGGCCGAGGCCATCGCCAACCGCCTGCTCGACCGCGTCGGCATCGCCGACCAGGCCGAAAAGTACCCCAGCCAGTTGTCGGGCGGCCAGCAGCAGCGCGTCGCCATCGCCCGCGCCCTGGCGATGGAGCCGCGGCTGATGCTGTTCGACGAGCCCACCTCGGCCCTGGACCCGGAGATGATCGGCGAGGTGCTGGACGTGATGCGCGAACTGGCCGGCGAGGGCATGACCATGATGGTCGTCACCCACGAGATGGGCTTCGCCCGCGAGGTCGCCGACCGGGTCATCTACATCCACTCCGGCCAGATCATCGAGGAAGGCACGCCCGAGCAGGTGTTCGACGCCCCCAGGAACGAACGCACCCAGGCCTTCCTGTCGCGGGTGCTGAAGCATTAAAGGGGGCCGACACCGGGCTCAGTCGTCGTCGGCATCCGCGGCGATGCGCCGGGGCGAGCGCCAGTCGGCGAGAACCTCGTTCATCGCCGCCAGGCAGAAATAGCGGGCCGCGTCGACGTCGTAGCCCTCCTCCAGCATGGCCTCGTAATCGGTGTAGGCGTGGCGCACATGCGCCACCAGCGACAGCCAGGCGACGTGCTCCGGCCGCGCCTTGCCCAGCCCCGGCGACGCCAGGCCGCGCTCGACCACCAGGGCCAGGTCGCGGCCGGGAATGTCGGGGGCCAGGCGGCGGACGCAGTATTCGACGGCGGCCTTGCGGCTGGGATTCATGCGCGCCCCGGATCGGCAGTTGTGGCACAGTGGCGTGCCACGCGGCATCCATTTTCACCCGCCAAGTGCAGAGGAGGCAAACATGGGCTTTGCACTGTCCGACTTGAAGGTGACCAGCACCGCCTTCCGCGACGGCGGCGCCATCCCCGCCCGCCACACCGGCGAGGGCGAGGACATCTCGCCGGCGCTGGCGTGGTCGAACGCGCCGGAGGGCACCCGCGCCTTCGCCGTCGTCTGCCACGACCCCGACGCGCCGCTGGTCTCGCCCGGCGGCACCTACGGCTTCGTGCATTGGGTGCTCTACAACATCCCCGCCGACGTCGACCGCCTGCCCGAGGGCACGGGCGAGCACACCGCCGGGCGCAACGACTTCGGCAACAGCGGCTATGGCGGCCCCATGCCGCCCAACGGCCACGGCACGCACCGCTACTATTTCTGGGTGCTGGCCCTGGACGACGCGGCGCCGCTGGAGCCGGGACTGGGTTTGTGGGAACTGCTGGCCAAGATCGAGCCGCGTGTCATCGGCATGAACCGCCTCGTCGGCACCTACGAACGCGCCTGAGGCACGGCGGCGGCCAGGGCGAGCGCGGCGGCCCTGGCCACCGCCGCCCCGGTGCAGGGGGCTTCCAGCCCCACCACGCGCACCGCGGGCAGCGGGCCCTCGCAGGCCGCCGGCAGCGCCGCCAGCAGATAGCCGAGGCCGCCGCCGTGGCCGAAGCCGGCCGCGCCGCCACCGGCCAACGCCGCCTCGCGCGTCAGCACCACCACCGCATCCGGCGGCGCGAACCCCCGCACCTGATCGACGAAGACGAGGCGGCGCGCGCCCTCGGCCAGCCGCAGCAGGTTCAGGCCCGCCAGCCCGCCGTCCACCACCTCCAGCCCCGCCGGAAGCCGCCGGCGGACGAGGTGGTCGTGGACGCGCGGCCCGGCATTGTCGCCGGCCACCAGCCGATTGCCGACGCAGACGATGCGCGCCCTACACCCCAAGCCGCACGCGCCCCCGCGAGCGGCCGCCCTCCAGGGTGTGGACCGAGCACACCAGGCAGGGGTCGAAGGACCGCACCACATAGCCCAGTTCCACCGGATTGCCGGCGTCGCGGACCTCGCAGCCGATCAACGCCTCCTCCCAGGGGCCGCGCACACCGGCGTCGTCGCGCGGCGAGGCGTTCCACGACGTCGGCGTGATGATCTGATAGTGGGCGATGCGGCCGTCGCGGATGCGCACCCAGTGGCCCAGCGCGCCGCGCGCCGCCTCGATGAGGCCGGCGCCCTCGCCGTCGGGCATCGACGCGACGGATTGGTAGTGGCCGCCGTTGTCGTCGGCGGCCAGTTCGTCCAGCCACGTCTCCATCGCCGGCAGCAGCGTCGCCGGGCGCACCAGCCGGGCAAGCTGGCGCGCCAGGGCGTTGGGCCCCGCCGCCGCGATCAGGTCGCGAAACAGCGGGTCGCCGGCGACGACGGCCTCGGCCAGCGGGCCGGTTTCGGCGGGGCGCTCGCGATAGCGCGGCGCCTTGATCCAGGAATAGCGATCCTGCTCCTCGCCCGAGGCATAGGGCACCGTTTGCGAGGCGAACGGGTGCTGGGGGTGCGCCGCCCCCTCGAACCAGGAATGGCCGCAATGCTCGGCCACCGCCGCGCCGTCGAAGGGCTGCACCTCGATGCCGGCCGCGAAACCGGCGGGCAGCAGGGTGGCGCCCCGCCCCGGCACCGCCGTCGCGTCGGGCATGTCCAACGAGCCGAAGGACAGGAAGGTGCCGTGGCCGGCGCCGACGGCGTCCAGACCGATGGCGCCGGCGAAGCGGATGAAGAAACCGACGTCGCCGTCGCGGTGGGCCTCGCTCGCGTCCAGCCAGGCCTCCAGGTCGGCGGCGCTGGCCACCTCGCGCCAGCGTTCGATGGAACAGCCGAGGATTTGGTCCTCGTACCACTGCCGGAAGCGCCGCAGCACCATGCGGCAATTGAGAATCTCCACCGCGCCCGGCCGGTGGGTGACGCCGCCCGGAATCATGAAGGAGGCGTGCGGCCATTGCCCGCCGATGACGGCGATGATCTCCAGGATCTTCTTGGTCTGCCGAATGGCCTCCACCGCCGAGGTGCCGCGCAGCGGCGCGTAGCGGGCCACCGCTTCGTCATAAAGGGCGAGGCCCTTGTGGGCGGGATTGGCGAAATCGGCCATGAACATCAGCAGCGCCTGGCGCAGGTCGCTTTGCACATGCTCGGTCATCAGCGCCAGATTGCGCAGCCGCCGGGCGTTGTCGGGCGGGGTGACGCCGGCCACGGCGTCCAGCGCCTTGGCCGCCGCCATCAGATGCGTGGTGGTGCAGATGCCGCAGATGCGCGGCGTCACCACCAGCCCGTCCAGCGCGCCCCGGCCGAGGAGCATGTTCTCGAAGCCGCGATACATGGTGCCGCGGCTCCAGGCATCGACGACGATGTTGTCATGCACCTCCACCCGAAGCTCCAGGTCGCCTTCGGTGCGGTTGAGCGGGATGTCGAGGGTTTTGCGTCGGCTCATGGTCAGACGTCCGTTTCGCGCTTTTTCAGCCGCTCGGGCGCGGCGGCGGCGGCCATTTCCTTGTAGGCCATGTAATGGGCGCGGTTGATGCCCTCCGGCAGCAGCTTCGGCACGCCCTCGATATTGCCGGTGACGAAGAACGGCTGCTTTTGCGGGAACTCGGGGCCGGTGCAGCCGAAGCAGGGGGTGCCGGCGCGGGGTTTCGAGGACCGTTGGTTCCACAGCAGCTTGTTGCATGGCCCCCGCGCCAGCGGCCCGTGGCAGCCCATATGGAAGAACAGGCAGCCGCGCTCGCCGAAGTCGTGCTCCTCGACGCGGTATTCATGGTACTCGTTGCGGGTGCAGCCCTGGTGCACCAGCATTCCGTACCAGCTCAAGGGGCGCTGATAGGCGTCGAGGGCCAGCGGCGCCCCGGCGACCAGCGCCGCCATCGTGCCGCTCAGCGCCTGCGGATGGCAGGGGCAGCCGGCGAGGTTGATCACCGGCAGGCCGGCGCCGCTGCGAAAATCCCCGCCCAGGAAGCCGCCCTTCTGGGGGCCGCGAAATTGCAGCCCGGTGGCCTCGATCTCGTGCCCAAGCCCGAAGCCCCCGAACGCCGCGCAGGTGCCGGCGGCGATGACGAACCTGGCCTGGGCGGCAAGGCCGGCGACGAGATCCTTCTTGGGCTGGAGTCCGTGGCGGTCATAGGCGCCGGTGCCGGAGGGCCCCCGCAGCACCGCGCCTTCCACCACCAGGATGTCCAGCGGCCGCTTCCCCGCCATGATGGCGGCCAGCAAGCGCCGGTGCTCGCGCACCGACAGGTTGGACAGCGACGGGTGCCACAACAGCGAGAGGTCCAAGTCCTCGAACAGCTCGATGACGTCCGGCGATTCGGCGTTCAGGAACGACATCGTGTCCCCGCCGCAACCGCCAGCCTGCAACCAGTACAACGTCACCGACATTCACCCACCTCCGCGCTTGTCTCATTCACTTCCCCCGCCGCCGGCGGCAACCGCACACTGGCGACGGTGCCCCCGCCGGGGCGGCTTTGCAACGTGATGTCGCCGCCGTGCAGCCGGATCAGGCGCCGGCTCAGCGGCAGGCCGAGCCCGGCGCCGCCCTCCGCGCGCAGCAGCGGGTTCCGTCCCGGCGCGAACGGCTGGAACAGCGTTTCCGGGTCGGCCCCTGCAAGTCCCCGCCCCCGGTCGCGGACGAACAGGAGGACGCCATCGTCGTCGTCGGCAACGGCGCCGACGGTGACGACGCCGCCGGGTTGCCTGTGCCGGATGGCGTTGTCGAGCAGCTCCCCCAGCACCTGGCGCAGGCGCCGTTCGTCGCCCGCCAGGGCCGGCAATTCGGCCACCGCCTCCGTCTCCAGGCGCACCCCCGCCGCCGCCGCGGCGTCAGCCGCCTGCGCCAGCGCCGCGCCCAGCAACTCGGCAGGCGCCACCCGCGTTCGGTGCAGCGCCAGATCGCCCTTGTCGAGGCGCGAGAGGTCGAGCAGCGCCTCGACCATGCGCAGCAGATGCCGCCCCGACTCGTGGATGGAGGAAAGATAAACGTGATAGGTTTCGGCCAGCGGTCCCGCCGGTTCCAGCCGCATCAGGTCCGCATAGCCGAGGACGGCATTGAGCGGCGTGCGCAGTTCATGGCTCATATGGGCCAGGAAGTCGGATTTCGCTCGGCTTGCCGTTTCGGCGCGCCTCAGACTGCGTTCGAGGTCGACAATCAGTTGCGCGTTGCGCAGCGCGGTGGCGGCGATGGAGACCAACGTGGCGCCGTGCTTGAGAGCGCCGGCGCTGATCTCGCCGCCGTCGAGCACCGTCACCACGCCCAGCCGCTCGGCGTGGGCGCTGAGCGGCAGCGCCATGAGGCAGCCCAGGTCGGCGGCGGCGTCGGTAAGAATGCCTTGGGCGCTGCCGTCCATCAGGGTGGCGAACAGCGGCCGCGCCGCCAGCGCCGCGAAGACCGCCGCGGCATCGGCGCCCCGCGCCGCCAGCATCGTCGCCCCCGCGCCGTCGGACGCCGCGAGGAACACCGCCCCGCGCCGCCCCGGCGGGCCGCCCTCGCACATCAGCCGCAGCAGCTCCGCCGCCACCTCTTCCGGCCGATGCAGGCGGTTAAGGGTGACGGCGGCGCGATGGATCAGGGCGCGCTCGCGATAGCCGTCGAGGGCCTCGGCGGTGACGCCGTGCCGCGCCTCCTCCACCTCCAGCACCGCCTGCAGCGACCGCGCCAGCGGCGGCACCACCGCGTCGAGACGGCGCCGGGAGGCGCGGCCGCGCCCCCCCGCCAGCCCCCCCCCCCCACCCCCCCCCACCCCCAGCG
>JAWLGJ010000067.1:0-12722 GCA_041685145.1 Magnetospirillaceae bacterium | reverse complement strand
CCAGGTGTCGTTGCGGAACTCGAAGGCGTAGCGCAACCCCTGGGGCAGATGGGCCAGAAAGTCGTCCAGGCGCTCGGCGTTGACCTTCCAGTTCGGGGGAAGTTGGAACAGGATCGGCCCCAGTTTTTCGCCCAGCGCCGCGACGGTGTCGAAGAAAAGCGCATAGGTCTTGCTGGTCCGCCGCAGTTTGGAGTAATGAGTGATGAACCGGCTGGCCTTGCAAGCGAAGACGAAATCCGCCGGCACCTGGTCGCGCCACGCCGCCAAGGTCTCTTTTTTCGGCAGCCTGTAAAAGCTGTTGTTGATCTCGACCGCGTCGAACCGCGTCGCGTAGTGCTGCAGGTAGCGCCGCGCCGGCAGGCCGGGCGGATAAAACGCATCCCGCCAATGGCCATAGTGCCAGCCCGAGGTGCCGATTCGGACGGTGCCGCCCGCCATGACGACCACGCTTGCCGGTCAAGGTTGCGTCCGCACATAAGCATGGGCGGGACCGCCGCTCGGTGCCACTCGAAAAAAGGGGAAAAAATGACGGAAAACCGCATTATCAAGGCTTTGGGCATGATGGCCGTGCGCTACGATCCCGAGGGCCTGGACGCCAATCTCGCCCTCTACGAGGATCACGGCTTCACCTATGCCGAGGTGGCGGTGGCGCCGCTGCGGGTCATCGCCAACGGCCGCATCAGTCCGGCGCGCGCGGAGCAGATGCAGAAGGTTCTGGGCCGCCGGCGCCTGAAATACACCGCCCACGCGCCGCTGATCCTCAACCTCATGGATGAAGAGCATCTGGAATTGCAGAAAAGCGTCTGCCGCGCCGCGATCGAGTTTTGCGGCCGCATTGGCGCCGAGACCCTGGTCGTGCACCCCGGCACCATCGATGCCGCCCGCGCGCTGACCTGCCGCGACCGCTTGATGGCGATGGAGCGCGACGCGCTGCTGGAACTGGCCGACGTGGCGGCGGGGCTGGGGGTGCGCCTGGCGCTGGAGAACCTGCCGGTGATGCTGGAAACCCTCGACGGGCGGATGCACAGCTATGCCTTCGACCCGGCACGGTTGGCGCGGCAGATCCAGGCCATCGACCATCCGGCGGTGTGCGGAACCATCGATTTCAGCCACGCCGGCATCGCCGCCGCCTATCTCGACATCGACCCCCTGGAGGCGTTGAAGCCGCTCGCGCCGCTGACGAACCACTTGCATGTGCACGATTCCTTCTGCAAGCCGCCGACGCTGCGCGGCGCCCGGTCGAGCGACAACGTCGCCTATGGCATGGGCGATTTGCACCTGCCGGCGGGCTGGGGCAGCGTCGATTACGAGCGGCTGTTGCCCGAACTGGCGATCCGGCCGGGGACGGTGATGATCTTCGAGGTCAATCAGCACTACATCTGCCCCGAGGTCTGCACCGAGATGCTCAATGCCGGCCGCCGCTACAGTGAACTGCTGGAGCAGGCCGCCCGCAGGCGCGGGATTGCCCCGGCCGCCTGACCCCAAAGGGCGGGGAAGGAAATGACGCCGCCGGCGGCATGTCCTTTCCGCTGCCCTATACCGAAGTAGATATGCTGTTCGAGCAGTATTCCCTCGGTTTATCCCCAGCGACGTTCACATCCACTGCACCTTGTTGTGATGGCATTTCGCGAAGACTGCTGGCAAAGGCGGTTACGCCCTCAGAGATGCTGGCAATACATGGGGGAAGCGGGTACCGTAGTTGGTGGGCAGGCGCGATGTTTCGGCCCGCCAGCAACAGTCACCCGAGGAACAGGACGAACGGCAGATGGTTTGGCAGAGTGAACGGTTCGACGCCCGCGGGCGGGGCGGCAATGGCGGCGACTTCGGGGCGGCACGCGGGCCGCGGCGGAGCGCGCCACTTGAGGTCGAGCAGGCGCAGGTTGCGGCGACGGTCAAGTGGTTCAACGCCCAGAAGGGCTTCGGCTTCGTGACTCCGGTCGAGGGCGCGGCCGACGCCTTTCTGCACATCTCGGTGCTGGAGCGCGCCGGCTACCGCGAGGTGTCGGACGGCGCCACCGTGGTCTGCGACCTGGGGCGGGGCGAGCGTGGGCCGCAGGTGGTTAATGTTCACGACGTCGACATGTCCACGGCCCAGCCGCGGCAGCGGACGGCGCCACGGGCGCCCGAGGGGCCGCCGGTGGAAGGGACGGTCAAGTTCTTCAGCCCCAACAAAGGCTTCGGATTCGTCACCCTGGACGAGGGCGGCAAGGACGTGTTCGTGCATGTCCGCGTCCTGGAGCGTGCCGGGCTGAACAGCCTGGAAAGCGAGCAACGGGTGCGCCTGACGGTCAGCATGGGCCTGAAAGGGCCGCAGGCGTCCAGTATCGCCGTCATCTGACCCAACCGGCGTCGATGCCGCCCGGAGGGCCGGACCGCCGGCCGCCGGGACGGCGTCGGACGGTGAACTCTTGACCCGAACCGCGGTTTGGGTTTAGAGAACAGCCTCCCTGTGGCGGGAGTAGCTCAGTCGGTTAGAGCACCTGGTTGTGGTCCAGGGGGTCGTCGGTTCGAATCCGATCTCTCGCCCCATTTTTTCCCCTCGGCACTGACCTGCACCGCGGCGGTACTCCGTTTGCCCCGCGCGGCGCCGGGCGCGCCCTTGCGCCGCGCGGCCCGCGCCGGTCGTTGGGAATATGTCGCCCTTATGTATCCCGCGCCCTCCTACCAAAAATGAACGCGCTTCTACCTCCGACAGAAGGTGGGATCGCGCGCGCTCAATCGGATATTTAGTGCATCGGAAGACGATGCCGACGGCGCGCGACACCTCGGCCCGCGATCCCGATGGACCGCCGGTCGGGCGGCGTGTGAGGCGTTCTCAAGAGGCACGGGGGCACAAGGCATGGAAAATATTGAAATTCTGCTCATCGATGCGAACAAGCTATTTCGTGAAGGCCTTAAGCGGCTGCTGGACGGCTCGTCATTCGCCATTTCCGCCGAGGCGGACTCGTTGGCCGAGGGCCTGAGCCGGATGGACGAGGGACTGCGGCCGAAGATCGCCCTGGTGGAATTTGACGCCGGTTCGGACGATATCCAGGCGCTGAAGCAGGTGCGCGAGCGCTATCCCGAGGTGAAGATCGTCGTCCTTGCCGCCACCACGCGCAACATCCACCACCTCGCCCGCTGCTTCGAGGCCGGCGCCGATGCCTATCTGCTCAAGAACATCTCCCCCGACGCGCTGCAGCAGTCGCTGAAGCTGGTCTTGCTGGGCGAGAAGGTCTTTCCCACCCGGCTGGCGGCGTTGCTGGTCAGCGGCCAGGTCGACACGCATCGCCCGATGGCCAGCTCGGCCGACCTGCGCGGCCTCTCCGAGCGCGAGGTCCAGATTCTCCGTTGCCTCCTCAACGGCCACCCCAACAAGGTGATCGCCAAGAAGCTCAACATCACCGAGGCGACGGTGAAGGTGCACCTCAAGGGCGTGCTGAAGAAGATCAACGCCGCCAACCGCACCCAGGCGGCGATCTGGGCCCTCAACAACGGCCTGTCCAGCGAGGAACTGCCCTCGCCCCAGGGGCGGCAGCAGGGACAGCCGGCGGGCTTGGAGGCGCGTCAGGGCGTCTAGGAAACCAAGACGCCGCCGGCGCGGCGACGCGCGTCGGCGGCGGTGGCGTCTCCCATGCGTGCCTCAATGGGTGGCGAGGCCGGGGCCGCCTTCCTGGTCCCCCTCGTTCCCGTCCGTTTCCATTATGGCGTGCTGTTGGGCGCGTTCCGCCATCGCTTCGCGTATGGTCTGGTATTGCCGCGCCGCGAAGACGGCCGCCTCGGTGCGGTTCTGGAACTTCAGCGCCTTCAGGATGGCCCGCACCTTCGTCTTCACATTCGCTTCGGTCAGGCCCAGGGTGCGCGCGATGGCGCGGTTGGTCTTCGCGAGGCGGACCTGGTCGAGGATCGACAGTTCCAGCGGCGACAGCCGTCGGATGGTGTCGCAACGCAGCCGGTCGGTGACGATGTCCATCGCCGCCGCCGAGGGAAGGATGGAGTAGCCGGCTTCCGCCAGCACGGCCACGTCGGGCAGGCGGTCGAGGGTGGCGTCGATGAACAGGACGCCATCGGCCATTTCCAGAAAGGCGACGCTGTCCAGGAACTCGTTCGACCGCACCAGCAGAATGACCCGGTTGCGGCGGCAGAATTCGCTCAGCGCGTCGAGATGATGCCGCGCCAAGTTTTTCATGACGTTGTGCGCGACCAGGGTGATCTCGGCGGGGATCGCCTTGTCGCTCTGCACGAGATCACGGGGATCGTCATAGCCCCGTATCTTGTGCCGTTCCTCGGGCGGAAAGTTGCTCCGCACCTGCTCGATAAGGCGCTCGTCCTCCGCCGCGACCGCCACCGTCGGCAGGGGCCCCTGCGTGATATGGGGACTCTGTCGGCCCGGCTCGCGCTCGCTCATCGCCTGTCCTCGCATGAGTGTGGACCGCCTGGCATCCCGGCTTTCGACCGCCGGCCGAAGCGAGCGCCGGGCCGCAAGAAAGCGGAGAACATGTATATACGGAACAGCATAATTAAACAGCCACTGCCGCTCATAGCGCGCATGTCCCCGCCCGTACCCATTCTGTCTAGGCGCCCCTCATGCTGATGGATGATCCCCGCAACGGCCGCGCGGGCGGAAAGGGGAGCGCGGTGGCGGCAGGTATTGGCGCCGCGCGGCGGCGGTTTCTGGCCGAGGGGTAGCGCCAGCGGATGTCCGCAACCATTTTGGGAGAGGCGGGCCGTTGGCAGGGAAGGGGATATCGACCGATGAGCGATCCGTCCGGCGGCAGGCCGGTGCGCGAGCGAGGGCGCGGCGCGGCGGTGGCGGCCTTGGCCGAGTTGCCCGTCCCCGCCCTCCTGGTGGACCGGCGCGGACGTGTGGTGGAGGGCAACCCGGCGGCGTGGCGGCTTCTGGGGTCGGCCGCCGCGGCCGACCTGCCGGGCTGTTTCGACAAGCCGCAGGCGGCCCGCCGGCTGCTGGAACGCGCCGCCGACGGCATGACGACGGCCGGCGGCGATCTCGCCCTGGCCGGTGCCGACCTACGGTGGGTCAGGGTTGCGGCCTCGGCCGCCGCCGGTGGCGTGCTGGTTCTGCTTGACGACCTGACGGCGCTGGTGCGGCGCGTCGACGAAGAGGCGCGCGGCCGCCAGGAGGCGGAAGACGCCATGCGCGCCAAGATGCGCTTCTTTGCGGCCGCCAGCCATGATCTGCGGCAGCCCCTGCAGGCGATCGCGCTGTTCGTCGGGGCGTTGGAGCCCCGCGTCACCGCGCCGCCGGCGCAACCGATCCTGCAATCCATAAAGACGTCGCTGGGGGTGATGGAGGACATGTTCGAGGCGCTTCTCGACATGTCACGGCTGGAGGCCGGCGTGCTGGAGGCGGAGCCGCGTGACTTCATGATCGGCGACATCCTGGAGGCGTTGGAAACGGAGTTCGCGCCGCAGGTGAAGCCGGGGGTGGAACTGCGGGTGGTGCCGTCGAGCCAGGCGGTGCGCAGCGATCCCGGGCTGCTGGCCCGCATCGGGCGCAACCTGCTGGCGAACGCGGTGCGCTACACCGATCGGGGGCGCATCCTGGTGGGTTGCCGCCGCCGCGGCGCGGACCTGCGCCTGGAGGTGTGGGACACCGGCTGCGGCATTCCCGAACACCAGCGCCTGGCGATCTTCGAGGAGTTCTATCGCGGCACCCATGCCGGCGGCCCCTGCCACGCCGTCGCCGGGCTGGGGCTGGGCCTCTCGATCGTTCAGGGCCTGGCGCGGCTGCTTCGCCATCGCCTGGACGTGCGCTCGCAGATCGACAGGGGCTCGATGTTCGCCGTCGAGGTGCCGCTCGCCGAAGGTCCGGCGGCCGTCGAGGACGCGGACGAGGCGGTGGCGCCGCCGAACCTGGCGGGTTGCTCGGTGCTGGTCATCGACGACGACGAGGACATCCTGGAGGGCGTGCGCCTGCTGTTGTCCGAGTGGGGGTGCCGCGTCGTCGTGGCCCCCGACGGCGAGGCGGCGGTCGCCGCGGTGCGCGCGGAAGAAGTCCCTCCCGACGTGGTGCTGGCCGACCTGCGGCTGCGTGGCGGGGATGGCGTGGCGGCGGCGCGGCGGGTGATGGATGCGCTCGACGCCTGGGTGCCGACGGTGGTCCTTACCGGCGCCACCGAGGAAGCCGGAGCCGTCCAGCTTGCCGGGCGTCCCCTGACGGTATTGCGCAAGCCGGTGGAGCCGGTGCGCCTGGCGCGGGTGCTGCGGCGGGCGATCGTCGGCGACTGAACCCAGGGCCGGGAGTGCCGGCCCGATTTCGATGTTCTGCGCGGTTTGACTTCAAGCAACAAATTGAGGATGATGGCGAAGCCGTAGGGGGTAGCCGCCGCGGCAAGGGATCGTTCTGGTGGGGAGTCATGTCGAAGACAATCCTGATCGTCGAAGATAACGATCTCAACATGAAGTTGTTCAACGATCTGCTGCAGGCGCACGGCTACACCACTTTGCAGACCAAGGACGGCCGCGAAGCCCTGAAGATGGCGCGCGATCATCGCCCCGACCTCATCCTTATGGACATTCAGCTTCCCGAGATTTCGGGGCTGGAAGTCACCAAGATGATCAAGGAAGACGACGATCTGAAGGCGATCCCGGTCATCGCCGTCACCGCCTTCGCAATGAAGGGCGACGAAGAAAAGATCCGGGAAGGCGGCTGCGAGGGCTACATCGCCAAACCGATCTCGGTGGCCAACTTTCTCCAGACCGTCGCCAAGTACCTGAACTGAAAGCCGGTTTCGGCGTCGGGCCCGGCGCGCTTCGATGTGATCGGCAAGCAAAAGGGCGCCCGCCGAATCGGCGGGCGCCCTTTGCGTCGTTCGCGTACCGCGGCGCGGTCTATTTCATCTTCGATTCCTTGAAGATGACATGCTTGCGCGCGACGGGATCGTATTTGCGGAACTGCAGCTTCTCGGTGGTCTTCCGGGGGTTCTTCTTGGTCACATAGAAGTAGCCGGTGTCCGCCGTGCTGACCAGCTTGATAAGGATGGTGTTCGGCTTCGCCATGTCGGCCCTACCCGTCTCTTCGCAACGTCCAGGCGGCGCACATTACCCGCTTCGGCGCCCCTGTCAAGTGCCCCGCGCCCGGCGGCGCGCCGCGCGTCAGCGCAGCACGGCCGGGTGCAGGGTGGCGGCATGGGTGGGCGCCGGGGTGCTGACCGCCAGCGCCCGTGCGTACAGCGCCGGATCCTCCAGCAGTGTCCGCGCCAGGGCCGACTCCACGGCGTCGTCCTCGATCCGGGCCTTGGGGCACGCCTCGCGCAGTTCGGCGCGGGCGTCGGTGGCCTCCACGCTGACCGTCCGCCAACGCGGCAGCGTGTCGGCGACGGGCAGGGCGCCGGCCCGCACGTCTTCCACCAGGCCTTCGACGCTGATGCCGTCTCCGCCGGTGCAGACGGCCGGCATCACGCCCAGATTGTGCAGGGCGTAGCCCGACGGGCTGTGAAAGCGCGACCAGGTCAGCGTCATCTCGCCCTCGTTGGGCATCCGCACGACGGTCTGCACCGTGCCCTTGCCATAGCTGTTGGTGCCGATGACCACCGCCCTCCCGGCGTCCTGCAGCGCCGCCGCGAGGATTTCCGAGGCCGAGGCCGAGCCGCCGTCGACGATGACCACCAGCGGCAGCGCCTCGCCCATGTCGCCGCGGCTGGCGGAATAGCTCTGGTTGGCGTGGCGGTGGCGGCCGCGGGTGAAGACGATGCGGCCCTCGGGGATGAACAGGTCGGCCATCGCCACGCCTTGGTCGAGCAGGCCGCCCGGATTGCCGCGCAAATCGAGGATCACGCCTTTGAGGTTGCCACCGGATTCGCGGATGGCCCGTTCCACCTCGCGCGTCGCGCTCGACGCCGTGCGCTGGTTGAAGCCGGTGACCCGCAGGGTGGCGATGTCGTCCTCCAGGCTCATGGCCACCGTCGGCGGCACCACCAGCGAACGACGCAGGGTCACCTGCAGGGGCTTGCTCTCGCTGGGTCGGTGGATGGTCACCTGCACTTGGCTGGCGATGGCGCCGCGCAGCCGGCGCGAAATCTCCGGCGCCTCCAGCCCATTCACCGACACGCCGTCGATGTGGGTGACGACGTCGCCGACCTGAAGATTGGCCTCGGCGGCGGGACTTTCGTCCATGACCGAACTGATCTGTAGGCCCTGCTGCTCGGCACGATAGCGGATGCCGATACCCCCGAAGCCGTTGCGCGAGGCGCGGTTGTCGCGGGCCTCGGCGGCGGTGTGGTAGCGCGAGAACTTGTCCAGCGAGGCCAGCACCGCATCGAACACCGCCTCGTAGAACGCCTCGCCGTCAGCGTCGGCCAACGCCGGCGAGACGCCCTTGGCGGCGCCGAAGGCCCGCACCGTCACGTCGGCCCAGCCGGCGACATCGTCGCCGGCGGGGGCGGCGTAGCGGGTGAACACCTGGTCGCCGTAGCGCAGTTCCAGGAAGGCACCTTCGACGCGGGCGTCGAAATCGGGATCAAGCGCGGCCAAGCCGCGAATGCCCTCGACGCCGATGCCGGCGGCGTCGATGCCGTCGAGGTGGCGCTCGATGATGGTGCCGTAGCCGAAGGCCACCACCCGCTCGCTTTGTGCCGCGGGGGCGGGTTCCCCCACCGCGGCCAGCACGGGGGCGCAGCCGCCGGCGGTGGTGAGGGCGGTGGCAGCGATGATCCAACGAGACAGAGCCGAAAGCTTCACTTCGTTCACCCGAGGTATGCCCAAAGACGTACGGCCCTAATATGAGCACGAGATGGGCCTCAGGTGAAGACTTTTTCTCTACCTCGACGGCAGGTCGAATAGCAGAGGGAGTAGTATCGTAAGAACAGGGATAGTCGAGAAGGGGTTTAGTCTCGATTAAGAGGCAGGTGTCCGTTTCGGAAGAGGTAGACTCAGCGCTTGGGGCGGCCCGCCCGGGCTTGGGGACGACCGCGGGCGGCTCCGGCGTCCAGCAGGTGGAACACCAGGCTGCCGGTGACCGGCTGCGCCTCCACCAGCAGCACCTCGACGGCATCGCCCAGCCGATAGGCCCGGCCGCTGCGCCGGCCGACCAGGCTGTGCCGCGCCTCGTCGTGGATGTAGTAGTCGTCGGGCAGCGAGCGCACCGGCACCAATCCGTCGGCGCCGGTCTCGTCGAGGGTCACGAACAGGCCGAAGCGGGTGACGCCGCTGACGCGGGCGGCAAAGACGCTGCCGACGCGGTCGGCCAGAAAGGCGGTGGTGAAGCGGTTGACGGCGTCGCGCTCGGCGGTGGCGGCGCGGCGCTCGGTGACGGAAATGTGCTCGCCGATGGCGACGAATTTCTCCGCCTCCTCGCCGCCCAGGGCGCCCTCGCCCAGCCCCAGGCCGCGAATGAGGGCGCGGTGCACCAGCAGGTCGGCATAACGCCGGATGGGGGAGGTGAAGTGCGCGTAACGCGCCAGGCCGAGGCCGAAATGGCCCAGATTCTCCGGCGCATAGACCGCCTGCGCCTGGCTGCGCAGGATGACTTCGCTGACCAGACGCGCATGGGGGGTGCCGGCGGCCTTCTCGATGATGCGGTTGAAGTGCTGCGGGCGCAGATCCTGGCCCTTGGCGAGCGGCAGATCCAGCGTGCGCAGAAAATCGCGCAGCATTTCCAGGCGGTCCTGGGCCGGGCGGTCGTGCACCCGGTACATCACCGGCTGGCGCAGGCGCTCCAGGGTCTCGGCGGCGGCGACATTGGCCGCGATCATGAAATCCTCGATCAGCCGGTGGCTGTCCAGGCGAGGGCGCGGCACCACCTGCGCCACCCGGCCGGCGGCATCGACCTCGACCTTGCGCTCGGGGATGTCAAGTTCCAGCACGCCGCGCCGCTTCCGCGCCGCTGCCAGCGCCTCCCAGGCGCCGTAGAGGGGGGCGATGACGGAGTCGGCCAGCGGCGCCGTGCCGTCGTCGGGGCGGCCGTCGCGCGCCTCCTGCACCCGCTCATAGGTCAGCCGCGCCGCCGAGCGCATGATGCCGCGCACGAAGCGATGGCGCCGCAGGGCGCCCTCGGCGTCCAGCCACATATGCGCCGCCAGGCAGGGGCGTTCCTCGTCGGGGCGCAGCGAACACCAGCCATTCGACAGCGCCTCGGGCAGCATCGGCACCACCCGGTCGGGAAAATAGACGGAGTTGCCGCGCTCGTAGGCGCAGCGGTCGAGCGCATCACCGGGGCGCACATACCAGGCGACGTCGGCGATGGCGACGATGACGTGCCAGCCGTCGCCGTCCGGCTCGGCCCAGACGGCGTCGTCGAAGTCGCGGGCGTCCTCGCCGTCGATGGTGACCAGCGGCAGGGGGCGCAGGTCGTCGCGCCCGGCGGCGGGGGCGGGCCCGGTTGCTTCCGCCTGCGCCAGCGCCTCGGGGGTGAATTCCGTGGGGATGCCGTGGCTGTGGATGGCGACAAGGCTGATGGCGCGGGGGCTGGTCATGCTGCCCAGGCGCTCGACGACGCGGGCGTGGCGCAGGCCCAGCGGCCGCCCCGGCAACACGTCGGCCAGCACCAGTTCGCCCGGCTTCGCCTCGCCGGCGTCGGCCTTGGTGAGGAGGAACTCGCGCTTCTGGCGGCGGTCGGTGGGCACCAGCCGCCCGCCTTCGCCGGTCATTTCATAGACGCCCAGCACCCGCGCCGGGCCGGCCGAGATGCGCCGGATGGTGCGGCCTTCATAGACATCGTCGCTCAGCCGGCGCAGGCGCGCCAGCGCGCGGTCGCCGCTGCCCAGCGCCGGCTGGCCGCGGCGTTCGGGCGCCATGTAGATGCGCGGCGGCGCCCCCTCCTCGCGCCAGACCAGGGGGCGGGCGAGGAGTTCGCCGTCGGGGTCGGTGCCGGTGATCTCGACCACCATGACGTCGGGAAGCGCGCCGTGGCGGGCAAAGCGCCGCTTGCGCCCGCGCTGGATGGCGCCTTCCTCCTCCAACTCGCGCAGAAGCTGACGCAGGAGGGGGCGGTGGGGCCCGGTGAGATGAAAGGCGCGGGCAATCTCGCGCTTGCCGACATGGCCGGGAGACGACTCGATAAACTCCCGGATCTCCTCCTTGGTGGGAACCGGCGGGGCCTTGGGCTTGGTCACCGGCTGCCGCTCTCCTCGGCCGTGGCCTTTTCGCCCGCCGCCGCCTTGGCCCGTGCGGCCTTGGGCTTGGGCGCGGCCTTGGTTTTCGTCGTGGCGGGCTTCGCCTTCGCTTTCGCCTTCGGCTTGGCCGCCGCCTTCGTCTTCGTCGCCGTCTTCGCCTTCGGCTTGGCCTTGGTGTCCGGCGTGGCCTTTGCCTTGGTTGCCTTGGCCTTGCCGCCGCCACGCCCCGCCTTTCCGGCCTTGGCGTCCAGCAGCGCCACCGCCTCCTCCAGGCTCACGGCATCGGAATCCGTGCCGCGCGGCAGGGTGGCGTTGGTGCGCCCATGCTTGACATAGGGGCCGTAGCGGCCGCGGTGCAGGGTGACGGGCTGGCCGCTCTTGGGGTGTTCGCCCAGGGTGCGGCCGACGCCGTTGCCGCCCTTGCGCGCCTTGCTCGCCAGCAGGTCGACGGCGCGGTTGAGGCCGATGTTGAGCACATCGTCGTCGCGCCCCAGCGACGTGTAGGCGCCGGCGTGGCGGAGATAGGGACCGAAGCGCCCCACGCCCGCCTGGATCATCTCGCCGGTCTCGGGATGGGGGCCGACGTCGCGCGGCAGCGCCAGCAGCTTCAGCGCCAGGTCGAGGTCGACATCGGCGGGTTCCAGGCCCCTGTAGAGCGAGGCCCGCTTCGGCTTGGCCTTGCCCTCCGCCTCGCCAAGCTGGACGTAATGGCCATAGGGGCCGCGGCGCAGGGTGACCGGCTGGCCGGTCTCGGGGTCGGTGCCGAGGAACTTCGGCCCTTCCGCCGCCTCTTCGGCGGCGGCGGCTTCGGTGGCCACCACCAGCGGCCGGGTGTAGCGGCATTCGGGATAGTGCGAGCAGCCGATGAAGGCCCCGAACTTGCCCAGTTTCAGGCTCAACCGGCCGTCGCCGCAGGACGGGCAGCGGCGCGGATCCTCGCCCTCGCGCTGGACGGGGAAGAAATGGGGGCCGAGTTCCTCGTCGAGGGCGGCCAGCACCTCGGCCACGCGCAGGCCCTTGGTCTGGTCCACCTGGGTCGAGAAGTCGCGCCAGAAGTCGCGCAGCACCGCGCGCCAGTCCACCTGCCCGGCCGACACCTCGTCGAGCCTGTTCTCCAGGTCGGCGGTGAAGTTGTATTGGACATAGCGGTTGAAGAACGCCTCCAGGAAGGCGGTCACCAGCCGGCCGCGGTCCTCGGGCACGAAGCGGCGATTCTCCAGCCGAACGTAATCGCGCTCCTGCAGGACCGACAGGATGGTGGCGTAGGTGGAGGGGCGGCCGATGCCCAGTTCCTCCAGCTTCTTGACCAGGCTGGCCTCGGAATAGCGCGGCGGCGGCTGGGTGAAGTGCTGGTCGGCGCGCACCTCGCGCCGCTCGGCCGCCTCGCCCTCGGCGACGTCGGGCAGCAGGCGCTCGGCCTCCTCTTCGTCGTCGTCGCGGCTTTCGCGGTAGAGGGCCAGGAATCCCGGAAACACCACCACCGAGCCGGTGGCCCGCAGCACGACGTCGTCGGCCTCGGCGGCAATGTCGACGGCCACCTGATCGAGCACGGCGCTTTCCATCTGACTGGCCAGGGTGCGCTTCCAGATCAGGTCGTAGAGGCGGAACTGCTCGTCGTTCAAATACGGCCGTACGTCCTGGGGGCGGCGGCGCGGGTCGGTGGGGCGGATG
>JAWLGJ010000012.1:0-73545 GCA_041685145.1 Magnetospirillaceae bacterium | reverse complement strand
GCCGAGGCCGCGATGGCGGCGCTCGACATGCTCATCGAGGGCAAATACCTGTCGGTGCCCGAGGGCGCCGACCCCCTGACCCGCAAGATCAGGCACCTCGCCACCACCCTGGAGCAGCGGGCGCTGGGGCAACTGCGGTTCATCGTTTCGATGTCGGTGACCGCCAACGGCGCGGTGACCGACACGGCGTCGATGATGCGCGACGTGCGCGAGGTCGATCACCGCAGCCAGGCCATCGGCGCCGCCGCCGAGGAACTGGTGTCGTCGGTCCAGGCGATCTCGGAAAACGCCCAGGGCGCCGCCGGCGACGCCGAGGCCGCCCAGCAGGCGGCCAACGACGGGCAGCAGGCCGCCGACCGCGCCGTCTCGACGATGGAAAGCATCGCCAGCGCCGTGCAGGACGCCGCCGCCAAGGTCGACGGCCTCGCCCAGGCGTCCGAGAAGATCGGCGACATCATCGACCAGATCGAGGCGATCGCCAAGCAGACCAACCTGCTGGCGCTGAACGCCACCATCGAGGCGGCGCGCGCCGGCGAGGCCGGCAAGGGCTTCGCCGTCGTTGCCAACGAGGTCAAGAGCCTCGCCAACCAGACCTCGAAGGCCACCGTCGACATCCGCCAGCGCATCACCTCGTTGCGCGAGGAAATGAACGCCATCGTCGCCTCCATGCGCGAAGGGGCCGAGGCGGTCGACAAGGGGCGCGAGGTCATCCACGCCACCGGCGACGGGATGAGGGCGGTGACCGAGCAGATCCACAACGTCTCGGCCAAGATGCAGGACATCTCGCACATTCTGGGCCAGCAGACCGAGGCCTCGCAGGAGGTCTCGGAGGGCATCTCGGTCATCGCCGACATGTCCAGCCGCAACGTCGAGAGCATCGGGCACATCATGGATCTGATGGACCAGTCGGATTCGGTCATCCTGGAGGCGGTGGACGGCATCGCGCAGCTTGAGGTCACCGACCTCACCATCCACCTGGCCAAATCGGATCACATGATCTGGCGCAAGCGCTTGGCGGCGATGCTGGTGGGGCGGCAGTCGCTGAAGGCGAGCGAACTGGCCGACCATCATCAGTGCCGACTGGGCAAGTGGTACGACAAGGTCGCCGACCCCGAACTGACCGCGCACCCCGCCTGGGCGGCGCTGGAACCGCCGCACCGCGACGTCCACGCCGCCGGCATCGAAGCGGCCAAGCTCTACGAGGACGGCGATTACGACGGCGCCCTCCAGATGGTCCACAAGGTCGGCGAGGCATCGAAGGGGGTGATGGCGCATCTCGACGAGTTGCTCGCCCGTCATCCGGCCTAAGCCCCCGCCCCCGCCGCCGAGGCGTTTTCGTTTGCGAGGCGGGGGCAGGTGCGCTACACCGGGAAGCCCCGCGGCCGGGGCTCCCGGTCCGCCGTTTTCGCATGAACGATCCGCGAGATGAGCGAGTTTGCCAATCGGGCGCTTCTGCCCGCCGGACTGCGCGACGTGCTGCCGCCCGACGCCGCCTTCGAGGCCGACGTCGTGCACCGCCTTGCCCGCGTTTTCGCGGCGCATGGCTATCAGCGCGTCAAGCCGCCGCTGATGGAGTTCGAGGAAAGCCTCTTCGCCGGCAGCGGCGCCGCCACCGCCGACCAGACCTTTCGGGTGATGGACCCGGTCTCGCAGCGCATGATGGGCCTGCGCGCCGACATGACGGTGCAGATCGGCCGCATCGCCGCGACCCGCATGGCCAAGGCGCCACGCCCGTTGCGCCTGTCCTATGCCGGCCAGGTGCTGCGGGTGAAGGGGTCGCCCTTGAAGCCGGATCGCCAGGTCGGCCAGGCCGGCATCGAACTGATCGGCTCCGACGCCGCCGCCGCCGACGCCGAGGTGATCCTGCTGGCGGCGCGGGCGATGGCTGAGGCGGGACTCGGCGACGTCAGCGTCGATTTGACGATGCCGGTGCTGGTGGAATCGCTGCTGGCCGGCCGGGGCCTGGACCCCGACCGCCGCGCGGCCCTGCGCCACGCCCTTGACCAGAAGGACACCGCCGGCGTTTCCGCCCTGGCGGGGGACGTGGCGGCGCTTCTCGTCGCGCTGATCGCCGCCGCCGGCCCCGCCGACCGGGCGTTGCGGGCGCTGGCCGGGCTGGCGCTGGACGGCGAATCCGCCCGCGCCCGCGACCGGCTGCAAGCGGTGGCCGACCTGGTGCGGCGCGAGGCGCCCGACCTGCCGCTGACCGTCGACCCGGTCGAGAAGCGGGGCTTCGAGTACTACACCGGCGTCAGCTTCGCCATGTTCTCGCATGGCGCCCGCGCCGAGGTCGTGCGCGGCGGGCGCTATCTCGCCGGCGGGGTAGAGCCGGCGACGGGCGCCACGGTGTCGATGGACGATCTCATCGCCGCACTGCCCCCGGCGCCGACGCCGGCGCGGGTGTATCTGCCCCTGGGCACGCCCGCCGCCGCGGCGGCACGGCTGCGCCGGGACGGCATGGAAACGGTGGCGGGGCTGGAGCCGGTCGCCGATGCGGCCGCCGAGGCCCGGCGCCTGGGATGCAAGCATCTGCTGGCAGAGGATCGCCTGGTGGCGCTCACGGAGGGAGGAGACTCGAAAACATGACCAACGTCGCCGTGGTGGGCTCCCAGTGGGGGGACGAGGGCAAGGGCAAGGTCGTCGACTGGCTGTCGGAGCGCGCCGACGTCGTGGTGCGCTTCCAGGGCGGCCACAACGCCGGGCACACGCTGGTTGTCGACGGCACCACCTATAAGCTCAGCCTGCTGCCGTCGGGCATCGTGCGCGGCAAGCTGTCGATCATCGGCAACGGCGTCGTTGTCGACCCGTGGGCCTTGCTGGATGAAATCGACCGCCTGCGCGGCCAGGGCCTGACCATCACCCCCGAGACGCTGCGCCTGGCCGAGAACACGCCGCTGATCCTTCCCCTGCACGGCAAGCTCGACCGCGCCCGCGAGGAAGCCAGCGGCGCCGGCAAGATCGGCACCACCGGCCGCGGCATCGGCCCCGCCTATGAGGACAAGGTCGCCCGGCGCGCGGTGCGGGTGTGCGACCTCGCCGACGATTCGGTGCTGGAAATGAAGATCGAGCGCTTGCTCGCCCACCACAACGCGCTGCTGCGCGGCCTGGGGGCCGAGCCCGAGGACGGCGAGGCGCTGCTGCGGCTGCTCAAGGATCTGGCGCCGCGGCTGCTGCCCTATGCCGACATCGTCTGGCAGCGCCTCGACGACCTGCGCCGCCAGGGCCGGCGCATCCTGTTCGAGGGCGCCCAGGGGGCGATGCTCGACGTCGATCACGGCACCTATCCCTTCGTGACCTCGTCGAATACGGTGGCGGCGCAGGCGGCGACCGGGTCCGGCACCGGGCCGGGCTCGGTGGGCTTCGTGCTGGGCATCACCAAGGCCTACACCACCCGCGTCGGCAGCGGCCCCTTCCCGACCGAACTGTTCGACGACATCGGCCAAGCCATCGGAGAGCGCGGCCGTGAGTTCGGCACCGTCACCGGGCGGGCGCGGCGCTGCGGCTGGTTCGACGCCGTGCTGGTACGCCAGGCGGTGAAGGTCAACGGCATCAACGGCATCGCCCTGACCAAGCTGGACGTCCTCGACGGCCTGGAGAAGCTGAAGATCTGCACCGCCTATCGCTGCGGGGACGAAATCCTCAACCACCTGCCGGCCTCGCCGGCGCGGCAGCAGCGGGTCGAGCCGATCTACGAGGAGATCGACGGCTGGTCGGAAAGCACGATGGGGGCACGGACCTGGAAGGACTTGCCGGCCACCGCCATCAAATACATCCGCCGCATCGAGGAACTCATCGAGGCGCCGGTGGCGATGCTGTCGACAAGCCCGGAGCGCGAGGACACCATCCTGGTCCACGATCCGTTCGAATAGGGTCGTCCCCGCTTTGGGGTTGGGCGGACGGGTCCGGGCGGGCATACTGCGGGCGACAGGCAGGAACACCCGCAGGCAATGGCCAAGGAACCGGCAGCAGAAACCCCGACAAAGGAAGACGGCGCGCAGGCATCGGGAAACCCGGTGCGCCTGCGGGACCGCTTCAACGTCTATCCCGATTCGCCCCTGCCCGACTTGGCGACGCCCAGCGCCGAGGCCTTCCTTGCCGAAGACCGTCGCGACCTCGCGCGGCCGTTGTTCGCGCTGGTCTGCCGTCCGGAGCGGCCGGTCCGGGTGCAGACCATGCGCAGCCTGCGCGGTCTCCAGGCGGTCGGCCTGTTGCAACTCGTCGAATGGGCCACGGCGCACTGGCCGCCGGTCGGCGCCAACGCCATCGTCGTCGTTTATGAGCGGCCGCTGGGCGGGCGGGTCATGCCCACCCTGTCGGCCGAAATCCGCCGCGTCGACGAGTACGAGATCGGCAAGCGCATCATCGCCCCACTGGCGACGGCGCTGAAGGAACTGGCGGGGCGCGGCATCGCCCATCGCGCCATCCGCCCCACCAACATGTTCTGGAACGACCGCGAGCAGGGCTCCATCGTCCTCGGCGACTGCGTCACCGCCTCGCCCGCGCACGATCAGCCGGTGCTGGTCGAGCCGGTCGAATCCGGCATGTCCTGGCCCTCCGGCCGCGGCAGCGGCAGCCTGGGCGACGACATGTACGCCCTCGGCGCCAGCCTGGTGGCCTTGACGCTGGGCCGCGCGCCGCTGGCCGGACAGGACGACGAAGCCGTGCTGACGGCCAAGGCGGTGCAAGGCAGCTATCTGGCGCTGGTCGGCGAGCAGAAGCTGCCGCTGTCCCTGATCGAGGTGCTGCGCGGCCTGCTGTGCGACGACCCCGAGCAGCGCTGGGACGTCGAGAAGCTGGACCTGTGGATCAACGGCCGGCGCTTGAGCCCGCTGCAGACAAGGGTCGAGCGGCGGGCGCAACGGGGTTTCGCCTTCGCGGGCCAGGAGTACCGCAGCGCCCCGGAACTGGCGATGGCCTTCGCGCGCAACTGGCGGGAGGCCGCGGCGCCGCTGACCGAGGGACGGGTCGAGTTGTGGGTCCGGCGCGCCCTTGAGGACAAGGACCGCGCCAACGCCATCGCCGAGATCGTCAACGGCACGATGAGCGCCTCGACCGATGCCAAGACGGCAAGCGAGGTGGTGGTGGCGCGGGCGTGCATGGTTCTCGATCCGCAGGCGCCCATCCGCTACAAGGGCCTGGCCGCCCTGCCCCAGGGCATGGGAGCGGCGCTGGCGGCGCTGATGGCCGAGAAGAAGGACGTGGGCGTGTGGGCGGAATGCATCATGCGCGACATCCCGGCCTTCTGGATCGCCTCGCGGACGCATTACGACCCCGAATACACCATGCTGCTGAACAACTTCCGCGACATGCGCGACCATCTGCGCAACGCCGGGTTCGGCGGCGGCATCGAACGCTGCCTGTACGAATTGAACGAGGCGCTGCCCTGCCGCAGCCCGCTGGTCGCCCACGCCCTTGTCCTTGAGGTGCGCGACCTGCTGCCGGCCCTGGACGAGGCGGCGAAGAACGCGGCCAACAACACGGTGCCGATGGACCGCCACATCGCCGCCTTCATCGCCGCGCGCTTTCGCCAGGATGTCAGCCGGCCGCTGAAACTGCTTAATGCCGACGATCCGGTCCGGCGCATCGAGGGCATTCTGGCGCTGCTGGCGCTGGTGCAGTGGCGGATGGGTCCGGCGACCCTGCACAGCCTGGCGCGGTGGGTCGGCAACCTGTCCAAGCCCATCATCGACAGCTATCACAACCGCGAGCGCCGCCGGCGGCTGGAACGGGGGCTGCCGCGGGCGATCCGCTCCGGCAACCTGGTGGAGATCTTCCACCTGCTCGACGACGCCGAGGAACGCCGCGCCGACAGCGAGGGCTTCGCCATCGCCCGGCAGGAATACCAACTGGCCGAACAGGAAATCCTGCGCCTTCAAGGCGACGACGCCGAGCGCGAGGAGCGCGCCAACCGGCTGGGGCAGCAGGCCGCCGCCATGACCTCGGTCGGGATCGGTTTTCTGGCGGCGACGGCGTTGACGGTCATGCGGTTGCTGTAATGGCCAGGAAGCCGAACAGGAAACAGACGGTGCGGAGTGGCGGCGGCGGGCGTCCCTGGGGGCTGCTGGCGGCGGCGCTGCTCATGGTGCCTTTCGCGCTGCCCTCGGCGATGGTGGTGGCGGTGGGAATGCTGCCGACGGCGGTGGCGGCGCTGGCCGACCGCAGCACCACGCGCAACGCCGCCTTGTGCGTCGGCGGCCTCAACCTGGCCGGCACCATGCCGTATCTGCTGGCGATGTGGTTCGGCGAGCATACCGTCGCCGCCGCCATGCGCCTGTTGGGCGACGTCTTCGTGCTGATGGTGATGTATGGCAGCGCCGGGATGGGATGGCTGCTGTACCTGTCGACGCCGCCGGTGATGGACACGGTGTTGCAGGCGCTGACGCAACAGAAAATCCTCGCCCTGCGCGGGCGCCAGAACCGCCTGGTCGAGGAATGGGGCGAACCGGTGCGCGAGCTGCCGACGGCCGACGACGACGGCTGACGGAACGAGGGCCCCATGCGCCCGGCATGAGGCCCTCGACCCGGAAACGCCTCGCGGCGGCGTCAGACCTGGACGTTCTGTTCGATCACCGCGTTGCGCATCGACTTTTGCAGCTTCTCGAAGGCGCGCACCTCGATCTGGCGCACGCGCTCGCGGCTGATGCCGTATTGCTGCGACAGATCCTCCAGGGTTACCGGATTCTCGCGCAACCGCCGCTCGGTCAGGATGTGGCGCTCGCGCATGTTCAGGGTCTTCAGCGCGTGCCCCAGCAGGGTGCGGCGGTTGCCCATCTCCTCGCGGTCGGCGAGCAGGCTTTCCTGGTCCTCGCTGTCGTCGACCAGCCAGTCCTGCCACTCGCCCTCGCCGTCCAGGCGCACCGGCGCGTTCAGCGAATGATCGGGGCTGGTGAGGCGGCGATTCATGCTGACGACATCGGCCTCGGAAACGTCCAGATTGTCGGCGATCTTGCGCACGTTCTCGGGCGACAGGTCGCCGTCGTCGATGGCCTGCATCTGCCCCTTGAGCTTGCGCAGGTTGAAGAACAGCTTCTTCTGCGCCGCCGTGGTGCCCATCTTCACCAGCGACCACGAGTGCAGGATGTATTCCTGAATCGCCGCCCGTATCCACCACATGGCATAGGTGGCGAGCCGGAAGCCGCGGTCGGGGTCGAAGCGGCGCACCGCCTGCATCATGCCGACATTGCCCTCGGAAATAAGCTCGCCGATCGGCAGCCCATAGCCGCGATAGCCCATCGCGATCTTCGCCACCAGGCGCAGATGGCTGGTCACCAGCTTGTGCGCGGCGTTGATGTTGCCCTGCTCGCGGTAGGACTTGGCGAGCGAATACTCTTCGTCGGGGCCCAGCATCGGGAACTTGCGGATCTCCTGCAGATACCGGGACAGGTTCCCCTCGGGGGCAACGTTGATCCCTGTCGTCAGAGCCGTCATCAGGGTCTCCCTTGGTCTTTCGAGGGCCTCGATTCCGCGGCGGGGCCACCCCCGGCGTCACGCAATCAGGCTACTCCAACCTCTCTCTCGGCACAACAATACCGCACCCCCCTGCTCAAGTATAGCTTTTTTTACAACCCCTCTAATTGTGCCGTCAACTCATTGATGTCGGTCGGACATTCCGACTCAAAGCGCAGCGCCTCGCCGCTGGTCGGGTGCCGAAACCCGATCACGAAGGCGTGAAGCGCCTGGCGTGGGAAGGCGCGCAGGCCGTCCTGCACCGCCTGGGGCAGGTCACGGGCCCGGCCGGCGCGCGCGCGCCCATAGGTGCGGTCCCCCACCAGCGGATGTCCGATATGCGCCATGTGCACCCGTATCTGATGCGTTCGCCCGGTCTCCAGCCGGCATTCGACCAGGCTGGCAATGGTGCCGTACGCCCTCAGCACCCTGTAGCGAGTCAACGCCGCTTTGCCGCCGCGGTTCGTGACCGCCATCTTCTTGCGGTCGCGCGGGCTGCGGCCGATATTGCCGACGACGGTGCCTTCGACGGGACTCGGCACCCCCCACACCACCGCCCGATAGGCGCGCTCGATGCTGTGGGCCGCGAACTGTTCGCTCAACGATTGGTGCGCGGCGTCGTTCTTCGCCGCCACTAGCAGGCCGCTGGTGTCCTTGTCGAGGCGATGGACGATGCCGGGGCGCCGGACGCCGCCAATGCCGGCAAGCCCGCCGCCGCAATGGGCCAGCAGGGCGTTGACCAGCGTGTTGTCGGGATTGCCGGCGGCCGGGTGCACCACCAGCCCCGCCGGCTTGTCGACGACGATTACGTCCGCGTCCTCGTAGACGACGTCCAGGCGCATCGCCTGGGGCTCGGGCGTGGCCGGGGCCGCCGGCGGCACGGTGACGCTGAAGGCTTCGCCCGCGCGCACCTTGCGAGAGGGATCGCCGGCGGGACGGCCATTGGCGTCGGTGACGCGATCCGCCTCGATCAGCGCCCGCAAGCGCGAGCGCGACAGGACGGGCAGAGCGTCCGCCAACCATTTGTCCAGCCGTTGTCCCGCTTGCTCCGGCGCAACCGAGGCCGTATGAAGGGTCGAGGCAATTTCGTTCATCCAGGACAAGTCTTCCTCAACGGGCAGAAACCGGCAAGATAAACTGAAGAATGCGGGCGATTAAGGCATTGGTTATAGGAATGGGTCTCCTCCTCGTAGGCGGACTTATCCTCCTGGGGTACGGCGTTTATTCCAACGTGGCAAAGTTGTCTTCCCCCGGCGACGGCGTTGCGGCGATGCTGCCGGAAGGCGCGCGCATCGTCGACATGGTGGCGACCGGCGATCGGGTCGTGCTCCGCCTCGAAAACGCCGGAGCGGGCCAGCGCCTGCTCGTCTTCGACCCCGTCAGCGGCCAGTTGACCGGCGCGCTGGATCTGGTGCCGGCGCGGGGAACGGACGCGACGTCACCATGACCGGCGCGGCGGCCGTCGCCGTCCGCGGCCGCGACCTTGCCGCCATGATGGCGGCGGCCGAGGCCGCCTGGCCGGAGGAGTGCTGTGGCCTGCTGATCGGCAATGGCCGCGAGACGATCACGGTCGGCCGCGTCCTCCCCGCCGCCAACATCGCCGCCGACCGCCGCGCCGCCTTCGAGGTCGACCCGGCCGTGCGCCTGCGGCTGGAGCGCGAACTGCGCGCGCGCGGCGGCGGCACGCGGCTGGTGGGGCACTACCACTCGCATCCCAACGGCGCCGCGGCGCCCTCGCCCACCGACGCCGCCCGCGCGGGATGGGAGCCCGACCTGCTGTGGCTGGTGGTGGCGGTGGACGCTCACGGCGCCCGCCCACCGCGCGCCTGGCGCTTCGATCCCGACCGCCGCGCCTTCCATTCCGTGCCGCTGCATCCGATATAGGCAGAAGCACCGGCCCGCCCACAAAGGGCTTGATCGCCCGGCGCGATTTTTGTAAGAGAGGCCCCCGCACGCCTCTTGCGTCCCCATCGTCTAGAGGCCTAGGACACCGCCCTCTCACGGCGGCAACCGGGGTTCGAATCCCCGTGGGGACGCCAATTCACCCTCTCATTGTGGCCAACCCCACCATCTGTTCTACTTACCGAATGGATGACAAGTATCCGCCAAGGGGTTAGCCTAATACAAAAGTAGGCGGGTGATGACAGGTCGCTCGTAGCGCGCCGCCCGGCGCCTGTTGCCGGGTGGCTTGCGGTGCGCTCGCGTGCTCGGCCCGCCCGGCAACGATAATTCGGTCTGCAGGGGGGATCGAGAATTGGCAGTGCGCGCTTTGCGATTCGCGGTATGTCTGCTGGCGGCGGCGTTCGGGCCTGTCCTTGCCGGCACCGCCGCCGCGCCGGCGGCGGACCCGTTGGCCGGGGCACCGCCGGAATTGCGGCAGGCCTACGACGCGGCCTTCCAGGCCATGCTCGCCGACCCGGCGGATCTGGACCGGACCTTCGAATTCGCCAAGGTGGCCACTCGGATCGGCGACTACGAGGGCGCCGTGGCCGCGTTGGAACGGATGCTCATGGCACAGCCCAACCTGCCGCGCGTGCAGCTTGAGCTTGCCGCCCTCTATTATCGCCTGGGCTCGTTCGAGATGGCGCGCGGCTATCTGGACGCCGCCAGCGAAAACCCGGACATGCCGGCGCAGGTGCGCGAGCGCGCCGACGAACTGCGAGAACGGATCGAGCGCGAACTTTCCGCGCATCGCTTCGGCGGCAGCCTCTATGCCGGGCTGCGCTATGACAGCAACGCCAACTCCCTGCCCGACGACAACATCAACATTCCCCTCAGCGCCACGGCCGAGGACGACGTCGCCGCCTTCGGCACGCTGTCGCTGAACCACACCTTTGACCCGCGCCGCGCCGACGGGCTGGTGCTGGAAAGCGCGGGAATGCTGTTTGCCAACCGCCATGCCGAGCAGGACCAGGTCGACCTCACCGTGGCCGAAATCAAGAGCGGCCCGCGCATCCGCCTGAACCGGCGCGACACCGAAAGCGCCACCCTGCGCCCCTACGGCATCTTTACCTGGGTACATCTGGGCGACGCCACCCATTACCATGCCCCCGGCGCCGGTTTGGAAATCAGTTCCTTCACCGGCGGCCCGACGAGCGTCGCGGCGCTTGCCGAGGCGCGCCACCGGTCGTTCAACGACACCGCCTCCACCCCCAACAAGAGCGATGAGGACGGCTGGGAGCTTACCGCGACCCTGCGCGGCAGCCACCGCATCACCCAGCAGACCGGCCTCAGCGCCAGCGTGCAATACACCCGCATCGACGCCGAGAGGGCCTGGCGGGCGCGGGACCAGGTGGGCCTGTCGGCGGGGGTGGCGCATTCCTATACCGGGCTCAACGGCACGCCCTGGAACACCAGCCTGACCGCCGGCATCGCCACGTCGGACTATGACGGGCCGGAACTGGGTTTGATCAACGTCACGCGGTCGGACACCGACTACCGGCTGACCCTGGTGCAGACGATGCCGGTGAGTCCGTCGCTGGCCGCCATAGCGACCGTCGGCTACTTCAAACGCGAGGCCAACATCGCGGTCAACGCCTTCGACAACGTGTTTGCGACCCTGGGCTTTTCCTGGCGCTTCCAATAGCGCCACGGCGTCCGCAACGTCCATGAAGCCATACCGGGACCGAGGAACGAGGCCATGACCACCAAGACCCGCCTCCTTGCCGCCACCGCGCTGTCCACCTTCGCCGTGACGGCGGTGCTGGCGCCGATGCCGCGCAGCGCCGCCGCCGCCGTCGAGGTTGGCAAGACGGCCGCCGTCAACCCCGAGGCCGTCGGCCTCCCGCCGCAGGAGGAGCGGCGGGTGCTGCACGTCGGCACCAACATCGTCGCCGACGAGCGTGTGCAGACCAGCGCGCGGGGCAAGGCGCAGCTTCTGTTCCTCGACGGCTCGGCGCTCAGCGTCGGGCCCAACAGCGACATCGTCATCGACCACTTCGTCTATGACCCCGACCAGGACGCCGGCGACCTGGCCTTTACCGCCACCCAGGGGGTGTTCCGCCTCGTCGGCGGGCGCATCAGCAAGAAGGAAGAGGTCACGTTCGAGACGCCCAGCGCCACCATCGGCATTCGCGGCGGCATCGGGCTGATCCGGGTGGGGAGTGACGGCAGCACCCGCGCCACCTTCCTGTTCGGCCAGCGCATGACCGTGTCGTCAAAGACCTCGGGCGTGACCACCTCGACCAACCGGCCGGCGACGGTCGACGTGCCGCCGGAAGGCGACCCCTCGCCGCCGCAGCCGCCGGATGACGACGAACTCAAGGAGACCTTGAGGGAGCTTCAGAAGGACGAGGACGACGACCAGACGGCGGGCGAGGACGGCGGCGCCGACGACGCGGGCGGCGAGGCCGACACCGCCGAATCCGACGCGGGCGACGGCGAGACCGGCGACACCGAAACCGACACCGCGGCCGATGACGGCGACGCCGACACCGCCACCGACGACGACGCCGAAGGCGAGGATGCGCAGACCGCCGAACAGGCGCCGGCCGGCGACGGCGGCACCGATGGCTCGGGCGACGATATCGATGCCGCCCTGGAGGATTCGGGCTTCGACGCCAGCGGCGACTCCGCCTCGGGCGATGCCCCGCCACCACCACAGGTGGCGCAGGACACCGGCGGCGACTCCGAAACCGCCGAAACCGTCGAAACCATCACAACCGACAACACCACCGATCAGCCGACCGCTTCCGAGCCGGAGCCGCAGCCCGAACCGGATCCGACCGTCACCGGCGCCGCCGGCTGGTTCCTGCGCGAATTGCCCATCGACGAGGACTCCTGGCGCAGCCTCGGCAACTTGCTGGCCGAGCCGAACCCCGACAACAACCGGCCGCTGACCGAGGTGGTCCAGGCCGACGGCGCCGTCACCGTCACCATCGGCTCCGGCGACAGCTATTCCTTTCCCGAGGGACCGGGCGCCGTCACCTTCGGCGCCGCCGATACCGATTATGACGACAAGAATCTCGCCGAAGGCGCCGATGCCGCCCATGCCGAGGCCAATTTCCAGGGCAGCGGCTATGTCGCCGAGGACGGCACCTTCTTCGCCTTCGCTTCCCCCGGCGTGCGCATCGAGCACGACGAAACCTACGACTACGAACTGGCGGTTCATGTCGAGGAGTACACGGAAACGCTGGTTCCGGGGATGTTCATTTACGGCGGCACCACCACCGCCGCCGCCGACTTCCCCACCAGCGGCCTGTCGACCTATGAGGTCGCCGGCGTGTCGGGGCTGCCCTTCGGGCCCCTGGCCCTGGACGACACCTGGAGCGGCGGCGTCAGCAGTTCGCACCTCTATGTTCGCCACAACGCCAATATGGATTTCGACGGCCTCGCGGCCGCGCCGGCGCGCGCCGTTCACCTGCAGGGAACCATCGGCATCGTCGGCAGCGGCGTCGGGCAGGAATCCTTCGGCCTGTTCGAACTGGGCAATGTCGTCGTCGATCCCGACATTGGCACCGCCGGCAAACCCACCCTGGGCGGCACGGTGTTCGCGAGTCACCTCAACTTCGACGCCACCGACGCCTACGAGCCTCTCGAGAGCGGCGCCCTGGTCAGCTACGTCGCCACGGCGCCGCTGGACGGCGACACGGCGATCTTCGGCGACGCCGCCGATTACCTCGCCTTCACGCCCGACTATGTCGGCCCCGACTCGGTCGTCACCGGCGCCGACGCCACCGCCATCGCCCGCCACACGGCCGCCAGCAACGACGGCGAGGGGTATTGGGATGAAACCGCCCACGATTGGCTGCCCAAGGCCGACTACATCGTCGACTATGCGGTGAAGGTGACGCCCCAGGCGGAACCCGAGCCGCTGACGGAGGCAGTGACGCTGACGGGCTTCGCGGCCGCCGGCGTCCAATACGAATATTACGACTATGAGACGTATGAGTCCGGCCACGGCCCTGCCGCCTTCACCTCAAGCGACTTTTCGCTGACGCTCGACCCGTCGAACCGCCTGCACGCCAGCCTCAGCGGCAGCGAGGCAGGCGATGGACGCTTCAGCGCCACCTTCGACTTCGGCAGCCTGGACGGGCTGGGTGAGACCGGCTCCTCGGCAGTCATCAGCCGCGATCTCTACGCCGCCCACAGCGAAACGGGCACCGGCAGCTTCAGCGGCGTGGTCCCGCAACCTCAGTCCTACGTCACGTTGGAGGAGGACAACTACGCCATCCTCGTCAACGCCAAGCTGGCGCCGGTGGACGAGTCCGGCGGGCTTCTGCCGCTGGCAGGCGGGGTCCCGGTCTTCAACCTGACCTACAGCGACACCGTCGACTGGGGCTGGTGGAGCGGCGGCGCCGCCTGGTCGGCCGACATCGACGGCGACGACTACATCGACGCGCTGGAGCACATGTCCCTGCACCTCGGAACCTGGGTGGCCGGCGACATGGCCGCAGCGGTCGACATCAACGCCCTGGCCGAGAACAACGTCACCGCCACCTATTCCGGCCACGCCATCGCCACTGCCACACACGCCACCACCGTCACCGATGCCTGGGAGTACGAATACGACATCCAGGTGCCCTACATCGCCGCCGGCCAGGTCACCCACACCTGGGATTTCGCCCTCGCCAGGGGCAATCTGCAGCTTGAGCATTTCGACGAAGCGACGCTGGGCCCGACGACCCTGCTTGGCGCTGCCGACGGCAGCGGTGCCTCCTTCGGCGGCCAACTGGCCGGCGTCGCCGCCGATGGCCGGATGATCGCCGGCACCTATGAGGGCGCCTTCTTCGCCGGCGCGGCGGCGCATTCGGGCATGGGCGGCACCTTCCGGCTGGCGCAGGACGGCGGCACCTATTCCGCCGTCGGCACCTTCGTCGCCGACAAGTCGTCCGACGCGATGGAGGCCTTGACCGCCGCCCCCACCCTGGCGGGAAACGGATGGTTCCTGCGCGAGATGCCCGTGGATGCGGATTCGTGGAACCCCGACACCCTGCGCGCCAACGCCGTTGCCGCCAACAACCAGGCGGCAAGCATCGCCGAAGCCGGACTGTTCACGGCGTTCCAGACCGCAACCAGCGGCGAGACGGTGGCGATGCCGGTGCTGGCGGGCGATTACCGCTTCGGCAGCCTGGCAACCACCTATGACGAGCTCGACGCCGGTTACACCGACGCCGCCAGGAGCGAGCTGGGCGTGTCGGCGCGGGTGGCGGAGGACGGCTCCTTCTGGTTGTTCAGCTCCCCCGGCGTGCGCCATTGGGATTACGAGACCGAGGTCGTCGACATTCCCGCCTTCGCCCTCTACGGCGGCGTCACCACCGCGGCGGGCAGCTTCCCGACCAGCGGCTATTCCGCCTATGCGATGGCGGCGCCGCAGGGCCTGCCCTTCCTCGGCTTCCACACCCCGGGCGAGGCGTTCCCCCCGCAGTCGGGCGTTTCGATCTCGCCGCTGTATGTGCGCCACGACGGCGCCACCGCCCTCGCCGACATGCCCAGCGACGACAGCCGTGCCGTGCATCTGCAGGCCAACATCGGCATCCTTGGCAGCGGGCCGCAGCAGGAATCCTTTGGCATCGTCGAGATGGGCAACATCGTCGTCGAGGACGGCATCGGCAAGCCCGTGTTCACGGGCACCGTGGTCGGGACCAGCCGCGAATCCGCAACGGCGGATCGCATCGTTTCCACCGAAGGCTATGTGTCCTCGGCGCCGCTTGACGGCGATGCGGCGGTCTTTGGCGACGGCGCCGAGCATCTGGTTTTTGCCTCGGACTATGTCGGTCCCGACGCCACGGGCGAGGCCATCGTCCGCGAGACGGCCGCGCCCTGGAGCGGACGCGAGGCGTGGGACGCCGACGCGGGCGAGTATGCGGACGTGCCCGGCTACGTCTTCGATTACGCCAGCCGGATCGCCGACCCCGCCGTCACCGGCGGCACGGAGGAAACCACCCTCAAGGGTTACGCCGCCGCCTTTGGCACCCGCAGCTATTTCGACGGCTACAGCGAGCAATACGCGGCCAGCGCCTTCACCACCGGCGCCACGCCCGACAACGTTGCCGTGGCGCTGAACCAGGCCACGGGGCGCGTGCAGGCTTCGTTCAGCGGCGCCGACATGGATTCCTCCTACGCCGCCACCATCGTCTTCGGCAGCCTAAGTGGACTGGGCGAAAACGGCTCCTCCGCCTATGTCGGCGACCTCGACGGCGAGGTGCCGTTGTTCGCCGCCCGCAGCGAGCACGAAACCGGCTCCTTCACCCTTGCCGGTACCATGCCGCAGGACGCGACGCAGGAGGTTGTGGGCGCCATGTTCAGCAGCGGCGTCGCCCCGGTGGACGGCAGCGGCGGCTTCATCCCCGAGAACCCGGACGGCAGCCCCAAGTTCAAGCTCTGCAAGTGCGAATACATGACCTGGGGCTGGTGGGGCGGCGTCGCCGGCTACGCCTCGGCGGGCACCGGCACCGAGGAGGAGGTCGAATTCCACCTCGCGACCTGGGTCGCCGGCGAGACCCCCGACACCGCCAGCTTCGATATGCTGGAACAGAACGGCGTCACCGCCAGCTACCAGGGCCACGTCATCGCCGACGTGCGCAACGAGGGCGCGGCCTATATCGCCGCCGGCAAGTTCACCCATAGCTGGGACTTCGCCCAAGGCGCCGGCAACGTGACCGTCGAGCATTTCGACGAAGCCAATATCGGCTCCGCGACCATGACCGGCAGCGCCGCGGCAACCAGCGGCGCCAACTTTTCGGGCAATTTCGCGGGCGGCGGCTTCAGCGGCGCCTATGACGGCTCGTTCTTCGGCGCCACCGACGGCACCACCGCCCCCGGCGGCATGGGCGGTCGCGTCGTCATCCAGAACGACGCCGCCACCTATCAGGGCGTCGGCACCTTCGCCGCCGACCGGGCGCCGCAATAGGCGGGGGACGCCTATTTTCCCGGCCCCGCCCTCGGCGAAGTCGTCTGGATTGACAGCGGCGGATACAGGCGCGGGAGCGCCACCGTCAGGATCGTCGCCGCCAGCACGGCGGTGGCGGTTGCGGCCGCGAACATTCGCCAGTCGCCCGGCTGGACCACGCCGAGCGCGACAATGACGAACAAGATCGGCAAATCGAGGAAATGGGTGAAGGTCGGCACCCGCGCCGTGCGCACGCGCACCAGTTCCGCACGCGCCGCACCGCTGGTCGCCGCCTCGCGGCTCAACCGCAGCAGCCGCATGAAGTAGAGCCGCGTGACCGTGTTGCCCTCGACAAACTCGAACAAGAACAAGACGATCATTCCCGCCAGCCACGGCTGGCCGAGAAACGCCCAGCCGCCGTGATAGGCTGCGGTAAGCCAGATCCCCGACCCCGCCAAAACCACCGCGCCCGGCACCACCAGCCCGTCATAAAAGACCGCGATGCCACGGACCGCTTCGGCGAACAACGGCAGATCGGCAAGTCGGCGTGCGCGCAAATCGAGGACGAAAACACCCACGAGGCCGGCGCCGATCAGCACCAGCCCGAGAATATGGGCGAGTCGCAACAGGTCGTAAGTCATTCCACCCCCTCCAATCGGTGGCGCACCTCGTCGAGGACCGCGACCGCATCATTCAAGCGCTCGACGCCCATCCCCGCCGCCGTCATGGCGGCCCACACCCGCTGGCGCGCGCTTACGTGATCGAGCGCCCGGCGTCCGTCTTGCGTCAGGTCGACAAGCCGCGCGCGCCGGTGATGGGGATTTGGGCGCAGCGTCACCGCGCCGACAGCCAGCAGGTCGTTGACCGTGCGTTGCACGCTTTGCCGGGTGCGCCCCATGCGGCGCGCAATGCCGGACACCGTGTCCGGGCCGGCATCGATTGCGCCCATTACCTGCCAGCGAGCGCTGGACAGACCCTCGGGCGCACTCAGTCGATCACCTTCCGCCAGCAGCACGCCATTCAGGCGGAACAGGCTAAGGATAAGCTTGGTGAACGCGTCGGCCTCGGCGGCGGCATCGGTTTCGAGCATCATGACAGCATACTGTCGTATTGACAGCATGTTGTCAATTATCGCCTCTTCACGCGGCGTTGCCGGCCCCTCACATGAAGGGGAACACGCCCTTCGACCGAAGGAGGATCCCCATGACCGAGCGTGTGCCCAGCGTCTTCCACACCACCTTTCAGAAATCGCAGCAGTGGCTGCACGATATGGAGCGCGACACCGGCTGGCACGACCAGCGCGCCTATCGGGCCCTGCGCGCGACACTGCATGTCCTGCGCGACCGCCTGACCGTCGACCAGGCGGCGCATCTGGGGGCGCAATTGCCCATGCTGGTGCGCGGGTTCTACTACGAAGGCTGGCATCCCGCCGCCACCCCGCGGCGCGACCTGTCCAGCAAGGATGCCTTCCTCGACGCCATCCAGCGCGAGGCCGGCGACCCGCAACTCGATCCCGAAGCCGCCGCCCGCGTCACGCTTGCGGTCCTTGCCGCGCATTTGGGGGCCGAGGAGGTGCGCAAGGTCGTGGACCACCTGCCCAAGGCGGTGGCCCGCATGTTCCGCGACGAAGGTTCCGAAGGCACCAAAGGTTCCGCCGGGCCCGACTTCATCGCCGGCAGCGACGGTGTGGAGCCGAACCAGCGCCTTTGACGGTTTGGCGGGCCGTTGCGTCCCGGTTATCCTGTCGCGCGGGCGGCAATGAGGGGGCTTTCGATGGCCGGGGACATCCGCAAGCGGTCGGTGACCATCGCCGGCCACGCCACCAGCGTGTCGCTGGAGGACGAATTCTGGGCGGCGCTGGCCGAGATCGCCGCGATGCAAGGGGTTTCGGTCAACCGCGTCATCGCCGAGATCGACCGCCAGCGCAACGGCAACCTCTCCAGCGCCATCCGCATCCATGTGCTGCGTTGGGCCAGACGCGCGGAAACGCCGAAGGCCTGAACCGTCGGCGTTTCCGTCCGATGAGGCGTGGCTACTCGCTCGCCTCTTCCGCGGACTCCTCGTCCTCCTCGATGACCGCCTCTTCCTCGGCCATCTCCGCGGACTCTTCGGCCGCGGCAACCGTCTCTTCGGCCTTGGCCTCCTCGGCCTCGCCGGCATAGGCATTGGCGGCCAGGAACAACGAGGCCAGGGCAATCGTAACGCTGCGGAGCATTGTCTCCTCCCGTGTCACATTTTTGGATAAGAGACATCTGGCAAACGGCGGCGGCGTTTGCATCCGGTCGGATGTCGAGCCACGCCCGGCCGTGCGTCCGGGACAGGGGGCGGCCGAATCGGCGCCCCCGGGGCGGCGGCATGGCCTTTCCCCACCGGCCGATCGGAAGGCCGGCGCCGCCCGTGGCACCACCCACGGCGGCGGCGCGACGCGGACGAGGGGGGTGCCCCCACATCCGCGCCGGCGTTACCGACCGAACGAGAACATCCGCTGCAGGCTGGCGTGCCCCAGAAGTTGATGCAACACCCCCAGCAGCGGGTGCACGGCCAGATAGGCCCACATCAGCGGCCCCATCGCCTCGTGCACCTCCTCGACCGAATGCAGCCATCCGGTCATGCGCACACCCGGTTCGGCGAACAGGAACATCACCGTGCCGCTACCGGCCAGACCAAGGCCGATCAGCAGCCCCAGCCCTTGCACCGCCGCCGGCAGGGGCCTGGGGCCGTCGTGCTCCGGCAGGCGCCCGCGCAGCAGCAGGCCGAAGGTTTCCGCGGCGTCCGCCGCCAAAGCCCCCAGACGCCGGCGCGACAGCCAGGGAAACAGCATCATTGGCTGGCCACCGACCGCCGTCCGCGCCACCGCCCACAGCCAGTAGGCGACAAGCAGCCCCAACAGCACCACGCCAAGATTTTCGTGCACGAGAAACAGTTCGTTCGCCGCCCGCCCCGGCTTGGGATGCTCCATCCCCAGGGTGGTGAACATCTGCACCGCCATGCCCACCGCCAGACCAACATGCATCAGGCGGGTGAGAAGGTCGGGCCTTTCGGCCCGACCGACTTCGCCACTCACCGCTTCAGCTCCCATTCCACCATCTCGAAGGTCTTGGGATCGAACTTGGCCTCGGCCTTGCGCCCCTCGGGGTCGGTGCCCCGAACCTCATAGCAGCCGTCGTCGGTCTTGATGCGCTCCACCTGCCAGTTCTGCCCCTCCAGGGTCGTCTGCAGGGCCTCGCGCGGCTGCCATTCGTTCATCGGCACGCGGCAGTCGTCGCTGGCGTGGGCGGCGCCGGCGGCAAGGCCTCCGGCGACGGTGGCGGCAATCAGAAGTGCCTTCATGACCTGTTCTCCTGTGGTCGCTTGACGATGGCGCCATCCTGGCCGCCCCGGCTGACGCCAGCCTGACGCCCGACGCGAAATTTCGTCAGCGTGGTGTCAGCCGACGGCGCTATGCTGCGGCCATGCGCGTGTTGTTGATCGAGGACGAGCCCATCCTGGCCCAGGCGGTGCGCGAGCATGTCGCCGCCGCCGGCCATGCCGTCGACTGGTTCGACCGCCTCGACGATGCCGAGGCGGCGCTGGCGACGGTGTCCTATGAACTGGTCCTGCTCGACCTGCAATTGCCCGACGGCCGTGGCCTCGACCTGTTGCGGGGAATGCGGCGGCGCGGCGCCTCAACGCCGGTCATCATCCTCACCGCCCGCGACCGGGTTTCGGACCGCATCGAGGGCCTGAACGCCGGCGCCGACGATTACCTCGTCAAGCCGTTCGACCTTGACGAGTTGGGCGCCCGCATCCAGGCCGTCGCGCGCCGCTATGGCGGCAATCCCAACCCGCTGTTCGCCGCCAAGGGCGTCGAGATCGACCAGGCTCAGCGGCGGGTGCGGGTGAACGGCGCCGCCGTCAACCTGACCAGCCGCGAATGGGCGGTGCTCGACCAGTTGCTGCGCCGCCCCAACGCCCTGGTGTCCAAGACCCACATCGAAGATGCCCTGTGCGCCTTCGGCTCCGAGATCGAGAGCAACGCCGTCGAGGTCTATATGAGCCGCCTCCGCAAGAAGCTGGGCCGCGACCTTATCGGCACCGTGCGCGGTGTCGGCTATCGGCTGGAAACCTAGGCCGTGACGCGCCCCGACAGCATTTCACGGCGGCTGACGCTGGCGCTGACGGGGCTGGTGGCGGTCCTGTGGCTGCTGGCCGCCGCGGTTTCGACGGCGGTGATTCGCCACGAACTCAACGAGGCCTTCGACAGCGCCTTGCAGGAGACGGCGCAGCGCCTGCTGCCGCTGGCCGTCGCCGACCTGTTCGCGCAGGAGACGCTGGAGCCGCCGCTTACCGCCGCCGCCACCGGCATCGCCGAACACCGCGAGTATCTCACCTATCAGGTGCGCGACGGCAGCGGGCGGGTGTTGCTGCGCTCCCACGACGCCCGCGAGGCGGCGTTCGCGGTGCCGCTGGCACGGGGCTTCAGCAACACCGCCGGGTTCCGCGTCTATACCGAACCCACCATCAGCGACACGGTGTTCATCCAGGTGGCCGAGCCCCTGGCTCACCGCCGCGAGGCGCTGGTCGAAAGCGCCGCGATGCTGTTGCTGCCGGTGCTGCTCCTGGTGCCGCTGAGCGCCCTTGCCATCGCCGCCATCGTGCGGCGGGGCCTGCGGCCGGTGGCGGCGCTGCGGGACGCCATCGAGCGGCGCGGCGGCGACAACCTCGCCCCGCTGGACCGTCAGCCCCTGCCCGACGAGCTTGCCCCCATCGCCGCCGCCGTGGACCACCTGCTCGCCCGCCTGCGCGCCGCCGTCGAGGCCGAGCGCAGCTTTGCCGCCAACAGCGCCCATGAACTGCGCACCCCCATCGCCGCCGCCCTCGCCCAGACGCAGCGGCTCGCCGCCGCGCTGGCCGACGGCCCCAACGCCGAGCGGGTGGACCGCATCGAGGCGACGCTCAGGCGCCTGCAACGGCTGGTGAGCAAGCTGCTGCAACTCGCCCGCGCCGATGCCGGCATCGGCGCGGGCGGCGGGCGGGTGGACCTGCTTCCCGCCCTGCGCGCGGTGGTGGACGAGTATGCGCGCGACCAGCGCGGGCGCGGGCGGCTGCGCCTCGACGACGGCGGTCACGCCCGGCTGGAGGCGGCCGTCGACATCGATGGCTTCGGCATCGTCATGGCCAATCTGGTCGAGAACGCCCTCGTCCACGGCACCCCCGGGGCGCCGGTGACGGTGCGCATCGACGCCGACGGTGCCGTGCATGTGGTCAACGCCGGCCCCGTCGTCCCCGCCGCAACACTGGCCACCCTCACCCACCGCTTCGCGCGCGGCACCGGCACGGGCGAAGGCGCCGGGCTGGGCCTCGCCATCGCCGAGGCCATCCTGCGCCAAAGCGGCGGCCGTCTCGTCATCCGCTCGCCGGCCGGCGGCCAGAGCGATGGTTTCGAGGCGGTGGTGATACTGGAATACGAAAAAGATGGTGGGCGCGGCTGGGATTGAACCAGCGACCCCTACGATGTCAACGTAGTGCTCTCCCGCTGAGCTACGCGCCCATCCGTCGTGGGGTGAGGGCTGCCTTTTAGCGCCTCGGCGCCGGCATTGCAAGCCCCTGCATTCGCGCCGACGCCACGGCTGGGAGGATGACAGGACGGGGCGTTTGCACTAAACCAGACAGCATGGACAGCTTCTTGCCGGACAGCGATATAGCGCGGGCGGTGCAGATCCTGGCGCCCGCGGAACAGACGGTGCCGCTGGTGTTCGCCTCGCCGCACAGCGGCAGCGACTATCCCGCCGATTTCCTGGACGCGGCGGCGCTGGACGAGCGCGGGCTGCGGCGCTCGGAGGACAGTTTCGTCGACGAGCTGTTCGCCCACGCGCCGGCGCATGGGGCGCCGCTGTTGCGGGCGCTGTTCCCGCGCGCCTATGTCGACCCCAACCGCGAACCCTACGAGTTGGACCCGGCCATGTTCGCCGACTCGCTGCCCGCGCATGTCAACGCCGCCTCACCGCGGGTGGCGGCGGGCCTGGGCACCATCGCCCGCGTCGTCGCCAGCGGCGCCGAAATCTATCGCCGCAAGCTGACCTTCGCCGAGGCCGAGGAGCGCATCAGCCGGTTCTACCGCCCCTATCATCGGGCCCTGGGCGCCCTGATCGACGGCACCGTCGAACGCTTCGGCTGCTGTGTGCTGGTGGACTGCCACTCGATGCCCTCGGCCGGGGCCGGCGGCCGCTCGGGGCGCAACGGCGCGGGCGTCGACGTGGTGCTGGGCGACTGCTTCGGCAGTTCCTGCGCCCCCATCGTCGTCCAGATGGCCGAGGTGACGCTGACGGCGCTGGGCTATGAGGTGGTGCGCAACGCCCCCTATGCCGGCGGCTTCACCACCCGCCATTACGGGCGGCCGCGCCAGGGCGTCCACGTCGTGCAGGTCGAACTGAACCGGCGCCTGTACATGGACGAGGCCCTGCACCGGCGCAACGACGGCTTCGACCGCTTGTCCAAGGATCTCGAAAGCATGGTGGGCGCCCTGGCGGCGCTGCCCTGGGAGGAGCTGCGGCCGTCGCGATGACCATGCCAGCCAGCGATCCGCTGTCGGTGGTCGTCCGCGAGGCCGCCGCCGACGATATACCCGGCGTCGCCGCCGTCTATGCCCATTACGTGGCCAACACCGCCGCCTCCTTCGAGGAGGAACCGCCAGACGCCGAGGAGATGCGGCGGCGCTGGCAGGGCGTGCGCGAACGCGGCCTGCCGTTCCTGGTCGCCGCGCAGGAAGGCCGCGTGCTGGGCTTTGCCTATGCCGGGCCTTTCCGCACGCGATCGGCCTATCGCTACACCATCGAGGACTCCATCTACGTCGCCCCCGATGCGGTGCGGCGCGGCATCGGGCGGGCGCTGCTGTCGCGGCTCATCGAAGGGTGCGGCGAACTTGGCTACCGCCAGATGATCGCCGTCATCGGCGACTCCGCCAACGTCGCTTCGGTGCGCCTGCACGCCAGCCTGGGTTTTCGGCAGGAGGGCGTGCTGCGGGGAGTTGGCTGGAAGTTCGGGCGCTGGGTCGACGTCGTCATCATGCACCGCCCACTCGGCCCCGGCGGCGACCAGACCTGATCCCGGAAAAAAGGTCGGGCGGCGAACCGCCCGACCGGAGTGGTGGGAAGAATGCGCGACACCGCCGGAAAGGCCGGTGCCGTGAAGCAGTCTGCCAGTTCCCGCCCCCTGGGGCTGTGATCGCCGTCACATCCGTGCCGGAACAAAAGAAAGGCCGGACGTCACGGACGTCCGGCCTGGAGTGAAGGAATGCGCAGCCGGAGAAGCCGGCCAGGGCTCATCCTGCACAAGCGCGGGGGCGGCGGCAGTGACGGCCGTCACATCCCCGACACATCAGGCGCCGGCGCCGGCGCCGGCGTCGCCACCGCCGCCGCCGGAGCGCGACCGTTCGATGGACTGCAGCGCCAGGTAGCGCTCGCCGAAACGCTTGAGGTTGTCGGTTTCGTCGTCATAGAGGCCGAAATGGCGCTCCTCCTCGGCGACGAGATCCTCCAGCAGCTTGCGCGAGCCGGAGTCGCCGGCCTGGCCGCATTCCAGCGCCCACTGGTTGTAGTCGCGGATGTTCTGCATCTCCATCGCGGCGGCCGTGGCCAGCATTTCGCCGACGTCGTGAATCTTCTTAACGTTCTCCGACGCCACCATTTCCACTTCGCCCTTCAGGAACAGGATGCGCTCGGCGACGCGCTCGATGTGCATCATCTCGTCGATGGCAATGCGCCGGAACAGGGCGGCCAGCGGATCGAAGCCCTGATCGTCGCAGTGAAAGTGGAAATACATATACTGGTGGATGGCCGACATTTCGTCGGCAATGACCCGGTTCAAAATCTCGATGCTTTTGTCGTACATCGCACACCTTTGCTCCATGAGGCTGGCGCAATGCTAACGCCCGTTAGTAGGGGCCGCCACATATACCTCAGGCCAGGGCGGTGTCCAGAAACATCATCATCACGAAGCCGCCCATGAGCCCGAACGTGGCCGGGGTTTCGTGGCCGTTGCGGTGGGTTTCGGGGATGACCTCGTGACTGATCACGAACAGCATCGCCCCCGCCGCCAGCGCCATCCCCCAGGGCAGCAGGGCCGCCGACAGCGACACCAGGCCGGCGCCGACGAATCCGCCCACCGTTTCCACCGCCCCGGTGCCCAGCGCCAGCAGCACCGCCGGCGTCGGCGCCCACCCCAGCCCCAGCAGCGCCAGAGCCACCACGAAACCCTCGGGCAGGTTCTGCAGGAAGATCGCCGCCGTCACCGCCAGGCCGTTGCCGACGTCGCCGCCGCCGAACGACACCCCCACCGCCAGCCCCTCGGGGAAGTTGTGGATGGTGATGGCGATGACGAACAGCCACGCCCGCCGGATGCGCGTGCCGGCGGCGGCCTCGCGCCCCTTCACGAAATGCTCGTGCGGCAGCAGGTGATGGATCGCCGCCAGCAGCGCCGCGCCGGCGAACATGCCCACGCCGATCAGCACCGGCGACAGCAGCGCCGGCACCATAGTGGCCGCCGCCGCCAGCCCCGGCAGCACCAGCGAGAACGCCGTCGCGCCCAGCATCAGCCCCGCCGCCGCCCCCAGCATCACGTCCTGGCTGCGGCGGCTGATTCCCCGCACGACGTAAACCGGCAGCGCCCCCAGCCCCGCCGCGAGGCCCGCCATCAGGCTGGCGAGGATGCCCATCCACACCAGCGGCACGTCGGCGAAAACCTCGACCACGGGGGCCATCCGCTCAGCCGCGCACGGTTTCGACCATCTGCTCCAGGCGGCCGACGTCCAGGACGTGCAGGGCGTTCTTCTGGCGCCGCACCACGCCCTGCCGCGCCAGGTCGTTCAGCACCCGCGCCACCGTTTCGCGGGTGGTGCTGACGCGGCTGGCGATCTCGGAATGCGACGGCAGGGGGTCGATCACCGCCCCGTCGCCGTGCGGCTCGGCCATCGCCCGGCGCGCCAGGCGCAGCACCTCGGCATGGACGCGGTTGTTGGAGCCCAGGGTCGAAAGGTCCATGATACGGTCGGTGCTGCGGCGGATGATCTGCGCCAGCCCGCGCATCAGGCTCAGCGCCACCGCCGGGGAATGCACCGCCGCCTCGACGAAGGCATCCGGCGGACAGGCGGCGCAGACGGCGTCGGTCTTGGCCACCACCGTCGCCGAGCGCGGCGCGCCGTCGATGGCGGCGAGTTCGCCGAAATAGCCACCGGCGTCGATGTCGTCCAGGGCCACCTCGCGGCCGGACAGCGAATAGTTCACCACCCGCACGCGCCCCTCGACCACGAAGAAGATGTCGCGGCTGCCGCTCTCGCAGTCGATGATCTGTTCGCCCGGCGCATAGCGGCGGAAGCGGCAGGCCCGCTCCAGGCGGGCCCGCTGCTCGGTCCCCATGCCTTCCAGGATGCGGATGCCGTCCAGGCCCGGGCGCGCGTCGGCGGGTATGTCGCTCATGCCCCGATGGTAGCCCAATCCGCCCTAACGGAACACCACCGTCTTGTTGCCGTTCAGCAACACGCGATGCTCGATGTGGTACCGCACCGCGCGGGCCAGAACGACATTCTCGATGTCGCGCCCGATGGCGACCAGATCCTCGGGCGTGTGGGTGTGATCGACGCGCTCCACCGCCTGCTCGATGATCGGCCCCTCGTCGAGGTCGGTGGTGACGTAGTGCGCGGTGGCGCCGATGATCTTGACGCCGCGCTTGTGCGCCTGGTGATAGGGCCGGGCGCCCTTGAAGCTGGGCAGGAACGAGTGGTGAATGTTGATGGCCCGCCCCGCCAGCCGCTCGCACATGCCCGGCGACAGAATCTGCATGTAGCGCGCCAGCACGACGAGGTCGGCGCCGGACTCCTCCAGGACGCCGGCGACGCGGGCCTCCTGCTCCAGCTTGGTCTCGGCCCGCACCGGCAGGTGGTGGTAGGGCACGCCATGCCACTCGACGATCTGGCGCATGTCCTCGTGGTTCGAGATCACGCAGGGGATGTCCACCGGCAGGCTGCCGGTGTACCAGCGGTGCAGCAGGTCGTTCAGGCAGTGGCCGAACTTCGACACCAGGATCGCCACCCGCGGCCGCGCGTCGGCGTCGTGAATGCGCCAGATCATCTGGAAACGCTGCGCCACCGCCATGAAGCGCTTTGCCAGCTCGGCCCGGGGCGGCATCAAGGCGCCGGCGGTGAAGACGATGCGCATGAAAAAGCGCCGCGAGGTGGGATCGCCGAACTGCGCCGCCTCTGTGATGAAGGCGTCGTGCTCGGTCAGGAAGCCCGACACCGCCGCGACGATGCCGACGGTGTCGGGGCAGGTGATGGTAAGGATGTATCTGCGATTAGCGGCCATCGCCCGTTCAATCCCCTTGCTTGGTGCCGGCCCCGTCATAGCCCGGCGCGCGCGGGCCGCCAAGCCCAATCCCGCCCCGCCTCTTGCACGGCGGCCACGCCTGGGGGATGGTTGGGCGGAAAAAGGATGGCCGCAACGGGAACCGCGCCAGCGGTCGCGCAGTTCATCCTCTTGGGCGGCGGATCACAGCCCGCCACCAACATCGGAGGGAGCCGAGGGCACATGAAGGCCATCTATTTCAAGGCCGGGCCGGCCGAGTGGTGCTATACCCTCGAAGACGAGGAATTCGAGGAAATCGTCAACGCCGTCCTCGACGAGGAGGCCGAGATGGAGGAGATGTTCGCCGATTCGCTGGAGGTTCTCCGCGACCATTCGGCGACCTCCGAGGAGGAACTCGAGGAAGAGGATCTGGCCGACGAGGCGGTGTCGGTGGCGGTGGTGTGGCACTATTTCAATACCCTGCCCCTGGAGCAGGGCGGCATCCGCGGCGACGTCGCCCTCATCGAACACGCGGGCGGCGAGGGCGTCACCGCCTTTCCCGCCGCCGAAGTGATCGACGAGCCGCCGCGGCGCAACTGAACCGGCCGCCCGCCGTGCGCCCCCATCGGCGCGGGGAATGCCGCCACCGCTTTGCAACCTCGCCCGCAGGGACTATGGTTGGCCCAGGGGCTTGGGGGGGGCGCATGATCGAAATCCGCATTCACGGCCGGGGCGGCCAGGGCAATGTCGTCGCCGCCTATCTGCTGGCGACGGCCGCCTTCGAGGTCGGCCGCCATTGCCAGGCTTTTCCCGCCTTCGGCGCCGAGCGCCGGGGCGCCCCGGTGACCGCCTTCGTGCGCATCGACGACCGCCCCATTCGCCGCCGCAGCCAGGTGCACGCGCCGCGCTTCCTGATCGTGCAGGATCCCGGCCTGCTGCACCTGCCCGGCACCACCGCCGGCCTGGCCGCCGGCGGCGGCATCCTCGCCAATGCCGGTGAATCCTCCGAGGCGGTCGGCGCCGTCACCGGGCACCCGACGGTGGCCATCAACGCCACGGCGATGGCGATGGAGGTTCTGGGGCGCCCGATGCCGAATGTGCCGCTGCTGGCCGCCTTCCTGGCCGTGACCGGGCTGTTGCCGGTGGAGGCGCTGTCGAAGGCGCTGGCCGAACGCTTCTCCGGCGAGGTGCTGGAGAAGAACCGCGAACTGGTGCGGGCGGCCGCCGCCGCGGCACCCGCCGGACTGTGGCAGGAGGCCGCCGATGCTTGAGGCCCTGGAAGGCTCGCAGGCCGTCGCCCGCGCCGTGGCCCTGTGCCGGCCGCAGGTCGTCGCCGCTTATCCCATAACGCCGCAAACGCACATCGTCGAAAACATCTCCAAGCTGGTGGCCGAGGGGCGGCTGGACTGCGAACTGGTCAGCGTGGAGAGCGAGTTCTCCGCCGCCTCGGTGGCGCTGGGCGCCGCCGCCACCGGCGCCCGCGCCTACACGGCCTCGTCGTCGCAGGGCATCCTGTTGATGACCGAGGTTCTGTACAACATCGCCGGGCTGCGGCTGCCGATGGTGCTGACCTGTGCCAACCGCGCCGTCGGCGCACCGATCAATATCTGGAACGACCAATCCGATTCCATGTCGGTGCGCGACGCCGGCTGGATACAGCTTCACTGCGCCGACAACCAAGAGGCCGTAGACGCCACCATCCAGGCCTTCCGCATCACCCAGAACACCGAACTGCCGGTGATGGTGTGCATGGACGGTTTCGTGCTGACCCACACCCTGGAAACCCTGGAGATGCCGGAGCAGGCGCTGGTCGACCGCTACCTGCCGCCGTTCAGCTTCCCGCGTGCCCTCGACCCACACCGCCCCATCAGCATGGGCACCCTCGTCGGCCCCGACCACTTCACCGAGGTCCGCCACAGCCATCACCAGGCGCTGCTGCGCGCCAAGGAGGAAATCGTCGCCGCCGACCGCGACTGGGCGGCGCTGAGCGGGCGTGCCGGCGGTGGCCTGCTGACGGTGGAAGGGCCGGAGGACGCGCGAACGGCGGTGCTGGCGATGGGCTCGGTGGTGGGCACCCTGCGCGACGCGATGGAGGTGTTCCCGCAGCGGCGCAAGGTCAAGCTGATCAAGCTGCGCAGCTTCCGCCCCTTCCCCGCCGAGGAGTTGCGCGCCGCCTGCGCCGGCGTCAAGGATCTGGTGGTGCTGGAACGCGCCGTTTCGCCCGGCCTGGGCGGCATCGTCGCCACCGAGGCGCGGGCGGCGCTGGCGCCGACGAAGCGCCCGCGGGTGCTGGGCTTCGCGGTCGGCCTGGGCGGCCGCGACGTGCCGCTGGAGACCTATCCGCGCCTGATGGAAGCACTGGGCGAGGAGCCGCCGCCCGAGGGTTTCCGCATTCTCGACGTCGCTCTGGAACGCCTGTCGGCGGAGGACCGATGATGACGGACGACACGACCGACACCGCCGCCCTGCGCGCCCGCCAGCCCCGCTTCCACGGGCTCGAATCCGGCCACCGCGCCTGCCAGGGCTGCGGCGAGGCGCTGGCGGCGCGGCTGGTGACCGAGGCCACCGGCCCCGACATCGTCGTCGCCAACGCCACCGGCTGCCTGGAGGTCTTCTCCACTCCCTACCCCGAATCCGCCTGGCGGGTGCCGTGGGTGCATTCGCTGTTCGAGAACGCGGCCGCCGTGGCCTCGGGGGTCGAGGCGGCGCTGAAGGCGCAGGGGCGGCGATCCAAAGTGGTGGCGATGGGCGGCGACGGCGGCACCTTCGACATCGGCTTTCAGGCCCTGTCGGGAATGCTGGAGCGGATGCACGACGTTCTTTACGTCTGCTACGACAACGAGGCCTACATGAACACCGGCGTCCAGCGCTCCAGTTCCACGCCGCACGCCGCCAGCACCACCACCTCGCCGGCGGGCAAGGCACGCATGGGCAAGCGGCACCTGAAGAAGGATCTGCTGTCGATCATCGCCGCCCATCACATCCCCTATGCCGCCAGCGCCTCGGTGGCGTTCCCGGCCGACCTGAAGCGCAAGGTGCGCCGGGCGATGCAAATCGAGGGCCCCACCTTCCTGCTGGTCCACAGCCCCTGCCCGCTGGGCTGGGGGCATGACAGCGCCCTGACCGTCGAGATCGCGCGGCGCGGCGTGGATTGCGGCCTGTTTCCGCTGGTCGAGTTGGAGCGCGGCAAGGTCACCGGCGTCATGCCCATTCGCACACCGCGCCCGGTGGCCGATTACCTCAAGCTGCAAAAGCGTTTCGGGCACCTGTTCGACGACGACGACCACCGCGCCCGCGAGGAGCGCGAACACCTGCAAGCGCTGGCCGAGCACAACATCGACACCTACGGCCTGCGCGGCACCGACAGCGACCCCTTCGACACCGCCGGCGCCGACACCGTGCGCCGCGGCGGCCTGGGGCAGTGAGGGAGCCGGTCATGAGCACGCCGATCACCCGAGGCGCCTATGCCGAGCCCGGCTCGTCCCTGGCCTTCAAGACCGGCACCTGGCGCAGCGCGCGGCCGGTGCACAAGCACTGGGCGGCGCCCTGCCACGCCGCCTGTCCGGCCGGCGAGGACGCCCAGGCGTGGCTGGCGCATCTCCAGGAGGGGCACGCCCGCGCCGCGTGGGAAGCCCTGGTGCAGGCCAACCCCATGCCCGCCGTCACCGGCCGCGTCTGTCCGCATCCCTGCGAGACGGCCTGCAACCGCGGCCGCTATGACGAAGCCGTCGCCATTCACGCCCTCGAACGCCGGCTGGGCGACGAGGCCATCCGCCACGGCTGGGACTATCCCGCCGCGCCGCGCGGCGCCGGCGGCGGCGTCGCCGTGGTGGGCGCCGGCCCGGCGGGGCTGTCGGCGGCCTATCACCTGCGCCGGCGCGGCTATGCCGTCACCCTGTTCGACGCCCTGCCCGAGGCCGGCGGCCTGCTGCGCTCGGCGATCCCCATGACCCGGCTGCCGCGCGCCGTCCTCGACGCCGAGGTCGAGCGCATCCTGGCGCTGGGCGTCGATACGCGCTTCCGCCACGCCCTGGGGCGCGATGTCGATCTCGCGGAGCTGCGCGCCGGTTTCGACGCCGTGTTCCTGGCCCCCGGCGCCGGTCGCTCGCGCGCCTGGGACGTGGACGGCGCCGTGCCCGCCGACCATCACAGCGGCCTGGCCTTGCTGCGCGAATGGATCGACCACGGCGCCCTGCCGCAGCCGATGCCGCGGTCGGTGGCCATTCACGGCGGCGGCAATACCGCCGTCGATCTCGCCCGCGTCCTCAAGCGCGCCGGCGTGCCCGAGGTGCATGTGGTCACCGCCTCCGGCCTGCCCGGCCCCGACGCCGACCCCGGCGACGTTCTCAACGTGGTGCCGCGCGAGTTCGACGAGGCCGTCGAGGAAGGCATCGTCTTCCACGATCACCGCACCCTCCAGCGGCTGCTGATGCGCGGATCGAAGGTGGTGGGGGTGGAGATGGTGCGGCTGCGCAAGCTGCCGGACGGGCGCGGGCGCAAGGCGCGCATCGCCTTCGAGGGCACCGAGACGGTGCTGGAGGTCGACATGGTGGTGCCCGCCATCGGCGAGGTGGTCGACCCCACCGGCTTCGAGCGCCTGATCGGCCAGGGCAGCTATTTCAAGGCCGATCCCTGGGGCGCCATCGGGCATGACGGCGTCTGGGTTGGCGGCGACGCCCGCGGCGACCGTGGCACCGTCAGCGCCGCCATCGGCGACGGGCGGCGCGCCGCCATCGCCATCGACGCCGCCAGGGAAGGCCGCGAGCCCGACGAGGCGCCTCGCGACGTCATCGGCTTCCAGAGCCTCAACCTGGCCTATTTCGAGCCCGCGCCACGCGCGCGGCCGCCGGTGCTGCCGCCGGAGCGGCGCGACGACGTCACCGAGATCGAGGGCAGCCTGGAGCACGCCGCCATCGGCCGCGAGGCCTTGCGCTGCTTCTCGTGCGGCAACTGCATGGCGTGCGACAACTGCTGGACCCTGTGCCCCGACAGCGCCGTCATCAAGACCGTCGAGACCGCCTCGGACGGCAGCCACTACCTGTTCGATCTCGACTATTGCAAGGGATGCGGGCTGTGCGCCCACGAATGCCCGTGCGGCTTCATCCGCATGGTGCCGGAATACTGACGGCAGGCTAGTCCGATGGGCGGGTTTCCTTGCCCGGCGGCACCAGCAGGCGGGCGCGGGCGGTTTGCAGCACCGCCCGCACGTCCTCGACGCTCAGGCCGTCACGGCGCATGACCAGATGAACGATGGGATCGGCGAGAACCTGCCGCAGCGGGGGCTCGGGTGTTGTGCCGTCAGCGGCCGTGGCCTCGTCGCCGGTACGCATACGTCCCTCCCGCCAATCATGTCATGGATGCCTATGACAATAGATTGGGGGTCGGGACGCCGGCCTCAAGCGCCCGTAAGGCGGAAGGCGACGCCCGGACGTACAAGGCCCGGACGCCGCCGGCCCCTCAGGCCTGGGCCTTCATCTCGGCGTATTGCATGGCCAGTTCGGCGTCGTCGTCGGAATCCAGCAGCATGGAGATGGCGGCGATGAGGCCCATCTCCTCCTTCTGGATGTGGAAGGTCTCGCGCTCGACCAGCTCGGCGGCCTTGCCGCGGAAATCCTGCCAGGCCTCGGCGCTGAAGCCGCCGGCGTCGTAGGCGGCCTTGACCGCGTCGCTCAACGCCGAGCCCAGGGGCAGGATGACCTTGTGCTCCTGGCGCAGCACTTCGCCGATCATGCCTTCGCCGGCATCGGCGAGACGGGGAAACAGGTGTTCCTCCTCGAAACCGAAATGATTCCCGACCTCGTCGGCGACGGTGGCCACCAGCGCGTCCAGGGACTTCCGCACCGAGGGCTGCGCAAGGTCGGGCGGGGTGGCGCCCTGCCGCTGCACGAAGGCGTCGAGGTCGTTAAGCGTGCGCAGCGTTGCCATGTGGTCTTCGTGCAGAAGGGCGCCGATGCGCGTCTGGTTCATCATGCCGGTGTGCTCCCGTGTTCTCGATTGCTGACGTCGTTATCTTTCTGGTTCTGGTTCTGGTTCTGGTTCAGGTGCCGGTTGAGACGGCGCCACACTTCGACGGCGAAGACGGCAAAGGCGACCGCCCCCACCAGCCCGGCCAGCGCCCCCACCAGCACCAACACGCCGATCCCCGTGACGATGCCGGCCGCCACCAGGGCCAGCGCCGCCAGATGGGCGACGAGGTGCACCCGCAGCAGCTTGTCGGCGGTCAGGTTCGACACCAACACCGGCGTCACCCCCGGCTGCACCGAATGCATCGAGGCGAGGAAGGGAATGATGCGCTGCAAGACCCCCATCAGGAAGGTCAGCAGCCAGCCGAAGATCAGCAGGAAGCCCCACAGCGGCACGGTCACGGCCGGCGCGATGCCCGCGGCCGCCGCCATGCCGACGACGATGCTGGCGGGCAGCATCGCCCAGGCGATGCGCACCAGGATGAAGCTGTCACCCAGGTTGCGCTTCATGCGCGACTTCATGACCAGGGCCATGACGCGAAGGTGCGCCGCGGCCGCCCCCAGGCCCAGCGCGCCGCCGAGCAGCAGCAGCCAGCCGAGGCCGGCCAACGCGCCGACCGCGGCCACCGCCAGCCCCGCGGCGCCCAGCGCCGCCGACACATTGTCCAGCCGCGTCTTCGGCCATTGCGACAGGACGAACATGGGCATCAGCACATGGCTGAACCCCAGGACCAGCATTCCCATGAAGCCGTAACCGGCCAGGATCGCGTGCGCCGCCGCCGTTCCCAGGCGGTCGGGCAGGAAGGCGGCGGTGAGGTCGGCCGCCAGCAGGCCGCCCAGGACCAGAAGGCCCAGCAGCGCCGCCAGCGCCACCCAGGCGTGGCGGGTGACGCCCGGCATGTCGTCGACGCGGCGCAGGTTGTCGGCGATCAAGACGAGATAGACCGCCAAGGCCGCGATTGCCGCCGTGGCGCCCAGGTGCAGGGCCCAGGGCTCGAATCGCGCCAATCCGTGCGCCAGGAACATCACCCCCGGCACCAACAGCCAGAACGACGCCCGGCAGGCGCGGACCGACGCCATCGGCGCCCGCGTCGCCACCGGCAACAGTTGGTACGAGGCCCCCATCGCCGTCGCCGCGAGCACGCCCAGGGTGATGAAGTGCAGCCCGCCGGCCACCCAGCCGGCCCCGCCCATGAAACCGGGAACGGCCTCGGCGCCCACCGCCACCACCAGCCAGGCCAGGGCGTGCAGGACGACGGCGGCGCCGAAGAAACGGAAAGGACTCGATGGCGGCAGCAAGCGGCTGCGCGCGCCCAGCATGAAACCGCCCATCATTACCGTTGCAACCCCGCCGGGGTCAGCCGCAACCGCACCTCATCCTCCTCGCCGGCAATGCGCTCCAGCATCCAGCCCATCTCGGCAAGTTCGGGGATCAGGAAATCGGGCATCCGCTCGTGGTGGACGATCACCTCGCGCGGGCCGTCGAGGGTGTGCAGCAGGCGCAGGATCGCCAGCATGGGCTGCGGCGGGCGCAGGCCGCGCACGTCGATATGCACCGCCTCGCCGACCTGCCAGACCGGGGTGTCGGCCTCGGCGCCGCCACAGGCATCGCCGTCGGCCGCCTCGCCGGTCACCGCGCCCCGGCCGTCGCGCCGCACCGTCACCCGCCAATGGCCCTCGTCCAGACGGCGGGCGTGGGAAGAGCATCCCTTGCGGCTCAACACCCGCCGCAGGGGCAACGGATCGAAGGGGGCATCGAGCTGCAAGGTCGCCTCGGGCGCCAGGTCATTGACGGCCGCCAGCACACGCGGCAGCGGATCTTCCCCCCGCGCCAGCAGCGGGCGCAAATCGACGACGCCGCCGTCGCCGCCCGAAGGCGCGGCCACGCTCTCGTGCCCGGAAGGGGTCATGCCGTTCCTATGCAAGGCTCCGCTCATGGTCCGCACATTCGTTGCGATGCGGGGGCGAAAGCCTTGATGTTGGTTAAGCACGGGGGCGCAGGGAATCCCCTTCGCAGAAGCGGCGCAGGGCGGCGACGTCGTTGATGACGATATCGCGGCCCTTCATCTCCACCCCCAGCCCCTTCAGGCGCGCCATCGCCCGCGACAGGCTTTCGGGGGCCATGCCGATGCGACTCGCCAGCAGGGTCTTGCTCACCGGCAGCCGCACCCCCACCGCCCCCTCCTCGGCCTTGGCCAGATACAGCAGATACACCGCCAGGCGCTGCACCGGCGAATGGCGCTTCAACTCGTCGATCTCGTGCAGCAGGTGCCCGTGCCAGCGCGACAGGGCGGCCAGCATCTTCAGGGCCAGGTCGCGGTTTTCCGACAGCCGCCGCATGAACGGCTCCTTCGGCACCTGCAGCAGGCGCGTCCCCGCCGTCGCCTGTGCGTTGAGCGGAAAACGGCCGGAGGCGAACATCGCCGCCTCGGCGAAGGTCCAGCCCTTGTCGAAGACCTCGATGACGCTTTCGTCGCCGGCCTCGGTGAGCGCGAACAGGTCGACGCGGCCCTCCAGCACCACGAAGAAACGGTCGGCCACGTCCCCTTTGCTGAACAGCAGCCCAGATTCCGGGAAATCGACCACGTTCGCGGCGTCGAGGAGCGTCGCCACCGCCTCGGCGCGCATGTCCGAAAACAACGGCGAGCCCAGCAGGGTGTCCATGTCGTCGTCGGTCAGCCGCCCCACCTTCAGGACATCCCTCCCTCGTCCTCGTCCTCCATGCAGAAGTCCCGTAGGACGGCGACCTCGGCGATGGTGACGGTGTTGTCGGCGTGGCTGGTGACCCCGGCGGCGCGCAGGCGCGCCAGCGCCCGCGACAGGCTTTCCGGCTTCATGCCCAGCGCCTCGGCGACCAGGCGCTTGTCATAGGGGAAGCGCACCGTCACCTCGCCCTCGCGCCCCTGCGTCAGACTCAGCAGGAAGCCGCCCAGGCGCTGCGCGGTGCTCTTCAGCTTCAGTTCCGCCACCTGCCGTACCAGGGTGCGCAGGCGGAACGACAGACTGCCCATCATGCGCAGCACCAGGTCGAAGCGGTCGTGCAGGCGGGCGACGAACGGCTCGGCGGGCATGGAGACCAGCACCGCCTGCCCCAGCACCATCGCCCCGAACCGCGTCGGGCTGCCCCCCAGCACGTCGGCATCACCGAGCACGGTGCCCGGGCCGACGATCTCGACAATGCGGGGCTGTTGGTCGTCGTTGGTCGGGGCAACCACCTCGACATGGCCGTCCAGAACGACGAACAGGCGGCCGGGAACCTCGCCCGGCCGGAACAGGACGCGGTTGGCCTCGAACCGCTCCACCGTCGCGGACGCCAGCAGTTCGGTCAGATCCTGCATGGACAGCCCGTTGAACAGCGGCACCGACCGCAACTGGGCGAGAACGGCGTCGTCTATGGTCTCCACTCCCGTTGGCCAGGCGAACACCCCATCCAGCAGCATATGCCCAACAGGGCGGGGGTTGGCAAGGGGAGTCGCTACCGCCGAGGGGAAACCTCTCCCTCTCCATCAGGATCGTCGCCACCATCGTGCCGGCGGGCGTCCATGCCCTTGAGCATGGGGTCCGATTCCGAGGATGGGCGGCGGCCGCGCTGCAGCGTCGTGAGGTCGCTGGCCTCAAGCTCCCGCACGCACTCTTTGAATTTCTCGGTGCCTTGGTCATGGCCGGAGCGAAGGCAAATGTCCTCGGCCGACTGCGCCGGATCCGCGTCGCTCGCCAAGGCCGGCACCGCAAGCAGCGCCAGCGCCACCAACAGCCACGGCATTTCGTGCCTCCCCGTACTGGAGCGGTCAGCGTATGCTGCAATCGAGAATTGCAGCCGCCGGCACGATCCACAATATGCCGTTGGTTTGACGCCCGAATGCGCGTTCAGCCCCGCTCCCGCCGGCTTTCCCCCAGTTCGTCGGCGACGCGGGCGCCGCGCCGGCCGACGGGTCGATCGGGGCGCACGGTGCTGTCCTGCTCCGTTTGGCGCTCGGCCTCGGCGTTCAGTTCGGCGCCCAGGAGCACGACATAGGCCGAGAGGTAGAGCCACATCAGCAGCACCACCACGGCCCCCAGCGAGCCATAGGTTTCGTTGTAACTGCCGAAATTGGCGACATAGAACGAGAACAAACCCGACACGACCAGCCAGAGCAGCGTCGCCGCCAGCGCACCCCAGCCCACCCAGCGCCAGCGGGCCGCCCGGCGCGAAGGCCCGTAGCGGTACAGGACCGCCAGCGCCCCAATCATCACCACCGCCAGCAACGGCCATCGCAGCGCCGAGACGACCATCCCCGCGCCGCCCCCCAGGCCCAGAAGGCGCAGCGCCCCCGGCAGCACCGCCACCAGCGCCAGCGCCACCACCACCAGAAGCACGCCGCCGACCGTCAGCGACAGCGCCACCGCGTTCTGGGCGACGAAGCCCCGGGTCTCGTCCTCGTCATAGACGATGTTGAGCGCCTGCATCAGCGCCTTGGTGCCCTTGGTGGCACTCCATACGGCGATGAGGACGCTGATCGCCAGGGACAGTCCCAACGCGGTCCCCGACGATTGCGCCAGGTCGGTCAACTGGCCCTCGATGATAGTTCGCGCCTGCTCGGGCAGCAGCCCCGACATGGCCTCGATCTGGCGATCGATGGCCGCCGGATCGAAAACCAGTCCATAGACCGCCACCAGCGCCGCCAGGGCCGGAAACAGCGCCAGAAGGGCGTAAAACGCCACCCCGCCGGAGACGATGGCGACGTTGTCGGCGGCAAGATTTCGATAGACGCGCACCAACACGTCGCCCCACCCCCGCGCCGATATGGCACGGGGGCTGGGGGCGTCGCGCCCGCGGCCCTGCTCGTCCTCGCGGCGGCCGGGCTCAGGCATCCCTGATCATGTCGGGATGCCGGAGGGACCCTGCTCGGTCGGGCGGCGGGTCTCCTCGCTCAGACGCTCGCCGGCGGCGCGGGCCTCGTCGCCGACGGTGCGGGCGGTTTCCTCCGCCGCCGTCCGCACCCGCTCCAGCGTCTCGCGGGTGATATGACCGACCTGCTCGCCGATGTCGCCGGCCCCTTCGCGGGCGGCGCCGTAGAATTCCTCCTCACGGCGGCTGCGCGGCAGCATCGCCCCCACCGCCGCCCCCAGCAGGAAGGCGGCGGCGCCGGCAATCAGCGGGCGGTCCTCGAAAGCCCGGGCCGATCGGTCGGCATAGTCGCCGGCCCGATGGCGCACGCTGCTCAGCTGTTCCTGAGCGGTTTCCGCCGCCCGCCCGGCTCGGCCGCGCCACTGCCGCGCCATGCCGCCGGTGCGTTCCTGCATCCGCTGCAGGCGCTCACGCGCCCAGCGGCTGCGGGCCTTTCCGTTGCCGCCGTGGCCCCGCTGCGCGGGCGATTCATATTCTTCCTCGGCGGTGTATTCGGAGGTGGCGCCATAGCCGCCATAGCGGCCGCTGGGGCCGGTAAACACCGTCGGCTCCTGGGTGGAGAATCCGCGGCCGCCGCCGACCATCGAGCGCATACTCACGGCCATCAGCACCCCCAGCCCCACACCGATCAAGGCGAAGGGAACGGGGTTGTCGCGGATGGTGCCCACCATCCGTTCCTGCGCGTCTCGGGCGTCCTGTACCGAAACCATCGTTCGCTCCATGACATTCAAAGATCGAGATTCAACGCCCCCAGCGCGTGCGCGGTCGCGCCGAGACGGCCACACTCAGGCTCCGCCCGGACTCGCGGCCGGCCCTTCCTCCTCCGCCGCCGGAGGCGGCGCCGCGCCCGACGCCTGGTAAGGGGAGGATTCTTCCTGCGCCGCCGGCGTCCACTCCTCGCCTGTGGCCTCGCCGCTGCGCAGGAAGCGCGCCAGCAGGAATCCGGTCGCCGCTGCGCCGCCCAGGAACACCCAGGGCTGACGCCGGGCGAACTCTTCCGCCGTGGCCATCAACTCGGGCACGTCGCCCTCGCGCAGCCGCGCCGCCATCCGCTCCAGGCGCTCGGCGGCCATGTCGGCATAGCGGGAACTGACCTCCCGCTCCTCGGACCCCAGGGCGCGCGCAATCTCGTGCAGGGTTTGCGCAAGGCCGCCCATTCCCTCCGCCGCCCGGCCTTTCTGGCTCGCGGCGATGTCCCTAAGGGCGGCGCGGGCCTCCTCGGCGGCCTTGCGCCGGCTGGTTTCCAAGACGCTCGTCGCCTCTTGGCGGGCCCGTTCCACCGCGCTCCGCGCTTGTTCTGCCATGTGCTCGTCCGCCATGTGCAAGACCCTCCTGCCGCTCCGCAACGTACCGGCACTGAAACCAACACCGCCGGCCGCCGCCGGTTCCCCCGCCCTCGCCCCGCCATCGGGCGCAGCGCCGAACGCGAACGGAGGCCGCGCCTGGACCCGCGCCCACCGCGTGACCACGTCAGGCAGCCGAGGCGTCAAAGACGATGGAGGAATGGCCGATGTTCGACGGAAGCCCGCCGGATGGCCCGGGTGGCGAGGCCGGCCCCCAGCGCGGCAGCGTCCGCGCCGCCCGGGCCTGGTATGCCGTCCTCGCCGTCGTTTTGGTGGCGGTCGTGGGGTTCGCCGCCCTCTGGTAGGCGGTCGGCTCGTGGGTTCGCCGCCCTCTGGTAGGCGGTGGGGAGGTCAGGCCGGCGTCGTCTCCTCGCCGATCCAGTCGAGAAAGGCGGGGTTGCCCTCGGCGATGGGCAGGGCGATCACGCACGGACAGGTGTAGCTGTGCAGCGCCTTGACCCGCTCGACGACGCGCGGCACCAGGTCGCGACGGGTCTTGGCGAGAAAGGCGTGCTCAGCCTCGTCCTGCACGGCGCCCTCCCACCAGAACACCGACGTGATGCCGGGCAGAACATTGGCGCAGGCCACCAGCCGCTCTTGCACCAAAGCGCGGGCAAGGGTCAGCGCCTCCTCGCGCGAGGGGGCGGTGACATAGATCAGGGCGTGCTCGGCCATGAGGTTCTCCTGTCGGCGGTTGCCGCTGTGCCATTCAGTGTAGCAACCGCCGCCGGCGGGCGCGATGGCAGGAACCGGTCGCGCGCTCACTCCACCCGCCGCATGAACAGGGCCAGGCTGCGGGGCGTCAGAGGATAATCCTTGCCGGCGGCGAAGCTGCCGTTGCCGTCGTCGTCGCGGGCGGTGTCGAAGACCCGCTGCCAGGCGTCCCCGCCCGCCGGCAGGGCGAACGGCACCTCCTCGTGGTGGGCGTTGAACAGCAGCAGAAAGGCGCGGTCCAGCTCCTGGGTGCCGCCGCGCGTGAGGTAGTAGTAGTCGCCGGTGTCGCCGGTGAACATGAGCGCGAAGGTGCGCGCCTCGGCGTACTGCCAGTCGTCCTCGGTCATTTCGCGGGCGTCGGGGCGCAGCCAGACGATGTCTGGCACGCCGCCCTCCTCGACAAAGCGGCCGCGGAAGAACCGGGCACGGTGGAAGACGGGATGCTGCTGGCGCAGCCGCGTCAGCCGGGCGACGAAACGCATCAGCCCTTCGTCGGGATCATCCCAGTCGATCCAGGAAATCTCGTTGTCCTGGCAGTAGCTGTTGTTGTTGCCGCCCTGGCTGTTGCCGATCTCGTCGCCGGCCAGCAGCATCGGCACCCCCTGGCTGAGCAGCAGGGTCGCCAGCAGGTTGCGCTTCTGGCGGTCGCGCAGGGCGCGGATGTCTGGGTCGTCGGTGGGGCCTTCGACGCCGCAGTTCCACGAATCGTTGTGGTCGGTGCCGTCCTGGTTGTCCTCCAGGTTGGCTTCGTTGTGCTTGTCGTTGTAGCTGACCAGATCCTCGACGGTGAAGCCGTCGTGGGCGGTGATAAAGTTGACGCTGGCCCAGGGGCGGCGGCCGCGCCGGTTGAAGAGGTCGGCCGAGCCGGTCAGCCGCCATCCCATGTCCGCCATCTGCCCCTGATCGCCTTTCCAGTAGCGCCGCACCGTGTCGCGGTAGCGGCCGTTCCACTCCGACCAGCCGGGGGGATAGCCGCCGACCTGATAGCCGCCGTGTCCCAAGTCCCAGGGCTCGGCGATCAGCTTCACCGACGACAGCACCGGATCCTGGCCGATGGCGTCGAAGAAGGCGCTGCCGGGGTCGTAGGAAAATTCCTCGCGCGCCAGGGACGAGGTGAGATCGAAGCGGAAGCCGTCGATGTGCATCTCCTCGACCCAGTAGCGCAGGGAGTCGAGGACCAGTTGCAGCACCCGCGGGTGGCCGACGTCGAAGGTGTTGCCGCAGCCGGTGGAATCCCAGTAATAGCGCTGGTCGTCGGGGACCAGCTTGTAATAGTTGGCGTTGTCGATGCCGCGGAACGACAGCGTCGGCCCCAGGTGATTGCCCTCGGCGGTATGGTTGTAGACCACGTCCAGCATCACCTCGATGCCGGCGTCGTGCAGGCGGTGCACCATCGCCTTGAACTCGTCCACCCGCCCGGTGGCCAGGTAGCGCGGGTCGAGGGCGAAAAAGCCGATGGTGTTGTAGCCCCAGTAATTGCGCAGCCCCTTTTCGACCAGGTGGCGGTCATCGAGGAAGGCGTGCACGGGCAGCAGTTCGATCGCCGTCACCCCCAGCGCCTTGAGGTGGTCGAGCATCCCAGGCCAGGCCAGGCCGGCGAAGGTGCCGCGCAATCCCGGCGGCACCTCGGGGTGCCGCTTGCTGAGGCCGCGCACATGCGCCTCGTAGAGGATGGTGCGGTTCCACGGCGTCGCCGGGCGGCGCTCGTTGCCCCAGGTGAAGGCCGGGTCGACGACCTGGCATTTCGGCATCCCGCGCGCGTTGTCGCGGCGGTCGAAGGACAAATCGCCGCGCGGATGGCCGATGCGGTAGGCGAAGTGCGCGTCCGACCACCGCAACTGCCCCACCAACCCCTTGGCGTAGGGGTCGAGCAGCAGCTTGTGGTGGTTGAAGCGGTGGCCGTTGCGGGGGTCGTAGGGCCCGTGGACACGATAGCCGTACAACTGCCCCGGCAGCGCGTCGGGCAGATAGCCGTGCCAGATCTCGTGGGTGTATTCCGGCAGAACCACCCGTTCCAGCTCGCGCTGCCCCTGGGCATCGAACAGGCACAACTCGACCTTCTCGGCATGGGCGGAGAACAGAGCGAAATTCACCCCGCCGCCGTCCCAGGTGGCGCCCAGCGGGAACGGCGAACCCGGCCAAATGCGTGCGCGTGCGCGTGCCATCCGTTTGATGCTCCCTGGCGATGAGATGGGGACGCGGCGGCGGCGCGCAATGCCGGTCGGGCGGCGCCGTTGTCCCCCCGCCGCCGCTGTCATACAAATGAGGAAGCGACCATCCCAAGGGAGGCATATCCATGTCCGCCGCCTACGAGACCGGGCTCGACAAGACGCCGGCCAATTTCGTGCCGCTGTCGCCGCTGAGCTTCCTGCGGCGCGCAGCGCGGGTCTGGCCCGGGCGCACGGCGCTGATCGACGGCGACCGCCGCCAAAGCTGGGCCGAGACCTATGCCCGCTGCCGTCGCCTGGCCTCGGCGCTGGAGCGGCGCGGCATCGGCCGCAACGACACGGTGGCGGTGCTGGCCCCCAATGTGCCGGCGATGTACGAGGCGCATTTCGGCGTGCCGCTGACCGGGGCGGTGCTGAATGCGATCAACACCCGCCTCGATGCCGCCACCGTCGCCTTCATCCTCGACCACGGCGAGGCCGATGCGCTGCTGGTCACCCGCGATTGCGCCGCGCTGGCCGCCGAGGCCCTGAAGCGCTGCGAGCGCCGCCCCCTGGTCGTGGCCGTGGACGAGGGCGCCGAGGGCGACCTGGCGGTGCTGCCCGCCAGCATCGGCTACGAGGCGTTTCTTGACGAAGGCGACCCCGCCCATCCGTTTCGCCTGCCCGCCGACGAATGGGACGCCATCGCCCTCAGCTACACCTCCGGCACCACCGGCAATCCCAAGGGCGTGGTGACGCATCACCGTGGCGCCTATCTCAACGCCCTGGGCAATGTGCTGGCGTGGGATCTGGGCCACCATCCGGTGTATCTGTGGACGCTGCCCATGTTCCACTGCAACGGCTGGTGCTTCCCCTGGACGCTGGCCGCCCTCGGCGGCACCTCGGTGTGCCTGCCCAAGGTCGAGGCCGGCGCCATCTACGACGCCATCGCCGACCACGGCGCCGACCACTTCTGCGCCGCGCCGACGGTGCTGGGGATGGTGTTGGGCGCCGGCCCGGCGGAGAAGCGGCCGTTCGGCCACACCGTCCGCGTGATGACCGCCGCCGCGCCGCCGCCGGCCTCGGTGCTGGCGGCGATGGAGGACGCCGGCTTCCAGGTGACGCATGTCTACGGCCTGACGGAAGTCTATGGCCCCGACGTCGTCTGCGCCTGGCAACCGGAATGGAACGACGAACCGCTGGCCGAGCGGGCGCGGCTGAAGGCGCGCCAGGGGGTGCCCTATGCGGTGCAGGAGGACGCGACCGTCCTCGACCCCCAGACCATGCGACCGGTGCCCGCCGACGGCGAAACCCTGGGCGAGGTGATGATGCGCGGCAACATCACCATGAAGGGCTACCTCAAGAACGAGGCGGCGACGCGCGAGGCCTTCGCGGGCGGCTGGTTCCACACCGGCGACCTGGGCGTGATGCACCCCGACGGCTATATCCAGCTTCGCGACCGCTCCAAGGACATCATCATCTCGGGCGGCGAGAACATTTCCTCGATCGAGGTCGAGGACGCCCTCTACGGCCACCCCGCCGTGCAGGAGGTCGCCGTGGTGGCGCGGCCGGACGACAAATGGGGCGAGACGCCTTGCGCCTTCATAACCCTCAAGCCCGGCCGCGAGGACACCACCGCCGAGGACATCGTCGCCTTCGCCCGCGAAAATCTGGCGCGCTTCAAGGTGCCGCGCACGGTGGTCTTCGGGCCGCTGCCCAAGACCTCGACCGGCAAGGTGCAGAAGTTCCAACTGCGCGAGCGGGCCAGGGCGCTGTAGACCTACGCGCCCATCAGATGCACCGCCACCTCGCGCCGGTGCGGGCGGGCGCGGTGCTCGTAGAGGTAGATGCCCTGCCAGGTGCCCAGGGCCAGGCGGTCATCGATCACCGGGATGGAAAGCTGCACCGGCAGCAAGGCAGCGCGGATATGCGCCGGCATGTCGTCGTGGCCTTCCTGGCTGTGACGGTAGCGGCCGGGCTCCTCGGGCGCCAGGCGGGCGAAGAAGTCCTCCAGGTCGCGCTGAACGTCGGGGTCGGCGTTCTCCTGGATCAGCAGCGAGGCGGAGGTGTGGCGCAGGAACAGCGTCAGCAGCCCCGTGCCGACGCCCTGGCGCGCAAGCCAGCCGCTCACCGCGCCGGTGATGTCGTGCAGGCCGCGCCCGGTCGTCGCGACCGGGAGGATATCGGCGGCGTGCGTGCTCATGCCTCCTCGGGCCCCCGTCTCAAGACGAAGAACACATAGCCGTAGCTGGAGCCGTGACGGCGGAACAGGGCGATCTCGCGCTGGGTTTCGGCCATCACGGCGCGCAGGGCCTCGTCGCCCTGGGCGGCCGGGGCCAAGTGCTCCATGCGTTCCATCAGCGGCTCGTAATAGCCCTGCCACCAGCCCTCGGGCGGCAGCGTCATGGTGGCGACGACGGCGTAGCCCGCCGCCGCGGCACGGGCTGCGCTCTCCGCCACGGTGGCCATCGCCGGATAGGCCGCGGTCCAGAACGCCCGTGCCTCGGGCGGCGGCGCGTCGGTCAGCCAGCAGCACTCGCTGGCCACCAGATGGCCGCCGGCCCGCAGCAGCGGTCGCCAGGCCCGCAGCGCCTCGGCAAAGCCCATGATATAGGCCGCGCCCTCGCACCAGATCAGGTCGAAGCCGGCGTCCGTGAACGGCAGCGCCGTCATCGACGCCTGGCAAAACAGCGCATCGGGGACGGCGGGGGGCGCCGCCTCCAGGAACCCCGGAAAGACGTCCACCGCCACCAGCCGCTCGGGACTAGCGCGCGCCAGCACCGCCGTCTGCCGCCCCTCGCCGCAGCCGATGTCGAGGATGCGGGCGTCGCGCCCGCCCCCCGGCACCCCCCGCAGCGCCGCCGCCGTCGCCTCGTCCGTCCCCGGCCCCTGCCGGGGCAGCCCCTGGTGCAGGCGGAACAGGGCCTCCAGCACGCGGGCGTCGTCGGGGGGCTCCGGCGGCGTCATGGCCGGGCGGCCGCTCAGCCCTTCTGGAGGTTGGCGGCCACGAAGTCCCAGTTGACCAGGTGGTCCAGGAAGGCCTGCAGGAAGTCGGGGCGCCGGTTCTGGTAGTCGAGGTAGTAGGCGTGCTCCCAGACGTCGCAGGTCAGCAGCGGCGTCTGCCCCGCCGCCAGCGGATTCTCGGCGTTGGCGGTCTTGGTGACCTTGAGCTTGCCGCCGTCGAGCACCAGCCACGCCCAGCCGCTGCCGAACTGGGTGGCGCCGGCGGTCTTGAACTCCTGCACGAATGCGTCATAGCCGCCGAAATCGGCCTCGATGCGGCGCAGAACGTCGCCGGTGGGCTTGCCGCCGCCGCCGGGCTTCATGCTGTTCCAGAAGAAGGTGTGGTTCCACACCTGGGCGCCGTTGTTGAACACCGCCGCCTTCGAGGCATCGCCGGCGACCTCGCGGATGACATCCTCCAGCGGCCGATCCGCAAGGGGGGTGTCCTTGACGGCGTTGTTGTAGTTGGTGACATAGGTGGCGTGGTGCTTGCCGTGATGGAATCCCAGCGTCGTTTCCGACATGTGGGGCTCAAGCGCCTTCTTGTCATAGGGCAGGGGCGGAAGTTCCACAGCCATGACAGCAACCTCGCGATAATGGAAAAACGGATTCGATGTGGTGGCGCCCCGAACGGGGCCGCGCGCCGGTCGGCGGATGATAGCCCAGGCGGACCGGCGCTTGAACAATACCTCCGCAATAGGCAAAACCCTGCCGCACGCGGTGGCAATCCCGCGATATCGGATGGCACGGCGGCTCTGGCGGGGGCGGGCGCCGCCGCGCGGCGCCCGCTCCGGCGTTACCGTCTCCAGATGGGCTCGCCGAGATAGATGTCGTCTTCGTCGGTCAGGGCCCCGGCCGCCGCCCCGGCGGCGCCGCCCAGCAGCGCGCCGGTGCCGATGTTTCCACCCGTCACACCCGCCGCCCCGGCACCGACGCCGGCGCCGAGGGCGCCGCCGCTGATGGCGCGTTCGCCGGTTCCCGTCCCGCAGGCCGCCAGCCCCAGGGCGCTGGCCAGAATGGCCGCCGTAACCAGACGTGGCATGTTCCGCCTCCTTCCGAGCCTGATATGATGTTCACACGGAAACACGCCGGAGCGGCCGGTGTTCCGCCCGCCTGCCATCGGAGTCTCGCCCATGCCGCGCTTATGGCTGTCCCTTGCGGTTGCATCACTGGTGGCCGGCTGCGCCTACGGGCCCGGTGACCTCGACAACCCCATCCAACGCAAGTTCACCTGGTTCTCGTTCCTTGACGCCGCCGACATTCGCGCCGCCTGCGACCGAGGCGCCCCCGATACCTACCGAATCGTCCACAACGCCAATTGGGAGCGCCAGGTGCGCATCTATGAACTGGGCGTGGCGGGACGGGCGGACCTGCTGCGCGAGCGCGTGCTGGGGCCGCCAAGCCTGGTGGGCGTGGATCTGCGCGAACCGTTGCAGCCGTGGCGCGGCGCCGTGGCAAGCGCCATCCTGACGCCCGAGGCGCGGGCGCGGCTGGTGGAAAGCCTGGCCGCCAGCGGCGCCTTCGCGCCGCCGCCGGTGGGTTTGCGGCTGCCATCGGACCGTCATTACTGGATCGTGGCCGCCTGCCACGGCGGGCAATTCCACTACAACGCCTGGCTGCATCCCTCGCCGCGATACGATGCCCTCACCTTCGACGCCGTGCTGGCCCGGCTGGGCCCCAGCCGCGAAGCCTTCGAACCCGCCCCGGCGGGGCTGCCGCTGCGCCTCAACGACCCCGACGACGCCGGCCGTTATTTCACCATCGAGGTCGGACGCACCGGTCTCAAGGGTATCTAGGGTTGCGCCGACCCTTATGGTGCGGTGCAGCATTCGCCCCTTGACGCCGTGGCTGTCCTGGCGCATATTGCAGTGCAGCAATCAATCCCTGTGACCTAAGGCAAGGAACAGCACCATGACCACCGCGACCAAGGCCAAGGCACCCGGCAATGGCGGCAATCGGACGGAGAGGGTCGAGGACGCGGCGAAGGCCCGCGCCGAGGCTCCCTTCCCCGGCACCGGCTTCGCGTTTGCGCCGGGACTCGCCGACCTCCCCTCCTACGAGGACATTCTCAGCTTCAACCGCGAGAACCTGGATGCCATGCTGGCGGCCGGCAACGCCGTCGCCAAGGGCTATCAGGATCTGAGCCGCGCCTGGTTCGGCCTGGCGCAGGAGAGCGTCGAGGAAGCCTTGAACGCCGGCCGGGCGCTGGCCGAGGCCCGGACCATTAAGGAACTCGTCGATGTGCAGTCCAATCTGACCCGGGTGACGGTCGAGCGGGCCTTCGTCGAAAGCAGCCGCCTGCAGGATCTGAGCGTGCGCGTGGCCGAGGCGGCGCTGGAGCCCTTCAACGGCCGCGTCACCGCCGCCGTCGAGCGATGGAGCAAGTCCGCTGCCTGATCCCCTCGGCGGCCCCTCTTTCGAAGAGACCCGGCGGAACCCCGCCGGGTCTTTTTTGTTGCCCGCGGCGCCCCCATTTCCCTGCGGCGGGGCGGACGGGGCCGGTACGACGTGCGACCGGGCGGGGCTCTCGCGAACTGGGGACTTTTCCCCTGCCCGCGCCTCCCAATATGATAGACGGGGTTCGAGGAAGAGAGACGGCTTGCTGAAGGCGATGAGCGGGAAGGACAACGACCGGCACGGCGACGACGGGACCAGCACGGGCGTGGTCATCAAGACCCGTCCGAAAACGAAGAAGCCCTCGATGTACAAGGTACTGATGCTGAACGACGACTACACCCCGATGGAGTTCGTCGTGCATGTGCTGGAGCGGTTTTTCGGCAAGGGCCGCGAGGAGGCGACGCGCATCATGTTGCACGTGCACCAGAGGGGGGTGGGCGTGTGCGGAGTGTACACCTACGAGGTGGCGGAGACGAAGGTGACCCAGGTCATGGATCTGGCGCGCCAGAACCAACATCCGCTGCAATGCACCATTGAAAAGGAATAGCGCCCCATGCTCTCGCGCAATCTTGAACAAAGCCTGCACAGAGCCTTGGCGCTGGCCACGGAGCGTCGCCACGAATACGCGACGTTGGAGCACCTCCTGCTGGCACTGGCCGAAGACCAGGACGCGGTCGCCGTTCTCAGGGCCTGCAACGTGGACATTGACAGGCTTCGTCGCGATCTCACCGATTTCATCGACACCGCGCTTACCGATCTGGTGACCAGTCGCGTCACCGATCCCAAGCCCACGGCCGGATTCCAGCGGGTGGTGCAGCGGGCCGCCATCCATGTGCAATCTTCGGGCCGCGAGGAGGTCACCGGCGCCAATGTCATCGTGGCGCTGTTCTCCGAGCGGGAGTCGCACGCCGTGTATTTCCTGCAATTGCAGGACATGACCCGGCTGGACGCCGTCAACTACATCTCCCACGGCATCGCCAAGGCGCCCGGGCGCGGACAGTCGCGCACGGTCCACGGTGCCGATGAGGACGCGCAGGCGGAGAAGGTCGTGAAAAAGGGCCAGGAAGCGCTCAACGCCTATTGCATCAACCTCAACCGCAAGGCCGCCCAGGGCAAGATCGACCCCCTCATCGGTCGCGAGTTGGAGGTTGAGCGCACCATCCAGATTCTGTGCCGGCGCTCGAAAAACAACCCGCTGTATGTGGGCGATCCGGGCGTGGGCAAGACCGCCATCGCCGAGGGGCTGGCCCGGCGCATCGTGCGCGCCGAGGTACCCGAAGTGCTGAAAGGCTGCACCATCTTCGCCCTCGACATGGGGGCGCTGTTGGCCGGCACCCGCTATCGCGGCGACTTCGAGGAGCGCCTGAAGGCGGTGGTCTCCGAGCTGGAGGCCTTCGACGGCGCCATCCTGTTCATCGACGAGATCCACACCGTCATCGGCGCCGGCGCGACCTCCGGCGGGTCGATGGATGCTTCCAACCTGCTGAAGCCGGCGCTGGCGGCCGGCACGCTGCGCTGCATCGGCTCGACCACCTACAAGGAGTATCGCAACTATTTCGAAAAGGACCGCGCCCTGGTGCGCCGGTTCCAGAAGATCGACGTCAACGAACCGTCGGTCCCCGACACGGTGAAGATTCTCCACGGCCTGAAGCCCTATTACGAGGCCCATCACCGTGTGCGCTACACCGCCGACGCCCTGAAGGGGGCGGTGGAGCTGTCGCACCGCTACATCACCGACCGCAAGCTGCCCGACAAGGCAATCGACGTCATCGACGAGGTCGGGGCGGCGCGGATGCTGCTGCCGGAAAGCCGGCGGCGGAAGACGGTGACGCTGAAGGATGTCGAGGAGGTGGTGGCCAAGATCGCCCGCATTCCTCCCAAGAGCGTCTCCACCAGCGACGTCGACACGCTCAGGAACCTGGAGCGCAACCTCAAGACGATGGTCTTCGGCCAGGACAAGGCCATCGAGGCGCTGGCCACCGCCATCAAGCTGTCGCGCGCCGGCCTGCGCGAGCCCGAGAAGCCCATCGGCAGCTATCTGTTCTCGGGCCCCACCGGCGTCGGCAAGACCGAGGTGGCGCGCCAGTTGGCCCGGACCCTGGGCATCGAGCTGACCCGCTTCGACATGTCGGAATACATGGAGCGGCACTCGGTTTCGCGGCTGATCGGCGCCCCGCCCGGCTATGTCGGCTTCGACCAGGGCGGCCTGCTCACCGACGCCATCGACCAGCACCCGCACTGCGTGCTGCTGCTGGACGAGATCGAGAAGGCGCACCCCGACCTGTTCAACATTCTGTTGCAGGTCATGGACCATGGCCGCCTGACCGACCACAACGGCAAGAATGTCGACTTCCGCAACGTCATCCTCATCATGACGACCAACGCCGGCGCCACCGAGCTTGCCAAGCCGGCCATCGGTTTCGAGCGGGCCGATCGCGAGGGCGACGACCAGGAAGCCATCTCGAAGATGTTCTCGCCCGAATTCCGCAACCGGCTCGACGCCACCATCCCCTTCGCCAACCTGCCGCCCGAGGTGGTGGCGCGCGTCGTCGAAAAGTTCGTCATGGAGTTGGAAACCCAGTTGGGCGACCGCGACGTGGCCATCGAGCTCACCGACCAGGCCCGCAAGTGGCTGGCGCGCAAGGGCTACGACAAGGCGTTCGGGGCCCGCCCCCTCGCCCGCGTCATCCAGGAGCACATCAAGAAGCCCCTGGCCGAGGAGTTGCTGTTCGGCAAGCTGTCGAAGGGCGGCGTCGTCAAGGTGCGGGTGGAGGCCGACAAGCTGGCCTTCGATTTCATCGAAGGCTACCGCGGCCGCCCCAAGCAGCCGGCAATGGTGGAATAGCCGCCGTCATGACGGCCACGGCGGGGGCGCGGAGCAATCCGCGCCCCTTTTTTCGTTCCAAGTTCCTCCCGCGCGGGCCGAGCATCTTGGCGGCCCCCGGAACGGCGACGGGGCCGGGGGCGGAGTGACCGCCCGCCGGCCCCGTGTCGGACCGGTGTCCCGACGAACTAGCGCCGTGCCGCCACGATATCGGCCTCGCCGGCGCCCTCGCCGATGGCGAGGCTGTATTCCAGCGAGACATGGTGGAAGCGGGCGTCGGTGAAGTCGTCGTGGATGGCGAAGCCGAGGGTGTAGGTCTCGCCCTCGACGAGGGTGTGGTCGCCCTCGGCGGCGGCGGCCAGCGGGCGGGTCAATTCCACCACCCACTCGTCGCCCTCGCGCCCGCCGCTGAAGCTGATGCTGTCATCGGCCTCCAGCACGCGCTTGTCGAGGACGTAGCCGTTCTCGGCCGAGCCGTCGCCGCTGTTGAAGCGCACCAGGTCGAGGAACGCCCCCGCCTCCATCAGCGCCTGGATCTCGCCCTCGGGCTTCAGCTTGTCCCAGCCGCCGCGGGGAATGCCCTCGCCGCCGCGGATTTCAAGCTCCGTGCGGGTCTGCGGCAGGTACTTGGTCACCTCCTCGCCGTCGGGGGTGTCGGGCATGGAGCGCGCATCGTGATGGCAGGTGCTCCAGCAGCCCGAGCGCTCGGCGTCCTCGACATTGCCGGCGTCGATCATCATCGCCAGCTTGACCTCGTTGGCGGGGTCCATCTTGCCGCCGTCGGCGAAGGGCGCCGGCGTGTGCTCACCCGCCGGCCACGCAAAGCGCATGTAGAGGTTGTCGTCGTCATAAAGCGCCTGCACGGTCATGTCGATGCCGGGGCGCTTGCCGGGAATGGGCGTCGTTTCGGCCTTTTCGCCGGCGGCCATCAGCGCGCCCATGTCGGCCTGCTCGCCCTCGTGGCAGGCGGCGCAGGCGTCGCCCATCTTGAAGATGCGGGCGCCGCCGTGGTCGGAACCCTGCAACACCCACTCCCACGACGTCTGGCCGGGATACAGCAGCGAGACTTCGGTGGCGGGCACGGCGCCCCAGTCAAGGCCGCCTTCCCCACCGGCGGCCTCGGCCGCCTGTGCGTCCCCGGCCGGGGCGGCGGCGGTGGGCGCGGGCTCGGCCGGCGCCTCTTCCTCGACCTCCTCGACCAGCGGCAGGCTGCGGGAGTCGGGCTTGCCGTCGTAGGGATCCTCGTCGTCCGCCAGCAGCACCGAAACGTCGCGGTGGGCGATGCCCTTGTGGCAGTCGATGCAGGTGTCGCCGTTTTCCTGGGCGCGGGTGTGCATCGTCCAGGCGCGGCGTTGCTGCTTCTCGTCGGTCATGGCCTGCCAGGAGTGGCAGTTGCGGCATTCCCGCGAGTCGGTCTCCTTCATGGTCTTCCAGACCCGCTTTGCCAGGGTCAGGCGGCGGGCCTCGAACTTTTCGGGCGTGTCGATGGTGCCCAGGGCCTTGTGGACCAGCTCGTTGCTCGCCTTGACCTTGCGGACCATCTTGTGGACCCAGGGATCCGGAACGTGGCAATCCGAACACGTGGCGCGCACGCCGGTGCGGTTCTGATAATGGACGGTATGGGTGTATTCCTCGTACACGCCGTCACGCATCTCGTGGCACGAGATGCAGAAATCCAGGGTGTTCGTGGCTTCCATCGCGGTGTTGAAACCGCCCCAGAACACGATGCCGGCGATGAACAGGACGGCGGCGCCGCCGAGGGATGCCCCCAACAGGCGGACGCGCCCAATGCGCTTCAGGAAAGACATGTTCCTACCCTTTTGCCACCTAGCCGGGATTGCTCGCGGGTGTGGCGGGCAGGGCGGGCCCCGAACGTAGCCGCCGCTGCGTCGTCGTCACATCCGAGAGGAATCCGGGCGCCCGAGACGACTCCTCCGAAAAAGGGCGGGGCGGGCCCGAAGGCCCGCCCCTTGGCAGTGCGGAGGTTTAGGTGACGTGGTGCATACGGTTGTACACGTTGAACTTGCCGGTCGGAGCGAACAGGCCCTTGATCCGGGTCTTCTCCTCCAACGTCTCGGCGTCATAGACGACGATCTCGCCGTTGGGCTCCTTGCTGTCGGCGCGGTTCCAGGACGAGACCCACACCTCGCTGCCGTCGGCGTTGAACTCGATGTGCACGCCGACGGTGCCCTCGCGCTCGGTGACGCGGACCGTCTTGACGACCTCGCGGGTCTCCTTGTCGATGACCTTCACCGACTGCTGCACGTCGGGCTCGGGGTGCAGGGTCTGGTCCGCCCACACAAACTTGCTGTTGGGGTGGGTGCGGATGAACAGGCCCGGGCCGTCGGTCGGCACCGTGTAGCACACCTTCCACGCCTGGTCGGCATGGCCGGCCGGGTCGTTGCCCCAGACGGTGACCGTGCCCTCGCCCAGATGGGTGGTGCCACCGACCGGACCGCACTGCGGATCGTTCCAGTTGGCGCCGGGGCCGGGGTGCGGAAGCTTGCCGACCTTGATCAGGGCCTCGCGCTTGCGCTCCTCGGTATCGACCACCACCATCGTGTCGGAGGCATTGGCCGCGATCTGGAAGTAGCGGCCCGTCGGATCGAAGAAGCCATCGTGCAGGAACTTCGCCGTGTCCATCTGCTCGATGCGCAGGTTGTCGATGTCGGAGTAGTCGACCTGCCACATCTGGCCGAGTTCCTTCATCGACACCAGCCAGCTCGACGCGTTCGGCGTGGTGTAGATGGCAGCCACGCGCGACTCCTCGACGTACTCGCCGTCGATGTTGACACCGCGCGCCGAGACGACCTTCTTCGGCTCCATGGTCACCGCGTCGACGATGACGAAGTGCGGGGGCCAGTAGCCGCCGCCGATGACGTACTTACCGTCGGCAGACACCGCGACGTCGCGGGCGTCATAGGCGATCTGGACCTCGGCGACCTTCATGTTCTCGGGCTTCTGCCACAGGTCGATCTTGGTCAGCTTGCCGTCGCGGCCCATGGTGTACCAGAAGCGACCGGGGTTCTCGGCCTTGTCGACCGTCGACTTCTCCAGCGCCTTCAGCACGTGCACGGCATAACCGGTGGGGATGTGGGTCAGAACCTCGTGGGTGTCGCCGTCGATCACGGCCACCTTGCCGACGTCACGCTCGATGACCAGGAAGAAGTTCTCCCAGTTGCGGCCGTGCAGCGGCTCGGTCGGGTAGTCCGCCGGGTCGACGTCGACCTTCAGCGTCTCCTTCATCTGAGCGATGCTCAGCTCCGGCGGTTCCGGCGGCTCGATCTGGATGTAGGTGGCGAGCAACTCGATCTCTTCCTCGGAGAGGATGTTGTCGAAGTTGTTCATGCCGCCCTCGGTGCCCCACTTGATGATCTTCACCAAGCGGTCCTGACCGAGCTTCTTGGTCTCGGCGGGCTCCAGGCTCTTACCCGTGGCGCCCTTGCGCAGCACGCCATGACAGCCGGCGCACTGCTGGAAGTAGATCAGCTTCGCCCGCTCGAAATCTGCTTCCGAAAGCTTCGGCTCCTGCGCCTGGGCGCCGGTGGAACCGCCGACCATGGCCATGCCGACGGCCAGGCCCAATGCGGACAATCCGTATTTGAGCGACTTCATAAATGCCCCCTCTCTATTCCACTTCGTCCGAGCGATTCACGGCCCCCGCCGTGATGCCCAATCCCGCGATCGCGGAACCTTACGAGACGCCATGCTTGTGCCGCCTGCGCTCCGGAGTCCTTAACTATGGTCAATTCCGGTCACAAAATCGGCACTTATGGCTGGCGCGGCGAACACAAGCACCGCCTTGCCATGCCCCGCCCCCCGCGGTAGGGCGGGGGCATGTTATGCCAATGCCGTACCCTTTCGCCAGAAAATATCGCTTTTGGTCACGACTGCATGGCAGGTTGGGGGTGACAGGGGTGGAAGTCTTGACCATCATCAAGGAGGTACATGGTGGAGGGCCGGATCATCCCGCCACATTCGAAGACCAAGCGTGGGGCGGTGGCTGCGGGGGCGGGCGCCGCACCTGGGAGGGGGAGTTATGGACCATAGGGGCTGCGTCTACCTGGTGGGCGCCGGGCCGGGGGATCCGGAGCTCCTGACCCTGAAGGCTGTGCGTCTGCTGAAAAGCGCCGACGTGGTCGTGCACGACCGGCTGGTGGGGGAGGGCGTACTGGCCCAGATTCCGGCGCGGGTGCGGCGCATCTGCGTCGGCAAGGAAAGCGGCCGGCATCCGCTGCCGCAGGACGAGATCAACGCCCTGCTGGTGCGTCTGGCCCGTGCCGGCGGCACCATCGTGCGGCTGAAGGGGGGCGACCCCTTCGTCTTCGGCCGTGGCGGCGAGGAGGCGCTGCACCTGCGCCGGCACGGCATCCCGGTCGAGGTGGTGCCCGGCATCACCGCCGCCATCGGCTGCGCCGCCGCCGCCGGCCTGCCGCTGACCCATCGCGGCCTGGCCAGCAGCGTGCGCTTCGTCACCGGCCATATCCGCGACGACCGCGAACTGGAACTGGACTGGGACAGCCTCGCCGATCCCGACTGCACCCTCGTCATCTATATGGGAGTCGGGACCGCCGGGCAGATCGCCGCTGCGCTGATCGAGGCCGGCCTGTCGCCGACGACGCCGGCGGCCGTCATCAGCGACGGCACCCTGCCCGAGCAGGAGGTCCGCCTGACCGATCTCGGCGGGCTGGGTGACGACGTGACCCGTTGGGGGGTGCGGCCGCCGGCGCTGCTGGTGATCGGCCGCGTGGCGGCGCTGCCGGGGCTGCGCGCGGCGCTGCCGCTGGTCGTGGCGGGAGAATCGGCCCATGCCTAGGATTCTGCCGGCACTGGCCGTTGCCGTCGCCGCGGCGACGGCTGTGAGCGTCGGCGGCGGCGTGCTGGCCGCCGCCCATGAATCCCTCGACGCCGAGCGCCGGGCCGAGCTGGAATACATGGTGCGGCACGACTGCGGCTCCTGTCATGGCATGAGCCTGGAGGGCGGCCTCGGCCTGCCGCTGCTGCCCGAGCGCCTGGCCGACATTCCCGACGAGGCCCTGGTGGTGACGATCCTGGACGGGCGCCCCGGCACCCCCATGCCGCCCTGGCGCGCCCTGCTCAGCGAGGCGGAGGCGGAATGGATCGTCGATTATCTCAAAGGGGAACGTGAATGAGACTGTTCGCCGCCGCGCTGGCGCTTGTGCTCCTGTCGGCCCACGCAGAGGCGCCGCTGCGCGGCACCGGCGACCTGGGCCTCGTGGTCGAGCGCGCCAGCGGCAGCATCCGCATCGTCGACACCACCGCCGAGCGCCCCATCGCCCGCGTCGAGGGGCTGGGCGACCTCAGCCATGCCTCGGCGGTGTTCTCCCGCGACGGCCGCTATGCCTTTGTGTTCGGCCGCGACGGCGGGCTCAGCAAGGTCGACCTGCTCACCGCAAAGGTGGTGGCGCGGCGGATGCAGTCCGGCAACAGCATCGGCGGCGCCATCTCGCAGGACGGACGGTTGGTGGCGGCGGCCAATTACGAGCCCGGCGGCGTCAACGTGTTCGACGCCGAAACCTTGGAACCGGTCGCCGAAATTCCCGCCGAGTGCGACGGCCAGCGCAGCAAGGTGGTCGGGCTGGAGGATGCAGCCGACCATGTGTTCGCCTTCAGCCTCTACGACTGCGACGCCATTTGGGTCGCCGATTTCAGCGACCCCGCCGCCCCGGCGATCACCCGCTTCGAGGACATCGGCCACCAGCCCTATGACGGCCTGGTGACGCTGGACGGCCGCTACTACATCGCCGGACTGTTCGGCGAGGACGGCCTGGCGTTGCTCGACCTGTGGCGGCCCGAGGCCGGGGTGCGGCGCGTGCTGGACAATTACGGCCGCGGCGAGGAGCCGTTGCCGGTCTATAAGATGCCGCATCTGGAAGGCTGGGCGGTCGCCGGCGGCGAGATCTACCTGCCGGCCATCGGCCGCCACGAGGTGCTGGTGCTGGACGCGGCGACCCTGGAGGAGAAGGCGCGCATCCCGGTGGCCGGGCAGCCGATCTTCGCGATGGCGCGCCCCGACGGGCGCCAAGTGTGGGTGAATTTCGCCCTGCCCGACAACGGCACCGTCCAGGTGATCGACGTCCTCGACCACGAGGTGGTCAAGACGCTGCAACCGGGCCGGGGCATCCTGCACATGGAGTTCACCGCCCGCGGCCACCGCATCTGGATGTCGGCGCGCGACGACGACCGGGTGGTGGTCTACGACACCGCCACGCTGGAGCCGGTGGCCTCCTTCGCGGCCGAGAAGCCCAGCGGCATCTTCTTCACCCACCGCGCCCACCGCATCGGTCTTTGAGGCAAGATGGGCCGCGCCGGCACCGAACCGGACCTGGAACTGGACGACCTCGACCGGCGCCTGCTGGATGACTTCCAGCGCGATTTCCCGCTGGCGCCGGCGCCCTATGCGGTGCTGGCGGAGCGGCTGGGCTGCACCGAGGAGGAAGTGCTGCGGCGGCTGGCGCGGCTGCGGGATCTAGGCGCCGTCAGCCGGATCGGCGCCGTCATCCGCCCCAACACCGTCGGCGCCAGTTGCCTGGCCGCTATCGAGGTGCCGGCGGAGCGGCTGGAGGAGGTGGCGGCGATCGTCAACGCCTATCCGCAGGTCAACCACAACTATGAACGCGAGCACCGCCTGAACCTGTGGTTCGTGGTCGCCGCCGACGACGCCAACGAACGCCGCCGGGTTCTGGACGACATCGCCGCGCGCACCGGCCTGGAGGTGATCGACCTGCCGATGGAATGCGACTATCGCCTCGATCTGGGGTTCCCGCTGTCATGGGGCTGAGCGACCGCGACCAGGATCTCATCGCCGCCCTCGCCGAGGGGTTGCCGACATCGCCGCGGCCCTTCGACGAGATCGGGCGGCGCGTCGGGCTGTCGGAGGCGGAGGTCATCGCCCGGCTGGAGCGCCTGCGCGATGCGGGCATCATCTCGCGATTCGGCGTCATCGTCCGCCATCACGAACTCGGCTATCGCGCCAACGCGATGGCCGTGTGGGACGTTCCCGATGCCCTGGTCGACTCGCTGGGGAAGGCAATGCGCTGCGAGCCCGACGTCACCCTCTGCTACCGCCGGGTACGACGGCCGCCGGTGTGGCCCTACAACCTGTTCTGCATGATTCACGGCCGCGACCGCCGGGCGGTGAGCTTGACGGTGCGCGAGCTGTCGCGCCGCTATGGCCTGGATGACTACCCCCACGAGGTTCTGTTCAGCCGCCGCCGTTTCAAGCAGCGCGGCGCTGCCTATGGGCGCGACCGCCTGCAGGATCGGCGGAGCGAGCCCGGCACGGAGGGTGCGCGGCCATGAGCGATCTCCCCCGGCTTGACGATCGCGACCGCGCCGTCATCGACCGCCTGCAGGAAGGCCTGCCGCTGTGCGAACGGCCGTTCGCGGCGGTAGGCGACGAACTGGGCCTCACCGAGGCCGAGGTGATCGAGCGCGTGGAGCGCCTGCGCGCTGCCGGCGTGCTCAGCCGCTTCGGGCCCATGTTCAACGCCGAGGCGATGGGTGGCGGCCTGACGCTGGCGGCGATGGCCGTGCCGGAGGCCGACTTCCAACGCATCGCCGCCATCGTCAACGACTTCCCCGAAGTCGCCCACAACTATCGGCGCGAGCACGCCCTGAACATGTGGTTCGTGGTCGCCGCCGACTCGCCGGCGCGCATCGCCGCCGTGCTGGACGGCATTCGCGAACGCACCGGCCTGCCGGTCCACAACATGCCCAAGCTGCGCGAATTCCATCTCGACCTGCGCCTGCCCGCCTGAAGGACGTCGCCGCCACCACCTGTTATTGACCCTTGGCGCCGCAGTGCTTATAAGACGGCATCCGTGGCCCGCGGGGCGTGCGGCCGGGTGGCAGAGTGGCTCATGCAGGGGACTGCAAATCCCCGTACGTCGGTTCGATTCCGGCCCCGGCCTCCATTGTTCAAACCCGCGGCAGCATGGACCGGAAAGAGGTTGGCGCGCGGCGCCGGGCCTGCTATAAGGCCCGCCGCATGGCGGTTTCCGCTCCTGGTCCGGAGTAGCTCAGTGGTAGAGCGAGCGGCTGTTAACCGCTTGGTCGGGGGTTCGAATCCCTCCTCCGGAGCCAATGACGAAGAGGCCGGGTCGGACGGACCCGGCCTCTTTCGCGTCTGGGGCTCAGCCGCCGCGGCAGTAGCGGCGCAGCGAGTCGAGGTCGGCGATTCGCACCTGGTCCCCCTGGCAGGTGACGCCGATGGTGCGGAGGCGTTGCAGCGCCCGTGACAGGCTTTCGGGCTCGATGCCGATGCGGCTGGCGATCGTCGCCTTGCTGAGCGGCAATTGCAGCGACGCTTCGCCGTTCTCCTGGCTGGTCAGGCCCAGCAGGTAGGCCGACAGCCGCTGCGCCGGCGACAGGAATTTGTGCTGGCAGATTTCCTTCAGCAGTCGCCGCTCCCACTGGTGCAGGCTGGCGACGACGTCGCGGGCAAGCTGCGGGTTCTCGCGCAGTTGGCGCAGAAAGCCCGCCCCCTCGATCTGCACCAGGGTCGTGCCCCGCTCCGCCTCGGCGTTCAGCGGGTAGCGGCCGCTGCCGAACATCGCCGCCTCGGCGAAGCTTCGCACCGGGAAGATGATTTCCATCACCCCCTGCTGCCCTTCTTCGTCGAGCGCGAACAGGCGCACCATCCCCGCCAGCACCACAAAGAAGCGGTCGGCCTTGTCGCCGGCGTTGAACAGCAGCGTGTCGGCGCCGAAGCGGCGCACCGTGGCGCCGGTCAGCAGGCCCTGCATCGTCTGTCGCGGCAGTTCGCTGAACAGCGGCACCTCGCGCAGGGCGTCGAGGTCGTCGTCGGCCAGCGGGCGCACCTTCAGCATTGCCGTTCCCCTTGCCGCCCGCGGGCGTCAGGCGTCGCGGGCATCGCGGCCCTCGGCGGCCTCCAGATGGCAGTAGTCGCGCAGGCGGCCGACATCGGCGAGACGGATGCGGGCCGTTCCCGCCCGGCACACCCCCAGCCCCCGCAGCTTGCCCAGGGCGCGCGAAAAGGTTTCTGGCCGCATTCCCAGGGTTTCGGCGATGATGCGCTTATCATAGGGCAGCCGCACCTCGGCGGGCCCCTCGGCCGCGTCGGTCAGGCCCAGCAGGTAGTCGGCCACCCGCTGGCCGCCGGTCTTCATCTTCAACGCCGTCAGATGGCGCATCAGACCGCATAGCCGCCGCGAGATCGTCGCCAGCACGAAGGCGGTAAGCTCGAAGCGCTCCTCCAGCATCCGCCGGAAGGTCGCCGCGTCCAGCCGCAGCAAGCGGCTGTCCTCCAGGCTCTCGGCGCTCATCGCATAAGGCTGGCCGCCGGCGGCGGCCCCCTGCCCGATGAGTTCGCCCGGACCCAGCACGTCAAGTGTGCTGGGGCCGGCGCAATCATCGCCGACCTGGAGGCGCATTCGCCCGTCGAGCACCAGATAGAAGTGCTCGGCCGGCGCCCCCTGGCTCACCACCGTCGTGCCCGCCGGGGCGTCGACGACCTCGGCATGGCCGAGAAGCTCATGCGTCCCCGCCTCGCCGAGCACCTGAAACAGCATATGCCGCCGCCAGCGGACGGCATGACTCACAATCGGATCGTGGCCCATCCGCTTTTTCCCCCTCCGGATTGGCCAGACAAAATGTGGGGACATTTATAGGGGCGCCCGGAGGCATGTCGACTTGACGGAAATCAAGCGCCAGGCCGATTGCGGCCGGGATGGACCGGGGAGAGAAAGCGAAGGCGCGGACCGGGAGGGGGGGCTGACCGGTCCGCGCCGCGCTTGGGGGGTCGACATGACCAAGCGGTCGAGTCGGTTATAGCGGGCTCGGGGGCCCCCAAACTTGACTCTGGTCATGCCGCGACAATTTTTTCGCCTCCCGTCGCTTGACCTTGGTCATAAACCTTTGGGAAAGTGTGGGCATCCTTGACCTGTTCTCCATTTTCCGGACGAGCCTTGGCAATGCGAAAGCTGGTTTTGGCCCTGTTTCTGGGGCTTGCGGTCGGCGGAACCGCCCCGACGGCGGGGGCCCAGCCCGGCGGCACCTTCATGCTCCAGGCCCATGACGGCCGCGTCGTGCGCGACGACACCTATCACGGTCAATTCCTGCTGATCTATTTCGGCTACACATTCTGCCCCGATGTCTGCCCGACGGCATTGGTCAACATTGCCGCGGCCATGGACGCCCTGGGCGACGAGGCCGAGAGGGTGCAGCCGCTGTTCGTCACCGTCGACCCCGAGCGCGACACCCCGGAGGTGCTGGCCGATTATGTCGCCGCCTTCCATCCCGGCATCGTCGGCCTCAGCGGCCCGCCCGAATTCGTGCGCTCGATGATGGGCAAATACGGCGTGCGGGCCGAGAAGGTGGACCTGGAGGACAGCGGCACCTACCTCGTCGACCACACGTCCAGCGTCTTCGTCATGGGCCCCGACGGCGCCTATGTCGAGCGCATGCCCCACACCATGCCGGGCGACGACATCGCGGCCCGGATGCGGGAACTGCTGGCCGCAGCGCCCTAGGCCGTGGACGAGATTTCGCACAGCTTCGGCGCCGAGCGCGTCACGCCCGAGGAACGCCAGCGCCGCATTCGCGGCGTCTTCGCCGCCGTAGCGCGGCGCTACGACCTCATGAACGACCTGATGAGCCTGGGCATTCATCGGCTGTGGAAGCGGCGCTTCGCGGCGATGGCGGCGGCACGGCCCGGCCAGGTGATCGTCGACGTCGCGGGCGGCACCGGCGACGTGGCGCGGCTGTTGGCGGCGCCCGACCGTCGCGTGGTCATCTGCGATCCCAGCCTGTCGATGATGGCCGAGGGCCGCCGACGCGGCCTGCCCCATGTCGCCTGCGTCGCGGGCTCCGCCGAGGCCCTGCCCTTCCCCGACGGCTCGGTCGATACCGTCACCATTGCCTTCGGCATCCGCAACACGACCCGGATGGCCGACGCGCTTGCCGAAATGGCGCGGGTGCTGAAGCCGGGCGGGCGGCTGCTGTGCCTGGAGTTCTCGCGCCCCGCCGCGCCCATCCGGCCGTTCTATCGGGCGTTCTCGAATCTGGTGATCCCGCGCCTGGGGGCCTGGGTGGCGGCGGCGCCCGATGCCTATGCCTATCTGGTGGAATCGATCCGCCGCTTCCCGGACCAGGAGGCGATGAAGCGCCATTTCGAGGCCGCCGGGCTGGAGCGGGTCTCCTACCGCAATCTCAGCTTCGGCATCGCCTGCGTCCATGTCGGCGTGCGGCCGGACGCGCGTTGATGTTCGCGCTGGCCGAGTGGGTGGCCCGCCAGGCCGAGGCGACGCCGGAGCGCCCGGCGCTGCTGCTGGAGGACGCACGTCACTCCTGGGCGGACCTGGCCCGGTGGCGCGCGGAGCGTGACAGCCGCCCACTGGTGCTGGCGGACGGCAATCTTGCCCTGGCCCGCGCCGCCTATGCCGCCGCCGCCGCCGGGCGGGCCTTTCTGCCGCTCAACCCCGGCCTGGATGCCGGCGACCGCCGCGCCCTGGCCGCGCTGGCGGGACCGGGCGGCGCCGCCGAACTGCTGATCGCCACCAGCGGCAGCACCGGCGCGCCGAAGGCGGCGATGCTCGCCGGCGACGGCCTACGCGCCCACGCCGCCGCCTCGCGCGCGCGGCTGGGGTTGGAGCCCGGCGACGTGTGGCTAGCCTGCCTGCCGCTGTATCACATCGGCGGGCTGGTGATCCTCCACCGCTGCGCCGAGGCGGGCGCGACGGCGCTTGTTCAGGAGCGATTCGAGGCGGCGGCGGCGCTGGCGGCGATGCGCCGCCACGGCGTCACCCATGTCTCGCTGGTGCCGGCGATGCTGGCGGGGCTGCTGGAGGCGGCGCCGGAGCCGCCGCCCAGCCTGCGCGTCTGCCTGATCGGCGGCGCCGCGCTCGCCCCCGCCCTCGCCGCCCGCGCCCGCCGCGGCGGCTGGCCCCTGTGCGTCAGCTATGGCATGACCGAGACGACCTCGCAGGCGGCGACGCTGTTGCGGCCCGGCGCCGACTGGGACGGCGGCCGCGTGGGGCGCCCGCTGGAGGGCCTGGCGATGGAGGCCGGCATCGACGGCCGCCTGCGTGTGCGCGGCTCCGCCGTCATGCTGGGCTACGCCAACCCCGCCATGCGGCCGGGCGAGGGGCTCGACCCCGAGGGCTGGTTCACCACCAACGACCTCGGGCGCGTCGACGCCGAGGGCGAGGTGTGGGTGGCGGGGCGGGCCGATGACGTCATCGTCAGCGGCGGGCGCAAGCTGCACCCCCGCCCGGTCGAGACGGCGCTGGCGGAATGCCCCGGATTGCGGGCGGCGGCGGTGGCCGGGCGGCCCGATCCGGTGTGGGGCGAGGTGGTGGTGGCGGTCTATGAGGGTGCCGCCGCGCCCGAGGACGTGCTCGCCTGGTGCCGTCGGCGCCTGCCTTCGCCGCTGCGCCCGCGCCATGCGGTGCGGGTCGATGCCCTGCCGCTGAGCCCGACGGGCAAACCGGACCGGCGGGAAATCAGGCGAATTGCGGCGGGTGGGTGAGCCCGCCTACTCCCCCGCCGCGCTCAGCAGCGCCTCGACCTCCGCCTCGGCCTCGGCCCAGTCCGGGCCCAGTTCCCAGCGTTTGAGAACCCCTCCATCCGCCGCCAGCAGCAGCGCGGCGGGAACGTATTCGATGCCCAGCGCCGCCACCGCCTCGCGGTCCTCGTCGAGATAGATCGGCAGGCGGCGAATGTTCAGCTCCGCGTAGAACCGTTCCACCGCCGGGCGCCCCAAACGATCGATGGAAATGGGCAGCACCGTCAGCCGGTCGGCCAGCCGCGCCGCCATCGCGTCGAGATGCGGCAGATCCCGGCGGCAGGGCGCGCACCAGGTGGCCCAGAACTCCACCAGCACCGGCCGCCCCCGAAAATCCGACAACCGCACCGCCTCGCCCTCGGCATTGCGGAAGACGGCCTCCACCGGCTCGGCGGCCGCGGCCGCCGCCGGCGATGCCAGCAAACCCGCCGCCAGCAGGGCGCCGTACAGCACCTGTAGCCGCGCCGTGCGCGCCAGCAGCCCGTTGAAACCGGCGCCGCCGGTCTCGGCGGCAAAGGCACGAACCAGCCTCACGGCCAAGGGCAAGGCGATCAGCGCCAGCCATGCCCCCGGCACCGCCGCCGCCAACGGCCACAGCAGCGCGAAGGGCGCCAACACCAGGGCGGCATAGAGCCCCCCGCTGCGGTGCCGCCCCAGCAGGATGGGCAGGGTGCGGCGCCCGGTGCGGCGGTCGGCGTCCATATCGCGGGTGTTGTTGACCACCAGCACCGCCGCCGCCAGCAGCCCCAGCGCCAGCCCCGCCACCAGGGCCTCGGCGCTCAGCGCCTGGCGATGCAGCCAATAGGTGCCGGCCACGGCGCCCAGGCCGAAGAACAGCACCACGAAGATTTCGCCCAGCGGCGTGTAGGCGATGGGGCGCGGCCCGCCGGTATAGCCCCACGCCGCCAGCAGCGACGCCGCCCCCAGCACCAGGATCGGCCAGCCGCCCACCCAGACGAGATACAGCCCGCACGCCGCCGCCAGGACGAAGCAGATTTCGGCGGCGCGCAACACCTGGCGCGGGGTCGCCCAGCCCTGCGCCGTCACCCGTTCGGGGCCCTGGCGCTGGCTGCCGTCGCCGCCGCGCAGGAAGTCGCCGGCGTCGTTGTGGAGGTTGGTGCCGGCCTGAATCAGCACCGCCGCCAACAGCGCCACCACCGCCGCCCCCGCCGCCTGCGCCCCCGCCTGCGCCCAGGCCAGCGCCGAGCCCACCAGCACCGGCACGACGGCGATGGTCAGGGTCTTGGGCCGCATGGCCAGCCACCACAGCCGCACGCCGCCGGGGGCCTGGGCGACGGTGGTGTTCATGGCCGGCGCGGGAATTTCGCGAAATCGGGCCGGCGCTTCTCGACGAAGGCGTCGCGGCCTTCCTGGCCTTCGGGGGTCATGTAGAAAAGGGCGGTGGCGTTGCCGGCCAGTTCCTGGATGCCGGCCATGCCGTCGGTGTCGGCGTTGAAGGCGCTTTTCAGCACCCGCAGCGCCGTCGGCGACAGCGCCAGCATCTCGCGGCACCAGGCCACCGTCTCCTCCTCCAGCCGCTCCAGCGGCACCACCGCGTTGACCAGCCCCATCTCCAGGGCCTGGGTGGCGTCGTACTGGCGGCAGAGGAACCAGATTTCCTTGGCCTTCTTCAGCCCCACCGTGCGGGCCATGATGCCCGCCCCGAAACCGGCGTCGAAGCTGCCGACGCGGGGGCCGGTCTGACCGAAACGGGCGTTGTCGGCGGCGATCGTCAGGTCGCAGACCAGATGCAGGACATTGCCGCCGCCGATGGCATAGCCCGCCACCATCGCCACCACCGGCTTGGGCAGGGTGCGGATCATACGTTGCAGGTCGAGGGCGTTGAGATGCGCCGTGCCCGCCGAGTCGTGATAGCCGCCGTCGTCGCCGCGCACCTTCTGGTCGCCGCCGGCGCAGAACGCCTCGGCGCCGACGCCGGTCAGAACCACCGCCCCGACGGCGCGATCCCGCCGGGCGTGCTCAAGGGCGACCATGATCTCGTCGAGGGTCTCGGGCCGGAAGGCGTTGCGCACATGCGGGCGATTGATGGCGATGCGCGCGATGCCCTCGGCGCGGTCGAATAGAATATCGGTGAACTCGAACCCCGGCACGGGCTGCCAGTCCATGCTACCCCCCTTGGGCATTCCGTCCCCGTGTTGCGATTGCGTCATTGTTTCCCACCTCGGCGGCAACGTCCACCGCCGCCGCCGTTTCTACTCGTTTCCGTACAGCTCCACCACCCGCCGGCGGAAGGCCGCGATGATGCGCCGTTCGGCCTCGCCCCAGGACAGGCGCATCAGCGTTTGCAGCAGCGGCGAGCGCAGCCGTGCCTCGAACTCGGCCTCGGCGCGGCAGCCGCCGTCGGGCAGCGGCCGAAAGTGCCAGGCGAGGCGAAAGTCGTGGAAGGGTCCGTCGCTGCTGCGGATGACCAGCGCCGCGGGCGGGTCCAGCTCGGCGATGGTGCGAAAGCGCATCCGCAGCGGGCCGGCGCCATAGACGTTGTCCACCTTCAGCCGCCGTTCGCCCAGGCGGCGCAGGATGCGCGCCTCGCGGCACCAGGGCACGAAGCGGGGGTAGGCCTCCACATCGGCCGCCACCCGCCACAACTCCTCGTCGCTGCGGCCGGGAAAGGACATCGCCCAGCCGCCGCTGAACGCTTCCGCCGCCATCTCAGGGGTAGTCGCTGCGCCGGAACACGGCATAGCCGATGCCGGCCGCCGCCGCCCCCAAAAGCGCCGGATAAATCAGCGCCCAGGCGATGTAGGCGCTCTCGCCGAAGGTGTCGAGGATCACCCACGCCGCCGGGCCCAACAGCACCAGTTGCGGATCGAACAGCAGCATCGAGGCGGTGCGGAACACCTGCAACGGGTTGGCGAGCGCGATGCCCACCACCATCTCCGCCGGCAGCGCCTTCTGCACCATTAGGCCCAGAAGGACGATGTCCAGCAGCAGCACCAGCGCCAGCCACAACAAAAAGGCGGCGCTTTGCGCCACGTCCGGCGAACGCGCCAGACTGGACACCAGGAAACCGATGCCCAGGAAGCATCCCGCCAGCGCCACCAGCAGCGCCAGATCATAGAGCAGATGCCGCCACGGCACCTCCAGCCCCGCCGCCTGACCCCAGGCCACCGCCCCCAACAGCGCCAGCGCCACCGGCGCGAACACCGTCACGAAGCGCCCCAGGAACTTGCCCCAGTACCACGCCGCCAGCGGCACCGGCAGCGACAGCATGTATTCGAACACCCCCGCCTCGCGGTCGCCGGCGATGGAGCGCACGGTGCTGATGAGCACGAACACCGGCAGCACCGCCATCGCGATCTGGATATAGGTGACCAGCAGCCGCGACAGCCCCGTCAGCCCCATCACCCGCGATTCGGTCAATCCGAAAACCAGCAGCCCGACGATCACGCCCCCGAACACCAGCGCATAGGCCAGGAACCAGCGCGCGCGCAGCGATTCGGCGATGTCCAGGCGGGCGGCAAGCAGCAGGTTGCGCATGGGGCTCGTCCTCAGATATCGGCGGTGCGCGGGCGGCCGGGCTCGCAATAGGCCGAGCCGCGCTCCAGCACCGCCGCCGTCATCGCCGCGAAGTCCAGGGTGTCGGGCGGGCTGCCGGACAGGGCGGCGAAACCGTAGTCCATCGGGCTGAAGACGCCGCCGCGATAGCGGGCGCGGCGGGCGTTCAGCCACGTCTCGCCGTCCTCGGCGTCCATGACCCAGATTTCCGCCTCTCCCGGCCGCACCCACTCCTGCATCGCCAGCCAATTTATGCCGCAGCCGAGGTCGTCGAACTTATAGACGGCGCCCTCGGGACCGCCCCGCACCTGGGCGGCGAAGCGGCGGTCGGAGATGATCATCTGGCACAGCGCGCAGGCCTCGCGGTCATAGCGAATTTCGACCGGCCCAGTGCCCGGGTCGTTGCACCCGGCGGCGAGCAGCGGCAGCGCCAGCGCCGAGACCCCCATCAGCAGCACCTCACGCCTGCTGCGCACGCGCCACCTCCCCGCCCCCGGCCGCGTTTTCCCGCAGTTGCAGCGCGCGGATGACGCCGGCATAGCGCGCCAGCAGCCCCAGGAAGCGCAGCCGGTCCGGCCCCGACACCTCGCCCTCCCAGGCGAGGCCGTCGCCGTCGGCGTCCCGGAACGACCAGGCGGCGATGGCGCGGCCGAAGGCGGCGTCGGGGCGCGTCAGGTCGACGCGACAGCGCAGCACGCTGGACAGGTCGACGGCGTCCTCCACCCGGTCGTCCAGCACCACCCGGCCGCCGTCGAGTTCCACGACGCGGGTCACCAAGGCCGCCACCTCGTCGAGGCGGTGGCTGGAGACGATCATGGTGCCGCCCTCCCACTCGTCGAGGAGCTCGAACAGCACCCGCCGCGCCGGCGGGTCGAGATTGGCCGCCGGCTCGTCCATGATCAGCAGGTCGGTCTTGCGGCCCAGGGCGACGGCAATAAGCAGCTTCTGCTTCTGGCCGCCGGACAGCTTGACGAACGGGCGCCGGCGCACCGCCGCCAGGTCCAGGCCCATGCGCTCGGCCAGCGCCTCGATGCGCGCGGGATCGGCGCGGCCCACCCCGGCCGAGAAGCGGATCAACTCGCCCACCGGCATCTTCAGCGGCGGCGGAAGCTGGGGCACGAAGCCGGTGGCGGCCAGGACGGCGGTGCGCTCGCTTCGGGGGCAGCGGCCGTCGATGGCGATGCGGCCCTCGAAGCGGTATTCCCCCAGCAGGCAGCGGATCAGGGTGGTCTTGCCGGCGCCGTTGGAGCCCACCAGCGCCACGCGCTCGCCGTGGCCGATGGTCAGGCTGAGCGCGTCGAGGACGCGGGCGCGGCGAAAACTCTTGCCCAGTCCCTCCAGCTCGATCATGCGCCCCCCGTCACAACAGATCCCCCATCGCCGACACCTTGAACGTCAGCGCCCCGGTGGGGCAAGCCTCGATGCACATGGCGCAGCGGGTGCAGTCGGCGCCGATGTCCATCTTGACCTCGCGGGCGTGGCCCATCTTGGTGACGTTGAGAACATGCGGCACCAGGCAGACCTTGCGGCATTCGCCCTCGTGCAGGCACTTCTCGGCGTCATAGGCGATCTTGACCGGCGAAAAGGCGCCGATGACGCCGTAGGTCAGCCCGATCGGGCACATATAGCGGCACCAGAAGCGCCGCGAATAGAACACCTCGATCACCAGCAGCAACACCACCCACGCCAGCGCGATGCTGCCGCCATAGATGAGCGCCCGGCTGAGGATGCCGACGGGCGAGATGGTCTCGAAGACGGTGTAGCCGGTGCCGAGGGCCAGCAGCACGAACAGCGCGTAGAGCAGGGTGCGCACGCGGCGGTCGAGGGCGCGGTCCTTGGCCCAGCCGCGCGCCGCGAGCTTCAGGTGCAGCATCTCGGCCCATTCGGCGACGAGGTGATAGGGGCAGCACCAGGAGCAGAAGGCGCGCCCGCCCACCAGCCACCACAGAATGCCGACCGTGACGGTGCCGATGACCAGGTTCACCATCACTTCCTTGTGCGCCAACATCACCTGCAGGGCGGCGTTGAGGTCGGCCATGTGGAAGCCGACGAATCGCGAGGCGGTCAGGGCGCCCTCGACCAACTGCTCGTCGAGGCGAAAGGAAATCACGAACAACAGGTTGATGAGGACGATGGAGGCCCACCGCCAGTTCCGCCAGCGGCCGTGGATGCGCTTGCCGGCGCGGTCCTCCTTTTCCTGGCGGATGGCCTCGCGGCGCTTGGCCACCTGTTCGGAACTGCGCTTGAAGGCATAAAGCTTCAGGGCCTCGTCCGACATCTCGCCCCGGTCGGGCAGGTGCGGCTCGCGGCCCAGCATCAGGGCGAAGGACTCGCGCAGATTGCCCAGCCAGCTCATAGCCGCGCCTCCGCCTTGATCTCTTCCCATGTGGCGCGGGCCTCGATGACGATGGCCGCCGGCTCGGTGGGGCAAATCATCTCGCACATGCCGCAGCCGACGCAGGGCTCGTGGATGACGGGGGTGCGGCGCTTGTCGTCGGGGTCGTCGCTCATCGGCTCAAGGCTGATGGCGTTCTCGATGGGGCACTCGCGCACGCACAGGTCACACAGGTCCAGGTCGTATTCGTATTCGGCGATGGGGATGGGATTCCAGCGGTCGACGTCCTTGTAGCGATGGAAGCCGGTCTCGCGGGCGATGCCCTTGAAGCCCAAGCCCAGGCGCGCTAGGCAGATGTCGGGCTCGACCAGCTTGGCATAGCCCATCTCGGTCTGCTCCGGCTTGGCGATGGCATGGCTCAACGCCTCGGTCGGGCAGGCCAGAACGCACTGGACGGCGTCGCAGGAGAAGTCGCAGGCCTGGGCGCGGGCGTCGATATAGGGCACGCCGATGCCGTGGCCCTCGTCGATGTCGGCCAGTTCGATGGCGAACACCGGGCAGACCTGCACGCACTGCCCGCACTTGATGCAGGCGGCCAGGAAGTCGCGCTCGGCGATGGCGCCCGGCGGCCGCAGGCGCGGCTTGTGCGCGCGCAGCACGGGAATGAAGCCCAGCAGGGACGCGAACACCACCCCCGCCCCCAGCAGCAGCGAGCGCAACACCCGCCGCCGCTCCTCAAGCCTGGGCGCTCGCCCGCCGAAAATCCTCTTCAACCAAGCCATTGCGGTTCCTCAACGCACGGTGGTCCGCGCCGCCGCCTCGGCGGTGCGGCGCAGGCGCGGACGCTCATCGCGCAAAATCATCTTGGGCTGCGAAAACGGCGCCAGGCGTTCGAGGAAATCCAGAACCTCAAGCACCGGGGAGCCACGGAAGAAGGCCGCCGCCGGCAGGTCCATCCACAGGCGGTCGGCATAGGCGTGCAACTCGAAGGGCGTGTCGCCGACGCCATCCCCGTCGCCGTCGAAGCCGCGATAGACGTCCCAGTGGTTGCCGCGCCAGACATTGCGCTCGGCACTGCCGCCGCCGCGCACCACCACCTGGCTGTGATTGCCGACGAAGTCGTTGCCCTCGAAGCGGGTCTTGTCCCAGTCGGAGTGGAACAGAACCGCGGTGCCGTTGAAGGCGATGTGGTTGCCGGTGACGGTGTTGGGCTCCGGCGTGTCGGGCGACTTGTCGGTGTAAAGGCCGGTGGCGTTGCCCAGCAGGCGGTTGTCCGCCACCGTGGCGCCCGACGTCTCCTTGATGCCGATGCCGATGCCCGACGGGCCGCTGCTTTCGACCACGGTGTTGCCGCGTATCTCGATGGCGTTGGAATACATCGAGAAGATGCCGACGGTGTTGCGATACAGCCGGTTGGCCTCGACCTGGGCGCCGTGGGAATACATGAAGTGGATGCCATAGCGGCCGCCGGCGATGTAGTTGCGGCGCACGGTCGAGTTCTCGGAGTACCAGATCACCACGTCGCGGCCGTCGACGATCTCGCTGTCCTCGACGACGCTGTCATGGGCGTACCACAGCCGGATGGCGTCGCCGCGCTGGCCGATGCTCATGTCCTTGGCGCCGATGCGGTTGCGCCGCAGGATGACGTTGCTGGCCTGCTGCACGTCGATGCCGAACAGGCAGTCGTCGAGGACGTTGTCCTTGATGATGGTGAAGTCGCCGCGCACCTTGATGCAGGAATCCAGCCGCACATGGCGATCGCCCGAGGCGCGGATGGTCACGTTCCGTATCTGCACGTTGGCGGCGGTGGTCTCGATAACCGTGCCGCTGCCGCCGCCGTCGATGACCACGCCGCCGCCGCCGTCGATTGTCAGTGCCTTGTCGATCACCACCGGGCCGGCATAGACGCCGGCATCGGGGCGCAGCGTTTCCCCCGCCGGCGCCGCGTCCACCAGCGCCTGGAACGGGGGCGGCGGCGCCTTGTCGGCGGCGGCCGCCGGCGGCCGTCCGGTCGCCAGAAGGACCAGCAGCAAGGGCAGCAGCAGCACGCGCAACGGCGGCCTGGTCGATGTCGCAGCCATCATCGCCATTCCATAGCCGCACCGGCGCGGTGGCGCCTTGGCGGCGGTCAAGCTTCGCTTCGTGGCGGGGGCGCGCTCAGGCGCCCGCCGCCTCCACGGCCGGGGCCGACGCGCCCTGCGCCGCCGCCTCCGCCTTGTGCTGCTTGCGCCGGATCAGTACCGCCAGCAGCGACAGCACCGCCACCGCCAACAGCAGCCCGAAGCCGTAATGGGGGTAGGAATAGGTGGTGAATTGCGCCACCTTGCCCTGCCCGAACACCGTCGGCATGAACGGCTTGAGGGTGAAGGCGCCCATCTCGTTCAGGTTGTGGCCGAACCAGTAGAGCCAGGCGGAATAATCCACGATGAAGGCCACCGGCAGCACCGCCGGGGCCAGCCCCAGAACCCAATAGAACACCCGCGGCGCCAGCAGCATTCCGCCGACAAGAAAAACCACGGCGCCGATGACCAACCCGTAAACAACCTGGGTGGCGGTGGTCATCGCGGCGACCATCGGCGTGATGCGCTCGACTTGGCGGAAATAGCGGCCCAGCGCCTCGCGGTAGCTTTCCTGGAGCGCCTGGAGCGCCGACCAGTCGGCGTAGTCCTCGGGCCAGAGGCTCATGGTCTTTTCCATGTCGGCGGCGTAGTTCGGGCTGAGCAGATGCACGCCCCCCGGCATGAACATCGCCGCGCTCATCCACGCGACGATGGCGCCGCCGCCGACCACCAGCACCCCCAACTGCCCCTTGCGGCCCGGCATCATGAAGGCGACCATCGTCACCGCCAGCAGCGAGACCAGGAACGGCGACATCACGCGCTCGACCGGCGCACCGGCGGCGATGGGGTACATGCCGACATAGTGATTGATGGCGTCCATCTCATGCTTGCAGTCAAGCTCGTCGCCCTGCGAAGTGGTCTCGGCGCTGTCGATCGCGCCGCAGCCGTCGAAAACCCCGTCGAAATGGAAATGAATGCGAATGCCGTCGGGAAACATCGCCGGCGGATACTGCGGCGCCGTCAGCGACACCCACCAGATCGGCGAGGCATAGGCCGCCCCGATGAACAGAATCGCAATCACCATCAGGACGCGGAAGGCCACGCCGCGCGTCCGCTGCTTGTCGGCACTCATCGATCTACCCTGCGTCTGGAAATGGAGCAAAGGGGCGGCGGTCGGTGCCGCCGCCCCTCATGGCGCTACCATTCGAAGTCGGGATTATCCCAGCACGGCTCCACCGGCTCCTCGCGCGGGTGCGGCAGGTCCAGGACGTCCCGGCACTCCTCGGCGATGTCCTCCACCGGCGGCTGAATACGCGAGGTGTAGTCGAGGATGGTGTTCATATCCTCTTCGGGAATGTTCTGAATCTGCTCGACCATGTCGGGGTTGGCATTGCGTCGCTTGCCTTCCTTGATCCAGGCGAACTGGCGCACGAGGTACTCGTAGTGCTGCCCCTGGATCTTGGGATAGTACTTGTCGTTGTCGCCCTCGCCGTTCTCGCCGTGGCAGCGGACGCAGTTTTCCTTGTACAGCTTCTCGCCCAGGTCCAGGCGGTCGCCGGGGCCGACGCCGGGATAGGGGTTCATGGGAAGCTGCTCGATATAGGCGGCAACGTCGGCGATGGCCTGGGCGCCGCCGATCTCGGACGGCAGCGCAAACGGATACATCGTCGGGTTGTCGCGGTTCTTGGCGCGGATGTCCGACAACTGCTTGATGGTGACCTTGCGGTGCTGGCCGGCAAGCTGCGGGAAGGTGCCGTCCTGCATACCCCAGCCGTTGGGCATGTGGCAGGCCGAGCACACCTCATAGACCATGAAGCCGTTTTCCAGATCGGGCTCCAGTTCCAGCGCCTCGTCCATCTCGCTGTCCTGCATCCAGCCTTTTTCGCCTTCCGCGGCGTAGGCGGTGCCCGCGGCCAGCGCGATGGCCGACGCGGCGGCGATCCAGAGTCGCTTGTTCATACCCTCTCTCCGTTACCTTCGTGGGGGAAAATATCGTGAATCAGCGTTCGACCTGGGCCAGGTATTCGGCCACGAGCTCGATGTCCTCCTCGGACAGGCGGCGGACGAACGGCCACATCGTCATCGAACGGCCGTTGGTGCGCACCTTCTCGCGCAGGTCGCTCATCTGAACCTGGATGTACGCTTTTTTCTGCTGTGCCACATAGGGGTGGGCCTTCAGCGGGCGCTTGCCCTCGGGGCCGTGGCAGGTGCGGCAGTTGTTCTTGTTGTAGATCTGCTCGCCCTTCGCGACCCGCTCGGGGTCGAATTCGGTTTGCTTGGGCTTGGCGGGCGGCAGCTCCGACAGCCAGGCGGCGATGGCGTCCATCTCCTCGTCGCTGACCAGATGCATGACGCCCTTCATGCCCTCGGTGCGAGGATTGCCGGAGCCGTCCTCGCTGCCGACGCGGTCGCCGGACTTGATGTCCTTCATCTGGTTGGCCAGGTAGTCCTTCTCCTGCCCCGCCAGGTTGGGGTAGTCGAGGATGGCCTTGGACCCGTTGATGCCGTGGCAGGCAACGCAGGTCTTCTTCATGTAAAGCCGCTTGCCGTTCAGTTCCTGGGCCGTCGCCGCGCCGGCCCCCGCCATGATCGCCGCGGCGGCCAGAGCCGGCAGCAGCTTTGCCGACCGCAAGACCTGTCGCTTCATAACCTTCCCCTCCTGTCGTACGAACCGCAGTGAATCCAAATTGATAAACGAATTGGGCCGGCAGGAGGGAGGAGGGGCGCGGGCGCCCCTCCTCCTGCCTTTGCCGAACGACGTTACTGAACCTTCTTGGCGCCGTTCTCTTCCAGGTAGGTCTTGGCGCGGATGCCGATATCGGCGGCCTTGACCTGATACTGCCACCACTGGTTGGCCCACAGGGTGGCCTTCTGCCAGTCGCTGGCGTCGCGGGCGTCGGCGGCCTTCTTACGGGCCTCGTCCGCAAAGTTGAGCTGGTCGGTGGCGTCCTCGACCAGCGACACCACCGTCGGGAAGTCCTGGTAGTTGACGCTGGTGATGTAGGCCACGACCTGATCGATCACCGCCTGGGTGTCCTCGCAGGCCTTCCACTGCTTGTCGAAGTCGGTTTTGGTGTAGGTGGCGCCCTCTTCCATCTCGACGGCGGCCTCCTGCACGCCCTCCGGCCGCACCAGCAGATAGCCCTGCATCTCAAGATGCAGCGCCGAGCAGAATTCGGTGCAGTAGTAGGGGAAGACGCCGGCGGTGTCGGCGAC
>JAWLGJ010000011.1:0-74276 GCA_041685145.1 Magnetospirillaceae bacterium | reverse complement strand
GACGCAGGAGATCGCCCGCAACGTCCAGGAGGCGGCGGCGGGGACCAACGAGGTCAACCAGAACATCTCCGGCGTCAGCCAGGCCTCCAACGACACCGGCCACTCGGCGCAGCAGGTGCTGGAGGTGGCGCGCGACCTGACCGGCAGGGCCCAAGTGCTTCGCGGCCAGGTCGAGCAATTCCTGACCGGCATCCGCGGCGCCTGATGCCCGGCTCCTGCCCCCCCCGCCCGTGCCGAGGTGTTCCTCCCTCAGCCCGGCAGTTCGGCGACGACGATTTCGGCGTCGTCCAGTGCCTCGACCACCAGGTCGGGCTCGCCCTCGACGGCGGCGCCCGAGCGCGCCTCGACGCGCACGCCGCCCACCGTCACGGCGCCACGCGCCGGCACCAGATAGGCGCGCCGCCCGGCCAGCGGATGGGTCAGGCCCTGCCCCTTGGCCAGGGTCGCCCCCATCACCGCCGCGTCCTGGTAGATGGGCAGGGCGCCGTCGTCGCCGTCGCGCCCCGAGGCCAGCGGCACCAGCCGCCCGTCGCGCGCGCGGCCGGGGAAGCGGCGGCTGCCCCAGCGGGGCTCGGCGCCGGGGCGGGCGGTCAGAAGCCATATCTGGAAAATCTCGGTGTCCGCGTCCTCGCGGTTGAGTTCGGCGTGGCGGATGCCGTGCCCCGCCGACATCACCTGCACGTCGCCCGCCTCCGTGCGCCCGACATTGCCCAGATGGTCGTGATGGGTGATGGCGCCGCGGCGGACATAGGTGACGATCTCCATGTCGCGGTGACCGTGGGGCGGGAAGCCGCCGCCGGGGCGGATGGTGTCGTCGTTCCACACCCGCAGCAGGCCGAAGCCCATATGCGCCGGATCCAGATAGTCAGCGAAGCTGAAATGGTAGCGGGCCTCCAACCAGTCGCTGGAGTGCCGCCCCAATGTTTCGAAGGGTCGCAGGCGGACCATGACGCTCACTCCCGCTTCAGCTTGGTGGCGATCTCGGCCAGGTGGCGCGCCTGGAAGCGCATGAGTTCGCGCTCGTTGGCGCTGGGCTGGCGCGAGCCGTCGCCGCCGGCGATCGTGCTGGCGCCATACGGACTGCCGCCGGTGATCTCGTCCATCCGCGTCTGCCCCTGGGCGGAATAGGGCAGCCCCACCACCACCATGCCCAGGTGCAGAAGCGTGACATGGGTGGTGATCAGGGTGGTTTCCTGGCCGCCGTGCTGGGTGCCGGTGCTGGTGAAGACGCCGGCGGGCTTGCCGATCAGCGCCCCCGAGGCCCACAGCTTGCCGGTGCGGTCGAAGAAGTTGCGCATCTGCGCGGCCATGTTGCCGAAGCGGGTCGGCGTGCCGATGAGCAGGCCGTCATAGTCCGCCAGTTCCAGCGGATCGGCCAGCGGCGCCGCCTGGTCGAGCTTGACGCCGGCCTGGCGCGCCACCTCCTCGGGCATCAGTTCCGGCACCCGCTTCACGACCGCCTCGGCGCCGGCCTCGGCGACTCCCTCGGCGGCGGCGCCGGCCATCGCCTCGATATGGCCATAGCTGCTGTAGTAAAGAACCAGTGTCCGCGTCGCCATCGCGACCTCCATTCCCCTGTCCTGGACGCCATATGCGCATGAAACAGTGCCTGGACAATCGGCCGAAGCGGAACAACATTGTTTCCTGATCGGAAACGGAGGCCGGAATGGATCGGCTCGACGCGATGGCCGCCTTTGTCAAGGTGGTGGATACGCAGGGCTTCTCGGCGGCGGCGCGGGCCTTGGGGGTGTCGAAGTCGCTGGTCAGCAAGTATGTCGCGTCCCTGGAGGACCGCCTGGGGGCGCGGCTGCTGAACCGCACCACCCGGCGCCTGAGCCTGACCGACGCCGGCGCCGCCTATTACGAGCGATGCCTGCGGGTGCTGGCGGAAACCGAGGAGGCCGACCGCGTCGTCGGGCGCCTGCAGGGCGAGGCGCGGGGGGTGCTGCGGATCAACGCCCCCATGAGCTTCGGCGTCCTGCACCTGGCCTCGGCGCTGCCCGACTTCGCCCGCCGCCACCCCGAGCTGACCGTCGATCTGACCCTCAACGACCGCCTCGTCGATCTGGTCGACGAGGGCTATGACGTGGCGGTGCGCATCGCGCCGCTGGCCGACTCGCGCCTGGTGGCGCGGCGGCTGGCGCCCAGCCGCCGCGTCGTCTGCGGGGCGCCGGACTATTTCGCCCGCCACGGCGAGCCGCGTCACCCCGGCGACTTGGCAAGGCACAACTGCCTTATCTACACCTACGCCGCCGTCGAGGACTGGCGGCTGGTGGGGCCGAAGGGGGCGGTGTCGGTGCGGGTGAACGGGCGCCTGCGCGCCAACAACGGCGAGGCGCTGCTGGCCGCCCTGCGCGCCGGGCTGGGGGTGGCCATGCTGCCCACCTTCATCGTCGGCCCCGATCTCGCCGCCGGGCGCCTGCGCGCGGTGCTGACCGACTGGGTCGACGACGCCGCCTCGGTCTACGCCGTCTATCCGCATCGGCGCCACCTGTCGACGAAGGTGCGCCTGTTCGTGGACTTCCTGGCCGAACGCTTCGGCCCGCGGCCTTATTGGGAGCCGCCGGACCTCGTCACCGCCCCTCGCGCCACCACGCCATGACCAGTCCGCCCAGCCCCAGCAGCAGCAGAAGCCAGTTGGGCAGCAGCGGCACGTCGTCGACCGCCGTCACCACATAGTCGCCATTGGCGTGCAGGCCCAGCCAGCCGCGGCCCTCGGCGGGCTGGCCCGGCCGCACGCGGCGGATGTCGGGCACGCCGCCGTCGGCCAGCCAGCGCAGGCCGCCGCCGCTGGCCTGCACCAGCGGCGCCAGGACCGCCTCGGTGGCCGCCAATTCGCTGAACTCGACGGGATTCACCGCCCCCAGCGCCGCCATCGCCGTCAGCCGCCCGTCCTCGACGCGGTAGAGGCCGCCGGCCTCGACCGGCAGCGCCGCCGTCGCCAGGCCGTGTCCCTCGTCGTGCAGCGGCACCGTCCGGCGGCGGCCGTCGGGCCCCACCACCGTCACCTCCTCCGGGGGCGCGTCGAGGCTGCGGCGCTCGATGTGCAGGGCGCCGTCGCGGGCCTCGGCGCTCAGGCGCTCCTCCTCCAGCGCCGGTTCCTTCATCAGCCAGTGGGCGAGTCGGCGCAGCAGTTCCGCCTGCGGGCCGCCGCCCTCCCAGCCGCGCGACCACAGCCAGATGGTGTCCGACATCAACTGCGCCACGCGCCCCTCGCCGACGCGCTCCAGCACCAGCAACGCGCCTTGCGGCCCCTCCATCACCACCTCGCCGCCCTCGGGATGGGCGACGATCTGGCGCAGCCAGCGCCCCCAGGCCGGGGGATCCTGCTCGGAGCCGGGGAGCCCCGCGGTGACCGGGTGGCGATGGCCGGTGTCGGTGAGGCGCGGCCGGAACGGCGCCTCGACCGCCTCGCCGTCGGGGAAGGCGGGCATCACCGCCTCCAGGGGCGTCAGCACCAGATTGTAGGGGTCCAGCGCCTCCGGCCCCAGCGCCAGCAGCAGGGCGCCGCCGTCCTCGACATAGCGCGCGATGTTCTCGAAATACATCAGCGGCATCATCGCCCGCCGGCGGTAGCGGTCGAAGATGACGAGGTCGAAATCGTCGAGCTTCTGCTCGAACAGTTCCTGCATGGGAAAGGAGATCAGCGCCAGTTCGTCGATGGGGGTACGATCGTCCTTTTCCGGCGGGCGCAGGATGGTGAAATGCACCAGATCGACCGCCGGGTCGGCCTTGAGCAGGTTGCGCCAGGTGCGCTCGCCGGGGTGCGGCTCGCCGGAGACCAGCAGCACCCGCAGGCGGTCGCGCACGCCGTTGATGGTCAGGGCGGTGCGGTTGTTCGCCAGCGTCAGTTCCTGCTCGCCCGGCTCCACCTCCAGCCCCACCACGGTCTGGCCGCCGTGCTCGACGGGCACGCGCAGGCGCCGGGTCTCGTTCAACGGCAGGTCATAGACCGCCGGGGCGCCGCTGGCGCGGTGCACCGTGACCCGCGCGCGGCCCGCGGGCGCCGGATCGCTCACCCGCACCTGCACCTCGACGCTCTCCCCGACCAGGCCGTAGCCCGGCGCCTGCTCGATGACGAGGCGCCGGTCGCCCTCGTCGGGATCGCCGGTCAGCAGCACATGCAGCGGCGCCTCGGGGGCCCGCGGCTTGGCCGGAACATCGTGCGCCTGGCCATCGGTGACGGCGACGACGCCGGCCAGGCGGCTGCGGGGGACATCGGCCAGCACCCGCTCCATCGCCGCGTACAGCCGCGTGCCCTCGTCGCGCCCCGCCGGGGCCGGTTCGACGCGCTGCACGCGCACCTCCAGCCCCTCCAGGCGCTCCAGGCGCGCGCGCAGCGTCTCCTCGGCCGCCGCCGTCTGCTCCGGGCGGCCGTCGATGGTCTGGCTGCGGCTCTCGTCGACCAGCACCACGGCGATGTCGTCCAAAGGACTCCGCTCCTCGGCCACCAGGCGCGGCCCGGCCAGCGCCAGCGCCAGCACCGACAGCGGCAGCAGCCGCCACGCCGCCGCCCGCGAGCGCCGCGCCACCGCCAGCACCACCAGCGCCAGCGCCAACGCCAACGGCACCACGATCAGCGGCCAGGGCAGCAGCGGCGCGAAGGTGACCTCGGGCAGCGTCCAGTTCATTGCCCCAGCCTGTCCAGGATCGTCGGCAGATGCACCTGATCGCCCTTGTAGTTGCCGGTCAGGGCGTACATGACGGCGTTGACGCCGAAGCGATAGGCAAGTTCGCGCTGCCGCTCGCCGCCCGGCGCGGTCGCGAACAGCGGCCGCCCGCCCTCGTCCACCGCCCAGGCCCCCGCCCAGTCATGGCTGCCGATGATGACCGGCGAGACGCCGTCATTGCTGCTGGCGACGCCGTCGCGGGCCACCCAGACGGTGCCGCCGTCGAAGCGGCCGGGCAGTTCGCGCAGCAGGTAGAAGGCCCGCGCCAGGACATGATCCTCGTCGACCGGCGCCAGGGGCGGCACCGCCAGCCCCTCCGCCATGTCGCGGAAGGCGCCGCTTTCGGGGCCCTCGCCGCCCATCGCCTGGCGGTCCTGGTCGCGGGTGTCGAACAGGATCATGCCGCCGTTGCGCATGTATTCGTTGACCTTGGCGCGCGCCTCTTCCGACAGCGGCGGCTGCTGCGGCGTGATCGGCCAGTACAGCAGCGGGAAGAACACCAGGGGATCGCGCTCCACGTCCACCCCGGCCGGCTCGCCCAGTTCCGCCGCCGTGCGCCGGTCCAGGATCATGGTCAGGCCCGACAGCCCGGCGTGGCTGACGTCGTCGACGCCGGGATCGCCGACCTCGACATAGGCCAGGCGGGTGGTCAGGGCGGCGGCGAGGGCGAACTGCTCGCCCCCCTCCTGCGCCAGCGCCGGCTCCGGCGCCACGCCGATCAGCGCCAGCAGCCCCAAACCGGCGGCGGTGGCGGGGCGCCGCCCCACCACGCCGCGCAGCGCCAGGGCGATGGCCAGGTCGACCACCGCCAGCGCCAGCGCCGCCGCCAGCAGCCACGGCCGCAGATCCAGGCTGTGGGGCACGGTGTCATAGGCGGCCATCGTCACCCCCCGCGGCAGCGTCAGCGGCGCCGGGGGCGGCAGCGCCGGCGCCAGGTTGAAGGCATGCCGCGCCGCCTCGCTGCCATAGAAGCCCGGCGGATGGCGCGGCCCCGGCGCCGGGCGCTCGTCCCCGGCGGCGGGCAGCGGCGCGGCGACGCCCCCCGGCGCCCGCGCCGCCCCGAAGGCGTCCAGCAGTTCCAGCGGCGGCAGCGGAGCATCGCCCGATTCGGCGCGCACCCCCTCGCTGACCAGCACCACCCGGCGCAAGAGGTCGACGAACAAACGCGACAGCGCCAGGTCGCCCCAGGCCGGGGTGGCGGTGGTGTGCACCAGCACGATGCGCCCCCGCCCCAGGCGGTCGGCGGTGACCAGGGGAGTGCCGTCGGCCAGCCGCGCCCAGGTCTTCTCGTCCAGCCCCAACTCCGGCTCGGCCAGCACCTGCGCCTCGACGCGCACGTCGTCCGGCACATCGAGGCCGGCGAAGGGTTTGTCGGCCGGGAACGGCGCCAGCCCCGCCGGTTCCGTCCAGGACAGCGCGCCGCCCAGGGTGCGGCCACCGGCGCGCAGCCGCACCGGCAGCAGATCGTCGGGTGCGTCGGCCAGGCTGGGGCCCGCAAAGCGCAGCAGCGTGCCGCCGGCCTCGATCCAATCGCGCAGGCGGGCGCGCTCGTCGGCCCCCAGGCTCACCGTCTCGGGCAGCACCGCCACGGCCAGCGGCCGGCGCAGAAGCTCGCCGACCGGCGCCCGCCGCACCTCCGCGAAGGGGGCAAGGGCGCGGCCGACATAGTGCAGCGGGTCCAGCAGCGGCGTGCCCGGCGCCGCGCCGGCGGTCACCAGCCCCACCGGCCGACGCCGCGCACCCTCGTCGACCAGCGCCACCCCGGCCGCCGTCGTCGCCTCGGCCAGGTCCAGGCGCGCCACCCGGTTGCGCAATTCGGTGGGCAGGCCGATCGCCGCCGCCGTCGCCCGCTCGCCCGCCGGCAGGCGGACCTGGCGGCGCTCCAGCACCCGTCCGGCCGCGTCCAGCGCCCGTACCGTCACCGTCTCCTCCGCCGCCGCCGACACCCGGCGCACCACCGGCGCAAGGCCCGCGGCATCGGCGGCCGGCGGCAGCAACTGCTTCGGCAGCCGCGCCGGCGGCGGCACCAGCGCCTCGACGCGGCCCAGAATTTGCAGCTGCCGCGCCAGCCCGTCGGCGCCGGCGCCGGCGACGCCGTCGGTCAGCCACACCACCTGCATCCCGCCGCCGCGGCCGGCGCCGCGCAGCGCGGCCTCGGCGGCGGCGCGGTCCACCGGCCAGGGCTTGGGCTCCAGCGACGGCAGCAGCGAGCGCGCCTGGTCGGCGGTCATCATCGCGCTGACGGCGACGTTGCCGCCATCGGCCGGCGGCGCCGTCGGCAGCAGCATCACCCGGCGCCCGCCGCGCGCCGCCGCGTCCAACAGCGTCTCCAGGCGGGCGCGCCGCTCCGGCCAGTCGGCGGCGGCGGCCCAGCCGTCGTCCACCACCAGCAGCAGCGGGCGCTGGTCGCGGGCCGCCGTCGGCGCGTCCAGCACCGGATGGGCAACGCCCAGAATCACCAGCACCGCCACCAGCATCCGCAGCAGCACCAGCCACAACGGCGTCTTCGCCGGCGTCTCCTCGCGCGCCCCCAGCCCCAGCAGCAGGCGGATGGCCGGGAAGCGCACCTCGCGCGGGGCCGGCGGCGTCACCCGCAGCAGCCACCACAGCACCGGCAGGGCGAGCGCGGCGCCCAGCGCCCACGGGGCCAGAAAGCTGAGGGCGGTCAGATTCATCGCCGGAACTGTCCGCTCAGGGTGGCGTGCAGGGCGAGCAGGGCCGCCTGCGGCGGGGTGTCGGTGTGGTGCAGGGTGAAGCTCCAGCCCAACCCGCGCGCCAGCGCCGCGAGGCCGTCGCGGTGCGCGGCCAGGCGCGCCACATATTCGTCGCGCACGTCCTCGGCGCGGCCGACAAGGTGACGGCCCTCGCCCTCCAGCCCGGCGAACAGCACCCGCCCGGCGAAGGGCAGCGCCTCCTCGGCGGGGTCGAGAATCTGCACGATGTGACCGACGGCACCGCCGCCGGCCAGATGCTTCAGCGCCGCCTCCAATTCGTCCAGCGGCGCCAGGAAATCGCCCAGCAGCACCACCTGGGCGTGACGGGGCAGCGGCGCCGGTGGCGGCAGGCTCGCCGGGTCAACGCCGCCGCGCAGCAGCGCCTCGGTCAGGCGGCCGATGGCGCCGCCGCCGGTCATCGGCCGCTGGCCGGCGCCCAACAGCGCCACCTTCTCGCCGCCGCCGACCAGCAGCAGCGCCAGGGCCAGCAGCAACACCGTCGCGCGCTCGCCCTTTTCGGGGAGGTTGCGGTCGGAGCGGTAGGCCATGCTGGGCGATGAGTCCGGCCACAGCCACACCGACTGCGCCGCCGTCCACTCCTTCTCGCGGATGAACAGCGGGTCGGCCTTGGCCGACTGCCGCCAGTCGATCATCCCCACCGGGTCGCCGGGCTGATAGCGGCGAAACTGCCAGAAGGAATCGCCCGACCCCACCCGCCGGCGCCCGTGGGTGCCGGGGACCACCGTCGCCGCCACGCGCTCGGCCTCGACCAGCAGCGGCGGCAGACGTGCCGCCAGCTCTTCCGATTCGTGGCGCGCGCGCAGGGCCTCGCTGCGTTCCCGCATCTCAGGCGATCACCCCGCACAGGCGGTCGATGATGGCCTCGATGGTCACGCCCTCGGCACGGGCGGCGAAATTCAGCGCCATGCGGTGGCGCAGCACCGGCCGCGCCAGGGCGACGACGTCGTCCAGCGACGGCGACAGCCGCCCGTCCAGCAGCGCCCGCGCCCGAATCGCCAGCATCAGCGCCTGGCTGGCGCGCGGCCCCGGCCCCCAGGCGACGTGCCGGCGCACCTCGTCCAGTTCGGAGGCGGCGGGACGGCCGGCGCGCACCATCGCCAGGATGGCGGCGACCACCGCCTCGCCCACCGGGATCGTGCGCACCAGGCGCTGGGCGGCGAGCAGGTCGTCGGGGGTCATCGCCTGCACGGGGCGGTCCTCGGCCACCCCCGTCGTCGCCAGCAGCATCCGCCGCTCCGCCTCCAGGTCGGGATAGCCGACGTCGACCTGAAGCAGGAAACGGTCGAGCTGCGCCTCGGGCAGCGGATAAGTGCCCTCCTGCTCGATGGGATTCTGGGTGGCGAGGACGTGGAAGGGCGTCGGCAGATCGTGGTAATGGCCGGCGACGCTGACCCGGCGTTCCTGCATGGCCTGCAGCAGCGCCGACTGCGTGCGGGGGCTGGCGCGGTTGATCTCGTCGGCCATCAGAAGCTGGCAGAACACCGGCCCGCGGATGAAGCGGAAGGCGCGCTGGCCGCCGCCGGACTCCTCCAGAACCTCCGAGCCCAGGATGTCGGCGGGCATCAGATCGGGGGTGAACTGCACGCGCTTGTCGTCCAGCCCCAGCACCTCGCCCAGGCTCTGCACCAGCCGCGTCTTGGCCAGCCCCGGCGCGCCGATGAGGAGGGCGTGACCACCCGCCAGCAAAGTGATAAGAGTTTCATCTATCACTTCCGTCTGGCCGAAGATGACGCGACCAAGGCTTTCGCGCGCTTCGGCAAGACGTCGGTTGAAGCGTTCAGCCTCCCGAACCACGTCGGAAGAGGGGGACGGGTTCGCGGCGGCACCGGAAGGGGCAGTCACCTTCGCCTCTCCATCACTTTGTGGGACCAGGACAACAGCAGGTGGCAGTCGCGGTGTCTTCGAGAGATCCAGCCAACCATTCCACGGCCGACCCCCTCGTCGAGGTTAACGGCCCCGACTGCGGAACGTTCGACATCCGCATCGACCGCAACGGGGTGTGGCACTACCGGAACTCCCCCATCGACCGCAAGGAAATGGTCTGCCTGTTCGCCGGCCTGCTGGAGCGCCGGGCGGACGGCACGTTCTGGCTGGTGACGCCGTTCGAGGCCGGGCGCATCGAGGTCGACGACGCGCCCTTCCTGGCGGTGGAAATGTTCGTCAACGGCGCCGGTCGCGAGGCGGTGGTCTCGTTCCGCACCAATGTGGACGAGTTGGTCACCCTCGACGCCAAGCATCCGCTGAAAATCCGTCACGACCCCGAAACCGGCTGCCCCCTGCCCTACGTGACTGTGCGGGATGGTCTTGAAGCGCGGCTCACCCGTGCAGTCTACTATGAATTGGTAGCGCACGGCTTTGAAGAAAAGATGGACGGGCAAGCAACGTACGGCGTATGGAGCAACGGCACCTTCTTTCCGATGGGCCGGCCGGACTGACGCGCGCGGCGGTTGCGGCGGCGCTGGCCCGCGAGCGGCGCGACCCGCTGCGCGGCGACGACGCGCGCCCGCCGGCGCGGCCCCTGACCCCGGCGGCGGTGCTGGTGCCGCTGGTCGAACGGCCGGAGGGCCTCAGCGTGCTGCTGACCGAGCGCGCCGCCCACCTGACCAACCACGCCGGCCAGGTCTGCTTCCCCGGCGGCCGGCTGGAGCCGGGCGACGCCGATGCCGTCGCCGCCGCCCTGCGCGAGACCGAGGAGGAGATCGGCCTGCCGCGCGCGGCGGTTGAGTTGATCGGGCGGCTGGATGCCTATGTCACCGTCACCGGCTTTCACGTCACTCCCATCGTCGGCGTCACCGCTGCGCCGCTGAGCCTGGTGCCCGACCCTTTCGAGGTTGCCGACGTATTCGAGGTGCCGCTGGCCTTCGTTCTCGACCCCGCCAACCGCCGCTGCCAGCGCCGCGTCGTCGACGGGCGCCTGCGGGTGACCTACGCGCTGCCCTACGGCAGCCGCTATATCTGGGGTGCGACGGCGGGAATGCTGGTGAACCTGTGCGAACGGCTGCGGCCATGATCCGCATTCTGCTGACCTGGATCCTGCCCCTGTTGCTGCCGACGGCGGTCTATCTGGCCTGGGCGCTGTGGGCGCGCCGCCGCCGCGCCGCCGAAGGGCCGGAACTTCAGGACGTCCCCTGGACCTGGCTGCTGGCCGCCGGCCTGGTGCTGGCCTTCCTGGTCACCGGGGCGGTGTTCATGTCGGGCGGCGCCGGCACCGGGCGCACCTACGTGCCCGCCTATGTCGACGAAGAGGGCCGGACCGTCCCCGGCCGGTTCGAATGAGCCTGGCGCCGGTCGGCCAGATCGCGCCGCAGCCCTGGATGACCGACCCGCGCACGCGCCGCGTCATCGCCGCGCTGACCGCCGACGGGGCGGATGTGCGCTTTGTCGGCGGCTGCGTGCGCGACGCGGTGCTGAAGCGGCCGATCCGGGACATCGACATCGCCACCCACGACCCGCCCGAGCGCGTCGTCGAACTGCTGGAGCGCGCCGGCGTTCACGCCATTCCCACCGGCATCGCCCACGGCACCGTCACCGCCGTCGTCGAGGCGGCGCATTTCGAGATCACCACCCTGCGCCGCGACGTCGAGACCTTCGGCCGCCACGCCCGCGTCGAGTTCACCGACGACTGGGCCGCCGACGCCGCCCGGCGCGACTTCACCATCAACGCCATGTTCCTGACCCCGGACGGCTGGATCTACGACCCCTTCGAGGGGCTACAGGACTTGGGCGCCGGGTGCATCCGCTTCGTCGGCGACGCCCGCGAACGCATCCGCGAGGATGTGCTGCGCCTGCTGCGCTTCTTCCGCTTCTATGCCTATTACGGCCGCCCGCCGGTCGACCGCGACGCCCTGGCCGCCTGCCGGGCGATGGCGCCGGCGTTGCCGACGCTGTCGGGCGAGCGGGTCAGCGGCGAGATGCTGCGCCTGCTGGCGGCGCCGGACCCCGCCTCGGTGCTGCGCCTGATGTACGGCGAGCGCATTCTGGAGCATGTGCTGCCCGAGGCCGGCGACTTCGGCCGCCTGCGGCAGCTTGCCTGGCTGGAATCGCGCGGCCTGCGCCGCGAGGGCCTGCACCCCGACGCCCTGCGCCGGCTGGCGGCGGTGCTGGAGACCGACGCCGACGGCGCCGCCGCCGTCGCCGCGCGGCTGCGGTTGTCGAACCGCCAGACGGAGCGCCTGGTGACGCTGGCGGCACCGGCGGCGGCGCCCGCGCCGCACATGGACCGCCGGCAGCGCCGGCGCCTGCTGCGGCGCCTGGGGGCGGAGGGCTTTCGCGACCTGGTGCTGCTGGGCTGGGCCGGCGACCGCGCCAGCGCGCCGCGCGACGGTCCCTGGACGTCGGAGGACTGGGCGGCGCTGCTGGCCGAGGCCGACGCCTGGACGCCGGTGGCCCTGCCGGTGAAGGGCCGCGACGTGCTCGACCTGGGGGTGCCGCCGGGCCCGCGCGTGGGCGATCTGCTGCGCCGTGTCGAGGACTGGTGGGAGGCGCGCGACTACCGCCCCGACCGCGCCGCCTGTCTGGCGCGGCTGCGCGACCTGGCCGCGGACCGAACCCCCGACACCGGCAACTGTTGACGGGGGGCCATGACCGATTTCGACCAGGCGCGCGAGGACATGGTGACCCGGCAACTGGCGGCGCGGGGCATTGCCGACGCGCGGGTGCTGGCGGCCATGCGGGCGGTGCGGCGCGAGGCCTTCGTCCCCGACGACCTGCGCGGGCGCGCCTATGACGACGGCGCCCTGCCGCTGGGCGAGGGGCAGACCATCTCGCAGCCCTATATCGTCGCGCTGATGGCCGAGGCGGCGACGATCGCCGCCGGCGACCGGGTGCTGGAGGTCGGCACCGGCTCGGGGTACGGCGCCGCCGTGCTGGCGCATCTGGCCGCCGAGGTGCACAGCGTCGAGCGGCTGGCGCCGCTGGCCGCCGACGCCCGCGAGCGGCTGCGGCGGCAGGGTTGCGACAATGTGCGGGTGCATGTCGGCGACGGCACCCGCGGCTGGCCCCCGGCGGCGCCCTTCGACGCCATCGTCGTCACCGCCGGCGGCCCGCGCGTCCCCGCGGCGCTGCGCCGGCAACTGGCCGTCGGCGGGCGGCTGGTCATCCCCATCGGCGCCGCCCGCACCATGCAGACGCTGCTGCGGATCACCCGCATCGCCGAGGCCGATTTCGCCGAGGCCGATCTCGGCCCCGTGGCCTTCGTGCCCCTGGTGGGGGAAAACGGCTGGGAGCCCGAGCCCCCCTTCGGCCCGCCCCGCTGACCGCTGTCCGCGCCTGCGGCGCGGTGCTATGGTCCCGAACGATGACCACGCCACCACCTTCTCCCGCCCCGGCCTCGACGCTGGAAGTGCATGGCCTGCGGCCGCTGAATCTGGCGCCGGTCGAGTTCGCGGTGGCGCCCGGTGAATGCCTGGGCGTTCAGGGGCCGTCGGGATCGGGCAAGACGGTGCTGCTGCGGGCCATCGCCGACCTCGACCCCAACGACGGCCGGGTGGTTCTGGGCGAAGAGGACCGCGACGCCATGCCGGCGCCGGCGTGGCGGCGGCGGGTGCGCTTCGTCGCCGCCGAACCCGGCTGGTGGGCCGAGACCGTCGCCGAGCATTTCACCGACTGGCCGGGTCAGGCCGCCGCGGCGGCGGAGCTGGGGCTGCCGGCCGAGATCGGCGAGCGCCCGGTGATCGAACTGTCCACCGGGGAACGACAGCGCCTGGCCCTGCTGCGGGCGCTGGAGACGCCGCCGCGCGTGCTGCTGCTCGACGAGCCCACCGCCGCCCTCGACCCCGCCAGCACCGAGGCGGTGGAGGCGTTGGTGGCGGCGAAGCGGCAGGACGGCCTGATCGTCCTGTGGGCCAGCCACGACCGCGAGCAACTCCGGCGGGTGGCGCGCCGCCGCCTGCTGGTCGCCGACGGCCGCGTGCGGGAGGAACGGGCGCCGGAATGAACTACATCCGCCTCGACTACGCCGATCTGGCGCTCGCCTCGCTGCTGCTGCTGATCAACGCCGCGCTGTCCCTGGCCCTGCATCTGGGGCTGGAGCGACGCCTGCTGCTGTCGGCGGCGCGGATGGTGGCGCAGCTTGCGCTGGTGGGGCTGGTGCTGACGACGCTGTTCGCGCTGGTGTCGCCGCTGTGGACGGGGCTGGCGGCGCTGGTGATGATCCTGTTCGCCGGCCGCGAGATCATGGCCCGACAGGAGCGGCGCCTGAAGGGCTGGTGGTCCTATGGCCTGGGCACCGGCTGCATGATGGTCGCCGCCGGGGCGGTGACGGTGCTGGCGCTGACGACGCAGGTGCGGCCAGACCCCTGGTACGACCCCCGCTATGCGCTGCCGCTGCTGGGCATGGTGCTGGGGAACACCATGAACGGCATCAGCCTGGGCCTGCACACCCTGGCCGAGGGGGTGAACGGCCGCCGCGCCGCCATCGAGGCGCGGCTGGCGCTGGGCTGCACGCGCGCCCAGGCGATGCGCCCGTTGATGCGCGCCGCCCTGCGCAGCGCGCTCATGCCCATCGTCAACGCCATGTCGGCGGCGGGCATCGTTTCGCTGCCGGGGATGATGACCGGGCAGATCCTGGCGGGGGTGGCGCCGGTGGAAGCGGTCAAGTACCAGGTGCTGATCATGTTCCTCATCGCCGGCGGCACCGGGCTGGGCGCGGTGACGGCGGTGACCGGCGGGGCGCTGCGCCTGACCGACCGCCGCCACAGGCTGCGGCTGGACCGGCTGGTTTCGCGCGCTACAATCGACCTATGACGGATGCATGAATGGCGCAGGAGGAGAGTATGCACAAGGGCAGCGTGTTCGCACGGCCCGGCGCCTTCGCCGTGACGGTGCTGGCCCTGGCGCTTGCCGGCCTCGGCGCCTGCGAGGGCCGCTCCCGGGGCGATCCCCGGCCGGTGGCGACGGTGGCGCCCGCCGCCGCGCCGTCGCCCGAGGCCGAGGCCCCGCCCCGACCCGAGGCGCCGCCGGAGAGGGCGGCGCCGGCGGCGCTGCCGGCGGGCTTCGCCGCCGAGCGTCTGGTTGACGGCCTCCACGCCCCCGCCGGGCTGGCCTTCGATTCCCGGGGCCGCCTGCATGTGCTCGAGGGCGGCGGCGACGGCCGGGCGCCGCGCCTGCTGCGCCTCGACGCCGAGGGCGGGCGCGCGGTGGCGCATGTCTCCGAGCCCGGGGCCCGCTGGCACGGCCTCGATTACGGGCCGGGCGGCTTCGTCGTCACCCAGTCCTCGCCCCAGGGCGACGCCGTGCTGCGCCTGCCCGATGCCGGGGGGGCGCCCGAACTGCTCTTCGCCCCCCGCGACGGCGAGGCCCGCCTGGGCGCCTCCGCCGTCGGCCCCGACGGCGCCGTCTATACGCACCTCCGGGCCGAGGCCGACTGCCTGACGGTGCTGTCGGGCGAGGCGCAACCGGGGGCGGCGGGCCCCTGCAACGCCATCCTCCGCCTGCCGCCCGACGGCCCCCCGGCGGTGGTCGCGGCCGACGATCTGGCGCCGGTGGCGATGCGCTTCGCCGCCGACGGCACCCTCTATGCCGCCGAAAGGCCGCGGGCGCGGGGCGCGGAGCGTCGGCCGCCGCCGCGTCCGACCGTGGGCGAGGCCCGCGCCGTCGCCCTTGGCGGCCTGCGGGTGCTGGTCGTCGAGGGCGTCGCCGGCTTCGACTTCGCCACCGCCGGCGTCTTCGGCGAGCCGGACATCGCCTTCATTGCCGAAGCCGACGGCGGCCGTGTCCTGATGCTCGACACCGGCAGCGGCGACGTGCGGGTGTTCGCCAACGAATTCCTGGGGCTGGCGTCGCCACGGGCGCTGCGCTTCGAACCCGCGGGCCGGGCGCTGTATGTGCTGGACGCAACTTCATTGTGGCGGATCGGGGCCGATGGCGGATTATAAGTTCGATGGCGTGCGGCTGGTGCTGGGCGAGCCGAACCCCAATGTGCGCACCAGCCTGAAGAGCAGCCTGTTCGGCCAGGGCTTCCGCGAGGTTCTCGACACCTCGGACTTCACCGTCGTCGCGCAGGCGGTCGAACGCGGCGAATGCGACGTGCTGATGTGCGACACCGCCCTGCCCGGCGGCGACATGTGCGACCTGGTCCATCAGGTCCGCCACCACAAGCTGGGCCCCAACCCCTTCCTGATCGCGGTGGCGATGACCTCGGACACCGAGCGCGACACCATCCGGCGCATCGTCGAATCCGGCGTCGACGACATCGTCGTCAAGCCGTTCAGCGTCGACGTGCTGCTGGGTCGCCTGAAAATGCTGGCGCGCGGGCGCAAGCCCTTCGTGGTCACGCACGACTATATCGGCCCCGACCGCCGCCGCCAGGCCCGCCCCGAGGCGGCGAAGTCGGCGCCACTGATCGAGGTGCCCAACGTGCTGCACAGCAAGGCGGTCGCCAACACCGATCCCGGCACCATGCAGCGCCTGATCGACGAGGCCGCCAGCCGCATCAACGAGGAAAAATCCGAGCGCCACGTCGTGCAGATCAGTTGGCTGGTCGAGCGCATCCTGGCCGCCTACCGCGACGACGAGCTCGACCCGTCCGCCACCGACGCCCAGTTGCGCCGGCTCATCGGCATCGGCGAGGATCTGGCGCTGCGGCTGCGCTCGACGGCGTTTGCCCATGTCGCCGAGATGGCGCTGTCGCTGAAGGGCGTGGTCGAGCGCATCCTCGAACGCTTCGAGCAGCCGCACCCGCGCGACCTGGAACTGCTGGCAAAGATCTCGCAGACCTTCGACCGCCTGTACAGCGACGACCGCACCACCGTCGACACGGCGCTGAAGATTTCCGAGCGCGTCATCGACTACACCCGGCGCCGCGAGAACGCGGAATAGGGCAATAAGGATCGAATTTTAGGTAAATAAAGTTACTTTAAGCCCCATCTTCACAATTACTTATTTTTGTCGACACGCCTCCGCCCCTTTGCTGATAATCGCAAAAAAAGGATGCGCGGCACTTTTCCCTTGGGGGAGGCGGAAGAATGGCGGCTATGGGTTTCGAGAGGGTGCGGGTGCTGCTGGCAAAGCCGGACACGGCGGCGCGGCGGCGCTATCTGGACGCCTTGTTCGGCGCCGGCTTCAGGACGGTTCTTGACGTCGCCGAGCTTGCCGACGTGGCCGATTTCGTGGGCGCCGGACGTGTCGACCTGCTGATCGTCGACAGCGCCCTTCCCGGCGGCGACGTCTGCGACCTGGTGCGCGACGTGCGCCACACGATGCTGGGCGACAACCCGTTCCTGGTGGTGATCGCGCTGCTGGCGGTGCCGGAGGCGGCGGCCGTGCGGCGGCTGGTCGACGCCGGCGTCGACGACGTCGTGGTCAAGCCGGTGGCGCCGGCGGCGCTGGTCGACCGCATCAAGACACTGGCGCGCGAACGCAAGCCATTCGTGGTGACGCGCGACTATATCGGCCCCGACCGGCGCCAGCAGGCGCGCGACGCCGGGCAGCGCCTGCCGTTGATCGAGGTGCCGAACATCCTGCAAAGCAAGGCGCTGTCCACCACCGACAACCTCACCTTGAAGCGCCTCATCGACACGGTGGCGGCGCGCATCAACGCCGAGAAGGCCGACCGCTACGTCACCGAACTGGAGCAGTGCGTCCCGCGCCTGCGCGAGGTCTATGACGAGAGCGGCAGCCTTGTCGAGGTGGTGGGCGAGTTGAATCGCCTGGAGCGCATGGCCACCGACCTGGCGCGGCGGCTGCGCGGATCGCGCTACGCCCATGTGGCCGAGGTGGCGCTGTCGCTGGTGGGCATCTGCGCGCGCCTGGCCGCCGACGCCGCCAAGCCGCACGGCCGCGACATCGAACTCCTCGACAAGGTGGTGCTGGTGCTGGGGCGGACCTTCGCCCACGAGGCGGCCGTCGTCGAAGCCTCGCTGGAGATTTCCGCCCGCGTCAGCGACTACGCCCAGCAGACGCGGCCCGATCCCGCGCGCCCGGCGCCCGCGCCGCCCCAGGCCGCGGCGGCCTGCGCCTAGCGCGTCCTCGGCCCAAGGCCGGTCACGCGCACATGCTGCCGGCCAGTTCCGCCACCGCCGCCGCCAGCCGGCGGGGCTCGAAGGGTTTTTCGAGGCGCAGCGGCGATTCGGTCGCGTCGTCGGTGCCGGCGGCGTCGTCGGTGAGCAGGATGACCCCGATCCGCCGTTGCCGCAGGCCGGCGATCACGGCCTCGGCCACCGTCGCGGGGCTGCCGTCCACCACCGCCAGCTGGGGCGGCTCGTCGGCCAGCAGCCGCGTGGCCTGATCCGGACCCTCGGCAAGTACGACGGCGTGGCCCGCCTCCTCCAGATACATTGTCAGCGCCGTGCCCAGCAGCACGTCGGCCGCCACCACCATGATCCGCACCGGGCCTCTCCACCTGCCAGTCAGGCGGGGGATGGTGACCGACAAGGGTTAATCATCCCCCAAGACCGGCGGCACCGGGGCTCAATTGGCGACGACGCCCTCCACCGCCACCGAGGCCTGCGCCGGCTGCGCCGCCGGCGCCGGGTCGTCCGCCGCCGGCAGCAACGGCGTCGGCGCCACCGGGCGCGGCGCCGCCGGGGCGGGCGGGCGCATGGCGTCGCGCACCGCCTGGGCCACCGCCAGCGTCTCGGACGGCGGCAGGCGGGAGGCGACGGCCGAGGCCAGCGGCCCGTCCAGCCAGTAGGCGTAAGAGACCTCGCCGTCCTGCGACAGGCGGATGGGGGCGCTGCTATCGCGCCAGCGCGGCCGCAGGAACAGTGTAAAGCGCCGGCCGTCGCCGGCGTCGTAGGTCAGCCGCGCCATCTCGGTGCCGTCGGGCCCGTCGCCGGCCCGCTTGTCCACCAGCCGATAGCCCAGCGGCCCCAGGTCCGGCGCCATCAGGCTCACCGACCGCCAGGTGAGGGGGCCGCCGGCCGCCGCCGGGGGCGGGGCGTCCACCCCGCCCGCCGCCGCCTGGGTATAGGCGCGGTGGGTTTCGTCGAGAAAGGCGTGCAGGCTCCAGGCGGGGTCGTCGTCCTGCCACTGCCCCGCCAGCCAGCCGCCGCCCGCCGCCGCCGCCGACAGCAGCACCGCCGCCGCCGCCCGGCGCCAGCCGGCGCCGCCGCCGCGACGCCGTTCCAGCGGCGCCGTCAGTCGCGCCGGCACCGGTTCGTGGACGATGCTGCCATAGCGGCGGTGCAGCGCCTCGGTCTGGCCGCGATAAGCGGCAACGCGCTCGGCGTCGTCGGGATTCGCTTCCAGATAGGCCTCCACCAGTTCCCGGCGGACGGGGTCGCGGCCCAACAGTCCGTCCGCGAAGGCGAGCAGGTCACGGTCGTCGATGGCGTGCGGCATGGCTATTTCACCCGTCGCAGGGCCACGCGGGAATCGTGGCCGGTGTAAAGCGCGCGCAGTTTTTCACGCCCGCGCGACAGGCGCGAGCGCAGGGTGCCGATGCGGATGCCCAGCACCGCCGCCGCCTCCTCGTAGGACAGCCCCTCCAGCGCCGTCAGCACGATGGCAGCGCGCTGGTCCTCGGGCAGGCGGTCCATGGCCGCGGCGATATCGTCGCAAATGAGGCCCTGGTCCTGGCGCGGCGCCTGCGCCATCGCGCCGGGAGCGTCCTCCAACTGCACCTGGAGCCGGACGCGCCGGCGCCGGTGCCCCTGATTGACAAAGACATTGTAGAGGATGCGATACAGCCAGTTGCGCACACTGCCGCGGCGCGTCCACAGATGCCGCTTGCGCAGGGCGCGCTCCAGGCAGTCCTGGACGAGGTCGTCGGCGGCGGCGGCATCGCCGACCAGCGCGGTCGCATAGCGGCGCAACCGCGGGATCTCGCGCGCGATGAGCCATTTGACCTCGTCCACCGAATCCTCCGTCGTCACAACAACTTCCTTTTCGACAGGTCGGGCGCGGCAAAAGTTCCGGCCGCGTGCGCGCCAAGCCGCGCGATGCCCAGGCTAACGCGCGAAATCAGGAAATCCAAACACGGTACGGAACTTTACGGCCACACCGCTTGTCTTCTATGGGGCGCGCCGCCACGGCGGGTGCCTCCGCATCGACTTTGACCACGGTTGCAAGGTGATCCATGAACATGCCACGACTTCCGATCTACGCCGCCGCTTTTGCCCTCGCCCTCGGCATGGCTTGGGCGCCGGCCCAGGCCCAGCAGGCTCCGCAGCAGCAGCAGCAGATGAACTTCAGCGACGACGATCTGCGCTCCTACGCGCTGGCGGCGCTGCAGGTGCGCGACATCAGCCGCGATTTCCAGCCGCGCCTGGAAGAGGCAGAAACGCCCGAGGAACAGAACACCGTCCGCGAGGAGGCGATGGAGGAGATGGTGTCGGCGGTCCAGGAGCAGGGCCTGTCGGTGCAGGACTACAACACCATCTACCAAGCGGCGCAAAGCGACCAGCAGATCGCCGAGAAGGTGTCGCAATACATGCAGGACGCGCAGTAGGGCTCTTCCTCCCGCCCTCTGACATTGGCCGCGGGCGCCGTGCCCGCGGCCATTTTTTCGTGCCGCCGCTATTGTTCCTGGCGGGCCGCCACCGCGCGGCCGATGAACCGTTCGCCGGCATAGGCCGGCAGCCGGTAGGCCCAGCCCTGGTGGCGGGCGTTGAACGCCTCGGCACGGCTGGCCGCCTCGGCGTCGCCCTCGGCCTCGGCGGCGAAGGTCGCCCAGAAGGTGCCGTTGGTCTCGTAAAGAGAGGCGCGATGGACGAGGCCGTCGGCGACGGCGATTTCCGCCTGCCACACATCGCCCTCCAGCGGCACCTCCTCGACGGCGCGCACCCCCTCGAAGGTCAGATGCTCCAGGGCCGAGGCCATCATTTCCACCGCCGCCAGTGCCTCCGCCTGCGAGCGGTCGCCGCGCTCGGTGATCTGGAAGGCGTCCTGCGCCGTCTGGCGTTGCGCCGCCAGCGTGTTGCCGTCGGGAGCCGTCACCGCCACCCGTCGCACGTCGGCGCGCCGGGCGTTGAGGATGCGGGTGTCGGCCCAGGCGTCCATCTCCCCCGACACCTGGAAATCGGCGTCCACCAGCCAGGCGCGGGGGTCGTCATCCTGGCGCACCACGGTGTTGGTCAGCACCTGGCCGCCGGGGGTCGCCAGGCGGTCGCCGACGATGACGCGGCCCATCTCGTCGCCGCTGCCGTCATGCAGCGTCACCCCGACGCCGGCGCCCGACTCGGCGCCGGGATCGGCGACCCGGAGGGCCTGATAATCGGGCTGCCGCGATTCCGAGACATACACGGCTTCGAGGCCGGTCAGGCGGCTGAGGAGTTCCTCCGCCGCCCCGGCCCGGGCCGGATAGCCGCCCAGCTCGCGCAGGCGCCAGGCGTCCTCCCCGCGTTGCAGCATGAAACTGCCGGCGCCGCCCTGGATGGTCACCGCCGCCACCTCGTCGGCGCGGCCGCGCAACTCCGGCAGCAGCGCTCGGCGCTCGACCGCGTCGAAGCCCGGCACCCCCTGGGCGTCGGTGCCGCCGAACATCAGCACGCCCAGGCCGACCGCCACCACCAGCAGGGCCACCAGCACCAGGCCGCCCCACGCGCGACCGCCCCGGCGGCCGTCCTTGGCCGCCCGCGTTTCGTTATCCGCCATCGTTGTCCGCTTTCCCGCAGCCCAGACACACATGATCAACCGTCCGCTCCGCCACCTTCGCGCGGAGCGCCGGACCATCGTTCCAGGAAAGACAGGAAATCAACGCACAAAGTTCCATCGCCGCCGCCTCAATACATGCGGCCGCCGTCGGGAACCGGCCGCTCCGGCCCCAGCAGCACCACCTCGCCCTCGGCGTCGGGCACGCCGAGAACCAGAACCTCGGACATGAACGGGCCGATCTGCTTGGGCGGGAAGTTCACCACCGCCACCACCTGCCGTCCGACGACCTCCTCGGGGCGATAGCGGGCGGTGATCTGCGCCGAGGTCTTGCGCTCGCCGATGCCGGGGCCGAAATCCACCCGCAGCTTCAGCGCCGGGCGCCGGGCCTCGGGAAACGGCTCGGCCGCCACCACGGTGCCGACGCGCACCTCCACCGCCCGGAAGGCGGCCCAGTCGATCGGCGGCGCGGCCGGATCCTCGTTTGCCATGCGTCACCTGTCACCTGTGTTGGCGCCACGGTACGAGAGCGGCAGGCGGCCGTCCAGGGCCCTTAAACGCCGACGGCCGGCCCAAGGGCCGGCCGTCGCGGTCTGCCGATGCCGGCGCGGCGTCAGCGGCGGCCGACGCTGGAGACCTGCTCCTGCACCTCGTCCAGGAACTGCGCGAAGCGCGCGTTCAAGAGGTCGAAGGCCTCGGTGTTGCAGCGCGTGACCAACTCGCCGAGTTCGCGGGCATTGGCGACGCCGTGCTCATAGGCGGTCTTGGTGAACTCCGCCTGCTGGGCGGCCTTGTCCTGGGGCGTGCCGGCGGCGACGAACTGGCGCATGGCCTTGGTGCTCTCGTCGATCATCTGGCGCACGATCTCGCCCTGGCGCTGCATCACCGCCTGCGCGCCCTCATAGGCGACCTTGTTGGCGGCGGTCAGGGTCGCGACATTGCGACGCTGGCTCGCCAGCAGCGCCTCCACGTCGACGCTGGGCACCGCGTAGTCCTGGAAATATCTGCCGAAATCGAAGGCAAAGCTGTCGGCGGCCTTGGTCATGACTCAACTCCACATCAGGCGTTATGTTGCACTGCAACAAAGGTAGGGGAGGACGCCGGGCGCGTCAATGGTTTTTTGTGCACTGCAACACTCAGCCCGCTTCCGGCGCCGGTGCCGGCGGCGGGGCTTCGCCTCGGTCGCGCGCCCGCCGCGGCCCGGCGCACAGCCGCGCCACCGTTTCGGCGCGCGCCAGGGCGGTGTCCACCGCCGCCATCGTCTTGGCCATGTCGGGGGAATCGTCGGCCAGCCAAGCGCGCAGCGCATAGGCGTAGACGGCCGCCATCGCCTGCACCCGCGCCAGGCCGCGCAGGCCGGTGGTGCTGAGGCCCGCCGCTTCCAGCACCAGGGCCATGCCGCGCAAGAAACGCGGCCCGCCGGCCAGCAGCGCCAGGGGGTCGCGCGGCGACTCCGCAAGGACGGCGCGGACGGCCCGCCGCTGCGGCTGCATCGCTTCGAAGCGGCGCATGAGGGCGTCGAACAACCGGTCGCGGGCGTTCTCGTCCTCGTCATAATCGGCGGCCAGCACCGCCCGGTTCAGGCGCTCGACATAGGCGGCGAGGATGGCGTCCTTGCCGGCGAAGTGCCCATAGACCTCGGTCAGCGGCAGCCCGGCGGCGGCGGCGATCTCGGCCAATGAGAGGTCGCGCCAGCCACGCTCGCCGGCCAGCCGCATGGTGGTGTCGATGATGTGGTCGGGAATGTCGGCTTTCTTGATCATGCCTCGGCGCCCCGCGTGTCCGTCCTGCCCTGCCCTATAGGTAAGGAGGCGACGCCGCCAGCGCAAAACCCGTCGCGTCAGCCGCCCAGTTCGCGCGAGCGCCGCGCCGCCGCCGCCACCGCCCGCGCCATCAGCGCGCGCAGCCCGTCCTCGGCCATCAGCACCTCCAGCGCCGCCGCCGTGGTGCCGCCGGGGCTGGTGACGTTGCGGCGCAGTGTGGCGGCGTCGTCGGCGGCCGCGTGCAGCAACTCGCCGGCGCCGGCGACGGTGGCGCGGGCCAGGCGCATGGCCAGGTCGGCGGGCAGGCCAGCGTCGCGTCCGGCCTCGGCGAGCGCCTCGACGAGGTGAAAGACATAGGCCGGGCCGCTGCCGGAAACGGCGGTGACGGCGTCCATCAGCGCCTCGTCCTCGATCCAGGCCACCTCGCCCACCGCCTCCAGGAGGCCGTGGCAAAGGTCGCGCTGCCGGGAATCGACGGCGGCGCTGGCGATGGCGACGGTCATGCCGCGCCGCACCGCCGCCGGGGTGTTGGGCATCGCCCGCACCACCGGCGCCGCCGCGCCCAGCAGCGATTCAAAAAACGCCAGTGGCTTGCCGGCGGCAATCGACAGATACACCGCCCCCCGCCGCCCGGCGTGCAGCGGCACCACCTCGGCCATCGCCTGCGGCTTCACCGCCAGCATCACCACGTCGGGAACGAAATCGGCCGGAACCTGATCGGCGCCCGCCACCACGCGCACCCGCGCCGCCCACTCCGCCGCCGCCGGTCCCGGCTCGACGACGCAGACGTCGGCGGCGGCCATGCCCCGGTCCAGCCAGCCGGCCAGCAGGGCGCCGCCCATCTTGCCGCAGCCGACGAGGAGAACGCGGCTCACGCCTCGCCCACGCATTCCAGCAGCGAGGCGGCCACCGCCTCGGGGGCCGTCTTGCCGCCCCAGATGACGAACTGGAAGGCGGGATAGAACCGCTCGCACTCGGCCAGGGCGATCTCCAGCAGATCCTCGATCTGCTCGGTGGTGGCGGCGGGGCCGCGCATCAGCACCGCGTGGCGGTACATCGGCACCCCTTCCTCGCCCCAGAAGCCGAAATGGCCCAGCCACATCTTCTCGTTGACCAGGGCCAGAAGCTCGAAAATCGCCGGCCGCTTCGAGCCCGGCACCTTCATGTCGAACACGCAGGTCAGGTGCAGGGCGCCGACCTCCTCGCGCCAGGCGAAATAAAGGCTGTAGTCGCACCAACGACCCGGCACCTCGACAGCCATCTCGTGCTCGCTGCGCCGGTCGAACGGCCAGTCGTTGGCAGTGACGAACTGCTCCACAAGGTCCAGGGGGTTCGCGGGAGTGTCCAATTCGGACACGACGGAAAACGTCATGCCAGCGCCTCCCTCGGCAAAAACCGCAAAATCGGAGGCGGCAGCTCCCCGCGCCGCCGCGCCCACACCGGCAGCCTAACCAAAAGAATCTGGCCTAAGCAAGGCGATATTGTATGTCGTCGCCGGCGGCAACCAACATATGGGCGGTCGTACCTCTTTGGAGGGATACTAGCTCTTTGGTGTAGTTTTCGGGCGCGGCGTCGCCTTTTTGGTTGGGCGCCGCCGGGCGGCGGCGGGCTTGCCGGCGGTGGCGCCGGCCGCCGGACGCTTCTTCTTGAGCTGCTCTTCCAGGGCGGCGACGCGCTTGGCCAGCGCCTCCTGCTCGGCGCGGGCCTTGGCGGCCATCGCCTGCACCGCGTCGAACTCCTCGCGCGGCACCAGGTCCAGCTCGGCCAACAGGCGCTCCATCTGCTGGCGGGCGAGGGCCTCGAACTCGCCCCGCAGGCCCGCCAGGGTGTTCATGGCGCCGCCGGCCACGCGGGCCAGATCCTCGAAAATCTTGTTCTGCGACGACGACATCGGCGCTCACTCCTTTGTTCGACCTCCAGTATCGGGCCAAAGCGGCGCGCCCCGCAACCCCGTCGCGGGCTTGGCCTTGGCACCCGCCATCTGCACCTCTATAAGGGAAGACGGGCGTTGGGAGGGTTCCGGCATGTATGTGGTCACCGGCGGCGCCGGCTTCATCGGGTCGAACATCGTCGCGGCGCTGGAGGAGCGCGGCGACGGCGAGGTCGTGGTCTGCGACTGGCTGGGCGAGGACGACCGCTGGCGCAACCTGGGCAAGCGCGAGCTGGCCGACCTGGTGCCGCCGGAGCAGATGTTCGACTTCCTGGAGGCCCACCGCGCCCACATCAAGGTCATCTTCCACATGGGCGGTGTCTCGGCCAGCACCGAGACCAACGCCGATCTGGCCCTGACCAGCAATTTCAGCCTCAGCCTGGCGCTGTGGGCGTGGTGCGCCCGCCACGGCGTGCGGCTCATCTACGCCTCCTCGGCGGGCACCTATGGCGACGGCGGTCAGGGCTTCGACGACGACGCCTCGCCCGAGGCGCTGGCGCGGCTGCGGCCGTTGAACCCGCAGGCTTGGGCCAAGCACCTCTTCGACCGCCGCGTCGCCCGCAAGCTGGCCGCCGGGCAGCCGGCGCCGCCGCAATGGGTGGGGCTGAAGTTCTTCAGCGTTTATGGCCCCAACGAGTACCACAAGGGCCCCCAGGGCAGCATCGCCACGCATATCTTTCCGCAGGCCGCCAACGGCAATCCGGCGCATCTGTTCAAGTCGCACCGCCCCGACTACGCCGACGGCGAGCAGGCGCGCGACTTCATCTGGGTGGGCGACTGCGTCGACGCGGTGATGTGGCTGACCGACAACCCGCAGGTCAACGGCCTGTTCAACCTGGGCACCGGCCAGGCGCGGACCTATCGCGAGATGGCCGAGGCCATATTTCGCGCCCTGGGCAAGGAGCCCTATATCAAATACGTCGACATGCCGCTGGAAATCCGCGACCGCTACCAATACTTCACCGAGGCGAAGATGGACCGTCTGCGCGCCGCCGGTTATGAGCGGCCGTTCACGCCGCTGGACGAGGGCGTCGCCCGCTACGTCCAGGACTATCTGTGCGCCGACGACCCCTATCGCTGAACCCGCGAGGACGGCTTGGGCCTGACCTTTCCCGACATCGACCCGGTGGCCATCCAGATCGGTCCGCTGGCGATCCGCTGGTACGCGCTGGCCTATATCGCCGGGCTGCTGGGCGGCTGGTGGTATCTGCGCTGGCTGGTGCGCCGCCCACCACACGCCTTCAGCGTCGAGGCCGTCGATGACTTCCTGGTCTGGGCCACCTTCGGCGTCGTCCTCGGCGGGCGCCTGGGCTATGTCCTGTTCTACAAGCCGCTGCACTATCTGAACAATCCGCTGGAGATCCTGGCGGTGTGGCAGGGAGGCATGTCGTTTCACGGCGGCCTGCTGGGGGTGGTGGTGGCGGTGGTCTGGTTCAGCCGCCGGCGCGGGCTCAACCTGCTGCAGGTCGGCGACGCCGTGGCCTGCGCCGCCCCCATCGGGCTGTTCTTCGGCCGCCTGGCCAATTTCATCAATGGCGAGCTGTTCGGCCGCCCCGCCCCCGACCTGCCCTGGGCGATGGTGTTCCCGCATGGCGGGCCGGTGCCGCGCCACCCCAGCCAGCTTTACGAGGCGGCGCTGGAGGGCCTGGTGCTGTTCGTGGTGCTGCACCTGGCCTGGCGGCGTCCGACGGTGCGGATGCGGCCGGGGATGCTGTTCGGCCTCTTCCTCGCCGGCTACGCCCTCGCCCGCATGATCGTGGAGTTCTTCCGCCAGCCCGACGCCCATCTCGGCTTCCTGGTCGGGGGGCTGACGATGGGGCATCTGCTGTCGCTGCCGATGCTGCTCGCCGGCCTGCTCCTGATCGCCTATGCGCGGAGGAGCAAGGCGGCGTGACGCCGCTGGAGCGCCTGCTGCGCCGGCGCGTCGCCGCGAGCGGCCCGGTGACGGTGGCGGAGTTCATGGCCCTGGCGCTGGGCCACCCGCAGCACGGTTATTACCGGCGGCGCGACCCTCTGGGGCGGGCGGGCGACTTCGTCACCGCCCCCGAAATCAGCCAGCTTTTCGGCGAGATGATCGGCCTGTGGTGCGCGGCGGTGTGGCAGGCGATGGGCGGGCCGGCGCCGGTGCGGCTGGTCGAGCTGGGGCCGGGGCGCGGCAGCCTGATGGCCGACGCCCTGCGCGCCGCCCGCGCCCTGCCGCCCTTCGCCGCCGCCATCGAGGTGCATCTGGTCGAGACCAGCCGCCCGCTGCGCCGCCGCCAGCGCCAGGCCCTGGCCGGGGTGCCCGTCACCTGGCACGACGCCTTCGACGCGGTGCCCGGCGGCCCCTTGCTGCTGATCGCCAACGAGTTCTTCGACGCGCTGCCCATCCGCCAGTTCGAACGCCGCCCCGAGGGCTGGCGCGAACGGATGGTGGGCTTGGGCCCCGACGAGAAACTGGCCTTCGTCGCCGGCGACGTCGTCGCGCCAGAGGCGGTGCCGCCGGCGATGCGCGGCGCCGCCGAGGGCGCCGTCGCCGAGACCTGCCCCGACGGCCTCGCCATCGCCGCGCGCATCGGCCGCCGTCTGGCGGCGGAGGGCGGCGCGGCGCTGATCGTCGATTACGGGCCGCTCCGCAGCGCCGCCGGCGATTCGCTGCAGGCGGTGCGGCGCCACGCCTACCATCCCGTGCTGGCGGCGCCGGGCGAGGCCGACCTCACCGCGCATGTCGATTTCGAGGCCCTGGCGGCGGCGGCGCGGCCGGCGGCGGCGGACGGGCCGGCGCCGCAGGGCGACTGGCTGCGCCGCCTGGGCATCGAGACGCGCGCCGCGCTGCTGGCCGGCGGCAAGGACGCGGCGACCGCCGCCGAAATCATGGACGGATGTCGGCGCTTGATAGACCCACGGCAAATGGGCCATTTATTCAAGGTCATGGGCCTGCGCCCCGCCGACGGCGCCGCGCTGCCCGGCTTCGAGTCCGCGCCGCCCCCGCGCCCACCGATGGGAACCCCCCGATGATCACCGTTTCGACGCTGAACGACATCACCCGCCTCCGCCACGGCTTCTTCACCCGCGACGGCGGCGTCTCGGAGGGGCTGTACGCCTCCCTCAACTGCGGCTTCGGCTCCCGCGACGAGCCGCGGCGGGTCGCCGCCAACCGCGCCCGCGCCATGCGCCAGCTTGGCCGCCCCGCCGAGTCGCTGGTCACCGTGCGCCAGGAGCACACCGCCCGCGTCGTCGAGGTCACCGAGCCCTTCACCCACGATGCCGCCCCCACTGCCGACGCGATGGTGACGCGGGTGCCGGGGATCGCCTTGGGCGTGCTGACGGCGGACTGCGCGCCGGTGCTGATCGCCGACGCCAAGGCCGGGGTCATCGCCGCCATCCACGCCGGCTGGCGCGGCGCCCTCGACGGGGTGCTTGAGAACGCGGTGGCGGCGATGGCCGCCATCGGCGCCGATCGCGCCCGCATGGTGGCCGCCGTCGGCCCCTGCATCGCCCAGCGCTCCTACGAGGTGGGCCCGGAATTTCCCGGCCTGTTCGTCGCTGACGACGAGGGCAATTTCGAGACCTTTTTCGCGCCGGCGCCGCGGGCGGGGCATTTCCTCTTCGACCTTGCCTCCTATGTGGCGCGGCGGCTGTCGCGGTGCGGCGTCACCGACGTCTTGCGCACCCCGTGCGACACCTTTCAGGAGGAAACGCGGTTCTTCAGCTATCGGCGGGCGCGGCTGCGCGGCGAGGAGGACTACGGCCGCCAGCTTTCCGCCATCGTCCTGGAGCGATGAGGCATCCGGCGCGCCGCCTGGCCGCCCTGGCGGCGGCCGCGTCGCTGGCGCTGCCCGGCGCCTGCGAGACGCCGCCGGTTTTCGAGTCCGATCCGCCGGATCCGCTGCGGGTGCTGCCCGCCAGCCGCGCCGTGCTGGTCGCCCCCGCCCCGGCGGCGCCGCACCCGCACCGCTACGCCGAGCAACTCGCCCGCGCCCTCGTCGCGCGGGAGGTGCCGGCAAGCGCCAATGCCGGCAGCATCCGCCGCGCCTTCGTGCTGCGGGGGCAGGCGAGCGAGGCGGGCGATGCCGTCATCCTGGACTGGACCCTGACCGAGCCCGACGGCGGCAGCGTCGGCGATTTTCGCCAGCGCATATCCGCCGAGGCATGGCACGCGCCCGAGGTCGCCCGCGAGGCGGCGCAGCGCCGGGCCCTGTTCGAGGAGGCGGCGGCGCGGGTGGCGGCGCTGCTGGAACCGGCGCAGGCCGCGCCGCCGGCGGTGACGCCCGTTGCCCTGGGCGCCATCACCGCCCCCGGCGACGGCGCGGGGGCGCTGCGGGCCGCCCTTCTCGGCCAGCTTGCCGCCCGCGGCGTCGAACTGGCCGAGGCACCGGCGCCCGAGGGGCTGCGCCTGGAGGGCACGGTGCGCAGCCGCCCCACCGGCGACGGCCGCGATCTGGCCGAGGTGATCTGGGTGTTGCACGGCCCCGACGGGCGGCTGGGCGAGGTGCGCCAGGCCGACGCGGTGCCGGCCGGCCGGCTGCGCCGCACCTGGGGACCGCTGGCCCGCGACATCGCCGCCGCCGCCGCCGACGGCATCGTCGAACTGCTGCGGCAGGCGGGGGCGAACCCGGCCCCGGCAACGCCATTTACAGGGTATTGACCCGCTGATACAGTCCGCCCGGTCCTGGGGCTCAGTCGCTAGCGGAATCCGCCATGAAGATCGTCTCCTGCAACAGCAATCGGCCGCTCGCCGAGGCGATTGCCAGTTACCTCAACATCGCCCTGACCCGCGCCAGCATCCGCCGCTTCTCCGACATGGAGGTCTTCGTCGAGATTCACGAGAACGTCCGCGGCGAGGACGTCTTCGTGATCCAGTCGACCTCCTATCCCGCCAACGACAACCTGATGGAACTGCTGGTCACCCTGGACGCGCTGCAGCGCGCCTCGGCCCGGCGCATCACGGCGGTCATTCCCTATTTCGGCTATGCCCGCCAGGACCGCAAATCGGCGCCGCGCACGCCGATCTCGGCCAAGCTGGTCGCCAATCTCATCACCACCGCCGGCGCCGACCGCGTGGTGACGCTGGATTTGCACTCGGGGCAGATCCAGGGCTTTTTCGACATTCCGCTGGACAATCTGTACGCCGCGCCGGTGTTCATCAACGACATCAAGACCCGCTTTTCCGGCGACAACCTGATGATCGTCTCCCCCGATGTCGGCGGGGTGGTGCGCGCGCGGCTGATCGCCAGCCGCCTGGACGCCGACCTTGCCATCATCGACAAGCGCCGCGAACGCGCCGGCGTCTCGGAGGTCATGAACATCATCGGCGATGTCGAGGGCCGGCAGTGCGTGCTGATCGACGACATCGTCGATTCCGCCGGCACGCTGTGCAACGCCGCCGTCGCCCTGCGCGAGGCCGGCGCGACGACGGTGTCGGCCTATGTCACCCACGGCGTGCTCTCGGGCGGCGCCGTGGCGCGGGTGACGTCCTCGCCGATGGAGCATCTGGTGACCACCGACAGCATCACCGCCACCGAGGCGGTGCGGCTGGCGCACAACATCCGCCAGCTCACCATCGCGCCGCTGATGGCCGAGGCGATGCTGCGCATCAGCGAGGAGCGGTCCGTCTCCAGCCTCTTCGACTGACCATGCCGCCGCGCGCGGTTGCATTGCCGCCGCCTTCGGTGTAAACGGTCGCTTTCCCGACGCGGGCACCCCTGGAGGCCCGCGTCGGCCTTCGTTCGCGCAAGGAGAAACATGATGAGCGAAGTCGTTTCCGTCACCGCCGAGCCGCGAGAGCGGGCGGGCAAGGGGGCCGCCCGTGCAACGCGCCGCGCCGGCCGGGTGCCCGCCGTGATCTATGGGGCGAAGCAGGAGCCGACCATGATCGCCCTCGACCCCCGCGCCCTGATCGCCGAGATGAACCGCCCCGGGTTCATGACGCGCCTGTTCGAAATCGGCGTCAACGGCACCAAGGGCAAGCAGCGGGTGCTGTGCCGCGACGTGCAGCTCGACCCGTTGACCGACCTGCCGCTGCACGTCGATTTCCTGCGGGTCAGCAAGGAAATGGTCATCACCGTCGACGTGCCGGTGCATTTCGAGAACGAGGAACAGTCCCCGGGCCTCAAGCGCGGCGGCGTGCTCAACGTCGTGCGCCACACGGTCGAACTGGAGTGCCCGGCGGAAAGCATCCCCGAGCACATCACCGTCGACCTCACCGGCCTGGACATGAACGACTCGGTGCATATCAGCCAGGTCAACCTGCCGAAGGGCGTCCAGCCCACCGTCGAGCGCGACTTCACCATCGCCACCATCGCCGCGCCCAGCAGCGTGAGGGCCGAGGCCGAGGAAGCCGCCGAGGCGGAGGCGGAAGAAGAGTAGGCCATGCGGCTGGTGGTGGGCCTGGGCAATCCCGGCGCCGGCTACGCCGACAACCGCCACAACATCGGCTATATGGCGGTGGACGCCATCGTCCGCCGCCATTCCTTTGGCCCCTTCCGCGCCAGGTTCCAGGGCGACGTGGCCGAGGGCCGCATCGGCGGCGACAAGGTGCTGGCGCTGAAGCCCCGCACCTATATGAACCTGTCGGGACAGGCGGTGGCGCAGGCGGCGCGCTTTTTCAAGCTGGCCCCCGAGGACGTCATCGTCCTGCACGACGACCTCGACCTGGCGCCGGGGAAAATGCGCGTCAAGAAGGGCGGCGGCGCCGGCGGCCACAACGGCCTGAAGAGCATCGACGCCCATCTGGGCCGCGATTATTGGCGGGTGCGCCTGGGCATCGGCCACCCCGGCGAGCGCGACCAGGTGACCCAGTTCGTCCTGCAGGATTTCGCCAAGGCCGACCGCGCCTGGCTGGAGCCGCTGTTGGACGCGGTGGCGGCGGCCTTCCCCCTGATGGTGGACGGCGACGACAACGGCTTCATGAACCGGGTGGCGGTGCTGACGCGCCCACCCCGCACCGACCGGACCACGGAGACCTGATGGGCTTCAATTGCGGCATCGTCGGGCTGCCCAATGTGGGCAAGTCCACCCTGTTCAACGCCCTGACCTCGACGGCGGCGGCGCAGGCGGCCAACTATCCTTTCTGCACCATCGAGCCCAATGTCGGCCGCGTGGCGGTGCCCGACAAGCGCCTGGAGACCATCGCGGCGCTGGCCAAGTCGGCGCGAATCCTTCCCACCCAGCTTGAATTCGTCGACATCGCCGGGCTGGTGCGCGGCGCCTCCAAGGGCGAGGGGCTGGGCAACCAGTTCCTGGCCAACATCCGCGAGGTCGACGCCATCGTGCAGGTGCTGCGCTGCTTCGAGGACTCCGACGTCACCCATGTCGAGGGCGCCGTCGACCCGGTGCGCGACGCCGAGACGGTGGAGACCGAACTGATGCTGGCCGACCTCGACAGCCTGGAACGGCGCGTGGTGCCGTTGCAGAAGAAGGCCCGCTCGGGCGAAAAGGAGGCCAAGGAGCATCTGGCGGTGATGGAGCCGGTGCTCGCCGTTCTGCGCGAAGGCCGCCCCGCCCGCGCCGCCGACCTCGATCCCGAGGGGCGCCGCCAGCTCGCGCGCCTGGGGCTGCTGACCGCCAAGCCGGTGCTGTATGTCTGCAATGTCGACGAGGACGCCGCCGCCACCGGCAACGCCTTGTCGGCCCGCGTCGCCGAGAAGGCCGCCGCCGAGGGCGCCGAGACGGTGGTGATATCGGCCGCCATCGAGGCCGAGGTGGCGGCGCTGGACGACGAGGCCGACAAGCGCGAGTTCCTGTCCAGCCTGGGGCTGGAGGAGACCGGCCTGACGCGGGTGATTCGCGCCGGCTATGCGCTGCTGGACCTCATCACCTTTTTCACCGCCGGGCCCAAGGAGACGCGCGCCTGGACGGTGCGCCGCGGCGCCAAGGCGCCCGAGGCGGCCGGCGCCATCCATTCCGATTTCGAACGCGGCTTCATCCGCGCCGAAACCATCGGCTTCGACGATTTCGTCGCCTGCGGCGGCGAGCAGGGTGCCAAGGAAAACGGGCGGATGCGCCTGGAGGGCAAGGACTACGTCGTCCAGGACGGCGACATCATGCACTTCCTGTTCAACGTGTAAGCGCCGCGGTGAGGCCGGGCGCCTATTCGCCCAGAAACTCCAGATACACCCCCGCCGCCTGCGCCGGCGGCACGCGGATGACGCCCTTGCTGTCATGGCCGTGCACGACGCCCTGGGCCTCAAGGTAGCGCTTGGTGGCGGCGAAATCGCCGACCCGCAGCGACAGCGCCACCAGGGCCGGCGTCGGCGGCAGGTCGTCGACGTCGGCGTCGGGATGGATCTGGCTGACGTCGTCGGGGCGGGTGAGCATGATCACCGAACTGCCGGTGTGCACGGCGATGGTGCGGTCGGTGGGGGTGGTGGAGCCGGGGCCGAACACCGCCTCGTAGCTCCCCCGCGCCGCCTCGGGATCGTCCAGCGCCACCGTCACCGAGGCGATGCCGCTGGCGCCGTTGGGATGGAACAGCCATTCCGGCCGCCGCTCCAGCGACGGCGTCAAATGCTGCGCCACCTTGCCGTCGATGCCGGGCAGAGCGTCGGCGGGCAGGTCGACGACCTGGAAAGCCAGGGCGCCGGCGCGGCCGATGCTTTCGATGCGGCGTTGCAGGCGGTAGGGCTCGCCCACCGCCACCCCGGCGTCGCGCAGGCGCGCGAAGGCCTGCGCGGCGTCCTCGGTGCCCAAACCCAGCGCGAACAGGCCCTCGCCGCGGGTCTCGGTGAAGGCGTTGACGCGGTCGCTCATGGCGCCGGGACCGGCGGGGGCGATCAGCTCGATATAATCGCCGGCGAACATCATGCAGCGGTTGGCGGTGCCCCACTGCGGATGCGCGCCGCGCGGCGTGATGGTGAAGCCAAGGCGCCCCCAGGCCGCGGCGGCGGCGTCCAGGTCGCGCACCGCCACCATCGCATGGTCGATTCCGGTCAGATAGCTGGCCATGCCCCTTCCTTCGCGCCTCGAAAGGCACCCAGAAGAGACCGAACGCCGTCGCGGAGTCAACCCGGCTGGGCGTCGCGGCCGTAGCCCTTGAACTTCTCCAGCACCCGCTGCATCTCGTCCTCGGGCAGGCGCGCCGGCTCGCGAATCTGCAGCGCGCGCCAGTATTGCTCGGCCAGGGATTCGACCTCGACGGCGATGGCCAGGGCCTCGTCGAGGTCGCGGCCCAGCGCGATCATGCCGTGATGGGCCAGCAGGCAGGCCTTGCGCCCGACCAGCGCCGCCACGGCGCGATCGGACAGTTCCTGGCTGCCGAAGGTGGCGTAGGGGGCGCAGCGGATATCGCTGCCCCCGGCCACCGCCACCATGTAGTGAAAGGCGGGAATGGGCCGCGACAGCACGGCCAGGGTGGTGCAAAAGGGGCTGTGGGCGTGCACCACGGCGCCGATATCGGGCCGCGCCGTCAGGATGTCGCGGTGGAACCGCCATTCGCTGGAGGGGCGCCGCCGCCCGCGCGTGTCGCCGTCGGCGTCGACGAAGACGATATCGTGAATGGACATCCGTTCCGGCGGCAGGCCCGAGGGCGTGACCAGGAAGCCGTCGCGCCAGCGCAGGCCGACATTGCCGGAACTGCCCTTGTTCAGCCCCAGGCGGATAAGCTGCCCGGCGGCCTCGACGACCTTGTGCCGGGCGAGGCTGTCGCTTTCGGCCGCCATCATGGCGCCGCCGCCGCGTGTTCGGGGAACAGGGCGCGCAGGCCGGCGCGGCTGGCCGGGCAGACGCCGCGTTCGGTCACCAGCGCCGTGACCAGCCGCGCCGGGGTAACGTCGAAGGCGTAGTTGCCGGCGGGGCTGTCGGGCGGGGTGACCGCCACCGCCGCCACGGCACCCTCGCCGGTGCGGCCGACGACATGGGTGACCTCGGCGGCGTCGCGCTGCTCGATGGGGATGGCGGTGCCGTCCTCGATGGTCCAGTCGATGGTCGGGCTGGGAAGGGCGACATAGAAGGGCACGCCGGTGTCATGGGCGGCCAGCGCCTTGAGATAGGTGCCGATCTTGTTGCAGACGTCGCCGGCGGCGGTGGTGCGGTCGGTGCCGACGATGCACACATCGACCTCGCCGCGCTGCATCAGCAGGCCGCCGGCATTGTCGACGATCACCGTGTGCGCCACGCCGTGGCGGCCCAGTTCCCATGCCGTCAGCGCCGCGCCCTGGTTGCGCGGCCGCGTCTCGTCCACCCACACATGCACCGGAAGGCCGGCGTCATGGGCCATGTAGATGGGCGCCAGCGCCGTGCCCCAGTCCACCGTCGCCAGCCAGCCGGCGTTGCAGTGGGTGAGGACGTTGAGCCGCCCGGCCCCGCCCTTGGCCTCCCAGGCGCGGCGCAACAGCGCCAGGCCGTGGCGGCCGATGGCGGCGTTGATGGCGACGTCCTCGTCACAGATCTCCGCGGCACGGGCGAAGGCCGCGGCGGCGCGCTTGGCCGTCGGCAGCGGCGCCAGCCGGGCGCGCATGTCGTCCAGCGCCCAGCGCAGATTGACGGCGGTGGGCCGCGTCGCCAGCAGCCGCGCGTGGGCGTCGGCGATGCTGGCGTCGGCGGGATCGGCGCGCATCGCCAGCGCCATGTCGTAGGCGGCGGTGGCGCCGATCAGCGGCGCGCCCCGCACCACCATGTCGCGGATGGCGCGCGCGGCGTCGTCGGCGCTTTCCAGCCGCATCACCGCGAATTCATGTGGCAGGCGCGTCTGGTCGATGACCTCGACGGCGCCGTCGGCGGCGGGCCAGATGCTGCGATAGGGGGTGCCGTCGATCTTCATCTCAGCCCTTCAGCACCCGCCCGGCCACCGCGTCCAGCCGGCGCATCATCTCGGGGTCGCGGGCCTCGGGGGCGGTGATGACGGCGTTGTCGAGGGCGGTGTGGCAGCCCTGGGCGCAGTCGCCGTGCCGGTCGGCGAGCCGGGGCACCACCGTCTTGACCAGGGCGCGCGCCTTCTCGGCGTTCGCCAGCAGCACCTTGATGACCGCCTCCACCGAGACATGGTCGTGGTCGGGATGCCAGCAGTCGTAGTCGGTGACCATCGCCACGGTGGCGTAGCAAAGCTCGGCCTCGCGGGCCAGCTTGGCCTCGGGCATGTTGGTCATGCCGATGACATCGCAACCCCAGGCGCGGTAGAGGTTCGATTCCGCCAGGGTCGAGAACTGCGGCCCCTCCATGACCAGATAGGTGCCGCCGCGCACCACCGGGATGTCGGCCTGGCGCGCCGCCGCCTCCAGGGCGTCGCCCAGCCGCGCGCACACCGGATGCCCCATGCCCACATGCGCCACCAGTCCGGTCCCGAAGAAGCTCTTGGCGCGGGCGAAGGTGCGGTCGATGAACTGGTCGACGATGACGAAGGTGCCGGGGCACAAGTCCTCGCGCAGGCTGCCCACCGCCGAGACCGAAATGACCTCGGTGACGCCGGCGCGCTTGAGGGCGTCGATATTGGCGCGGAAATTCAGTTCCGACGGCGGGACGCGGTGGCCGCGGCCGTGGCGCGGCAGGAAGACCAGCCGCTGCCCGGCGAGGCGGCCGAACAGCAGTTCGTCCGAAGGCTCGCCGAACGGCGAGTCGACGCGCCGCCACTCGGTGTCCTCAAGGCCGTCGACGCCATAGACTCCCGACCCGCCGATGATGCCGATGACCGGCTCGCGCTGCGCCATGCCCGCCTCCGCTGTTGTCCGTCCGAGGCTTGTTAGCCCGTCGATGCGCCGCTGTCCAGAACGCGGCGGCGCCCCTATCCCGCCAGGGTGCCGCCGGCGGTGCCGCCCGCGCGCTCTTCCTCCGCCTCTTCCTCGTCGGCGCGGATGATCTGCTCGACGGCGCGGTGGGCGGCGTCGGCGAAGGGCAGCAGCACGGCGTCGGCCCCGGCCTGCTTGTAGCGCGGCACGTCGACGGCCCGCTGCACCGTGGCGACGACCCGGCCGCGATAGCCGTGGGCGCGCAGCGTTTTCATCAGCGTCAGGGTGGGGTCGTCCTGGGTGATGCCGGCGGGATGGGGGGGAATTGTGCTGATGACCCAGCGCGCCTGCTGCAGCGGCAGCAGCGCGACATAGCTGGTGTCGTTGGCGTCGCCATAGACGGCCGGGTGCGACTGTGCCTGCCAGTGGCGCACCACCTCGGGGTCGAAATCGACGCCCAACACCTCCAGCCCCTGCTGGCGCAGGCCGCGGGCGACGTTGTTGCCGAACCGCCCCAGCCCGAAGACGATGACATCGGTGTGCGTGGCGGTGGTTTCGGGCTCGCCCATCTGCTCGCGATAGGGGGTGCGGAACTCGAACACCCCCAGCCAGGGTTCCAGCCAGCGGTAAAGATAGCCGGAATACAGGATCATATAGGTGGACAGACCGATGGTGATGAGGCCGACCAGCGTCACCAGCCCGACATCCACCGCCCCCACATGGCCCAAGGCCGCGCCCAGGGCGATGAAGATCAACGAGAACTCGCTGATCTGCGCCACCGTCAGCCCGGCCAGGAAGCCGGTGCGCTTGCTGTAGCCCATCGTCCCCATGATCACCATGACGATGAAGGGGTTGCCGATAAGCACGAACAGCGACAGCAGCACCGCCGCCCCCAGGCTCTCGCCGATCGTCGACAGGTCGAGATGCGCGCCCAGGCCCAGGAAGAAGAACAGCAGCATGAAATCGCGCAGCCCCGCGAGGCGCCCGCCGATGACCTCGCGATACGAGGTCGAGGCCAGCGACACACCGGCGAGGAAGGCGCCCAGTTCCTTGCTGAAGCCCATGTAGTCGCTGAGCGACGCGGTGGCGACGGCGAAGCCGACGACGAACACCAGCATCAGTTCCGGCGCGCCGGCCAGGCGCTCCAGCAAGCGTTCGGCCCCATAGCGGATGAACAGGGCCACCCCCGCCAGCATCAGCACCCCGGTCAGCACCACCGTCAGCAATTGCATCGCCAGGCCGTCGGAGGAGCCCGAGCCCACCCCCAGGGCCGACAGCACGATCATTACCAGCACCACGACGATGTCCTGGACGATCAGGAAGCCCAGGGCGACGCGGCCGTGCAGCGAGTCGATCTCGCCTTTGTCGGACAGCAGCTTGACGATGATGATGGTGCTGGAAAAGGTCAGCGCGATGGCGACATAGACGCTGACCAGCGGCGACATGCCCAGCGCCAGGCAGATCAAATAGCCGACGACCGAGGTGAACAGCACCTGCCCCAGCCCGGTCAGCAGCGCCACCGTGCCGGTGGTGCGGATCAGGTGCAGGTCGAGCTTCAGCCCCACCACGAACAGCAGCAGCGAGATGCCAAGCTCGGCCAGCAGTTCCAGATGCTCGGTGGAATGGGCGATGTCCAGGAAGGACGGGCCAGCAATGATGCCGGCGGCGATGAACGAGACGATCAGCGGCTGGCGCAGCAGCGTGCCCACGAAGGCGACGCCGGCGGCGAAAATCAGCAACACCGACAGTTCATAAAAAACGCTCTCGAACAGCACGTGCCGATCCTTCCGCAGCAACCCGCCCGCCCCGGTGATACCGTGTCGCGGCAAGGGTGTCGAGGCCAAGCAGCCGGTATCGAAAGTATGGGCCCGACGCAAAACGGCCGCCGGACAGGCCGGCGGCCGCATTCGCGCGCAACGGTAACGGTATTTAGTGGACGTCGGCCCAGATCTTGCGCTTCAGGGCGTAAAGCATCCCGGTGAAGACCAGCAGGAACAGCATGACCTTCACGCCCAGGCTCTTGCGCTCGCCCAGTTCGGGCTCGGCCGCCCAGTTGAGGAAGGTCGTGATGTCGAGGGCCATCTGCTCGGGCGTCGCCTCGGTGCCGTCGGCATAGGCCACCATGCCTTCGAAAAGCTGCGGCGGCATGGCGATCTGGTGGCCGGGGAAGGCGTCGTTGTAATACATCCCCGGCATCAGCTCGACGCCCTCGGGCGGCTCGTCGTGATACCCCAGCATGAGGCTGTAGACGTAGTTGGCGCCGTTCATGCGCGCCTTGGTCATCAGGCTCAGGTCCGGGGGCAGGGCGCCGTTGTTGGCCATGCGTGCGATGGCCTCGTTTTCGAACGGCGGCACGAAGCGGTCCGACGGCAGCGCCGGGCGCATCAACGGGTCGCCGAAATCGTCGAAGCCATCCTGAACCTCGCGCCGCGCCGCGATCTCCTTGACCTCGTCCTCGCTGTAGCCGAGGGCCTGGAGGTTGCGGTAGGCGACGAAGCCGAGGCCGTGGCAGTTGCCGCACACCATGTCGAAGACCTCGAAGCCGCGGCGGGCGGCGTCGATGTCATAGGTGCCGAAAATGCCTTCCCAGCTCCAGTTGACGTCTTGCAGCTCGCCCGGGCCTTCCGCGGCCATGCTGCCGGTGGCGGCGACGGCCAGTCCCGCCGCCGCCAGGGTGGTGACTACGAACTTCCGCATCAGGCCTTCTCCATCCTCTGAGCGCTGGCCTCGGCGACCACCTTGCCGCCGCCCTTCAGCACCGGCGCCGAGATGCTGGCCGGCAGGGGCCGCGTCTTCTCGAACTTGCCCAGCAGCGGCAGCAGCACCAGGAAGTGGAAGAAGTAGTAGACGGTGGCCACCTGCCCGATGAGGACGAAGCTGCCCTCGGGGGGATTGGCGCCCACCCAGCCCAGCACGATGCAGTCCAGGACCAGCAGCCAGAAGAACTGCTTGTAGATCGGCCGGAACCGGGCGCTGCGCACCCGCGAGCTGTCCAGCCAGGGCAGGAAGAACAGCACGACGATGGCCGCGAACATCAGCACCACGCCGCCCAGCTTGTCGGGCACCGCCCGCAGGATGGCGTAGAACGGCAGGAAGTACCATTCCGGCACGATGTGCGGCGGCGTCACCATCGGGTCGGCCGGGATGAAGTTGTCCGGGTGGCCGAGGACGTTCGGCGCGAAGAAGACGAAGTACAGGAAGAACAGCAGGAAGACGCCCACCCCGTACATGTCCTTGATGGTGTAGTAGGGGTGGAACGGGATGGTGTCCTGCGGGCCCGTCGGGTCGATGCCCAGCGGGTTGTTCGACTTCGTCGTGTGCAGCGCCACCAGATGCAGGAACACCACCGCCGCGATCACGAACGGCAGCAGGTAGTGCAGCGAGAAGAAGCGGTTGAGGGTGGGGTTGTCCACCGAGAAGCCGCCCCACAGCCAGGTGACGATGGCGTCGCCGACCACCGGAATCGCCGAGAACAGGTTGGTGATCACCGTGGCGCCCCAGAAGCTCATCTGCCCCCACGGCAGCACATAGCCCATGAAGGCGGTGGCCATCATCAGCAGCAGGATGATGACGCCCAGCCACCACAGCACCTCGCGCGGCGCCTTGTACGAACCATAATAGAGGCCGCGGAACAGGTGGATGTAGACCACGATGAAGAACATTGAGGCGCCGTTCATGTGCAGGTACTGGATCAGCCAGCCATAGTTCACGTCACGGCGAATGCGCTCGACGCTTTCGAAGGCGTGCTCGACATGGGGGGTGTAGCTCATGGCCAGGAAGATGCCGGTGACGATCATCACCACCAGCGCGAACAGGGCCAGCGAGCCGTAATTCCACCAGTAGTTCAGGTTCCTGGGCGTCGGATAGTCCACCGTGCTGTGGTACAGCACGCTGAACACGGGCAGCCGGTCGTCGACCCACTGGACCACCCGATTGTTGAATTTGTAGCCGCTCACGCTTCCGCTCCCCTAGCCAATGCGGACCGTGGTGTCGTCGAGGAAGGCATATTCCGGCACCTCCAGGTTCGCCGGGGCCGGTCCCTTGCGGATGCGGCCCGAGGTATCGTAGTGCGAGCCGTGGCACGGGCAGAACCAGCCGCCGAAATCCCCCTTGGGGTCGGCGGGCTTCTGGCCCAGCGGAATGCAGCCCAGATGCGTGCACACGCCGACCTGCACCAGCCACTGCGGCTCGATGACCCGCTCTTCATCGGGTTGCGGGTCCGGCAGGTCGTCGACGTTCACCGCCCGCGCCGCCTCGATCTCGGCCGGGGTGCGGTAACGGATGAACACCGGTTTGCCGCGCCACATGACGGTGATCGACTGCCCCTCCTCGATGGGCGTCAGATCCACGTCGACCGTCGACAGCGCCAGCGTGTCGGCGGCGGGGTTCATGCTGTGGACGAAGGGCCACAGGGCAGCGGCGGTGCCAACCGCACCGACGGCCCAGGTGGCATACAGAAGAAAGTCGCGGCGGCTTTCCCCCTGCCCCGAAGCGCCGTGGGCATGCGTTGCCGGTTCAGCCATAACAGTTCCTCTTCCTTGCACCGCTTGGGATGTGGTTCTTGTTTCTTGGAAGGCGGCGCCGGTGCGCGCACGGCCCCGGCACCCATGCCCCGGGGACGGAATTCACCCGACCGCCTTCTTGGGCCAACGGGTATAATTCAATTTTCCACGCGAGGGAAGCTTTCCTACGACGGCGGCAGGTAATCGGACACCACCAATGCGCATCGCACTGTTCCAACCGGATATCCCGCAGAACGCCGGCGCCGTGTTTCGGCTTGCCGCGTGCCTGGGCGCCGCCGTCGACTTGATCGGGCCTTGCGGCTTCGTTCTCGACGACCGTCGCCTGCGCCGCGCGGCAATGGATTATCTGGAATTGTTGCAAATACAACAATATGCCTCGTGGAACGAATTCTTGCGTACACGGCCCGATGGCCGCCTGGTTCTTCTGACCACTGGCGGCACGCCTCATGTCGACTTCGCCTTCCGCGCCGACGACACGCTGCTGCTGGGGCGCGAGAGCGTCGGCGCGCCGCCGGAGGTTCACGCCGCCGCCCACGCGCGCCTGCGCGTGCCGATGGTCGCGGGGGCGCGCTCGCTCAACGTCGCCACCGCAGCGGCGGTGGTGCTGGGCGAGGCGCGGCGCCAAATTGACGGATTCGCCCCCGGCACGGCTTGACATGCGTCAAGCGCGACGGCGTGCCGACGGCGCGGAAAAGCCGGAAACAGGGAGAATCGTCAGCCGCTCTGGCTGCTGGCGCGGCCGGAGCCAAAAGTGGTGCCGGCCACCGAGGCCAGCGGCGATACCAGCGGCGAAAACAGGCGCGGGCGCCGGGGCAGGCGCTCGTCGAGCAGGCGCTCGGCGGCGGTCATGACGCGCAGGGCGACGCTCTCCTCGCGCACCATGCCGTTGCGGGCAAGGTTCTCCGCCCACTGACGGGCGAAGCCGACCGCCTCCTTGCCATAGCGGTCCACCAGTTCCTTCGCCGCCCGGTCGATTTCCGCCGCCACCGTCATCTTGCCCACCATTTTTTCTTTATTTGTCCGCGCATTAACATCGAATTGCAACAATCGCCCCGCACAAGCGACGCCCCCAGGATAGCAAATGGCGGCGGTTTCCAGGGCCAAAAATGCACCGCCGCCTAGCCCTTTTTCGATGATGGCCATGCGCCCGGCCGGGGGCAACCTGACCAATTGTCGAGGACGCGCCGGAGGGGTGCTGGAAACCGCCTGCCGGAGGCATACGTCTAGGGGTGAACGGTCCACGAGATGGAAGGGCCCGCGATGGACGTCCCCCTGGAGATCCGTTTCCACAACATCGATTCCTCCGAGGCCATCGAGGCGGCCATCCGCGAACGTGCCGCCCGCCTGGAACGGCTGTACGACCGCCTGACCAGTTGCCGGGTCGCGGTGGAGGCGCCCCACCGCCAGCACCGCAAGGGCAATGTCTACACCGTCACCATCAACATGGGCGTGCCGCGCGGCGAACTGATGGTTAACAAGGAACCGCACAAGCCCAAGGAACGCTACGCCAACCCCGATCTCTACAAGGCCATCCGCGACGCCTTCGACGCCGCCGAACGCCAGTTGGTCAGCTACAAGCAGAAGCTGGGCGGCGTCGAGGTCAAGCCCCACGACGCCCTCTTCCACGGCCAGGTCAGCGAGGTGCACCCCGAGCGCGACTTCGGCTTCCTGATGACGGCGACGGGCTCGCAGCTCTATTTCCACCGCAACAGCATCATGGACGTGCAGCTCGAGGACATGCGCCCCGGCACGCCGGTGCATTACGTCGAGGCGATGGCCGACAACGGCCCCCACGCCTCGAAGGTATGGGTGTCGCCGCCGCACCAGGAGACCTGACCCCCGAAATCGGATCCCGCCCCAGGCAACGCCCCCGCCCTTGCGCGGCGCCCCCGGCTGCGGCATACCGGATGCGACGCGGCGGGGAGAGGGGCGTTGCCGGATTTCGAGCACGAGAGCGCGCTGGGCGGCGTCGTCGCCGGCATCGACGAGGCCGGGCGCGGGCCGCTGGCCGGCCCGGTGGTGGCGGCGGCGGTGGTGCTGGAGCGCCGGGGCCTGCCGGTGGCCCTGCTGGATACGCTCGACGACTCCAAGCGCCTGGGCCGCGCCCAGCGCGAGGCCCTGTTCGACCTTGTCCAGCACCACGGCCGCGTCGGCGTCGGCGTCGCCAGCGTGGCCGAGATCGACCGCGTCAACGTCCTGCGCGCCACCTTCCTGGCCATGAGCCGCGCCTACGAGGGCCTGGGCGCGGCCGTCGATTGCGCCCTGGTGGACGGCAACCAGAAGCCGCCCCTGCCCTGCCGCACCCACTGCCTGGTGAATGGCGATGCCCTCAGCGTCTCGGTGGCGGCGGCCTCGATCATCGCCAAGGTGACGCGCGACCGCATGATGGCGGAGCTGGCGCTGGCTTTCCCCGGCTATGGCTGGGACACCAACGCCGGCTACGCCACCGCCGGCCATCTCGCCGCCCTGGAGCGCCTGGGTGTCACCCCCCACCACCGCCGCAGCTTCGCCCCCGTCGCGCGGTGGCTGGGCCTTGCGGCCGAGCCGCAGGCGGTGCTGTTCGACCTGTAGGCCGCCGTTTGCGCCTCACTCCACGAAACGGGGTTCGTCGTCGAGGATGGAGATATAGGCCAGGATGTCCCGCATGTCGGTGGCGGGGCGATCGGCAAAGAGCTTCTCGGCGCCCTTGTGGTCGCGCTCGCCCTGGCGGTAGGCGTCGATCTGCCGCCCCAGATACTCGGTGTACTGCCCCGCCAGTTGCGGCGTGTCCCGCCGCCCCCAGCCGTTGTTGCCGTGGCAGGAGGCGCACAACTCGTCGTAAAGCGCGCGCCCGCGGTCGAGGTCGCCCTCGGCGCGCGGAATCTGCAGCATTCGTTTGGCCATGTTCAGCCGCTTCAGGGGGTCGTAGGTGGCCTCGTCGATGGGCGGCAGTTGCGTGGGCAGGCGCAGCCGCGACAGATAGGTGGTGATGTGGAACACCTCCTCGGCGGGCAGTTCGCGCTCGTTGGCGTAAGGGATCATGGGGATGTTCTCGCGCTCATGCGTCTTGAACAGCCGCATCTGCTCGGCCAGATAGGCCTGCGGCAGCCCCGCCAGGCGCGGATACTCGCCGCCGCCGCCGCCCTGCCCGAACTCGCCGTGGCAGGTGGCGCAGGTGGTCATAATGTCCTCGGCGATCCACTCGTCGTATTCGTAGCGTTCCCGCGCCGTGGCCTCGATCGTCCACAAAGCCAGCGCCGGCGCCAGCGCCAAAAGCGCCCGCCAGGAATGCATCTCCCCCTCCTCCGGTCACGCTCCTCCGGATGCGCGGCCGTCTACCGCCTTTGACGCAAAAGCTCCTTGAGCCCGGTCAAGAAGCCCCTCGCCCTTCGGCGGCGGCAAGTGCCTGATTCGCCGGATTCTTGACGCGGAGTCGCCGCTGACTCAAAGTGCACCGTCATGAGGAGCAGCCTGCCCATCGACCGGGTCGTCAAGGGGGACTGCGTGGCGGTCATGGATGGGCTGCCCGCGGGCTCGGTCGACATGGTCTTCGCCGACCCGCCCTACAATCTGCAACTGGGCGGCGAGCTTCTGCGCCCCAACAACAGCCGCGTCGACGGCGTCGACGCCGCCTGGGACCAGCTTGGCGACTTCGCGGCCTATGACGCCTTCACCCGCCGCTGGCTGGCGGCGGCGCGCCGGGTGCTGAAGGACGACGGCACCCTGTGGGTCATCGGCACCTATCACAACATCTTCCGCATCGGCGCCGCCCTGCAGGACATGGGGTTCTGGGTGCTCAACGACGTGGTGTGGCGCAAGACCAACCCCATGCCCAATTTCCGCGGCACCCGCTTCACCAACGCCCATGAGACGCTGATCTGGTGCGCGAAGTCACCGCGCTCGCGCTACACCTTCAACTACGAGGCCATGAAGGCCCTCAACGAAGACCTGCAAATGCGCTCGGACTGGCTGCTGCCGCTGTGCACCGGGCCGGAGCGGCTGAAGGCCGACGGGCGCAAGCTGCACCCGACCCAAAAGCCCGAATCGCTGCTCTACCGCGTGCTGCTGTCCGCCACCGATGTCGGCGACGTCGTCCTGGACCCGTTCTTCGGCACCGGCACCACCGGGGCGGTGGCGCGCAAGCTGCGGCGCCACTTCATCGGCATCGACGCCGACGCCGACTACATCGCCGCCGCCGAGGCCCGCGTCGCCGCCGTCATTCCCGTCGACGACCTCAGCCTGCTGGAAACGCGGCGCAAGCGCAGCGAACCGCGCATCCCCTTCGGCATGGTGGTCGAGCGCGGGCTGCTGTCGGCGGGCGACGTGCTGTACGGCGGCGAGCGGCTGCGCTGGACCGCCAAGGTGCGCGCCGACGGCACCATCATCTCCGCCGACCACAAGGGCTCCATCCATCAGGTCGGCGCCGCCGTGCAGGGGGCGCCGGCCTGCAACGGCTGGACCTTCTGGCGCTTCGAGAACCGCGGCCACGGCTTCGCGCCCATCGACCTGCTGCGCCAGAAAATCCGCGCCGAACTGCACTGACCCCGCCTAGGCCACCCGCTCCAGCACCGAATACTGGAAACGCTGCACGGCCCCGCCGGGCGTGGTGTGGTCCTCGTGGCGATGGTCAACGAGGCGGAAGGCGGGCCCCAGCAGGGCGGCGACATCCTCGGGAGCATGGCGGCGCACCGGCAGGCCGCTGCACTGCTCGGGGCCATCGGGGGCGAAGGTGGCGATGACGGCATAGCCCCCCGGCGCCAGCGCCCGATGCAGCACGTCGCGATAGGCCTGGCGGCGGTCCTCGTCGATGAGGAAGTGCAGCACGGCGCGGTCGTGCCACAGGGCGTAGCGCCGCGGCGGCCGCCAGCGCGTCACGTCGGCGGCGATCCATGCCACCCGCGCCGCCGAGTCCCCCAGCCGCGCCCGCGCCAGCGCCAGCGCCTCGTCCGAAAGATCCAGCACCGTCACATCGCCAAAGCCTTCCGCCAGCAGCGCATCCACCAGCGTCGAGGCGCCGCCGCCGACATCGACCAGCGCGGCGGCGCGGTCGAGGCCGAGGGCGCCGATCAGGTCCAGCGACACCACCGGGCGTGGCTGGTGCCAGCCCAGCGCCTCGGGCGCCTTGCGGCGGTAGACGTCGTCCCAGTGCTCGCGCATCGACTCCATGCCCTCCCATGTCGTCCTAGCGGTAGGGCTTCGCCAGGGCGTGGCGCGCCACCTTGCGCATGACGCTGGGCAGCGCCTGCCCGCCCAGTTCATCGACCGGGCACCAGTAGCCGCGCGCCAGGGCGCCCTCGCCCACCCGCGCCGCCATCACCGCCAATTCAAGGTGGAAATGCGAGAAGGTGTGCCGCACCACCCCCGACAGCATCCGCCATCCGGCGTTCAGCGGCGCCGCCGCCAGCGCCTCGGCCTCGGCCCAGGGCTGCGCCCGCCAGTCGGTGGTGGGAAATTCGGCCATACCGCCCAGCAACCCCGCCGGCGGCCGGCGGCGCAACAGCACGGCGCCGTCGCCGCGCAGGGCCCAGAAGACCACGCCGCTCCGCAGCGGCTTCTCCGGCTTCGCCGCCCGCGCCGGCAGCCGCTCGGCGATGCCGGCGGCGCGGGCGCGGCAGGCCCCCATCCAGGGGCAGATGCCGCAGGCGGGCGCGCGCGGCGTGCAGACGGTGGCGCCCAGATCCATCATCGCCTGGGCGTGATCGCCGGGGCGCGCCGCCGGCGTCAGCCGCGCCGCCAACTCCTTCAACGCGCCCTTGGCGGCGGGCAGCGGCGTCGGCACCGCGAACAGCCGCGCCACCACCCGCTCGACATTGCCGTCGACCACCACCGCCGGCCGGTCGAAGGCGATGGCGGCGATGGCGGCGGCGGTGTAGTCGCCGATGCCCGGCAGGCGGCGCAGCGCCGCCTCGTCGTCGGGCAGGCGCCCGCCGCGCCAGGCGGTGACCGCCTGGGCGCATTTGTGCAGATTGCGGGCGCGGGCGTAATAGCCCAGCCCCGCCCAGGCGGCCATGACGTCGTCGATGTCCGCCGCCGCCAGGGCGGCCATGTCCGGCCAGCGGTCCACGAAGGCGCGGAAATACGGCGCCGCCGCCGCCACCGTCGTCTGTTGCAGCATGATTTCGCTGAGCCAGACATGATAGGGATCGGGACGGCGCCCCGGCGGCGCCCGCCAGGGCAGGTCACGGCGGTGACGGTCGTACCAGGCCAGCAGGCGGGCGGCCAATGCGGCGTCGTCAGGTGTCGGCTGCGGCATCGCTCCGGTTCGGCTATGCTGGCGACGGAACCTAGAAGGGCGATCAGGATGGCGGATTCCGGCTCCGGCACGCAAGCGGAGCGGCGCGGCGGCGGCGCCAAGGCGGTGGGGGCGGTGGCGCGCGGGGTGGTGCGCCCGGCGCTGGGCCGGCGCGGCTTTTCCGCCGCCTCGGTCATCACCGACTGGCCCGAGATCGTCGGCACGCTGTTGGCGGCGCAGACCTGCCCCGTCCGCATCGCCTTTCGCCGCGGCCAGCGCGGCGAGGGCACCCTGCACTTGCGGGTGGCCTCCAGCGCGCTGGCCCCGGAGGTGCAGCACCTGGCGCCGCTGATAATCGAGCGCATCAACACCCATTTCGGCTATCGCGCCGTGGCGGCGCTGAAGATCACCGCCGGGCCGCTGCCGCCGCGCCCGACGCGCCCGGCCCCGCCCCCGCCCGGCCCGCTCGCCGGGCCCCTGCGCGCCGCCCTGGAGGATGTCGACGACCCCGAGCTTCGCGATGTCCTGGAACGGCTGGCGCGGCGCCTGAAGGAGTAAGCGAGCCGTCGCTTGTCGCACCGCCCCGGCGTGCCTATCATCGCCGGAACCATCTGACAGGGAGAACGTCGACGTGAAATCGCTCCGCAAGACCATCCTGCTGCCGCTGCTGGCCCTGCTGTTCGCCGTCCCCGCCGCGCACGCCCAGGAGGAAGGCGGCTATCGGGAACTGGTCCTCGGACAGGCCGACGCCCCGGTGACTATCATCGAATACTCCTCCCTGACCTGCCCGCACTGCGCCAGCTTCCACGCCGAGACGCTGCCGCGCATCAAGGAGGAATGGCTCGACACCGGCCGGGCGAAGCTCATCTACCGCGATTTCCCCTTCGACGCGATGGCGCTGGGGGCGGCGATGCTGGTGCGCTGCGCCAACGAAACCCGCGCGCCGGCGCTGCTGGACATCCTGTTCAAGACCCAGCGCCGCTGGGCGACGGCCGAAAACCCCTTCGAGGCGCTGCGCGGCACCGCCAAGATGGCGGGGATGAGCGACGAGACCTTCGATTCCTGCTTCGAGAACCAGGAACTGATGAACGCCATTCAGCGGCGCCAGCAGGAGGCGCAGGAGCGTTTCGGGATCGACTCGACGCCCTCGTTCATCATCAACGGCGAGAAGATCGCCGGCGCGCAGCCCTACGAGGTCTTCGACGAGGCGCTGTCGCGCGCCGAATAGCCCCGGCGCGCGCCCGCCCAAGGGGGGACGGTGCTCCAGTTCACGCGGCTGCGGCTGACCGGCTTCAAGTCCTTCGTCGACGGCACCGACATCGCCGTCGAGCCGGGGCTGACCGGCATCGTCGGCCCCAATGGCTGCGGCAAGTCCAACCTGGTCGAGGCGGTGCGCTGGGTGATGGGCGAGACCTCGGCGCGGCAGATGCGCGGCGGCGAGATGGACGACGTCATCTTCGGCGGCACCTCGCAGCGCCCGGCGCGCAACCTCGCCGAGGTGACGGTGCTGCTGGACAACGCCGCCCGCGTCGCGCCGGCGCAATTCAACGCCGAGGACGAGTTGGAGGTCAGCCGCCGCATCGAGCGCGGGTCCGGATCGGCCTACCGTGTCAACGGCCGCGAGGTGCGCGCCCGCGACGTGCAGTTGCTGTTCGCCGACGCCGGGCTGGGGGCGCGCTCGGCGGCCATCGTCAGCCAGGGGCGCATCGGCGCCGTCATCGCCGCCAAGCCCGCCGAGCGCCGCACCCTGCTGGAGAACGCCGCCGGCATCGCCGGCCTGCACGCGCGCCGCCGCGAGGCGGAACTGCGCCTGCGCGCCGCCGACGGCAATCTTGAGCGCCTGGAGGACGTGCTCGCCACCCTGGACGAGCAGCGCCAGGGCCTGAAGCGCCAGGCGCGGCAGGCGGCGCGCTATCGCGGCATCAGCGAACGCATCCGCGCCGCCGAGGAACGCCTGTTGCACGCCGTCTGGCTACAGGCGCTGGAGGCGCTTGAGCAGGCGCGGGAGGGCGCGGAAGCGGCCGAGGCCCGTGTCGCCGACGCCACGGCGGCGGCGGCGGCGGCGGCCGCGACCCAGGCCGAGGCGGCGGCGCTGCTGCCGGAGCGGCGCCAGGCGGAAGCGGCGGCGGCGGCCCGCCTCCAGCGCCTGCACGTCGCCCGCGAACAGCTTGCCGCCGAGGAAACCCGCGTCGCCGAGGCGCGCCGCGACATCGAGGGCCGCCGCCGCCAGGCCGAGGCCGACGCCGCCCGCGAGGCCGAGCGCCACCGCGACGCGGCGGCGGCGCTGGCGCGCCTGCGCGAGGAACGGACGGCGCTGACGGCGGCGCAAGCCGGCGAGGCGGACGCCACCGCCGCCGCCCGCGCCCTGGTGACGGAGCGCGAGGACGCCGCCGCCGCTCTGGAAGCCGAGCTTGGCGCCCTCAGCGCCGGGATTGCGGCGGCGGCGGCGGAACGCCAGCAGTTGGACCGGCGGGTGGACGAGGCGGAGGCCCGCGCCGGGCGCCTGTCCGAACGCGCCGCCGAGATCGCCGAGCAACGCCGTCGCGCCGAGAGCGAGGCGGTGCCCGAGGCCGCCGTCGAGGACGCCGCCGCGCGGGTGGCGGCGGCCCGCGAGGCCGCCGACGGCGCCCGGGCCGCCATCGCCACCGCCGAGGAGCACCGCCGCGCCGCCGAGACGGCCCGCGACGAGGCCCGCGAGGCCGTGCAGCGCGAAGCGGCGGACCGCGCCCGGCTGCGCGCCGAGGCCGCCGCGCTGGCCGAGGTGCTGGCCGACCCCGGATCGGGCGACCGGCCGCCGCTGCTGAACGCCGTCACCGCCGCCCCCGGCTTCGAGGCGGCGCTGGCGGCGGCCCTGGGCGACGATCTGTCGGCGCCGCTGGCCCCGGCGGAGACGGACGCCGAGGAGGAGCCGCCGCGTTGCTGGCGGCCGCTGCCGCCCCTCGCCGACGCGCCGTCGCTGCCCGCCGGCACCCGCGCCCTGGCCGAGGTGGTGGCGGCGCCGCCGGCGCTGGCGCGGCGGCTGGCGCAGGTGGGGCTGGTGGAGGACGCCGCGCGGGGGGCCGCCCTGCGCCACGACCTCGCCCCCGGTCAGCGCCTGGTGACACCGGCGGGGCATCTGTGGCGCTGGGACGGCTTCACCGTCTCGGCCGAGGCGCCGAACCCGGCCGCCACCCGCCTGCGCCAGCGCAACCGGCTGGAGGCGCTGGAGGGCGAGATCGCCGCCGCCGAGGCGCGTGTCGCCGCCCGGCAGGAACGCCTGGACGACGCCGAGGCGGCTCGGCGGCAGGCGGTCGAGGCCGAAGCGGCGGCGCGCGCGCGGGCGCGCGAGGCCGACCGCGCGGCCGAGGCGGCGCGCGAGGCCCATGCGGCGCTGGCGCAGCGCGCGGCGGCGGCGGCGTCGCGGCTGGCGACGCTGAGGGAGAGCGCCGAGGCCGTCGACGCCGACCGCGCCGAGGCCGCGGCCGAATTGGCGGCGGCGCGCGCGGCGCGGACGGCGCTCACCGATGACGACGGCGCCCGCGCGCGGCTGGCGGAGATGCGGGCCGAACTGGCCGAACGCCGCGCCGCCGCCGCCGAGGCGCGGGCGGCGCTGGAGGGCCTGCTGCGCGAGGGCGGCGAGCGCCGCCGCCGGCTGGACGCCATCGCCCGCGAGGACGCCGCCTGGCAGGCGCGCGTCGCCGAGGCCGCAAGCCACCGCGACGCCCTGGAGCAGCGCCGCCGCGACCTGGACGCCGAACTGGAGCGGCTGGCGGCGCGGCCACGGGAAATCGAGGAGCAGCGCCAGGCGGTCCTGGACCGCCTGCACGGCGCCGAGGCCGAGCGCGCCGAGGCCGCCGACGCGCTGGCCGCCGCCGAGGCGCGGGTGGAGCAGGCGGCGCGGACCCTGCGCGAGGCCGAGCAGGCGCTGGGCGGCGAGCGCGAGGAACGTGCCCGCCGCCAGGCCGCCGCCGAGGCCGCCGACCAAGCCTGCCGCGCCGCCGCGCGCCGCATCGGCGAAAAGCTCGACTGCACACCCGCCGCCCTGGGCGCCCGGCTGGCCGGCGACGGCGACGACGCGGCACCCGGCGACCTGGAACAGCGCCTGGCGCGCCTGTACCGGGAACGCGACGGCCTCGGGCCGGTCAATCTGCGCGCCGAGGAGGAAATGCAGGAACTGGAGGCGCGCCTGGAGGCGCTGCAGGCCGAGCGCGACGACCTGCAGCGCGCCGTCGCCAAGCTGCGCGGCGCCATCGGCGCCCTCAACCGCGAGGGCCGCGCACGGGTGCTGGCCTCGTTCCAGGCCGTCGACGCCCATTTCCGCGAGCTGTTCGTGCGCCTGTTCGGCGGCGGGCGGGCGCATCTGGAACTGGTCGAGGCCGACGACCCCCTGGACGCGGGCCTGGAGATCATGGCCAGCCCCCCCGGCAAGCGGCTGCAATCGCTGTCGCTGCTCTCGGGCGGCGAGCAGGCGTTGACGGCGCTGGCGCTGCTGTTCGCGGTCTTCATGGCTAATCCCGCCCCCGTCTGCGTGCTGGACGAGGTGGACGCGCCGCTCGACGATGCCAATGTCGACCGCGTCTGCCGGCTGCTGGAGGAGATCGCCGCGGCGTCGCGAACCCGGTTCCTGATCGTGACGCACCACCGCATGACGATGGCGCGCATGGATCGGCTGTTTGGGGTGACGATGGCGGAGCGCGGCGTTTCGCAAGTGGTATCGGTCGACCTGCGCGAGGCGGAGGCGCTGCGCGAACCGGCCTGACGGCAGGAGCCTCTTTATTTAGCATTATCAGATATTTACCCAGAAGGTTTTAAGCCTTGACACCCTCTATGCCAATCCTTAAGGTGCCCGCGCTTTTGGCGGTGCAGCATCACCCGCCGCGACGGTGCGCTGCCCGGAGACGAGACCGCTCATGACCGACCACGAGCGGCCGACGCTGGAAGATCTCGAGGCCCGACTGCGGGCCGCCCGCGCCAAGGGGGAACCCCCCGGCGGCAACGGCAACGGCCGCAGCGGCCGTTCGAATGCGTCCGGCCTTGGCCTGGGAATGCGGATCGCAGTGGAACTCGTCGCCGGGGTTATGGTCGGGGTCGGCATTGGTTGGGCCCTCGACCGATGGCTGGGCACGGCGCCGTTGCTGATGGTGCTGTTTTTGTTCCTGGGCGGCGCGGCCGGGGTGATGAACGTCTACCGGGCCGCGAAGGGGATGGACGAGTCCGTCGGGCTGGGACAGGCGCAGCGGCGTCAGGAAGCGCGGCGGTCATCGGAGGAAGAGGAAGGCGGTGGCTAATCCGATCGAGCAGTTCCAGATCAAGCCGCTGGTCGAGATATCGGTGGGCGGCACCGATCTGTCGTTCACCAATTCGGCGCTGTGGATGAGCATCACCGTGGTGCTGGTGACCAGCCTGCTGACCGCGGCCATGCGCCGCCGCGCCCTGGTGCCGGGCCGCTGGCAGTCGCTGGCGGAGCTGTTCTACGAATTCGTCGCCAACATGATACGCGACAATGTGGGGTCCGAGGGGCGGCGCTATTTCCCCTTCATCTTCACGTTGTTCATGTTCGTGCTGTTCGGCAACCTGCTGGGGATGATCCCCGTCGCCTTTACCTACACCAGCCACATCGTCGTCACCTTCGCGATGGCGGCGGTGGTGTTCATCGGCGTCACCATCATTGGTTTCGCGCGCCACGGGACGCATTTTCTGCGCTTGTTCTTCCCGCACGGCGCGCCCATTTTGACGGCGCCGATCCTGATCCCCATCGAGGTGATCTCCTATCTTTCGCGGCCCTTCAGCCTGGCGGTGCGCCTGTTCGCCAATATGACGGTGGGGCACATCATCCTGAAGGTCGTTGCCGGCTTCGTGGTGGCGTTGGGTGTGTTCGGCGTGGTGCCGCTGGCCTTCCTGGCCGGCATCACCGTGCTGGAATTCGGCATTGCCATCCTGCAGGCCTATGTGTTCACCATCCTCTCCTGCATCTATCTGAACGACGCCATCAACATGCACTGAGGCGTGCGGGAGACGACATGATCTTTTGCTCTTGGAAAGGGAAGTTCGATGGACGCTGAAGCTGCTAAGTTGATCGGTGCTGGCCTCGCCGCGATCGGCATGATCGGCGCGGGTATCGGCGTGGGCAACATCTGGTCCAACCTGATCGCCACCGTGGGCCGCAACCCCGCCGCCAAGGCCAATGTCGAGCTGTATGGCTGGATCGGCTTCGCCGTCACCGAGGCCATCGCGCTGTTCGCGCTGGTGGTGGCGCTGATGCTGATGTTCGCCTGAGCCTGACGGGCGCAGACGAACCAAGCGAACGACGCCGGCGGCCGCGCCGCCGGCCCGTCCCGCCCCGGTGAGCGAAGGCCATGCCCCAGTTCGACCCGACCTTTTTCCCGTCCCAGATCTTCTGGCTCGTCGTCACCTTCACGGTGCTCTACGTGCTGATGGCACGCATCGCCCTGCCGCGCATCGGCGAGGTGCTGGAGGAGCGCCAGCGCCGCATCGACGCCGATCTCGACAAGGCCGCGGCCTTGAAAAAGGAGGCCGAGGCGGCGATGGAAGCCTATGAAAGCGCCCTGGCCGAGTCGCGCGCCAAGGCGCAGGCGGCCCTGAGGGAGACCGCCGAGGCCATCGCCCAGGAGGCCGACCGTCGTCAGGCCGAGGCCTCGGCACGCCTTGCGCAGCAGATCAAGGAAGGCGAGGCCCGCGTCGACGCCGCCAAGCGCGACGCGATGGCCCATGTCCAGGAGATCGCCACCGACGTCGCCCGCGTGGCCGCCAAGCAACTGGCGGGGGTGTCCCCCAGCGAAGCCAAGGCCCGCAAGGCCGTCGGCGGGGCCGTGGAGGAAACCTCATGATCAGCACCGCCCTTGCCGCCAACGCCGACGCCGCCGAGGCGGCGGCCTTCTACGCGACGCCCGAATTCTGGGTGGCGGTGGCCTTCCTGATCGTCCTCGGCGGCGCCTTCCGGCCCGCCTTCCGCGCGATCACCGCCGGCCTGGACGTGCGCGCCGAAAAGATCAGCGCCCGCATCGAGGAGGCCCAGCGCCTGCGCGAGGAGGCGCAGGAGATGCTGGCCAGCTATCAGCGGCGCCAGCGCGATGCCTTGCAGGAGGCCGAGGAAATCCTCGCCCACGCCAAGGCCGAGGCGGCGCGGATGCGCGACAAGGCCGAGGCCCAGCTTGCCGAGTCGCTCAAGCGCCGCGAGCAGCAGGCGGTGGAGCGCATCGCCCAGGCGGAATCGCGCGCCCTGGGCGAGGTGCGGGCGATGACGGTCGATGTCGCCATCGCCGCCACCCAGCAGTTGATCCGCGACAACCTGACCGAGAAACAGGCCGCCGCCCTGATCGACACCGCCATCAAGGACATGCCCGAAAAGCTGCATTGAGGCGACTGCCCGCCCCGAACGCCAAGCGCGGGACGCAACCATCAGACCCCGGTCGGCCTGACCGGGGTTTTTCATGCCGGCGCGGGATTCGCTACAATGTCCGCCAAGACCGGACGAGAGGGGGATGCCATGAGCGAGATCGGCGCGGGCCTCGCCGACTTCTGGAACCTCGTCGTCGAGGTGTGGCAGCAGGGCGCCTTCGGCATCGATATCGGGCGGCTGATCGTCGCGCTGGCGATCTTCATGGTCTTCATCCTGCTGCGACGCGGCTTCACCCGCACGGTGATGGCCCGCCTGCAAGGCTGGGCCGAGCGCCAGGAATCGCGCATCGACCGCGGCGTCGTCCAGGCGCTGGAATCGCCGGTGCGGTTCGTGCCCATCGTGCTGGGGGTGTTCTTCGCCTTCGAATATCTCGACCCCGACGGCATGATCGGCGCCTTCGGGCGCAATCTCACCCGGTCCCTGATCGCCGTCACCATCTTCTGGGCCTTCTACAACCTCGTCGCGCCGATGAGCTTCCTGCTGGACCGGCTGGAGCGCGTCTTCTCCTCGGCGATGGTCGACTGGCTGGTGAAGGCCATCCGCGTCGGCTTCCTGGTGCTGGGCGGGGCGACCATCCTGGAAATCTGGGGCATTGCCGTCGGCCCCATCATCGCCGGTTTCGGTCTGCTGGGCGTGGCGGTGGCCCTTGGGGCGCAGGACCTGTTCAAGAACCTGATCGCCGGCATCCTCATCATCGCCGAAAAGCGGTTCAACAAGGGCGACTGGATCCTGGTCGACGGCGTGGTCGAGGGCACCGTCGAGAACATCGGGTTCCGCTCGACGATGGTGCGCCGCTTCGACAAGGCGCCGGTCTTCGTGCCCAACGCGCGCCTGTCGGACAGCGCCGTGACCAATTTCTCGGCGATGACGCACCGGCGCATCTATTGGCATATCGGCGTCGAGTACCGCACGAGCATCGAGCAGTTGCGCCAGATCCGCGACGACATCGAGGCCGCCATCCTCGACGACCCCGATTTCGCGCGGCCGGAGGAGGTGGCGACCTTCGTGCGCATCGACCGCTTCAGCGATTCCTCGATCGACATTCTGGTCTACTGCTTCACCCGCACCACCAACTGGCTCGCCTGGCTGGCGGTCAAGGAGCGGCTGGCGCTGCGCATCAAGGAGATCGTCGAATCCGCCGGCACCGCCTTCGCCTTTCCCAGCCGCTCGATCTATGTCGAGCACACCGGCGCGGAGCCGCCGGAGATTTTCGTGCCGCCCGCGCCCTCCCCCGCCCCGGCGGCCGGCGCGCGCTGAAGGGCGCTCAGCCGAGGGCGGAGACGAACATCCGCAGCGACGTCAGCAGCAGAAAGCCCGCGAAGGCCAGGCGCAGCCAGCCGACGCGCATGGTGTGGGCCAGCCGCGCCCCCAGCGGCGCCGCCAGCATGGTCATCGGCGCGATCAGCGCCAGGCCGGGCAGGCTGACATAGCCCAGCGACCCCGGCGGGCGGTCGGGCACGCCCAGCCCGCCCAGCACGAAGCCCACCGCGCCCGGCACCCCGATAATCAGCCCCAGGGCCGCCGCCGTCCCCACCGCCCGGCGCAGGGGATAGCCATAGGCCGCCAGCACCGGCACCGTCAGGGTGCCGCCGCCGATGCCCATCATCGCCGAGACGGCGCCGATCACCGCCGCCAGCGCCGCCTGCACCGGCCGCGACGGCAGCCGGCGGCCCAGCACGGCCTCCTGCCGGCCCAGCGCCATATACGCGGCCACCAACAGCGCCACCGCCGCGAAGACCAGGGTCAGCACCGCCCCGCGCGTCTGGCTGCCGAAGGCGGTGCCGGCCAGCACGCCGACGCCCACCGCCGCCCCCCAGTGCCTCAGCAATTTGGTGTCCACCGCGCCGCGCGCGTGGTGCGCCCGCGCCGACACCGCCGAGGTGGCGATGATGGTGGCCAGCGAGGTGCCCACCGCCAGATGCATCCGCACCGCCTCGTCGACCCCCAGGGCGGTGAAGACGTGGAACAGCACCGGCACGATGACGATGCCGCCGCCCACCCCCAGCAGGCCGGCGATCACCCCCGCCACCACGCCGGCGAACAGCAGGCCGATGGCGAAGGCCACCAGCCACGCCGCCTCCATCGTCCCGCTCAGGACGCCGGCGACGGGGCCGCGCCGGCGTCCGGTTCCGGTGCCGCCTCCGCCTCCGCCGCCAGCCGCTCGGCCGCCGCCTCCACCGCCGCGGCAACGCGCTCCGCCAGCCCCGGCAACACCTCGCGTTGCTCGCCGCGACAGGCGGTCTCGACCTCCCCCGCCCGGGCGGCCAGCTCGGTCAGCCCGAACTGGACGGCGCTGGAGCCCAGCGCGTGCGCGTGGCGGTGCGCCGCCGATGTGTCGCCGCGTTCCGCCGCCGCGGCCAGTTCGGCGGCGTGCTCGCGCGCCAGCAGCAAAAAGCGCTGCACCAGTTCGGGGTACGCCGCCCCGAAGGTCCGGCGCAGCACCTCCAACTGCCCCCCCTCCGCCGGGGCGGCGGCCGCGCCCGGCACCGATCGCGCCAGGGCGTGCTCCAGCCGTTCCACGTCCAGCGGCTTGGGCACATAGGCGTCCATCCCCGCCGCCAAACACCGTTCCTCGTCGCCGCGCAGGGCGTTGGCGGTCATGGCGACGATGGGCACCAGCCCCCGTGGCGCCGGCAGCGCCCGGATGCGCCGGGTGGCGTCCAGCCCGTCCATGCCCGGCATTTGCACGTCCATCAGCACCACGTCGTAATCACCATCCGCGACCGCCGCCACCGCCTGGGCGCCGTCGCCGACGATGTCGACCGCGTGACCCCGGCGCTCCAGCAGCGCCACCGCCACCCGCTGGTTGATGAGGTTGTCCTCGGCCAGCAGCACCCGCAACGGCCGCAGCTCCATCGGCTGCGCCTGGGGGTCGGCCGGTGGTGGCCCCGGCAGCTCCACCACCGGCAGCGCGAACCAGAAGCGGCTGCCGACGCCCTCGCGGCTCTCCACGCCGATGCGCCCGTGCATCAGTTCCACCAGCCGTTTCGAGATCGCCAGGCCCAGGCCGGTGCCGCCATAGCGCCGGGCGATAGAGGCGTCGGCCTGGCCGAATTCGGTGAAAAGCTGCCCGCGCGCCGCCTCGGAAATGCCGATGCCGGTGTCGGTGACGGTGACGATCAGGTTGGGGCGGCCGCCCCCGGCGCGGGCGACGGTGACCCTCACCCCGCCCTTGTGGGTGAACTTGACGGCGTTGCTGACCAGGTTGAGCAGCACCTGCCGCAGCCGGGCGGGGTCGGTCTCCACCCATCGCGGCACCTCCGCGCCGACCTCGACGGCCAGGGTCAGGCCCTTCTCCTCCGCGCGGCAGGCCATCAGGGCGCCGACATCGTCGATCAGACGGCGCAGGTCGACGGGCTCGGGGCGGATGTCGAGGCGCCCGGCCTCCAGCTTGGAAAAGTCGAGGATGTCATCGAGCACCGCCAACAGCGCCTCGCCGGAGCGGCGGATCGCCTCGGCCTGCTCGCGGGCCTCGGCTTCCAGGCGCGATTCCAACAGCAGCCCCGCCATCCCCAGGATGCCGTTCATGGGCGTGCGCACCTCGTGGCTCATCATGGCCAGGAAGCGCGACTTGGCGTTCGCCGCCTCCTCCGCCTTGTCCTTGGCGGCACGCAGGTCGTCTTCGATGCGGCGGCGTTCGTCGATTTCCCGGCGCAGCTTGTCGTTGGCGGCCGCAAGTTGCGAGGTGCGCGCGAACTTCTGGCGCCGGATACGCTCCATCCGCGCCGCCGTGACCCAGCCCACCAGCGCCACCACCGTCGAGAGGACGACGGCGTTGACCATCACCGCGGCGGGCGGCCGCGCCTCGGTCAGCAGCAGCCAGCAGCCGAAATTTGACACCGCCCCCAGCGCCGCAAGCAGGTGCCGCAGGGGCAGCGAAAAGGGCACGAACAGGTAGATCAGCGCCAGGGCGGTGACCACCCGCGCCGGCACCAGATCGGCGCCCCCCGGCCTCGCCAGCATTCCCAGCGACGAGGCCACCAGCGACACCACCGCGAAGGCGACGATCAGCGCCACGCCCGTTTCGCGCGTGGGCCGGCGGCGCAGCGCCGCCTCGCCGGCGATGGCGGTCAGCGCCGCCGCGACGGTGCCGCCGCAGACGATCAGCATGGCGTGGGGAAGGCCGAAGAGCAGGTCGACAAGGCACAGCGTCACATGGCCGCCGGTGACCACCCAGACCAGCAACCGGGTCTGGAGGAGTTGCTCGTCGAGGACCGATTGGCGATAGGCGTGCTCGCGGCGCGGGTCGATGAACTCGCCGCTGCGGATCGAGATGTCGTCGTTCCCTGCGTCCACCGCCGCCCCCCGCTCTGTCGCCCGGCTCAGTCCTGCCAGCGCAGGACCGGCTGCCGCGCGGCGCGGGTCTCGTCGAGCCGCCGCCGGTGCGTGCCCACCGGCGCCTGGGTCATCGCCGCCTCGCCGGCCTTGGCTTGGCGCACCAGGTCCAGCACCGCGTCGGCGAACGCATCCAGGGTGGCGCGGCTTTCGGTCTCGGTGGGCTCGATGAGCATGGCGCCATGCACCACCAGCGGAAAATACATCGTCATGGGATGAAAGCCGCGGTCGAGCAGCGCCTTGGCGAGATCGAGGGTGGTGACGCCGGTGTCCTTGAGGGCGCGGTCGTCGAATAGGCATTCGTGCATACAGGGCCCGGCGAAGGGCGGCGTCATCGCCTCGGACAGGCGCACCATCAGATAGTTGGCGTTCAGCACCGCATCCCCCGACACCTGCCGCAGGCCATCGGCGCCCATGCTGAGGATGTAGGCCAGCGCCCGCACGAAGACACCGAACTGGCCGTGGAAGCCCTTGAGGCGCCCGAAGGGATGGCCGTCGGCCTCGGCCTCGTGCTCGACGAGGCGCAGCCCGTCCGCGCCCCGGACGACCCGCGGCAACGGCGCAAATGGCGCCAGCGCCGCCGACAACACCGTCGGCCCCGCCCCCGGCCCGCCGCCGCCGTGGGGCGTCGAGAAGGTCTTGTGCAGGTTGATGTGCATACAGTCGATGCCCAGATCGGCCATGCGCACCCGCCCCACCAGGGCGTTGAAATTGGCGCCGTCGCAGTAGAAGAAGGCCCCGGCGTCGTGGACCGCCCGGGCGATGTCGAGAATCTGGTCCTCGAACAGCCCGCAGGTGTTGGGGTTGGTCAGCATCAGGGCGGCGACATCGTCGTCCAGCTTCGCCTTCAGCGCCGCCAGATCGACGCGGCCGCGCTCGTTGGCGGGAACGGGATCGACGGCATAGCCGCACATGGCGGCGCTGGCCGGGTTGGTGCCGTGGGCCGACTCCGGCACCAGCACGCGCTTGCGGGCGTCGCCGCGATGCTCCAGCGCCGCCCGAATCGCCATCAGGCCGCACAGCTCCCCCTGGGCGCCGGCCGCCGGCGACATCGCCACCGCCGGCAGTCCGGTCAGGCGCATCAGCCAGTCGGCGAGGGTGTCGATCAGTTCCAGCGCCCCCGGCACCGTCGCCACCGGCTGGAAGGGGTGGATGTCGGCGAAACCGGGCAGCCGCGCCATCGCCTCGCCCAGGCGCGGGTTGTGCTTCATCGTGCACGACCCCAGCGGGTAGAAGACCGTGTCGATGCCGTAGTTCTGCTGCGACAGACGGGTGTAGTGGCGCACCACCTCGGGCTCGGAGAGGCCGGGCAGGCCGATGCGGCCCTGGCGGCGCAGCCCGCCCAGGCGCTCGGCCACCGGCGCGGGCTCTGGCAGATCGACGCCGCAGCGACCCGGCGTGTCCTGTTCGAACAGCAGCGGTTGCTCCAGGGTCATGCGGTCACCTCGGCAAGGGCGGCGGCAAGGCGGTCGATGTCGGCGTCGCGGACGGTCTCGGTGGCGGCGACCAGCATGACGTCGGCCAACTCCGCACGCTCGGGATAGAAGCGCGCCGCCGGCACCCCGCCCAGCACCCCGCGCGCCGCCAGCGCCTCGACCACCGCCGTCGCCGGCTTGGGCAGGCGCAGGGCGAATTCGTTGAAGAAGGCGCCGGGCAGCACCCGCACCCCCGCCACCGCCTCCAGGCGTTCGGCGGTCCGCACGGCGCGGGCATGGTTGAGCGCCGCCAGCCGCCGGAAGCCTTCCTCGCCCAGCAGCGCCATGTGGACGCTGAAGGCCAGGGCGCACAGCCCGGAATTGGTGCAGATATTGCTGGTCGCCTTCTCGCGGCGGATGTGCTGCTCGCGCGTCGACAGCGTCAGCACAAAGCCACGGCGCCCCTCGGCGTCGACGGTCTCGCCGCACAGCCGCCCCGGCATCTGGCGCACGAAGCGCCGCCGGGTGGCGAACAGACCCAGGCCGGGCCCGCCGAAATTCAGCGCGTTGCCGATGGGCTGGCCCTCGGCGACGACGATGTCGGCCCCCATCGCCCCCGGCGGCGTCACCAGGCCAAGCGACACCGGCTCGGCCACCGCCACCACCAGCAGCGCCCCGGCGTCGGCGCAGGCGCGGGCCAGCGCCGACAGGTCGCGCAGATGCCCGAAGAACCCCGGATTCTGCACCACCACGCAGGCGGTGTCGGCGTCCAGGCACGCGGCGAGGTCTTCGGCGGCCTCGGGATCGGGCGGCAGGGTCTCGACCTCGACGTCCTGGAAGCGGGCGGAGGAGGCGGTGACGGCGCGGTAATGCGGGTGCAGCCCCCCCGACAGCACCACCCGGCGGCGGCGCGTCACCCGGCAGGCCATCAAGGCCGCCTCGGCGCAGGCGGTGGCGCCGTCATACATCGAGGCGTTGGCGACCTCCATCCCCGTGATCAACGCCACCTGGGTCTGGAACTCATAGAGGTATTGCAGGGTGCCCTGCGAGACCTCGGGCTGATAAGGGGTATAGGCGGTCAGGAACTCGCCGCGCTGGATGACGGCGTCGACGGCCGCCGGAACGTGATGGCGATAGGCGCCGGCGCCCAGGAAGCAGGGGGCGGCGTCGGCGCTCAGATTGCGCGCCGCCATCGCCTTCAGCCGGCGTTCCACCTCCATCTCGCCCTGATGGCCGGGCAGGCCGGGGTCGGCCTTGTCGTAGACCTCGGCCGGCACGTCGCGGAACAGCGCGTCGATCTCGGCGGCGCCGATGCGCTCCAGCATGGCGCGACGGTCGGCGCCGGTGAGCGGCAGGTAGCGCATTCAGTCGAGATCCTTCAGGTACCCGGCATAGGTGTCGGCGTCCATGAGGGTAGCGAGTTCGGCCTCGTCGGCGATGCGGATCCGAAAGAACCAGCCCTCGCCCTCGGGCGACTCGTTTACCAGGCCCGGCTGGGCGTTGACGGCCTCGTTGATCTCGATGACCTCGCCGGTGACCGGGGCGTAGATTTCGCTGGCCGCCTTGACCGATTCGACCACCGCCGCCTCGTCGCCCTTCGGCAGCTTGCAGCCCACCGGCGGCAGTTCCACGAACACCACGTCGCCAAGCTGTTGCTGGGCGTAGTCGGAGATTCCCACCGTGCCGACGCCGTTCTCGACGCGCACCCATTCATGTTCGGCGGTGAAGCGAAGATCGTTCATGCGTCATGTCCCCCTGGCGTAGCGGTGCGGAACGAAGGGCAAGGCGACGACACGGGCCGGCAGCGGCCGCCCACGGACCACCAGCCGAACCTCGGTGCCGGCCTCGCCGTGCGCGGCGGCAACATAACCCATTGCCACCGGCCCCTCCACCGTCGGGCCATAGCCGCCGCTGGTGACGACGCCGATGTCGGCGCCGGCGGTGTCGGTGATCGGCGTGTGGGCGCGCGCCGGGGCGCGGCCCTCGGGGCGCAGCCCGACGCGGCGGCACGGCGGTCCCTCGGCAAGCTGGCGCAGGATGGTCTCGGCGCCCGGAAAGCCGCCCTCGGCGCGGCGGCGGCGGCCGATGGCCCAGGCGAGGCCGGCCTCGACGGGGGTGGTGGTGGTGTCGATGTCGTGGCCGTGGAGGCACAACCCCGCCTCTAGCCGCAGCGAATCGCGCGCCCCCAGCCCCGCCGGCGCCACCTCCGGCTGCTCCAGCAGGCGCCGGGCCAGCGCCTCGGCCTCCGCGGCCGGCACGGAAATCTCGAAGCCGTCCTCGCCGGTGTAGCCCGAGCGGCTGACATGGCAGGCGATGCCGCCGACGTCCATCGCGCGCGCCGCCATGAAAGACATGGCCGCCGCCTCGGGCGCCAGCCGCGCCAGCACCGCCGCCGCCTGCGGCCCTTGCAGGGCGAGCAGGGCGCGGTCGGCCAGCGGCCGCACCCCCACCGCCGCCGGCAGATGGGCGCGCAGATGGGCCAGATCGGCCTCGGCGTTGGCGGCGTTGACCACCAGATGCAGATGGTCGCCGGCGTTGGCGACCATCAGGTCGTCGAGGATGCCGCCGCCGGGTTCGGTGAACAGCGTGTAGCGCATCCGCCCCGGCTTCAGCGCCTGGATGTCGCCGGGGACCAGCGCCTCCAGCGCCTGGGCCGCCTCGGCGCCGTCCAGCGCCACCTGGCCCATGTGCGACACATCGAAAAGCGCCGCCTGGCGGCGGGCGTGGGCGTGCTCGGCGATGATGCCGGCCGGGTATTGCACGGGCATCTGCCAGCCGGCGAAGGGCACCATGCGGGCGCCCAGCGACAGATGCAGGTCGTAAAGAGGCGTGCGCCTCGCAGGCTCAGGTCCGGTCACGCGCGTCCTCCGTCATGGGGCAGACATGGTGACGGAACCCCGTCGCGTTCCACGCGGAAAAAAGCGTCTCAGCCCCCCTCGCCGCGATTGAGACGGAGTTCCTCTTCGCTGAGCTGAAAGCCGATCAGGACTTCCGGCAGTTCGGGGCCGGGCAGCGTCACCCGCACCCCCGGATCCTCGTGCCGCACCGTGCCCCCCGGCGCCGGCAGGGCGACGACGGTCGTATGAATCGCCTTGGCCTGCGCCGCCGGAAAATAAGCCGGGACGGCGACGTAGAAGGGCAACTCGGCCTGCTCGCCGCGCGCCGCCGGACCACGGGTGACGTCCATGTACAAGGACAGCGTCATCTGCGTGCCGTCCCGCACCGCCTCGCACTCGGCGTCGTAGCCGACGAATTCGGCGCGCAGGGCGAGGTTGTCGGGCTCGGCGGGCGGGCCGACATACCGCGCCAGGCGTTCGGTGTCGCCCAGGAAGCCGACGGACGGACAGGGAACGGGCTCGGCCTCGAAGGTCGAACAGCCGCCAAGGCCCAGCAGGGCCAGGACGGCGGGGGCGGCGCGGCGCAGCGGGCTAGATGTCATCGTGGTTGCCATCGCAGAAGGGGGCCGAAGCGGTATGCTTGCACCCGCACAGCCAGGCGGTGCCGTCCTCGCGGGCGGTGAATACATGCGGCGTCATGCCGGTGCCCTTGTGGGCGCCGTCGCAGAAGGGCTGGGCGGCGCTGCGGCCGCAGGTGCACCAGAAATACCTCTTTCCGGCCTGCAACTGCACCTCGAACGGGCCTTTGCGGGCGACCACGACGTTTCTCATCGTCACCTTCCTTCGTGCGGGCGATTCTGCTATTGCTGGGTGCCCCGCGACTGTAGCCGCGCGCGGGACGCCATACAAGCCGCGAGCGACAACGCGCCAGTGCATCGGGCATGACGAAGCCGAGCCTTACCATCCTCCTCGCCAACCCGCGCGGCTTCTGCGCCGGGGTCGACCGCGCCATCCAGGTGGTCGAGGAGGCGCTGCGCAAGTTCGGGGCGCCGGTCTATGTGCGCCACGAGATCGTCCACAACCGCTATGTCGTCGAGGCGCTGGAACGCCAAGGCGCGGTGTTCGTGGACGAGCTGGACCAGGTGCCGGACGGCGTGCCGGTGATCTTCTCGGCCCACGGCGTGCCCAAGGCGGTGCCGGCGGAAGCGGCGCGGCGCGGCCTGAACCACATCGACGCCACCTGCCCGCTGGTGCTGAAGGTGCACCGCGAGGCCGAACAGCACCATCGCGACGGCCGCCAGATCATCATGATCGGCCACGAGGGCCACCCCGAGGTCATCGGCACGATGGGCCAGGTGCCGCCGGGGGCGGTGCTGCTGGTCGAGACCGCCGAGCAGGCCGAGTCGGTGCGCCCCCGCAGCCCCGAGGCACTGGCCTACATCACCCAGACCACCCTTTCGGTCGAGGAGGCCGAGGGCATCGTCGCGGTGCTGCGCCGGCGCTTTCCGGGCATCGTCGGCCCGCGCAAGGAGGACATCTGCTTCGCCACCACCAACCGCCAGCGGGCGGTGCGCGAGATCGCGCCGCGCTGCGACGCGCTGCTGGTGCTGGGGGCGCCGAACTCGTCCAATTCCCGCCGCCTGGTCGAGGTGGCGCGGAGCGCCGGCTGCCCCGACGCCCGGCTGGTGCAGCGGGCGTCGGAGCTGGACTGGGCCCGGATGGCCGGGGCGCGGGTGCTGGGCATCACCGCCGGGGCCTCGGCGCCCGAGGTGCTGGTCGACGAGGTGCTGGCGGCGGCGGGGGAACGCTTCGCCGTCGAGGTGGTGCCGGTCACGGTCACCGAGGAGCGGGTGGCCTTCAAGCTGCCGCCCGAGCTGGGCTGAGCGATGGCCGTCTACACCGACGTTTCCGATGAGGAACTGGCCGCCTTCGTCGCCGAATACGCCATCGGCGAGGTAACGTCCTGCAAGGGCATCGCCGAGGGGGTCGAGAACAGCAACTACCTGCTGCAAACCGACGGCGGCACCTACATCCTGACCCTGTACGAGAAGCGGGTCGATCCCGACGACCTGCCGTTCTTCCTCAATCTCATGGAGCATCTGGCGGAGCGGGGGCTGCCCTGCCCGACGCCGCTGCATGGCCGCGACGGCCGCAGCCTGCGCGAATTGTGCGGGCGCCCGGCGGCGATCATTTCCTTCCTGCCCGGCATGTCGCCGCGCCGCATCACCGTCGAGCACTGCGCCCTGCTGGGCGAGGCGCTGGCGCGGATGCACACCGCCGGCGCCGATTTCGCCATGCGGCGCCCCAACAACCTGTCGGTGGCCGGCTGGCGGCCGCTGCTGCGGGCGGCGGGGCCGGACATCGACGCCATCCAGCCGGGACTGACGGGCGTCCTGGACACCGAATTGCGCGATATCGAGGCCGCGTGGCCGGCGGGGCTGCCGGGCGGGGTCATCCACGCCGACCTGTTCCCCGACAACGTCTTCTTCCTAGGGGCGCGGGTGTCGGGGATCATCGACTTCTATTTCGCCTGCACCGACGCCTTCGCCTATGACATCGCCATCTGCATGAACGCCTGGTGTTTCGAGCCCGACGGCAGCTTCAACGTCACCAAGGCGCGGCACCTGCTGTCGTCCTATCGCCGGGTGCGCGCCTTCACCGCGCGCGAGATGGCGGCGCTGCCGCTGCTGGCGCGCGGCGCGGCGATGCGCTTCCTGCTGACGCGGCTGTACGACTGGATCAACACGCCCGAGGGCGCGCTGGTGAAGCGCAAGGATCCGCTGGAATACCTGCGCAAGCTGCGCTTTCATCAGGGGGTGGCGGGGCCGGGCGCCTACGGGCTGGACCCGTGAGCGGTGTGGAGTTGTTCACCGACGGCGCGTGCAGCGGCAACCCCGGCCCCGGCGGCTGGGGCGCCATCCTGCGCTGGCGCGGGCGCGAGCGCGAGTTGTCGGGCGGCGAGGCCGCCACCACCAACAACCGCATGGAACTGATGGCGGTGATCGCCGGGCTGGAGGCGCTGACGCGGCCTTGCCCCGTCGATGTCTACACCGACAGCCAATACGTGCAGAAGGGCATCAGCGAGTGGATGCCGGGCTGGAAGGCGCGCGGCTGGCGCACCGCCGACAAGAAACCGGTAAAAAACGTCGACCTGTGGCAGCGCCTGGACGCCGCCGCGGCGCCGCACACGGTGCGTTGGCACTGGGTGCGGGGCCACGCCGGCCATCCCGAGAACGAACGCGCCGACCGCCTGGCCCGCGCCGCCATCGGCGCCCTTGGCGCCGCCGGCGACGGCTGAGCCGGGGCGCCGGGATCTACAGGTTTTCCAGCATGTGTTCGGCGCTGGAGACCTTGAACTCGCCCGGCTCCTCGACATGGATCTGCTCGACCCGGCCATCATTGACCAGCATCGAGAACCGCTGGCAGCGGGTGCCGAAGCCGGCCGCCGTCAGATCGACGGCCAGGTCCAGCTTGCGGGTGAAATCGGCGTTGCCGTCGGCCAGCATGGTGACCTTGCCGGGGGCGCCGCCGGCCTTGCCCCAGGCGTTCATCACGAAGGCGTCGTTGACCGCCATGCAGGCGATTTCGTCGACGCCCTTGGCCTTGAGCGCGTCCGCCTGGGCGACGAAGCCCGGCAGGTGCTGGGCGCTGCAGGTGGGCGTGAAGGCGCCCGGCACCCCGAACACCGCCACCTTGCGCCCGGCGAAGTACGAGCTGGTGTCGACGTCGCTCATGCCGTCGGCGGTCATGGTCTTGAGGGTGGCCTGGGGGACGGTATCGCCAACCTTGATGGTCATGTATCAGCCTCCATTGGTGGTGGGTTTCCCCAGAGATGGGGGCAGGCGCCGTCCAGTCAATCGCCGTCTGCTGCGTCAAGCGCCGCCGTCACCGCGTCGGGGGTCAGCAGTTCCGGCAGCAGCACGCCCTCCGGCGCGCCGGGGCCGTAGACGATGTTGAACGGAATTCCGTAGCGCCCGTGACGGGCCAGATAGGCGGCGATGGCGTCGTCGGGGCGGGTCCAGTCGGCGCGCATGGCGACGACGTCGTCAGCGGCCAGCCGGCCGGCGACCGGCTGGCGGTCCAGCACCGCTTTCTTGTTCACCTGGCAGGTGATGCACCAGTCGGCGGTGACGTCGACCACCACCGTCCGCCCCGCCGCCACAAGATCGGGGATCGCCGCCTCGTCGAAGCGTTGCCACAGCGCGTCGGCCGGCGCCGCGCGCCCGGCGACCGAGGCCTCCGTCGCCGGCAGCCACGCCGGCACCACGAAGGACACCGCCACCAGCGCCAGCGCGGTGGCGGCGGCGGCGCGGCGGCCGGCGCCCGGCAGGCGGCGGCGCAGCGCCAGCACCGGCAGCGTCGCCATCATCAGCAGCCCGACCGCGGTGGCCGCGGCGCCGCTTTCCTGCGCGGCCAGCACGGTCAGCAGCCACGCCGCCGTCGCCGCTAGGGCGAGGCCCAGCAGGCGCTTGACCGTCACCATCCAACGGCCGGGACGCGGCAGGGCCTGCGCCACCTGCGGCACCGCCGCCACCAGCAGATAGGGCAGCGCCATCCCCAGTCCCAGGAAGGCGAAGATGGCGACGATCTCGACCGGCCCCTGGGCGAGGGCAAAGCCGACGGCGGTGCCCAGGAAGGGGGCGCTGCACGGCGTCGCCAGCAGGGTGGCGAAGGCGCCGGTGGCGAAGTGCCCGGCCAGCGAATGCGGCTGACTGTGGCCGCCGCCGGCGCCGGCCAGCCAGCCGGGCAGCGGTATCTCGAACAGACCCCACAGATTGGCCGCGAACAGTGTGATGATGGCCACCAGGGCGATGACGAACAGCGGCTGCTGGAACTGGATGCCCCAGCCCACCGCCGCCCCGCCCAGCTTCAGCGCCACCGCCCCGGCGGCCAGGGCCAGGAAGGAGGCGACGATGCCCGCGGCCGAGGCGACGAAGCCCAGCCGTATCTGCCGCCGCGCCGCGCCGCTGATGCCGATGACGCCCATCACCTTCAGCGACAGCACCGGCAACACGCAGGGCATGAGGTTGAGGATCAGCCCCCCCAGCAGCGCCGCCCCCAGCATCGCCACCAGACCCGCCCCGCCGGCCGTCACGGCACCGCCGGCGGCGGCGCGCGGCAAGGCCCCGGCGGCGCCGGCCACCGGCGTCACCGCCGCCTCGGCGCCTCGGGCGCCGTCGGCGATGGTCAGGGTCAGCGGCACCCCGGCGAAGCCGCCGCCGCCGTCGCGGCCGCGCACCGCCCGCACCTCGATCAGCGCCCGCCGGCCGCCGTCGTTCAACCGCACCTCCGGCGCGCCGAACATGGCCTCGTCCGGGGCCTCGACAAAGAGGTCGGGGGCCCGCAGCGGTGGGTCGGCCGACAACGCCACCCGCAGCACGGCGCCCTCGCCCTCGCCGCGGGTCTCGACGGATTCGACGGCCAGGCCGGCCGACTCCGGCCCACCCGGCACCAGGGACTCGAAGCGCCCGACGTCATGGGCGTGGGCGCTGGGGCCGCCCGGCCCCGCCGGCACCGTCAGCGCCAGGTCCGCCTCGCGCGGGATGCAGACATCGGCGCAGACGAGGTAATCCACCGTCGCGCGCAGCGCCAGCGCCTGCCCGGGCTCGGCCAGGGCGACACAAATAAACAAAACAACATACTCGGCATAGCCGACGCTTTACAGGCCCAGCACCTCGAACCGCGCCGGAACCGGCCACATCATCTCGGCGGCGGCGAGGTTTTCGGAGCCGGACCAGTCGATGGCGGGCGGATAGCCGGCGTCGCCCGGCGCCCGCCAATAGACCTTCCAGTCCGGCTCCAGCTCAAACTCCAGGCCCAGGCGCACGTCCTCGGCGGCGCCGACGGCCGCCGCCGCCGACACCAGGCGCACGCGCCCTTCCTCGAAGCTCGTCCAGTCCGAGGCCGCGTCCGCGGCCGCCGCCGGGGACGCCGCGCCCGCCACCGCCAGCAGCACCCACGCCGCCAGCCGGCGCAGCCCGGCTCCACCTGTCCACTCTTGGGTCATTGCGGCGCCATTCTCAGCCATCCCCGGGTGTGGATGTCAACGACAATAGAAGCCCAAGCCGCCGACTGCGGTTGCCTTGGCGGTCCCACCGGCATATGTCTGTGCCATGACCGATGCCGATGCCACCGATGGCTACCTGGCCGGGCAGATGCTCGTGGCCATGCCGCAGATGCAGGATCCCCGCTTCACGCGGACGGTCGTCTATGTCTGTGCCCACACCGCCGAGGGGGCGATGGGGCTGGTGATCAACCGCACGCTGGAGCAGATCACCTTTCCCGACCTGCTGGCGCAACTGGACATCACCGCCACGCCGGAATGCGAGCCGATCCGGGTGCATTTCGGCGGCCCGGTCGACTCCGGGCGTGGCTTCGTGCTGCACAGCACCGACTATCTCCAGGACTCGACCCTGGTGGTGGGCGACGCCGTGGCGCTGACCGCCACCGTCGACGTGCTGCGCGACATCGCCGCCGGCCAGGGCCCCCGCCGCAGCCTGCTGGCGCTGGGCTATGCCGGCTGGAGCCCCGGCCAGCTTGACGAGGAACTGCGCGCCAACGCCTGGCTGACGGTGCCCGCCGATGACGAACTTCTGTTCGGCCCCGAGCTGGAGCGCAAGTGGGAACGCGCCATCGGCAAGTTGGGCATCGACGCCGCCAAGCTCTCCGGCGACGCCGGCCACGCCTGAGCCGCCGGCCACCTCAGCCCGCCAACCGCGCCCGCACCCGGTCGTACTCCTCCACCCGCCCCAGCGGGCCGATGACGGCCAGGGTCGGCGGGGTGGCGAGGATGCGGCTCGCGGTGGCCCGCACGGCGGCGGCGTCCACGGCCTCGATCTTCGCCACCACCTCCTCGGTGGGCACGGGGCGGCCGAAGATCAGCATCTGGCGGGCCAACTGCTCGCAGCGTGACGAGGTGCTTTCCAGCGCCATCAGCACCCCGGCCTTGATCTGCGCCCGCGCCCGCGCCAGTTCGTCGTCGGCGATGGCGTTGGTAACCTTCAGCACCTCGTCGCACAGCACCGGCAGCAGTTCCGCCGCCTCGTCCTCGCCGGTGCCGGCATAGACCCCGAACAGGCCGCCGTCGACATAGGACGAGGAGAACGAGAACACCGAATAGGCCAGCCCGCGGCGCTCGCGCACCTCCTGGAACAGCCGCGACGACATGCCGCCGCCCAGCAGGGTCGACAACACCTGGCTGGCATAGAAGCCGTCGTCGAGATAGCCGGGGCCGTCGAAGCCCAGCACCACGTGCACCTGTTCCAGGCGCCGGTCCTCGCGGTGCTCGCCGCCGACATAGCGCGCCGGTTCCTCGCGCGCCTCCGAGCGCGGCGACAGCCCGCCGAAGGCGTCTTCGGCCATCGCCACCAAGGCGGCGTGATCGACATTGCCCGCCGCCGACAGCACCATGCGCCCGGCGCCGTAGGTCCGCGCCAGATAGCCGGCCACCACCTCGCGCGACATGCCCCGCACCGTCTCGACGGTGCCCAGCACCGGGCGTCCCAGCGGCTGATCGGGATAGGCGGCGGCCTGGAAGTGGTCGAAGACGATGTCGTCGGGGGTGTCGACGGCCTGGTTGATCTCCTGAATGACGACGCCGCGCTCGCGGGCCAGTTCCTCGTCGTCGAGGGTGGAGTTCTGGAGGATGTCGGCGACGATATCCAGCGCCAGGCCGATATCCTCCTTCAGCACCTTGGCGTAATAGGCGGTGTGCTCGCGCGAGGTGTAGGCGTTGAGCAGGCCGCCGACGGCCTCGATCTCCTCGGCGATGGCGCGGGGCGTGCGGCGCCGGGTGCCCTTGAAGGCCATGTGCTCCAAAAGATGCGAGACGCCGTTGATCGCCGCCTGCTCATGGCGGGTGCCGACGTCGACCCACACCCCCAGCGAGGCGGTTTCGACCGTCTCCATGCGGTCGGTGACGACGCGCAGGCCGTTGTCGAGCGTGCTGATCTCGATGCTCATCGCCGCGCCGCCGCCCGCACGTAATCGCGCACCGCCCCGACATCGTTGGGCAGCACGTCGCAGCGCTCCGGCCGCTCGTACAGGTCGGCCAGGCGCTCGGGCAGCGGCGGGCGCAGCCCGGTCGCCGCCTCGACGGCGTCGGGGAACTTGGCCGGATGCGCGGTGGCCAGCGCCACCAGCGGCTCGGCCGGCGAACGCCGCTTCGCCCGGCCGGCGGCGATGCCGACGGCGGTATGGGGGTCGACCAGTTCGCCGGTGGTTTCGTGGATGGAGCGAATGACGGCACCGGTGCCGGCGTCGTCGAGGCGGCAGCCGTCAAACAACTCGCGCGCCCGCCGCCAGCGCGGCTCGTCCACCGCCAAGCGCCCGGTCTCGCGGAAACGGCCCATCATCGCCGCCAGCGCGGCGCCGTCGCGGTCGTACAAGTCGAAGAGCAGGCGCTCGAAATTGCTCGACACCTGAATGTCCATGCTGGGGCTGATCGTCGGCACCACCTCCTGCATGTTCATCGCCCCCGACTCGAAGAAGCGCGTGAGGATGTCGTTGCGGTTGGAGCCGACGATGAACTGCCCCACCGGCAGGCCCATCGCGCGGGCGGCATAGCCGGCATAGACATTGCCGAAATTGCCGGTCGGCACCGCGAAGGACACCGTGCGCTGCGGCGCCCCCAGGGCGGTGGCGGCGGCGAAATAATAGACGATCTGGGCCATGATCCGCGCCCAGTTGATCGAGTTCACCGCCGACAGCCGCACCTCGTCGCGGAAGGCGGCGTCGTTGAACAGCGCCTTCACCAGATCCTGGCAGTCGTCGAAGGTGCCCTCGACGGCGACGTTGTGGACATTGGCGGCGTCGACCGTGGTCATCTGCCGGCGCTGCACCTCGGAGACGCGGCCCTTGGGGTGCAGGATCACAATGTCCACCGAATCGCGGTCGCGGCAGGCCTCGATGGCGGCCGAGCCGGTGTCGCCCGAGGTGGCGCCGACGATCATCACCCGCTCGCCCCGCGCCGTCAGCACATGGTCGAACAAACGCCCGACAAGCTGTAGGGCGTAATCCTTGAAGGCCAGGGTGGGGCCGTGGAACAGCTCCAGCAGCCACTCGTTGCGATCAAGCTGCTTCAACGGCGCCACCGCCGGATGGCCGAAGCCGGCATAGGTGTCGGCGACCATCGCCGCCAGGTCGTCGGCGGCGATGCGCCCGCCGATCAGCGGCGCCATCACCCGCACCGCCACTTCGGCATAGGACAGCCCCGCCATGCCGCGGATGGCCTCGGGCGTCAGCACCGGCCAGGCGTCGGGAACATAAAGCCCGCCATCGCGGGCCAGTCCGGCCAGCAGAACGTCGTCGAAGGCGAGCGCGGGCGCCTCCCCCCGGGTGCTGATATAGGTCACGAACCCACCCCTACGTCACGGCCCTCGCCGCATAGCCTATACGCCGCGACACGGTCAAGCCAGATAGCGCGCCTTCAGATGCGCCTCGAACACCCGCGCGTCCAGCGGACGGCCGGTGGCCTGGGCCAGCAACTCGTCGGTAGACAGCAGCGCGCCCTTGCCGTGCACGTTTTCGCGCAGCCAGGCCAGCAGGGGCACGAAATCGCCCCGCCCCAGCGCCTGGGGGATGGCGGGCTCCGCCCGGCAGGTGGCGTCGAAAAGCTGCGCCGCCGTCATCGCCCCCAGGGTGTAGGTGGGGAAATAGCCCCAGGCGCCGTCGAACCAATGGATATCCTGCAAACAGCCCAGGCGGTCGTCCGGCGGCGTCAGGCCCAGCAGGCGTTCCATGCCCTCGTTCCAGGCCGCCGGCAGGTCGTCCACGCCCATCTCTCCCGCCACCAGCGCCTTCTCCAGGCGGTAACGCAGGATGACATGGGCGGGATAGGTGACCTCGTCGGCGTCGACGCGGATGAAGCCCGGCCGAACGCGGGTGTAGAGGCGATAGAGGTTGTCCGCCTCCCAGGCGGGGCCGGTGGCGCCGAAGGCGTCGCGGGCGATGGGCGCCAGGAAGGCGACGAACCGTGGCGAGCGGCAGGCCTGCATCTCGATCAGCAGCGACTGCGACTCGTGCAGGCTCATCCCCCGCGCCTGCCCCACCGGCTGTCGCCGCCAGGTCTTGGGCAGGCCCATTTCATAGAGGGCGTGGCCGGTCTCGTGCATCACGCCCATCAGGCTCGACGTCCAATCCTCCTCGTCATAGCGGGTGGTGATGCGCACGTCGTCGGGGGTGCCGCCGCAGAAGGGGTGCAGCGAGACGTCGAGGCGCCCGTGGCGGAAGTCGAAGCCCGCCGCCTCCATCATCCGCACCCCCAGGGCGCGCTGGGCGGCGACCGGGAACGGCCCCCTCGGCGGCTCCGGCGCCGGGCCCTGGCGCTCCAGCACCTCGCCCAGGAAACCGGGCAGGAAGGCCTCCAGGTCGGCGAACAGGGCGTCGATGCGCGCCGAGCGGCCGTCGGGCTCGTATTCGTCCAGCAGCGCGTCATAGGGCGACACGCCCAGGGCCTCGGCCTTGGCGGCGGCCGTCTCGCGCACCAGGTCCAGCACCCGCGCCAGGAACGGCGCCACCGCCTTGAAATCGCTGGCGGGGCGGGCGCGGCGCCACTCCATGTCGCAGGCCGAGCAGGCGCGCGAAAAGGCTTCGACCAGATCGCCGGGCACCGCCACGGCGTGGGCGCGGGCGCGGCGCATCTCGCGCAGATTGGCCCGCTGCCAGGGGCCCAGATCCTCCTCGGCCGCCGCCGCCAGCCAGTCGCCGACCTCGGGCGCGGTCAACAACTCGTGCGCCAGCGCCCGCACCGTCGCCAGTTCCTCGGCGCGGGACTCGGCGCCGCCGTCGGGCATCATCGCCGCCATGTCCCAGTGCAACAGGCCGGTCACGTCGCCCAGCGCGCCCAGGCGGGCGAAGCGGCGTTCCAGACGGTCATAGGCGTGTGCGGTCATAACGGGGACTCCTGTTTCGACGGAGGTGGTAAGCGGGGGCGCGGCGGGCAAGATCAGCGGCGAAAGACCGCCACCGCCTCCAGATGGGCGCTGAAGGGAAACTGGTCGATGGGTGTGGCGCTTGTCATCCGGTAGCCGCCGTCGACCAAAAGGCGGGCGTCGCGGGCCAGGGTGCCGGGATGGCAGGACACCGCCACCACCAGCGGCGGCCCCGCCGCCGCCAGCCACGCCGCCTGTTCCGCGGCCCCGGCGCGGGGCGGGTCGAAGACAACCGCGTCGAAGCCCTGCAACTCCGTGTCGAGCAGCGGCCGTCGGGCGAGGTCGCGCACCTCGGCGCTCACCGCCAGATCGCCGCGGCAGGTGGCGGCGCGGCGCCGCGGCGCCACCTGCGATTCCG
>JAWLGJ010000010.1:0-74851 GCA_041685145.1 Magnetospirillaceae bacterium | reverse complement strand
CACCGGCTTCTGGAAGGCGGGGGCGGTATGGAAGCCCGCCGGCAGCACGGGGGCGGTGTCATAGCCGGTCACGAAGACGAAGGGCACCGCCTGGCGCGCCAGGCGGTCGGCGAGGCCGTCGACCATCTCGCCGTTGAGGTTCACGTCCAGGACGCCGAGTTGCGGCGCCCCATTGCGGGCCAGCTCCGCCGCGTCGTGGAGCGTCGGCGCCGGCCCCAGCACCTCGGCGCCGGCATCGGCCAACGCCCGCCGCATCTGCATCCCCACCAGCATCTCGTCCTCGACCAGCAGCACCCGCACGCCGCGCAGCGGCTGCTCGCCGAGGAGCACCGGGTTCCCGGCGGCCGCGCGCGGCGCGATCTGCGGGCCGCGCGGCGTCTGGCAGTGCAGCGTCATGCGGATGTCGCAGCGCACGCCCTCGGGGTGGAAGGCAAGCTCCACCGCGGTATCCTCGGCGCGGCCCAAAGCGGTCTCGATGAGGCGCGAGCCGAAGCCGTGCCGCCGCGGCGCGGTCACCGGCGGGCCGCCCTCTTCCCGCCACGTCAGGTCCAGCATAGACGGCCCCTCGGGGCGGCGACGCACCGCCCAGGTCACCACCACCCGCCCGGTGGGCACCGAGAGGGCGCCGTATTTGGCGGCGTTGGTGGCCAGTTCGTGGACGACGAGGGCGAAATTCACCGCCTCCTTGGGGCCCAACATGCAGTCGACACCGCCGTCGAGCACCACCGCCTCGCCGTCGCGGGCATAGGGCTCCAGTTCGTCGCGGACCAGGCGCTCCAGGCTGGCGCCGCGCCAGCGGGCCCGGGTCAGCAGCCCATGGGTGCGCGCCATCGCCGCCACGCGCCCCTCCAGCGCCTCGGCGTAGTCCTGCTTCGATTCGGCCGACAGCCCGGTCAGCGTCACCATCGACTGGATCGAGGCCAGGATGTTGCGCACGCGATGGTCCAGTTCCGCCATCAGCAGCGCCTGGCGTTCGTCCGCCGCCTTCTGCTCGGTGACGTCGATGGCGTAGAGATAGAACCCGTTGCAGCGGCCGTCGCGGGTGGTGCGGGGGATGAGATGCGCCCGCATGTGTCGCGCGCCGCCCTTCTGCGGCAGCGACAGTTCCATTTCGCTGCCCCGCCCCGCCAGCGCCGCCTGGGCACGCTCCATGATGGTGCCATAGGTGGCGGCGCCGATGACCTCCGACAGGTGGCGCCCCGGCGCCTCGCGCTGCGAATGCTCGAAGCGGTCGGCGTAATAGCGGTTGACGAACCGGCAGCGCAGATCGGGCCCGACCGAGGCGATGAAGGCCGGGATGGCGTCGGCGATCAGCCGCAGCTCGGTCTCGCGGTTGAGCAGCGCCTGTTCGGCGCTCTTGCGCTCGGTGATGTCCAGGCCGGTCATGGTCAGGCTCTCGACGATGCCGCCGGCGCCGAACAGCGGGTTGAAGGTCACGTCCCACCAGCGCCGCCCGCGCGGCGTGTCCAGGCCGATCTCGCCGCGCTGGCCCCGCCCGGTGGTCAGCACGCGCCGTTTGCGCGCCATCAGGTCGCGGGCCACGTCGGGGGGGAAGATCTCGTCATCGCGCCGCCCCAGCAGGCGCTCGGCCTCGATCTCGGGATGCGTGCTCGACAGCCAAGTGTAGCGCAGTTGCCGGTCGCAATTGGCCAGCACCAGCGGCGCGTTCTCCACCGTCACCCGCAGGCGCTCCTCGCTGGCCCGCAGGGCGGCCTGGACGCGGGCCTCCTCGGTGATGTCCCGGACGACGGCGCCCACGGCGACGACGCCGCCGGCGGCGTTGGTGACCGGGTAGAAGTCCTGCCGCCAGATGCGCTCCCCGTCCGCGCGGTGCGCCCGCGTCTCATAGCCCAGCACCGGCTCGCCGCTGGCCACCACGCGGCGCAGCATCGGCTCCAGCGGCGGGCTCATCGGCGCCACGAGGTCCAAGAGCGGCCGCCCCACCTGCTCGGCGGCGGGCAGGGCGGCATAGGTGGCGAAACGCTCGTTGGCCTTCAGCACCCGCAGGTCGTCGCCGATCAGCGCCAGCCCTACCGGCGCGTCGCGGTACAGCGCCTCCAGTTCCGCCGTGCGCGCCGCCACGCGCGCCTCCAGCAGCGCGTGCGAGTCCTCCAGCCGCGCCAGCGCCGCGCGCTCGTTGCGCGCCGCCCGCAGGGCGCGCAGGGTCAGCGCAATGAAGCCGGCGACGACCAGCAGTACGAAGCCGCCCGAGGCCGCGGCGCGGCGCTGCCAGCCCGCCAGGGCCTCGGACAGCGGCAGCGAGGCCACGACCACCACCGGATAGGCCGGCAGCCGCCGGAAGGCGACGATGCGCTCGCCCTCGGGGCCGGGCATCCGCGCCAGGCCGCGCGGTTCGCCGGCCCCGGCGCGCCGCACGGCGGCGCCGAAATACACATCGGACTTGGCGGGCCAGGCGGCGAGGCGGTCGCCGGCAAGGGTGTAGAGCGCCAGCGCATCGCCGGACCCCGCCTCCTTGTAGAGGCTGATGAAATAGTCGCTGAAGACGCCGGCGGCGGCGACGCCGCGGAAGGCGCCGTCGTCGCCGCGCACGGGCCGGCTGAGGGTGAAGCGCGGCACACCCACCATCGCGCCCGGCTCCACCGCGCCGATATACAGGTCGGCGTACCCGTCGGCGTGGGCGCGGAAGTAGTCGCGGTGCGCGTAGTTGCGCGGTGCCGGCGGATGGGTCCAGGTGTCCAGCGGCGAATCGCCGTTTTCGTCCAGCACCCACACCGCCGATACCTGCGGCGTCGCCTCCACCAGGCGCCGGAGGTCGGCGAAGGCGCGGCGGCCCTCCTCCGGGTCGGACAGGGCGCGGCGGTTCGCCATCACGCCGACATGCGCCAGCAGACGGTCGCCGGCCTCCAGCACGCCCTCGGCGTGCTCTTCGAGCAGGCGCGCCTTGGCGGCGGTTTCGCCCTTGGCGGCATCCAGGGTGGCGGCGCGGTCCTGCCAGATCGCCAGGCCCCAGAAGCCGATGGTGGCCAGGACGAACAGGCACAGGGCCATCAACCACAGGGCACGCTGCATTCGGTATGTCTTCCGTCAGGCCAAGGCGACGGCGGCGCCCCCGTTCCCCGCCCCGGTCCTGAACCGGAGGGCATGGGGGGCCGCACGAGGGTCAATTGTAGGATTATGGCCCGGTGGGGAAATCACCAGGAGGGGCTACCACGATCAGCAGAGGGCTGGCCGTATAGGGCATAGACCGAATTTCCAGGCCGGCGGGCGGGCGGCGTCCCGCCGCGGGCGTCAGCCGCGGCGGCTGGCGCGGATGGCCTGCATATTGGCGCCGTAGTCGGGCGTCTTGAACACCGCCGAACCGGCCACCAGCACGTCGGCGCCGGCCTCGACGACCTTCCAGGCGTTGTCGGCGGTGACGCCGCCATCGACCTCCAGGTCGATGGGCCGCTCGCCGATCATGGCGCGCAGGCGGCGCACCTTCTCGACCTGGCTGTCGATGAAGCTTTGCCCGCCGAAGCCGGGGTTGACGCTCATCACCAGGATGAGGTCCAGCTTGTCGAGCAGGTACTCCACCACCGATTCCGGGGTATGCGGATTCAGCGACACCCCCGCCTTCTTGCCCAGCGAGCGGATGAGCTGCAGCGTGCGGTCGAGGTGATAGCCCGCCTCGGCGTGCACGGTGATGATGTCGCTACCGGCGGCGGCGAAGGCCTCGACGAAGGGATCGACGGGGTCGATCATCAGATGCACGTCGAAGACCTTGTCGCTGTGCGGGCGCAAGGCCTTCACCACCCCCGGCCCGATGGTGATGTTGGGCACGAAATGGCCGTCCATGACGTCGATGTGGACATAGTCGCAGCCGGCCGCGTCGATGGCGCGGACCTCCTCGCCCAGGCGGGCGAAGTCGGCGGACAGGATGCTGGGCGCGATCTTGACGGTCATCGTTTCCTCCCTGGCCTCGCCCCCCGGACCCGGAGCCGCTTTCGCGGCGGGCGAAAGCGGCCCCCTCTCGTTTTTCGCCCGCGCCGGGCTCAGTTGACCTTGGGGTCGAGTTCGCCCTTGGCGTAGCGCCCGAACATCGCCTCCAGCGACAGCGGCTTGACGCGCCCGGCCATGCCGGCGGCCCCGAAGGCCTCGTAGCGCGCCTTGCAGATTTCGGTCATGCCCTTTTGGGCTTCCTTGAGGTATTTGCGCGGGTCGAAGTTCTTGCGCTCCTCGGCCAGGTGGCGGCGGATGGCGCCGGTGGAGGCCATGCGCAGGTCGGTGTCGATATTGACCTTGCGCACGCCGTGCTTGATGCCCTCGACGATCTCCTCGACCGGCACGCCGTAGGTCTGGCCCATGTCGCCGCCGAAGGAATTGATGACGTCCAGCCAGTCCTGCGGCACCGAGGACGAGCCGTGCATGACCAGATGCGTGTCGGGGATGCGGGCGTGAATCTCCTTCACCCGGTCGATGCGCAGCACCGCGCCGGTGGGCTTCTGGGTGAACTTGTAGGCGCCGTGGCTGGTGCCGATGGCGATGGCCAGGGCGTCGACCTGGGTGGCGGTGACGAACTCGGCCGCCTCGTCGGGGTCGGTGAGAAGCTGGCTGTGGTCCAGCGTGCCCTCGGCGCCGACGCCGTCCTCCTCGCCCGCCTGGCCGGTCTCCAGCGAGCCCAGGCAGCCCAGCTCGCCCTCCACCGAGACGCCGCAGGCATGGGCGAAATCGACCACCTGGCGCGTCGTGGCGACGTTGTAGTCGTAGGAGGCCGGTGTCTTGCCGTCCTCGCGCAGGGAGCCGTCCATCATCACCGAGGAGAAGCCCGACTGGATGGCCCGCGCGCACACCGCCGGCGAGGTGCCGTGGTCCTGGTGCATACAGACCGGAATGTCGGGATAGGCCTCCAGCGCCGCCAGAATCAGATGGCGCAGGAAGGGCTCGCCGGCGTATTTGCGCGCCCCGGCCGAGCCCTGCAGGATCACCGGGCTGTTGGTCGCCTGGGCGGCGTCCATGATCGCCTTGACCTGCTCCATGTTGTTGACGTTGAAGGCCGGCAGGCCATAGCCGTGCTCGGCGGCGTGGTCCAGAAGCTGACGCAGTGAAACCAGAGGCATTGTCCCCTCCCTGGGTCTGATCCTATCCGGCGCGATCCTACAGCCGCGCGAGCGCCGCCTCCACCACGGCGTCGGCGGTGATGCCGAAGTGCTCGTAGAGGCGCGGCGCCGGCGCCGAGGCGCCGAAGGTGGTCATGCCGACCACGGCGCCGTCGTCGCCGACATAGCGCTCCCAGCCATAGGTGGACAGCGCCTCCACCGCCACCCGCACGCCGTCGCCCAGCACCGCCTTGCGGTAGTCGGCGGGCTGACGGTCGAACAACTCGGTGCAGGGCATCGACACCACCGCGGCGCCAACACCCTTGGCCTGCAAGGCCGCCCGCGCCTCGACGGCCAGCGACACTTCCGAGCCGGTGGCGATGATGGTCACCCGGCGGGCGCCCTCGGCCTCGCGCAGCACATAGCCGCCGCGGGCGCAAGGGTTGTCGTCGGCGTGCTCGGTGCGCAGCGTCGGCAGCCCCTGGCGCGACAGCGCCAGCACGCTGGGGCCGTCGGCGTTTTCCAGCGCCAGCGCCCAGCACTCCATCGTCTCCACGGCGTCGGCGGGGCGGAAGGTCAGCACGTTGGGCATCGCGCGCAGCGACGCCACATGCTCGACCGGCTGGTGGGTGGGGCCGTCCTCGCCGAGGCCGATGGAGTCGTGGGTCATCACGAACACAACCCGCTGCCCCATCAGCGCCGCCATGCGGATCGCCGGCCGGCAATAGTCGGTGAACACCAGGAAAGTGCCGCCATAGGGGATGAAGCCGCCGTGCAGGGCCATGCCGTTCATGATCGCCGCCATGCCGTGCTCGCGCACGCCGTAATGGACATAGCGCCCGGCGTAGTCGCCCGGCGTCACCGGCGTCATGCTCTTGGTGAGGGTAAGGTTGGAGTGGGTGAGGTCGGCGGAGCCGCCGATCATCTCGGGAATGGCGGCGGTCAGCGCCTCCAGCGCCTCCTGGCTCGCCTTGCGGGTGGCCCATTTCGGCGCCTCGGCGCTCACCTTTTGCTTGAAGGCGCTCACCGCCTGGCGCCAGCCGGCGGGCAGCGTCCCCGCCAGCACCCGCTCGAACTCGGCGCGGGGGCCGGCCGCCATCGCCGTCAGGCGGCCCTCCCAGGCCTCGCGGGCGGCGCGGCCGCGGGCGCCGGCGGCGCGCCAGGCGTCCAGCACCGGCCGCGGCACCTCGAAGGGGGCGTGCGGCCAGCCCAGGCGGTCGCGCATTCCGGCGATCTCCTCCGCCCCCAGGGGCGCCCCGTGGGTCTTCTCCGACCCCGCCTTGGTGGGGGCGCCGAAGCCGATGGTGGTGCGGCAGGCGATCAGCGACGGCTGGTCGGTCTCGCGGGCGGCGGCGATGGCCTCGGCGACCGCCTCGGGGTCGTGGCCGTCGACGGCCAGGGTGTGCCAGCCGGCGGCCTCGAAGCGCTTGCGCTGGTCCTCCGAGGTGGTCAGGGCGGTGTCGCCGTCGATGCAGATGTGGTTGTCGTCCCACAGCACGATCAGCCGCCCCAGCTTCAGATGCCCGGCCAGCGAGATCGCCTCCTGGCTGATGCCTTCCATCAGGCAGCCGTCGCCGGCGATGACATAGGTGTGGTGGTCCACCGCCTCGGCGCCGAAGCGCGCCGCCATCATGCGCTCGGCGAGGGCGAAGCCGACGGCGTTGGTGATGCCCTGCCCCAGCGGGCCGGTGGTGGTCTCGGCGCCGGCGATGTGGCCGAATTCGGGGTGGCCGGCGGTGCGGCTGCCGAACTGGCGGAAGCTCTTGATCTGCTCGATGTCGCAGTCCTCGTAGCCGGTCAGGTACAGCAGCGAATACAGCAGCATCGAGCCGTGCCCGGCGGAGAGGATGAAGCGGTCGCGGTCGGGCCAGCGCGGCGCCTGGGCGTCGAATTTCAGGAAGCGGGTGAACAGCACCGTCGCCACGTCGGCCATGCCCATCGGCATCCCCGGATGCCCGGACTGGGCCTTCTCGACCGCGTCCACCGACAGGAAGCGAATGGCGTTGGCCATCTCCTGGTGGCTCGCCTGCGTCATCGCCGTGCTGGGCTGGGCTGTCATTCCGATCCTCCGCTAGATGGCATAGTGGCCGAGCGCGGCCTTCACCAGATGATAGGTGACGAGAAGCTGCGACAGCGCCAGCGGATGGCTCTGGCGCATCTCGCTGCCGCCGTCGGCATAGGCGCCCAGATTGGGGCGCAGGTGGCCGGCCTCGGGGATGAGGCTCCACAACAGATCCTCCACCGCCTGGGCGCGCCGGTCGTCGATGTCGCCGGAAATCTCCAGCACGTCGACCGGCTTGCCGTCGACATCGCGCGCCAGTTCCAGGCGGAAGCCGTTCTTGGCGCCGGCGTCCAGCACCGGCGTCAAATCGGGATGCGGCAGGGTGGGGCGCAAGGTGTGGCGGACGTTGAGCCGGCCGCCGCGCTCCTCGGCCCGGCCGAGGGGCGGGTGGAAGCGCAGGACGATGTCGGCGAAGGTGCGCTGCGGCTGGATGTGGGTGACGCTGTCGCGCCGCCGCCGCTCCAGGGCCCGCATGACCTCGTCCTCGGTGTAGCCGCGCCGGGCGACGTCGCGCTGCACCTTCCAGCCCACCCGCAGCGATTCCTCGGGCTCCAGATAGACCTTGACGTCGTAGCAGTCGCGCATGGCGCGGGTGGCGTAGCCGAGCAGGCCCTCGATGATGATGTAGTCACGCGGCGCGACGTATTCCGGCGCCGCCAGGCTGCCGATGCCGTGGTCGTAGACCGGCTTGAGGATGGCTTCGCCGGCGCGCAGCAGGCGGATGTGCTGCTCAAGGATGTCGATGTAACTGGCGCGCGGGTCGAGCGCGGTGATGCTCCGCTCCCGCCGCTCGCGGCGGCCGTAGCGGTGATAGTCGTCGGTGCCCAGGGTCAGCACCCGCTCCGGGCCCAGGATCTGGGCGATGCCGGCGGCGAGCGTCGTCTTGCCGGCCGCCGAATCGCCGACGATGCCCAGGATGATCGGGCGGTGCACCTGCCGATTCAGGGGCATGGCGCCGCTCCGCCGCCGTGCCAGGTGGTCAGCAACTGGCGCTCGCCCGCGGGCGCGCTCAGCATCAGGGTCTGGGTGCATTCGGCGTCGCCCTCGCGGCGCACGCCCTCGAACAGCAGCCCAGTGGTGATGCCGGTGGCGCAGAACAGCACCTCGTCGGCGCGCACGATCTCCTCCAGCCCGTACCAGCGCGTGGTGTCGAGGCCGGCGGCGGCGACGGCGCGGGCCTCGCTGGCAAGCTGCGGGTCCAGCCGCGCCGCGAAGGCGCCGCCCAGGGCGCGGATGGCGCAGGCCGACAGGATGCCCTCGGCGCAGCCGCCGGTGCCCATCAGCGCGTCGATCCCCGAGCCGGGCAGGGCGGCGGCGATGGCCCCGGCGACATCGCCGGCGGGGTACAGCGCCACCCGCGCCCCGGCGCGGTGCAGGCGCTCGACCAGCTCGCGGTGGCGCGGCTTCTCCAGGACATAGACGGTCAGCTCGTGCACCGGCTTGTCCAGCGCCTCGGCCAGAACCGCCAGCTTCTCCTCCACCGGCGCCGCCGGGTCGATGCGCCCGCGCACCGCCGGCGGCCCGGCGAATTTCTCCATGTAGAAGGCGGGACCGGGGGCGAGCAGGCTGCCGCGCGGCGCCATCGCCACCACCGCCATCGCGTTGGTCATGCCGCGCACCAGATAGCTGGTGCCCTCGACGGGGTCGACGGCGACGTCCATCGCGCCGGCCGCCTTGCCGCCGGCGCCGAAGGCCTGGCCGGTGTAAAGCTCGTCGAATTCCTCCGGCGTCCCCTCGCCGACCACCAGCACCCCGTCGACGCCCAGGCGGCGCAGCTCGGCGGCCATCGCGGCGATGGCGGCGTGGTCGCCCTGGGCCTTGTCGCCGCGGCCGATCCACGCCGACGCCGCCCGCGCCGCCGCCTCGGTGACCCGCCGCAGCTCGAAGGCCGACACCGGCGCCGCCCGCCGCTCGGGGCGCAGGACGGTCACCGCCTCGGCGTGCTCCCTCTCATTTGCCTTGTTCATTGCGAGCGATCATGCTGGGTGGGTCCGACCGGGGAAACACCCCCCGGAGTTGGCGCCATTTCTCTTCCGGGTGGGCGCTGTCCTACCCGTTTCCGGGCCCTCGCCGCAAGCCCGTTCAGGCGCTTTCGCGTCCTTTCAGGTAATAGGCGACCGCCTGGGCGCGGTTGGTCACGCCCAGCTTGTCGTACAGGTTCTTGAGGTGGAACTTGACGGTGTTGAGCGAGATTTCCAACTGCCCAGCCATCTGCTGGTTGGTCAGGCCGCTGGCCAGGGCCGCCAGCATCTCGCGCTCGCGCGGGGTGAGGCCGGCGAAGGGATCGGAGGCCAGGCGGCCGACGTCGATGAACGGAAACACCATGCGCCCGGCGGCGACGGCGAGGATGGTTTCCAGAAGCTGCTCGGGCGGATCCTTCTTGGAGCAGAATCCCGCCGCCCCCAGCGCCATCGCCTGGCGCGGCACGTCGGGGTTGGGGGTGCCGGTGTAGACGATGACCCGCGGCGCGTCCTCGCGCCCGCGCAGCGCCTGGAGCACGGCGCGCCCGTCCTTGTAGGGCATCTCCCAGCCGATGACGCCGACGTCGAAGGCCATGCGCTCGACCGCCTCCAGGAAGCGTTCACCGTCGGCGGCCACGGCCAGCAGGCAGAAGCGGTCGTCGGCCGCGAAGAGGTTGACCAGGCTGCTTTGCAGCAGCGGGTTCTTTTCGGCGATGACGATGTCGATCGCGCGCGCCGGCTTCTCGGCCATCGAATCGCGGTTCCTTTCCTCGGCCCGGCCCACCCGGCCCCGGCACAAAATAGCGCAATTCGCATTAGTCGCAAAGTTCGTGTGGAAAGTGCCCACCCACTTCGGGCGGGCCGCCCCCGCCCCGGCGCCCGGATTCAGGCGATGACGCCCTCCCGCAGCAGGGCATCCAGGCGCTCCGGCGGCACCGGGGCGCTGATGAGATAGCCCTGGATTTCGTCGCAGCGCAATTGCCGCAGCGCCTCGCGTTGGCGCTTGGTCTCCACGCCCTCGGCCACCACGCGGCGGCGCAGGCTGTGGCCCATGCTGATGATGGTGCGCACGATCTCGACGTCGTCGCTGTCAGTGGCGAGGTCGCGCACGAAGGACCGGTCGATCTTGATGGTGTGCAGCGGGAAACGCTTCAGATAGCTGAGCGACGAATAGCCGGTGCCGAAGTCGTCGATGGCCAGCGTCACCCCCATCTCGTGCAGTTCCTGGAGCGTCGTCACCGCGCGCTCGGTGTCCTTCATGATCATGCTTTCGGTGATTTCCAGCTCCAGGCCGGCCGGCGGCACGCCGGTGCGGTCCAGGACGTCCTGCACGGTCTTGGCGAGGCCCGGCTGGCGAATTTGGCGCACCGACAGATTGACGGCGACGCGCAGGTCGGGCAGGCCCTGCTCCCGCCAGGCGCGGTACTGGCGGCAGGCGGCCTCCATCACCCATTCGCCGACCGGCGCGATCATGCCGGTCTCCTCCATCACCGGGATGAAGCGGCTGGGATCGACCATGCCCATGTCCTTGTTGCGCCAGCGCAAGAGCGCCTCGACGCCGGTGATGGCGTCGGTGGCCAGCGACACCTTCGGCTGGTAGTAGAGGACGAATTCCTGGCGCTCCAGCGCCATGTCCAGGCCGTTCTTGATCGCCAGCCGCACATGGTTCTCGCGGTTCAATTCGGCGGTGAAGAACTGATAGGTGGCCTTGCCCTGCTCCTTGGCGCGGTACATGGCGGCGTCGGCGTTCTTCAGCAGCGTCTGCGAATCGCCGCCGTCGTCGGGATAGCTGGTGATGCCGATGGAGGCCGAGACGAAGGCGTCGCGGTCCTCCAGGTGGAAGGGCTGGCACAGGCTCTGGATGATGCGCTGGGCGACGGCGGGGGCGTTCCGGGCGCTGCCGAGATTGGGCATGATGACCGTGAACTCGTCGCCGCCCAGCCGCGCCACCGTGTCGCCGGCCCGCACGCAGTCCTGCAGGCGCTTCGCCGCCTCGCGCAGCAGGGCGTCGCCGGCCTCGTGCCCCAGGGTGTCGTTGACGAGCTTGAACCCGTCGAGGTCGACGAACATCAAGCCGACGCGCTCGCCGCTGCGCGCCGCCGCCGCCAGGGCCTGTTGCAGGCGGTCCAGGAACAGGGTGCGGTTGGGCAGCGCCGTCAGGGCGTCGTAATTGGCCTGATAGCGGATGCGCTCCTCGTCCATCTTGCGCTGGGTGATGTCGCTGAACACCACCACATATTGCCGCGACGCCCCCGGCGCGTCCGAGACGCTGCTGACCGCCAGCCGCTCGGCGCATTTGCGGCCGTCCTTGCGCCGGCTCCACAGCTCGCCCTCCCAGCGGCCGCGCGATTCCACCGCCTCCTCGATTGCCGCCCGCAGGCCGGCGTCGGCCTCGGTCAGGAACTGCGGCAGGCGGCCCAGCGCCTCCTCGGCGGCGTAGCCGGTGATCTCGGTGAAGGCGGGGTTGACGGCGGTGACGCAAAAGTCGCCGTTGCAGACGATGATGCCCTCGGCGGTGGTCTCGAAGACCTTGGCCGCCAGCCGCAGCTTGTCCTCGGCGCGGCGGCGCTCGGTGACGTCGCGGAACACCACCACCGCCCCGCGCACGCGGCCGTCCTCGGCGATGGGGGCGGCGGCGAACTCGACCGGGAAGCTCTCGCCGCCGCGGCGCCGGAAGGCCATGTCGCGCTGCGCCTGACCGCGACGCAGCACCGCGAACAGGGTCAGGGCGCTGCCCTCGCGCGAGCGCGGCCGCCCCAGAAGGGTGTGCAGCGACAGGCCGCGCAGTTCCTCCAGCGGCCAGCCCGTCAGCCGGGCGGCGGCGGGGTTGGCGAAGGTGATGCAGGCGCGGTCGTCGAGGCCGAGGATGCCCTCGTTGGCCGAGTTGAGGATCTGCGTCGTCTGGCGGCTCAGCACCGCCAGTTCGCGGGTGCGTTCCTCGACGCGCTGCTCCAGTTCGGCATGGGCGCGCCGCAGCGCCTCCTCGGCCTGCTTGCGCTGGGTGATGTCGCGGATGGTGCCGATGAACAGGCGGTGGCGGCCGCGCCGCAGTTCGGAGACGTTGAGTTCGATGGGAAAGGCGGTGCCGTCCTTGCGCCGCGCCGTCAATTCGCGCCCGACGCCCATGATGCGGGTTTCGCCGCTGCGCAGGTAATGGGCGATGTGGTCGTCGTGGGCGCTGGCGTCGGCGCCGCTCATCAGCATGTTCATGCTGCGCCCCACCACCTCGCCGGCGCTATACCCGAAGATGCGCTCGGCGGCGGGGTTGAAGGACTGCACCGTGCCGGTCTCGTCGGCGGCGACGATGCCGTCGGCGACCGTGTCCATGATGCCCTGCAAGCGCTCCTCGCGGTCGCGCAGGGCCTCCACCGCCCGTTTGATTTCGCTGAGGTCGCGCGCCTCGACCATATAGGCGTCGGCGGCTTCGTCCAGCGGCATCACCTTGACCTCGGCGTCGATGACGCGGCCGTCGGCGCGCACGAATTTCAGCGGCAGGGGGTCGCGTTCCTCGGCCAGCACCCCCAGGCCGTCGTCGAAGACGGCGCTGTAGTCGGCGTGGGTCCAATCCTGCAGCGGCCGCCCCACCACCTGGGCGGAATCCGCGACGCCCAGGAAGCGCAGGCCGGCCAGATTGACGAACGACACCACGCCCCCCACGCAGACGCAGGTGAAGTCCAGCGCCAGCTCCACCAGCCGACGGTAAGGTTCGTCGCCCCCCGGCATGTCCGGCACCCGCTGGACCGGCTGCCGGCGACGAGGCGTCTTGGTCACGGATGTCACGCGCGCCCGTTCCTTTCCCCCCAGGGACGGTCACAATATAGCAACACCTTGCGAACCGAAAGGATGGCCGGCGCGGAGCGGCCCAGCGAGCGGAGCGGGCGCCCGCCCGGGACAAGATGCGAAGGCCGGTTCCATGTGGGCGGAAACGGCCCTAGGATGGCGTCATGCCGACCGCTCGCCGCCTCGCCCCCCTCGCCCTTGCCGCCGCGCTGGCGGCGGCGCCGGCGTGGGCGGATGCGGGACAGGAGGCGTTCGCGCGCGCCGATTTCGCCGCCGCCGCCGCCGCCTGGACACCCGGCGCCGAGGGCGGCGACGCCTACGCCCAATACGCCCTGGGCTATCTGCACGAGTTCGGGCTGGGGCTGCGGCAGGACCACGCGGCGGCGGTGGGGTGGTACGAGAAGGCCGCCGCCGCCGGCGACGTCGACGCCGCCTACGCCCTCGCCCGTCTTGCCGAGGCGGGAACCGGCGCACCGCAGGACGCCGCCCGCGCCCTCAGGCTGTACCGCCATGCCGCCGAGGGCGGGCACGCCAACGCCGCCTTCGCGGCGGCGCGGATGCTGCTGCGCGGCCAGGGGGCGGCGCGCGACCCCGCCGCGGCCGTGCGCCTGTTCCGCCGGGCGGCGGAAGGCGGCCATCCCGGTGCCCAATACATGCTGGGCGCCCTGTACGAAAGCGGCTCGGTGGTCGGGGCCGACCTGGTGACGGCGCATGTCTGGTACAGCCGCGCCGCCACGGCCGGGGAAGCGGTCCTGCAGGGCTACAGCCCCAGCTTTCAGCCCCGCTTGGCCCTGGAGGGCCTGGAGACCCGCATGAGCGCCGCGGAGATCGCCACGGCGCGGGCGCGGCTCAGGGCGAGCGGCTGACGCCGGCGCTCATCGGCACCCGCCAGATCTCGTCGACATAGTCGCGCACGGTGCGGTCGGACGAGAAGCGCCCCATCATCGCCACGTTGATCAGCGCCTTGCGCCGCCATGCGTCCGGCTGCCGGAACAACTCGTCGGCGCGCTCCTGCGCGGCGATATAGGAGGCGTAATCGGCCACCAGCAGGTAGTAATCGCCGCCGACGGTGAGGGCGTCGAAGACGGGGCGGAAGCGGCCGGGGTCGTCGGGCGAGAAATAGCCGTCGCGGATCATGTCCAGCGCCTGGGCAAGCTCGGGCTCGGCGCGGTAGGCGAGCCAGGGGTTGTGGCCGTCGCGGCGCGTCTTCTGCGCCTCCTCGGCGGTCAGCCCGAACAGGAACATGTTCTCGGCCCCGACCTCCTGGCAGATCTCGATGTTGGCGCCATCGAGGGTGCCGATGGTCAGCGCCCCGTTCATCGCCAGCTTCATGTTGCCGGTGCCCGAGGCCTCGGTGCCGGCGGTGGAAATCTGCTCCGACAGGTCGGCGGCCGGAATCAGCATCTCGGCGGTGGAGACATTGTAGTTGGGCACGAAGACCAGCCGCAGCCGCCCGCCGATGGCGGGGTCGTTGTTGACGACGTCGGCGACGTCGTTGATCAGCTTGACGATCAGCTTGGCCATCGCATAGCCCGGCGCCGCCTTGCCGCCGATGATCACCGTGCGCGGCACCACCGCCGCGGCCGGATTGGCGCGGATGCGGTTGTAGCGCGTGACGACGTGCAGCACGTTGAGAAGCTGGCGCTTGTATTCGTGCATCCGCTTGATCATGACGTCGAACATGGCGTCGGGGTCGACGGGCTGGCCCAGGCGCTGCGCCAGCATGGCGGCGAGCTGGGCCTTGTTGGCCCGCTTGATCGCCGCGAAGCGCTCGCGGAAGGCGGCGTCCTCGGCCAGCGGCAGCAACCGGCGAAGCTGGTCGAGATCGGCCACCCAGCCGTCGCCGATGGCCTCGGTGATGAGGGCGGCGAGGCGCGGATTGGCGGCCAGCAGCCAGCGCCGCGGCGTGACGCCGTTGGTCTTGCAGGTGATCTTGCCGGGGTGCAGGCGCTCGAAATCGGCGAAGATGGTGCTTTTCATCAATTCGGTGTGGATGCCGGCGACGCCGTTGACCTTGTGCGAGCCGACGATGGCCAGATGCGCCATGCGCACCCGCTTGTGTCCCTCCTCGCCGATCAGCGACACGCGCCGCAGCATATCGACGTCGCCGGGATGACGGTGGCGCACGTCCGCCAGGAAGCGGTGGTTGATTTCGTAGATGATCTCCAGATGCCGCGGCAGCAGCCGCCCCAGCAGTTCCACCGACCACGTTTCCAGCGCCTCGGGCAGCAGGGTGTGGTTGGTGTAGGCGCAGGTGCGCCGGGTGATGTCCCAGGCCCGGTCCCAGGCATAGCCGTTCTCGTCGATGAGAATGCGCATCAGCTCGGCCACCGTCAGCGCCGGGTGTGTGTCGTTGAGCTGGATGGCCACCTTCTCGGGCAGCCGGTCGTAGCTGCGGTGGTTGAGGCGAAAGCGCGCCAGGATGTCCTGCACCGAGGCGCTGACGAAGAAATACTCCTGGCGCAGCCGCAGCTCGCGCCCCTGGGTGGTGGTGTCGGCGGGGTAGAGCACCTTGGAGAGGGTCTCGGATTCGTACTTGTCCTTCACCGCCTCCAGATAGTTGCCGGCATTGAAATAGCCGAGGTGGAACTCGCGGGTGGAGCGCGCCGACCACAGGCGCAGATTGTTGACCGTGTGCCCGCCATAGCCGGGAATGGGCACGTCGAAGGCCATCGCCATGACCTCCTCGGTGTCGTCCCAGTGATGGCGCCAGTGGCCGTCGGCGTCGCGGAAGCGCACGACGCGCCCGCCGAAGCGGATGGGGTAGATGACGCCGGGGCGCGGAAACTCCCACGGATTGCCGTAGCGCAGCCAGTTCTCCGGCGCCTCGACCTGCCAGCCGTTCTCCAGGTGCTGGGTGAACATGCCGAACTCATAGCGGATACCGTAGCCGAAGCCCGGCACGCCCAGGGTCGCCATCGAGTCGAGCAGGCAGGCGGCCAGGCGCCCCAGGCCGCCGTTGCCCAGCGCCGGCTCGACCTCCCAGCCCTGCAATTCATCGAAGTCGAGATCCAGCCCCGCCACCGCCTCGCGAAAGACGTCGTAGACGCCCAGATTGATCATGTTGTTGGTCAGCGCCCGGCCGACCAGGAACTCCATCGACAGGTAATAGACGCGCTTGGCGTCGTCGTCGCGCTGGCGCTTCATCGAGTGCAGGCCGCGTTCGATCATGCGGTCGCGCAGGGTGAAGGCGGCGGCCATGAACCAGTCGCGCGAGGTGGCGCTCTCGGGCAGCTTGCCGACCGAATAAAGCAGGTGGTCGCGCATGGTGTCGCGCACGGCGGCGGCGTCGATGGCGTCGCCGGACCGGACGCGCGCGGAGGAAGCGGTGCTCATGGGCGGCGTATCCTTGCTGTCCCTGACCGATGAGGAGGGGTTTCGGCGCGCCCGGTCAAGGGGAAATGTCCTCGCTTGCCAACAGCGCCACCGGAAAGCGCCCCAGGGCGTCGGCAACGGCGAACCGCCCCCGGCGGCGGCCGCTGACGGGGGTCACCGCGTCGCCGGTGAGGACGTTGCGCCAGGCGCGTTCGTGGCCGCCGCGCGGGGCGTCGACGCTCAAGCCCCGCCAGTCGCGCCCCAGCGGCGGCCGGTCGGCGTTGCCCGGCCAGCGCCGCGCCACCAGCACCGGCACGATCACCACCATCGCGGCATCGCCATCGACGCGCGCGAAGGCGCAGATGGTGCCGGCGGCCTCGCCGCGCACCGGCAGCGGCTGGTAGTCGCCGCCGCGGAACAGGCCGGGCCGCGCGCGCCGGAAGGCCAGCACCCGGCGGATGAGGTCCAGCTTGACGCGACCGTCGCGCCAGTGCGGCAGCAACGCCGCGATGTCGTCGTCGCCCCGGCGCAGTTCGGCCAGCAGCCGGCGGCGGCGGTCGTAATCGACGGCGTGGCGGTTGTCGGGATCGACCAGCGCCAGATGCCACAGCTCCGTGCCCTGGTAGAAGTCGGGCACGCCGGGCGCGGTCATCTTCAGCAGCGTCTGCGCCAGGCCGTTGACCATCCCCACCCGCGCCAGCCGTTCCTGCAGGACGGCGAAATCGTCCAGGAAGGGATTGCGGCGCCCGGTCTCGGTGATGCGGCGCAGGAACTCCAGCACCGCGGTTTCATAGTCGCCGTCGGGGGCGTCCCAGCTGGTGCGGCGCTTGGCCTCGCGCAGGGCCTTCACCGTCACCACCTCCAGCCGCCCGACGAGGTCCGCCACCGCCCGGCGGCCGCCGGCGGCCGGCCACGCCCCCAGCAGCGTCTGGTACAGCAGCACCTCGTCATCGGGCTCGGGCGCCGGGCCGGAATCGAGCCGGCGCCGGAAGGGCGCGTTCAACTGCGCCCAGCGCGCCAGGTGCTGGCGCCATTCGTCGGGCATCTCGGACAGCGCCGCCAGCCGGGCGCGCACGTCCTCGCCGCGCTTGGCGTCGTGGGTGGCGGTGGCGAGCATGGCGTGCGGATAGGCGCGCAGCCGGGCGCGGTTGGCCTTGTGGAAAGCGGCCGGCGCCAGCCCGAAGCGGCGCGGGTCGCCGCCGACCTCGTTCAGGGCCAGCAGCCGGTTGTAGCGGTAGAGGGCCGTGTCCTCGAAGCCCTTGGCCATCACCGGGCCGGAGTACTGCTGGAAGCGCATGGCGAAATCGAGCACGGCGCGCCGGGAATAGAAGCCGCCGCGCCCCCGCACCAGCCGCGTGGTCAGCGCCTCGGCCAGGAAATCATAGACGGCGGCGTCGCCGCCCCCCGACCGCCGCGCCTGCGCCACCGCCCATTCCACATACAGCCGGTCCTGCTCGGAGACCCGGCGCCCGGTGATATAGGTGCGATAGATCGGCAGGCAGGCCACGACCTCCATGATCGCCAAGCGCAGATCGGCGAGGGTGAAATCGCGCGAGCGCCAGTGCGATTCGGCGATGCGCGCCAGTTCCGTGGCCAGCACGTTCAACTCGCTGGCCATGTGGTGGCGCATGATGTGCTTCTTGGCCTCGTAGACCTCGCGGTCGAAGTCGGCGCGGGCGCCGACGAAGCGCGTGTGCACGTTCTCCATCGCCTCGGCGTTGTCGCGGTCGACGAACAGGCCGGTGACCTGGTTCATGAACTCATAGCCGGTGGTCCCCGCCACCGGCCAGTCGCGCCGCAGCCGTTCGTGCTGGGCGAGGATCTTCTCGACCAGCAGATAGAGCGGCTGGCCGCGCCCGGCGTCGGCGGGCCGGGGAACCAGGTCGGCGGCGCGGCGTTGCAGGCGCCGGCAATAGAGGGCGGGGTCGTACAGGCCGTCGATATGGTCGATGCGCAGGCCGTGGATGACGTCCTCGGCCAGCAGGCGAAAGGCGAGTTGGTGGGTGCGCTCGAACAGCGACAGCCGCTCGATGCGCAGCCCCGCCAGGTCGTTGATGTCGAAAAAGCGGCGGTAGTTGATCTCGTCCGAGGCCGCCTTCCAGAACGCGAGACGATAGTTCTGCGCCTCCAGCAGGCGGTGCAGGCCCGCGAAACTGCGCGGCTCGCCCGCGGCACCGGCCAGACGCGCCAGGGCGCGGTCGATGGCCGCGGCGACGGGCGGGTGGCGGGCGGCCAGCGCCGCCAGTTGCTGCTTCAATTCGCCGGCGCGGCGGCGGCGTTCGGCGGTGGCGCGGCCGCCGGCGCGGCGCCCCCGCCCCACCTGCCGGGCCAGGTCTAGAACCCCCTCCAGCGCCGCCGCCGCCGTGGCCTCGCCGACCAGCGCCACCGCCGCCCGCAGCAGGCGGTGATAGTGGCCGGGCCACAGCGGGTAGCGGTGCTCCCAGTACCATACGCTGAGGCTGCCCTCGGCGCGGTCGAAGCGCGGCACCAGTTCGCCGCGTTCGAGCACGGCGCCGTAGTGGTCGCCCAGGAAGGGCACCAGGATCTTGCCGCGCAGGCTGGCGCGGGCCGGTTCCCAGTTGATGTCGAAATCGCCGGCATGGGGCGATTCCCGCCCCCATTCCAGCACGTCCAGCCACCAGGCGTTGTCGGCGCCGCCGATGCCCATGTGGTTGGGCACGAAGTCGAGGATCAGCCCCATGCCCCGCGCCGCCAGCGCCGCCGCCAGGCGCTTCAGCCCCGCCTCGTCGCCGATTTCGGGGTTGATGCGGTTGTGGTCGACGACGTCATAGCCGTGGCGGCTGCCGGGCCGGGCGGCCAGGAAGGAAGAGGCGTAGACATGGCTGATGCCGAGGTCGTCGAGATAGGGAACCAGCGCCTCGGCGTCGGCGAAGGTGAAATCGGCGTTGAACTGCAGCCGGTAGGTGGCGCGTGGAATGGGCGGCGGCGTCACCCTGCCTCCGTTCCGTCCAAATCGACGACGGGCCGCTGCTCGGCGGCGCAGCGGCCATCGTACAGCCGCCGGGCCAGGGCGCGCAGCGGCGCGTCGGTAGCGATGGCGTCCACATCCAGCGGATAGCGATAGCGCCAATTGGGGTGCTGCTCGGCGGTGCCGGGCAGGTTCATCTGCGCCTCCAGGCCCAGCGCGTCCTCGATCTGCACCATCATCAGCCGGCTGGGGGTGCGGTCGAGATAGGCGTGCACGGCCTCGGCCAGGCGGCGGCGGCCGTCGTCGTCGAGGTCGGGGCCGGTGGGGAAGTCGGCGGGCAGCAGGCCTTCGGCGGCCAGGGCGGCAACCAGTTGGCGGCGCTCCTCGGCGCGGACGCGGCGCTCCGCCGCCACCGTGTCGGGGGCGAACAGGCCGTGGCGGGCGCGCTCCTCGACATCGCTGCCGCGCCAATATCCGGGCAGCGACGGCAGGTCGTGGGTGCCGAAGATCACCAGCGCCTGGTCGAGGAAGGCGCCGGGGGGCTTGAAGCCGTCCTCGGTGCGCTCGAAGGCCAGCAGCCGATAGCCGTACAGGCCGCGGGCCAGCATCGCCTCGCGGAAACCCTCCGGCACCGTGCCCAGGTCCTCGCCGATCACCAGACAGCGGTTGCGGCGGCTTTCCAGGGCCACCAGCCCCAGCAGGTCGTCGAGCGGGAAGCGCACATAGGCGCCCTCGTCCGCCGGGTGGCCGTGCGGCACCCAGTAGAGCCGCTGAAGCTGCATGGCGTGGTCGAGCCGCACCGCGCCGGCATGGCGCATATTGGCGCGCAGCACCTCGACGAAGGGGGCGTAGGCGGCCTCGCGCAGGGCCACCGGGCTGAAGGACAGCACCCCCCAGTCCTGACCGCGATGGCTGAAGGGGTCGGGCGGCGCCCCCACCGACACCCCCAGCGCCATGACGTCCTGGCAGGCCCACGCCTCGGCGCCGTCGCCGGCGATGCCCACCGCCACATCGGCATACAGCCCCACCGGCATCCGCCACTCCGCGCAGGTGGCGGCGATGGCGGCAAGCTGGGCGTCGGCCTGCCATTGCAGATACCAGAAGAACTCGACCTCCTCGCGCCGGGTGCGGGCGAATTCGGCCACCGCCGGCGAATCGGGGCGGCGGTATTCGCCCGGCCAGTGGCGCCAATAGGCGCGGTGCGGCTCGTGGGCGACAACGTGCGCCTGCAGCGCCTCGAAGGTGGCGAAAAGCTCCGCCCCCCGCCCGCCGTCGCGCTGGAAGGCGCGGAAGGCGCGGCCGCGCTCGCTCTCCTGGCCGGGGCGCAGGTGCTGGCCGCGGAACCAGTCGTACAGGCGGCGCAGCACCGCCAGCTTGCGGGTGTTGACGCCGTACCAGTCGATCAGGCGGCGGCCGCGCAGGGCCGCCAGCGCCGGCGCCAGGGCGCCGGTCTCGACCTCGTCGCGGACGGCGGCGCACTCGGCGTAGTCGGGCACGGCGGCGACGTCGATCAGCGCCACGCTGGCGAAACAGCGGCTGGACGGGCCATAGGGGCCGAAGCGTTCCGGCCGGCCGGGGAACAGGGCGTGCAGGGGGTTCACCCCCACCGCCGCCCCGCCCAGGCGGCCGACATGCTCGGCCAAGCGCCGCACGGCGCCGTAGTCGCCGGCGCCCCAATCGCCGGGACGGCGCAGGGCATAGGCTTGCGTGGCCACCCCCCAGACGCGGCCGCCGGCGTCCAGCGGCGGCGGCTCGTAGGCGCGCTCGGGCACCACGATCAGCGCCATCGACGCCTCCGCGCCGTCGTCGGCGGCCAGGCGCAGGCGATGATAGCCCAGCGGCGGCACCGCCGGCAGCGTGAAGAGGCGGCGGCGGTAGCGGACCCCCTCGACCTCGCGCTCCTCCGCCAGCGGCAGGTCGGCGGGCAGGAGGCGCCCGTCGTGGGCGACGCCCAGTTCCTCGTCCACCGACCAGGCCAGCGGCGCGGCGTCGCGGTCCTCGGGCAGGGTGACGGGGACACAGGGCGGCCCCTGGGCGGCGCGCCAGACCAGCACCGGCTCCAGCCAGCGCCGCCAGGGCCGCGCCTCGAAGGCGTGGCGGCTGCGCCACAGGGCATGGTCGTCGTCGACCTCGAAACCCATCGCCGCCAGCAGGGCGCGGCGCGTCGCCGCCGGCACCGGCCGCCAGGCGCCGTAGAAGTCCCACCAGCCATCCTCGACCCCGGCCAGCTCCGACAGCCGGCGCATATCCTCGGCCGCGCTCACGCCGCCGCCTCCCGAGTCCACTGCACGCTCCAGCCGGGCAGGGTGGCGGCCGCCGCGCCCAGGTGATGCAGCGGGCGGCCCGGCAGCGGCGGCCCCGCCGGCGCCGGGTCGGGGCCGAGATTGGCCCGCAGGTGGAGGCCGCTGCCGTCGCCCAGGCGCCAGGCGGCGCGCAGCACCCGGCCGCCGGGCAGGTCATACGCTCCCGCGCCGGTGCCGGGCAGGCGCGGCACGATGTGGCGGGCGCGCAGGTCGATGAGGGTGCGGGTCAGGTCCAGCCAGTCGCGGTGGCCCTCCCGCCCGGCCTGCGCCCAGTCGAGCACGCAGGCGGCAAAGGTCTCGGGGGCGTTGGGGTCGGGGATGCGCGCGCGCGCCTCGGGGTCGCGGAAGGCGGGAAAGGCGGCGAATTCCTGGCGGCGGCCCTCGCGCACGGCGTCGGCGAGCGCGTCGTGGAAATCGCAGAAATAATAGAAGGGCTGGCGGCTGCCCCATTCCTGGCCCATGAACAGCAGCGGCGGCATCGGGGCCAGCAGCAGCACCGCCGTCACCGCCCGCGCCGCCGCCGCGTCGGCCAGCGCGTGCAGGCGCTCACCAAGGGCGCGGTTGCCGATCTGGTCGTGGTTCTGCAGGAAGGCGACGAAGCACGACGCCGGCAGGTGGCGGCTGGGTTCGCCGCGCGGGGCGCCGCCGCGATGGGCCGAGGCCTCGCCCTGATAGGCGAAGCCCTCGGTCAGCGCCCGACCCAGCCGGCGCATGGGCTCGGCGGCGTAATCCTCGTAATAGCCGCCGGTCTCGCCGGTGGCGGCGACGTGCAGGACGTGGTGGATGTCGTCGCTCCACTGCGCGTCGTAGAGGCGCGCGCCGTCGGGGGCGCGCCCCAGGAAGCGGGCGGCGTTGTCGTCGTTCTCCAGCACCAGATGGACGTGGCGGTCCTCGGGCAGTTCGGCGCGCACGCCGCGGGCCAGTTCCTCCAGCACATGCACGCGGCTGTCGTCCTTGATGGCGTGCACGGCGTCGAGGCGCAGGCCGTCGAAATGGTACTCCTCCAGCCAGTAAAGGGCGTTGTGGACGAAGAAGTCGCGCACCACGCGGCTGCCGTCGCCGTCGAAATTGATCGCCTTGCCCCAGGGGGTGTGGTGACGCTCGGTGAAGAAGCGGCCGCCGGCATAGGCGTGCAGATAGTTCCCGTCGGGCCCGAAGTGGTTGTAGACCACGTCCAGGAACACCATCAGGCCGCGGGCGTGGGCCGCCTGCACCAGGTGCTTCAGATCCTCGGGCCGGCCATAGGCGGAATCGGGCGCGAAGGGCAGCACGCCGTCATAGCCCCAGCCGCGCCGGCCGGGAAAATCCGCCACCGGCATCAGTTCGACCGCCGTCACCCCCAGCGCCGCCAGATGATCCAACCGGCGCTCGACGGCGCGGAAGCGCCCGGCGGCGGTGAAGGTGCCGACATGAAGTTCATAGATCACCGCCTCCTCCCAGCGCCGGCCGCGCCAGTCGCCGTCCTCCCAGGCGAAGTCGTGCGGGTCGATGACCTCGGACGGCCCGTGGGCGTCGTCGGGCTGGAAGCGCGAGGCCGGGTCCGGCACCTCCAGGCCACCGTCGATGCGGTAGAGGTAGCGGCAGCCGGGATAGGCGTCGTCGGCGAAGACCTCGAACCAGCCGCCGCCGTCGCCGCGCATGGGCTCGTAGCGGCGGCCGTGCGGCCCCCGCAGGCACAGCTCGACGGCGGCGGCGTCCGGCGCCCACAGCCGGAACCGTACCCCGCCGGATTCGACATGCGCCCCGAAGGGCATGTAGTGCCGGCGCCTCATGCCGCGCCTCCCTCTTCCTCGCCGTCCAGCCGCACCAGCACGGCCAGCGACCGCGCCTGCAAGGGATAGTCCTCGCCGGGGCGATACATCTGGCCCTCGCCGAAAGCCGAATCGAGGCTGGTATCCAGGAGGAGGCGCCACGCCTTCCCAAAGGTGGCCGCCGGCGCCGCATAGGGCACCGGCTCGTGGTGGGCGTTGAGCAGGATGAGGAAGCTGTCGTCGGCGGGCTCCTCGCCGCCGTCGGCGGCGCAGGCCTCGCCGCCGAGGATGAGCCCCAGCGAGCGCGCATAGGGCAGAACCCAGTCGCCGTGCGCCATCTCGCGGCCCTCGGGGGTGATCCAGGTAACGTCGCGCAGCGGCCCGCCGTTGACCGCCTCGCCGCTGAAGAAACGCGGGCGGCGGAACACCGGGTGGCGGCGGCGCAGCGCGATGACGGCGCGGGCGAACATCAGCATGTCGGCGTCGACATCGTCCCAGTCGATCCAGGAGATGTCGTTGTCCTGGCAATAGGCGTTGTTGTTGCCGCCCTGGCCGCGGCCCAGTTCGTCGCCGCCCAGCAGCATCGGCACCCCTTGCGACAACAACAGCGTCGCCAGCAGGTTGCGCCGCTGCCGCCGGCGCACCGCCAGCACCTCCGGGTCGTCGGTGGGCCCCTCGACGCCGCCGTTCCAGGAATAGTTGGCGTCGGTGCCGTCGCGGTTGTCCTCGCCGTTGGCGGCGTTGTGCTTTCGCTCATAGGCGACGAGGTCGGCGAGCGTGAAGCCGTCATGGGCGGTGATGAAGTTGACGCTGGCCCACGGGCGCCGCCCGCCCCAGCCGAACAGGTCCGACGACCCCGTCAGCCGCGACGCCAGTTCGCCGATCAACCCGCCGTCGCCGCGCCAGAAGCGGCGCACGGTGTCGCGGTAGCGGCCGTTCCACTCCGACCAGCCGGGCGGGAACGCCCCCAGCCGATAACCGTCGCCGCCCAGATCCCAGGGCTCGGCGATCAGCTTCACCCGCGACAACACCGGATCCTGGCGCACGGCGTCCAGGAAGCCCGAGCCGCCGTCGAAGCCGGCGCGCTCGCGCGCCAGGCTGGCCGCCAGGTCGAAGCGGAAGCCGTCCACCCGCATCTCTTCGGCCCAATAGCGCAAGGAGTCCATGACCATCTGCAACACGCGGGGATGGCGCAGGTTGAGGGTGTTGCCGCAGCCCGAGAAGTTCTCGTAATAGCGCTCGTCGCCGGGCACCAGGCGGTAATAGCTGGCGTTGTCGATGCCGCGATAGCTGAGCGTCGGCCCCAGGTGGTTGCCCTCGGCGGTGTGGTTGTAGACGACGTCGAGGATCACCTCGATGCCGGCCTCGTGCAGCCGGTGCACCATCGTCTTGAACTCGCCGTGGCCGCTGGCGCCGTAATAGCGCGGGTCGGGGGCGAAATAGGCGATGGAGTTGTAGCCCCAGTAATTGCGCAGGCCGCGGTCGACAAGCCCCTTCTCGTCGACGATGGCGTGCACCGGCAGCAGTTCCACCGCCGTCACCCCCAGCTTGACCAGATGCTCGATCACCGCCGGCTCGCCGAGGCCCAGGAAGGTGCCGCGGTGGCCGGGCGGCACCGCCGGATGGCGGATGGTGTGGCCGCGCACATGCAGCTCGTAGATGATCGTCTCGGACCAGGGGCGGCGTGGGCGGCGGTCGTCGCCCCAGGTGAAGGCGACGTCGACCACCCGTGCCTTGGGCATGTGGCGCGCGTTGTCGCGCCGGTCGATGGTCAGATCGCCGCGCGCCGCCCCCGGCCGATAGCCGAAATGCGTGTCCGACCAGCGCAGCGCCCCCGACAGCGCCCGCGCATAGGGGTCGATCAGCAGCTTGTGGGGGTTGAAGCGGTGCCCGCGCGCGGGATCATAGGGGCCATGGACGCGATAGCCGTAAAGCTGCCCCGGCCGCACGTCGGGCAGATAGCCGTGCCAGACCTCGTCGGTGTATTGCGGCAGGGTCAGGCGTTCGACCTCGCGCTGGCCGTGGGCGTCGAACAGGCACAGCTCGACCTTCTCGGCATGGGCCGAGAACAGGGCGAAATTGACGCCGTTGCCGTCCCAGGTGGCGCCGAGGGGATAGGGCCGGCCGGCCAGGACGCGGCGGCGGGGACTCAACCGGCGGCCCCGGTCATGCCGCCCGCGGCCGCAGTACGATCGTCGCCAGCGGCGGCAGGGTGAGGCTGATGGAATGGTCGTGGCCGTGCCAGGGCGCCGGCGTGCTGGCAACGCCGCCGCCATTGCCGACATTGCCGCCGCCGTAGAAGGCGGAGTCTGTGTTCAGGCATTCGTCATAGAAGCCGGGGCGCGGCACGCCGATGCGATAGGATTCGCGCACGATGGGGGTGAAGTTGCACGCCACGACGACGAAGTCCTCGGGGTCGCGGGCGCGGCGGAGATAGGCGATGACGCTGTTGTCGCGGTCGCAGCAGTCGATCCAGGCGAAGCCGTCGGGCTCGCAATCCTGCTCGTGCAGCGCGGCGGTGTCGCGGTAGAGCGCGTTGAGGTCGCGCACCAGGCGCGCCGCGCCCGCGTGCAGGGGATCGTCCAGCAGATGCCAGTCGAGGCCGGCGTCGTGGTTCCACTCGTTCTCCTGGCCGAACTCGGCGCCCATGAACAGCAGCTTCTTGCCGGGATGCGTCCACATGAAGCCGTAATAGGCGCGCAGATTGGCGAAGCGCTGCCAGCGGTCGCCGGGCATCCGCCCCAGGATCGAGCGCTTGCCGTGCACCACCTCGTCATGGGACAGCGGCAGGACGAAGTTTTCCTGGAAGGCGTAGAGCAGCCCGAAGGTGAGGCTGTCGTGGTGCCAGCGGCGGTGGATGGGGTCGTTGCCGATATAGCGCAGCGTGTCGTGCATCCACCCCATGTTCCATTTGTAGCCGAAGCCCAGCCCGCCGACATAAACCGGCCGCGACACCATCGGCCAGGCGGTGGATTCCTCGGCGATGGTCATGGCATCGGGGTGGGCGCCGTAGACGACCTCGTTCATGCGCCGCAGGAAGGCGATGGCCTCGATGTTCTCGTTGCCGCCGTATTTGTTGGGAATCCACTCGCCCGGCTGGCGGGAATAGTCGAGATAGAGCATCGAGGCCACCGCGTCCACGCGCAGGCCGTCGATGTGATACTGCTCCAGCCAGTAAAGGGCGTTGCTGTAGAGGTAATTGGCGACCTCGACGCGGCCGTAGTTGTAGATCAGCGTGTCCCAGTCCTTGTGCACGCCCAGGCGCGGATCCTCGTGCTCGTAGAGATGGGTGCCGTCGAAGCGGGCTAGGCCGTGGGCGTCGGCGGGGAAATGCCCCGCCACCCAATCGATGATGACGCCGACGCCGTTGCGGTGCAGGTGGTCGACGAAGGCGCGGAAGTCGTCGGGGGTGCCGTAGCGGCTGGTGGGCGCGAACAGGCCCACTGGCTGGTAGCCCCAGGAGCCGCTGAACGGGTGCTCGTGCACCGGCAGCAGCTCGACATGGGTGAAGCCCATGTCGCGGCAATAGGCGCCCAGCGCCTCGGCCAGCTCGCGGTAGTTCAGCAGGCGGCCGCCCTCGCCGCGCCGCCACGAGGCCAGATGCACCTCATAGATGCTGATGGGGGCGTGGCGGTCGGCGGCGCGGCCGCGGCGTTCCATCCACTCGCCGTCGCCCCAGGCGTAGCCGTCGAGGTCCGCCACCACCGACGCCGTCGCCGGCGGCACCTCGGCGTGGAAGCCGTGGGGGTCGGCCTTCAGCGGCAGCACGTCGCCGCGCGGGCCGATGATCTCGTATTTGTAGACGGTGCCCGGCCCCAGGCCGGGGATGAACAGCTCCCACACGCCGGCGTCGTGGCGCTTGCGCATGGGATGGCGGCGCCCGTCCCAGTGGTTGAAGTCGCCCACCACGCTGACGCGGCGGGCGTTGGGCGCCCAGACGGCGAAATTGACACCGGCCACGCCCTCCAGCGTGACGCAGTGCGCGCCCAACTTCTCATAGGTGCGCAGATGCGTGCCCTCGGCCAGCAGGTGCATGTCGAGCTCGCCCAGCACCGGCGCGAAGCGGTAGGGGTCGTCGATGTCCTGCTCGGCGCCGTCGCCCCACTCGACGCGCAGGCGGTAGGGCACGGTGTCGCTGCTCTCGACGGCGCCGGCGAACACGCCCTTTGGGTGCACCAACTCCAGCACGCCCAGCACCTGGCCGCCATCGGCGGCGAGCACCCGCACCGCGCGGGCCCCGGGCTGGAAGCTGCGCACCACCATGCGCCCGCCGTCGCGGTGCGGCCCCAGATAGCCGAAGGGGTCGCCATGCGTGCCGCTGGCGATCGCCTCGGCGGCATCCGGGGCCCTAGTCGCCTTCGCCATTTTCGCCCCTCTCCCTGTCCAGAAGCCGCAACAGGCCGCGCACCGGGATTCCCACCCAACCCGGGCGATTGCTCGCCTCGTAGGCGATCTCGTAACACGCCTTCTCGACCGCGAACAGGGTCAGCAGGCGGCGGCGGTCGCCGTGGCGCCGCGGCACGGAGGCGGCATCGCCGGCGGCGTCGAAATACCCGCCCAGGAAGGCGCGGGCGGCGCGGGCCTCCCAGTCCAGCACCAGCGGCGCCACGTCTTCGCCGGCGCCGGGGCGGAAGGTGTTGATGCGCTGCGTCACCGTCCAGGCGGCGTATTCGAACGAGCGCAGCATCCCGGCGACGTCGCGCAAGGGGCTGTCCTTGCGCCGGCGCTCAACCAGGGTACGGCGCGGCTCGCCCTCGAAGTCGATGATGTAGACGTCGTCGGAGACCACCAGCACCTGGCCCAGGTGATAGTCGCCGTGGACGCGGATGCGGGCGGCCGCCAGCGCGTCGGGCAGCAGGCGGTCGATCAAGGCCTCCAGCTCGCCGCGCCGCCCCAGCAGGGCCGCCGCCTCGGGCGTGTCGAGGTCGCGCAGCGCCGCCAGCGCGTCCGCCGCCTGCCGCCGCGCCCGGTCGTGCCACGCCGCCAGATGCTCGGGCTCGGTGGGCTCGGGGGCGAAGGCCACGTCGGGGGTGTCCTGGCCCAGGGCGAGGTGCATCTCGGCGGTGCGCCGGCCCAGCAGGGCCATGAAATCGAGATTGGCCTGGTGCAGCCCGTCCTCGACGCGCGCCCGCGCCTCGCCCGGCGGCAGCACCCCCACCTCGTCGAGGAAGCGCTCCAGATAGCTCGTGACCCAGGTCCAGGCGTCGCCCTGGTTCTGGACGAAGCCGTGCAGGGTGGCCAGGGCCAGCTCGCGCCCGCCGGAGTCGACGGCGCCGACCCAACCCATCAGCGGCGGCGTGTTGGCGAAGCGGGTGCTCTCGGTGAGGTAGCGGCCGACCTCGACCTCGACATTGACGCCCTCCTCGGGGCGGCGCAGCAGCTTGAGGATCAGCTTGCCGCCGATGGTGATCGAGGTGTTGCTCTGCTCGACCCCCGAGCGCACCACCTGCGGCGGCTCCGGCACCTCGACGGCGGCCAGCTTGCGGGTGTGGCGGCAGACGATGCTGCCGTCGGTGGCCGGCAGGACGGCGTCGCGCCGGATGGCCTCGACCAGCGCCAGGGCGAAGCCGGGGTCGACGACCGCGTCGCACAGCGTGCCCATGCGCGGCCCGGCCCGCAGCCGCCCCAGGCAATGCGCCGCGGCGTGCTGCAACAGATCCTCGCCCTCGGCGTCCCAGGCGCCGGTCAGCGGCAGGAAGTACAGCCGCTCGCGCCCGTCCAGCCGCACGTCGGCCAGCGTCAGCAGCCAGGAACGCTCCTCCCCCCGCAGTTCGGCGCTGCGCAGCACCTCGACGGAGCGGATGGCGGCGTCCTTGTCGCCGTACCAGCGCTGGTTGGGCAGGAAGCGCGGCAGGATGTCGCGCTCCAGCAGGCGCCGCGGCGCGCCCGCCAGGAAGCCGGCCCAGCCGTTGTTCATCACCAGCGTGACCCATTCCTCCAGTTGCACGGGGTATTCCTCGTGCCACGCCGGCGCCTCCTCCTCGGCCGCGAGCAGGAACCAGTAGAAGCCGTGACCGGGCAGGGTGAGGAAATAGGGCAACTCCCCGATGGGCGGAAAGGCGCTTTGGCCGGTCAGCTCCACCGGCACCCGGCCCCGGAACTCCGCCAGGTCCAGCTCCACGCCCTGCGCCGAGCGCGCCAGGTTGACGACGCACAACACCGCGTCGCCGTCGTATTCGCGCAGGTAGGCGAGAATTTTGCGGTTGCTAGGGTAGAGGAAGCGCAAGCCGCCACGGCCGAAGACCTTGCGCGACTGGCGCACGGCGATCAGGCGGCGCATCCAGTTGAACAGCGACGACGGCGAGCGCATCTGCGCCTCGGCGTTGACCGCCTGATAGCCGTAGATGGGATCCATGTTGGGCGGCAGGTACAAGCAGGCGGGATCGGCGCGCGAAAAGCCGCCGTTGCGGTCCAGCGACCATTGCATGGGCGTGCGCACGCCGTTGCGGTCGCCCAGGAAGATGTTGTCGCCCATGCCCAATTCGTCGCCGTAATAGACGATGGGCGTGCCCGGCATCGAGAACAGCAGGCTGTTCAGCAATTCGATCTTGCGGCGGTCGTTATCCATCAGCGGCGCCAGCCGGCGGCGGATGCCGACATTGATGCGCGCCCGCGGGTCCGAGGCGTAGGTGTTCCACAGATAGTCCCGCTCCTTGTCGGTGACCATCTCCAGCGTCAGCTCGTCATGGTTGCGCAGGAAGATCGCCCACTGGCAGGCGTCGGGAATGTCGGGCGTCTGGCGCATGATGTCGGTGATGGGGTGGCGGTCCTCCCGCGCGATGGCCATGAACATCCGCGGCATCAGCGGGAAGTGGAAGGCCATGTGGCACTCGTCGCCCTCGGCGCCGAAATAGGGCAGCACGTCCTCGGGCCACTGGTTGGCCTCGGCCAGGAAGACGCGGTTGCGGTAGCCGTGGTCCAGCGCCGCGCGCAGTTCCTTGAGGACGCCGTGCGTGGCGGGCAGGTTTTCGTTGTTGGTGCCCTCGCGCTCGCACAGATAGGGCACGGCGTCGAGCCGCATACCGTCGACGCCGGTGTCCATCCAGAAGCGCATGACGTTGATGATCTCGCGGCGCACCCGCGGGTTGTCGAAATTCAGATCCGGCTGGTGCGAGAAGAAGCGGTGCCAGTAATACTGCTGCGCCACCGGATCCCAGGCCCAGTTCGACTTTTCGGTGTCGGTGAAGATGATGCGGGTGCCGGCGTATTTGCGGTCGTTGTCGCTCCAGACGTAGTAGTCGCGCCAGCGCGAATTGCGCCCGGCGCGGCGCGCCCGCTGGAACCAGCGGTGCTGGTCCGAGGTGTGGTTGACGACCAGTTCGGTCATCACCTTCAGGTCGCGGCGGTGCGCCTCGCGGACGAACTCGCGAAAATCGCGCATGGTGCCGTAGGAGTCGTGGATGCCGCGGTAGTCGGCGATGTCATAGCCGTCGTCCTTCAGCGGCGAGGGGTAGAACGGCAGCAGCCAGATGGTGTTGACGCCAAGATGCTGGATATAGTCCAGCTTCTGCATCAGGCCACGAAAGTCGCCAATGCCGTCATCATTGGAGTCGTAAAAGCATTTGACGTGAAGCTGGTAAAAGATCGCGTCCTTGTACCAGAGCGGATCCTGCTCGGCCATGCCCCCTGATTTCCCCTTGGCTACATGCAGGGCGTCCGGTAGTCCACCGACGTCCACACGGTCACGCGATAGATTTCGGCCGGGTTCACCTGCGGGTCCAGGTGCACCCGATGGCGGGCGCCGCGCCACAGGTGCCGACGGCCGCTCAGCAGTTCCTCGACCTCGAAGGTCTCGCCAGGCGGCACCCCCATGCGGTCGAGGGGGAAGTGCAGCACCGCCTCGCGGGCGTCGAACGGGTCGAGATTGACGGCGACGAAGATCATGTTGCCGCCGTCCAGGGTCATCTTGCCATAGAAAAGCACGCCGTCGTCATCGGCCTCGCAGAAGCGCAGGTTCTCGAACTCGTGCAGGGCGGGGTTTTCGCGCCGGATTCGGTTTACCCGCGTGATGACGTCCTTGATGTTGCCGGGCCGGTCCCAGTCCCAGACCTTGTGCTGGTATTTTTCCGAATCGAGATACTCCTCCTTGCCCGGCAGGGCGGCGTTCTCGCACAGCTCGAAGCCGTTATAGACGCCGTACACCGAGGACAGCGTCGCCGCCAGAACGAACCGGATGATGAAGGCCGGCCGCCCGCCCGTTTGCAGATAGAACGGCAGGATGTCGGGCGTGCTGGGAAAGAAGTTGGGCCGGAAATATTCCTTGGATTCGCTTTCGGCGAGTTCGGTCAGGTAATCGGTCAGTTCGTTCTTGAAGTTGCGCCAGGTGAAATAGGTGTAGGACTGGGTGAAGCCCGCCTTGGCCAGCGTCTTCATCATTTTCGGCCGGGTGAAGGCCTCGGACAGGAAGATCACCTCCGGGTGCTCGTCCTGGACGCGCCGGATCAGCCATTCCCAGAACGGCACCGGCTTGGTGTGGGGGTTGTCGACCCGGAAGATGGCCACCCCCTGCCCCACCCAGAACAGCACCACCTCCAGCCATTCCTGCCACAGCGCCCGCGCGTGGGGGCCGTGGAAATTGACGTTGACGATGTCTTGATACTTCTTGGGCGGGTTCTCGGCGTATTTGATGCTGCCGTCGGGGCGGAAGACGAACCACTCCGGATGCTCCCGCACATAGGGGTGGTCGGGGGCGCACTGGATGGCGAAGTCCAGCGCCACCTCCAGCCCCGCGTCGCGGGCGGCGGCGGCGAAGCGGCGGAAGTCCGCCAGGGTGCCCAGGCCGGGATGCACCGCCTTGTGCCCGCCCTCCTTGGCGCCGATGGCGTAGGGGCTGCCGGGATCGTTGGGGCCGGCGGCGAGGCTGTTGTTGGGCCCTTTGCGGTGCGTGCGCCCGATGGGATGAATGGGCATCAGATAGACGACGTCGAAGCCCATCGCCCGGATCGCCGGCAGGCGCTTCTCGCAGTCCTTGAAGGTGGCGCTCTTGCCGGGCTCGGTGCCCTGGCTGCGGGCCATCATCTCGTACCAGGCGGCGAAGCGGGCGGCGACGCGGTCGACGACCACCTCCAGTTCCTTGTCGTAGCGCACCGCCGCGCGGCGGTCGGGGTTGCGGGCCATGATCCGGCGCAGCAGGGTGCCGCGCAGGATGTCGGCCTTTTCCTCCTCGGTGGCGGCGGCGTCGAGGTCGTCGAGGATGCGGCGCAGGCGCTCGCGGTCCTCCGCCTCCACCCGCGCCAGCGCCTCTTCGACCAGGTGCCGGCCTTCCAGCAGTTCCACCGCCACCGCCTGGCCGGCGTCGATCTTCTTGGCCAGTTCGTCGCGCCAGGTTTCGAAGCGGTCGGCCCAGGCCTCGATGGTGTAGCGGTAGCGGGTGTTGCGCCGCAGCGGCGCGGACCCGGCCCAGCGATCGTTGTCCAGGGGGCGCATCGGCGCCTCCTGCCAGCGCACGGCGTGGGCCTCGCGGTAGAGCAGCGCGGCCGCCAGCCGGTCGTGGCCGTCCGTGAAGATGTCGGCCGAGACCTCCAGGGCATCGCCGACCTCGCGCTTGACCGGATAGCGCCCGCAATCGATTTCCGGCCACACCGCCTGGATGAGTATCGGCCGGCTGCCCAGCGCCGCCATCACCGGGTCGTCGGCCTCGCCGCCGCCATCGGCGCGGCCGCCGCGCCCGGCGCGGCTGCGCAGCAGCCGCATCTCCCGCGGCCGCAGGGTCAGGCGCGCCGGCACCTCGCCGCCGCCGGCGCCCGGCGTCACGTCCTCCAGCGCCGCCACGCTCAGATCCGCGGGGCGCAGCGCCGCCGCCAGGTCGACGTCCAGCGCCTGGTCGGCTTGCAGGTTGACGACGGCAACGGCGATGTGGCCCAGGGCGCGGCCGTGGCGCACCAGCACCAGCATGGGGTCGTCGGCCAGCGTCAGCCGCCGCAGCGGCCCCTCGACGTTCAGGGCCGGCGTCTCCGCCTTGACGCGGTTGACGGCGGCGATGAAGTCCGACAGGTCGAAGCGCTTGTCCTCCCAGTCGGTGGGGCGGGTGTCGACGACGTGCAGCGGCTTGCCGAAGCCGTATTCGAAGCCGATGGGCATCATCCAGCCGGCGGCGGCGAAGGCGCTGAACAGGGTGCGCAGACGGTAATGCGCCAGCACGTCCTCGCCCGCCGGCACCTCGTTGACGAGGCGGTCGGTGTCGTGGCTTTCGGGAAAGGCGATGGAGGGGGCGATGCGGCGGTTGGTCTCGTACTGCTCCAGCAGCCAGTCGGCGCGGAAGTCCCACCACTTGGCGCTGCTGAACAGGTAATGGAAGCCCGCCTCCTTCAGCGCCTCGGTCTCCTCGGTGGTGCAGCCCAGGTTCTCGGCCATGAACTCGGCCTCGGGGCTGACGGCGTGGACGGCGGCGATGATCGCCCGCCACACCGCCGCCGGCACCTTGTAGGCGGCGTCGCACCGGAAGCCGTCGAAGCCCAGGCGGGCGTAATGGATGGTCACCGCGCGCCAGGTGTCGACGAGCCCGGCGCGGGCGGCCGCGTCGTCATAGTCGATCTCGGCCAGGTCGCCCCATTCGGTGAATTTTTCGGGGTCGTCGGGATCGGTCGCGCCCGGCGAGCGCACCGAGCCGTCGGGATTGCGCTTGAACCATTCGGGATGGTCGCGCACCAGTACGCTGTCCTTGGCGGTGTGGTTGACCACCAGGTCCATCATCACCCGCAGGCCGTGGCGGTGGGCGTCGTCGACGAAGTCGCGCAGCAACGCCTCGCCCGGCCGGCCCGCGTCGCCCTGGAACAGCGGGTTGAGGCGGTAGTAGTCCTTGACGGCGTAAAGGCTTCCCGAAAAGCCGGGGTAGTGGAACGGGTTGACGAACACCCAGTCGAACCCCAGGCCCGCGATGCGCGGCAGGTGGGCCTGCCACTGCGGCACCGTCCCCGCCAGCAGGGGAAACAGGTTGTAGATGCGCGGGCCCTGCTCCACGGCTACCTCCCTGGCGATGTGGGACTAGCCCTTCGGCGCTTATCGCGCCTCGCCTTGGGCATCTTTGTTCGGACGGGCGGGTTTCAACCCCCGCGCGGCGCGGCCCTCGCGCCGCCCTCGGGCATGGTGCCACAGGGGCGGCGGCGTGGAATAGTCTGGACACGGCCGCGGCCGGGATTTACAAGAATGATTCGAAAGTTTGCGCGCGGCGCGCGCGCGAAATCGACGAGGGGAAGGACATGGACGCTGTCGGCAAGACCCTGGGTTCGCTGGTGGTGGCGCTGGTCGGCCTGCTGGTCTATCTGGGCCTGATGGTGGGGGCCCTGCTGGGGCTGGGCACCGGCGCGGTGATCTATCTGGCGCTGCTGCTGACCGCGGTGCTGATGGTCATCGTGGTCGCCCTGACGGTGCAGCCCGGCGACGCCTAGCGCCGCCGCGGCGCGGCGCCACGCAACCACCGCCCCGGCGCCGGGGCGGTGGTTTTTTTTGTGCCTGCCGCCGGATCAGTCGATGAGGCCGATCCAGGTGGCCTCGCGGCCCTTGGGAGTCGCCGACGTCGTCACCTGCACCCGCTGCCCCTCGGCGAGGGCGTTGACGCCGCAGCGCTGCAGGACGCTCTTGTGGATGAAGATATCCTTGCCGCCGTCGTCGCAGACGATGAAGCCGAAGCCTTTCTCGACAGCGAACCACTTGACCGCGCCGGAAAGCTGCTCGCCCTCGGCCGCCGGCGGCTCGGTCGACGCGGACACGTCCAGGAGGCGCACCACCTGCGGCCCCTTGGGGCCGGGCGCCACCTCGCACAGCACCTCCGCCTGCTCGGGCAGATAGGCGGCGCCGTAACGCTGCAGGGCCGAGATGTGCAGAAAGGCGTCGGGCGAGCCGTCCTCGGGCGCGACAAAGCCGAAACCCTTGGTCTGGTTGAACCACTTGACGCGCGCCTTGACCGGCCGCCCCTGGCCGGCGTCGGCGTCGTTGCCGGAGAAGAAATGATTGGACACGAATTTGACCTCGACGATGTGCGCCCGCGGGCGCAGTGACACCCTCGCCCGCCGGTGAACGCCGGCGGACCCGACAATTTTTCGCATGTTGCGAGGCGCTTGGCCAGCGAAAGCTGCGGAATCCGCGGCCGGTGGCCGTCCTCGGGGGCGGCGGCCTCACCCTTTTCGCATTTGCAGGACGAGTACCGGCGGCCCAGCTTTTAGACATGGCGAAGCAATCGGAGACACTATGATGGCCGGTCGGCTGGTGCTCCTGGTCGGGCCGCGTGGGTCGGGAAAAAGCAGTCTGGTCGCCGAGGCGCGCCGGGCGCTGGCCGACGACCCACGCTTCGATTTTCCGCTACGCATCATCTCGCAGCCGGCAGCGCCGGGCGACGAAAGACTGTATCGCACCGTCACCCCCGCCCAGTACGACTGCCTGCGGCGCGCGGGGCGCCTGGGGCTTTGCTGGCGCCGCGACGGCGTCAACTATGCGCTGCCGGCCGAGATCGACGCCGCCCTCGGCCGCGGCCAGGTGGTGGTCGCCGAAGCGACGGCCGGGGCCGTGGCGGCGGCGCGGCGGCGCTATCGGCGGCTGACGGTGGTGGCGATCGCCGCCCCGGCGGCGGAGCGGCGCCGGCGCCTGGCGCGGCTGGACCTCGGCGCCGGGGATGCCGAGGAGGCCGCCGTCCCCGGCGGCGCCGATCTGGTGCTGCCCAATGCCGGGCGGCTGCGCGTCGCGGCGCGGCAGTTGGTGATGGTCCTCGACCGCCTGGCGCGGCCGCGCGGGGCGACGCCGGGTGTGCTGGTGCCGGCGCTGGCGGACCGTTCCCTCAGGCCGACGATGCCGCGTCCGCCCCGCCGATGACGCGCTCGGCGGGGAAGAGCACCGTCGCCTTGGTGCCCTTGCCGGGCTCGCTCTCCAACAGGAAGCGGCCGCCATGCGCCTCGACCAGGGTCTTGGTCAGCGGCAGACCCAGCCCGGTGCCCTCGTAGCGGCGGCTGAGGCGGCTGTCGACCTGCACGAACGGTTCCATCGCCTTGTCGAGTTCCTGCGGCATCATGCCGATGCCGGTGTCCTCGATGACCAGCCGCAGGGTGCCGTCGGCGTCGGTGCGGGCGCGCGCGGTGATGCGCCCGCCCTCGTCGGTGAATTTCAGCGCGTTGGACAACAGGTTGAGCAGTATCTGACGCAGCCGCCGCATGTCGCCGCGGAGCCGTGGCAGGCCGGCGGGCAGCTCGGTGATGACGTCGACCTTGGCGCTTTCGGCGCGCTTCGACAGCAGCCGCACCGTCTGCACGACGACCGTCGACAGGTCGATCTCCACCTCGTCCAGATCAATCTTGCCGGCCCCGGCCTTGGAGATGTCGAGGATGTCGTTGATCAGGTTCAGCAGGTGGCTGCCGCTGTCGTAGATGTCCTGCATGTAGTCCCGGTAGCGTGGGTGGCCCAGCGGCCCGAACAGCTCGCCGAGGATGGCCTCGGAGAAGCCGATGATGGCGTTCAGCGGCGTGCGCAGTTCGTGGCTGACGCTGGCCAGGAAGGCGGCCTTGGCGCGGTTGCCGCGCTCGGCGGCCTCCTTGGCGGCGCGCAGGGCCGCCTCGCCGCGCTTGCGCTCGGTGATGTCGGCATAGCTGACCAGGAAGCCGCCGTCGGGCATGGTGTTGCAGCGCAATTCGATGGCGGTGCCGTCGGCGCGCTCGCGCTCGCGGTGGGCCGGGCAGCCGGCGGCGATCTCCTCGGCCAGCGTCGCGGCATCGGCGTCGGGGCCGAACTCGCCCTGCGCGGCCAGAAGCCGCACGAATTCCAGCAGCGCCGTGCCCGGCCGCTGCGCCTCGGGCGGCACCCGCAGCAAGGCGCGGGCGGTGTCGTTGAGCGCCGCCAGCCGGCCGCGGGCGTCGAAGACGCTGATGCCCTGGGGCATGTTGTCGATGATCGCCTGGGCCATCGCCGTGCGCTGGGCGATCTCGGCCTCGCGGCGTTTCAGCGCCGTCACCTCGGTATGGACCGCGACCACATGCCCCTCGGGGGTGCGCCGCTCGCTGACCAGGAACCAGCGGTCGTGCAGCGGCACCTCGACGGTGGCGCCGGCGGCCAGGCGGTGGCGGGCGATCTGCTCGTCCACCCAGCGGTCCGGCCGTTCCCGCGCGTCGGGCGCCGCCCCGTTGCGCGCCAGCGCCCGCGCCAGATCCTCAAACCCCATGCCGGTGCGCACCGGGGCGCCGGCGAAGATTTCGCGGAACTTGCTGTTGAACAGGATCAGCCGGTCCTTGGCGTCCCACAGCGCAAAGCCCTCGCTGATGCTTTCCAGCGCCGCCACCAGATGCTGCTCGGCACGCCGCGCCTTGGCGCGCGCCTCCATCTCGCGGCTGATGTCGGTGCCGACGCCGCGATAGCCGCAATAGACGCCGTTGCGGTCGATGATGGGACGGCCGCTGATCTTCAGGTATTTGACGCGGCCGTCGGGAAAGTCCTGGCGGAAGACGAAGTCGCGGAACGGCCGGCGCGCCTCCATCTCGTCCAGAAGACCGTTCCAGTGCGCGGTTTCGTCCGAGGCCGACGCGAAGTCGTGGAAGGTCTTGCCGATGAAAAAGGCGGTGTTGACGCCCAGCACCTGGCGCACCCGCGCCGACACGAAGACGAAGCGCAGGTCGGGGCCGGTCTCCCAGAACCAGTCCGAGGATGCCTCGGCGAGGTCGCGGAAGCGCTGCTCGCTCTCGACCAGGGCGGCCTGCATCCGCGCCCGCTCGCTGTTGTCGCGCAGCACGGCGACGAACCGCACCCCGCCGGCGCCGCGCATTTCGCGCACCGACATCTCCAGCGGGAACATGCTGCCGTCCTTGCGTCGGCCGCGCAGTTCGCTGGTGCCGCGCACGCTGCGCGGTTCCCATTCCACCAGGCACTGCTCGACGACACCGGCGCGGTCGTCGTCCTCGCCCTCCGGCATCAGGATGCGGACGTCCTTGCCGACGGCCTCGGCGGCGGCATAGCCGAACATGCGTTCGGCGGCACGGTTGAAGGACTCGATGGTGCCCGAGGCGCCGAGGGTGATGATGCCCTCGCCGACGCTTTCCAGCACGTCGCGCAGGCGCTGCTCGCTGTCGCGCTGCAGCCGGGCGCCCTTTTCCAGCCCGCGCAACCGCCCCAGCGCCACCGCCAGGACGACCGCCGCCGCGAAAGCCGCCACGGCGAGCAGCATCGTGCCGGCCGTGAAAGTCCCCATTGTTCCCCCCCGAACGATTCCGCCCTCGCCCGCACAAATGGATGGGGCGCGGAAAAAACCGCCAAAGAAACCCATTCTAAAGGAACGCGCCGCGGATGTGGCGAAAAACAGCAGCCCTATCGGGCGTCCAACCCCACCAGATTGCGCGCGAAGGCGGTGGCGTCGAAGGGCCGCAGGTCGCCGGCGGCCTCGCCGACGCCGACGGCGTGCACCGGCAGGCCGAAGCTTTCGGCCAGCGCCACCACCACGCCGCCGCGGGCGGTGCCATCCAGCTTGGTCACCACCAGACCGGTGACGTCGGTCATGGCGCGGAAGGCCTCCACCTGACTGTGCGCGTTCTGCCCCACGGTGGCGTCCAGGACCAGCAGCACCGAATGCGGCGCCGTGGCATCCTGCTTTTTCAGCACCCGCACCACCTTTTCCAGCTCGGCCATCAGCGCCGTCTTGTTCTGCAGGCGGCCGGCGGTGTCGATGAGCAGCAGGTCATCGCCGCGCTCGCGCGCCTCCTTCAGCGCGTCGAAGGCCAGCCCGGCGGCGTCGGCGCCGGTCGCGCGGGCGATGACCGGGCAACCGGCGCGCGCGCCCCACACCTGAAGCTGCTCCACCGCCGCGGCGCGGAAGGTGTCGCCGGCGGCCAGCGAGACCGCCAGCCCCTGGTCGCGGTACTGCTTCGCCAGCTTGCCTATGGTGGTGGTCTTGCCGCTGCCGTTGACCCCCACCACCAGCACCACATGCGGCTTGCGCGCCGTGTCCACCTCCAACGGCCGCGCCACCGGGGCGAGGATGTCGGCGACCTCGTCGGCGAGGGCGGCGCGCACCTCCTCGGGGGCGACCTCCTCGTTGAAGCGCGCCTTGGCCAGCCGCCCCGCCACCCGCGCCGCCGTGGCGACCCCGAGATCGGCGGTGATCAGCAGCTCCTCCAGTTCCTCCAGGGCCGCGTCGTCGAGGCGGCGCTTGGTGAACAGCTCGGTGATGCCCTGGGTGAGGCGGTTCGACGACTTCGCCAGCCCCGCCCGCATCCGCGCCAGCCATCCGGGGCGCCCGCCCTCGCCCGCCGCCTCGTCCGCCGCTTCCGGCGGCGCCTCCGCCGGCGGGATTTCGGGCGGGGGCTCGGGCGGCGCCTCCGCCGGCGGGGGCTCGTCCGGCGCCTCGGCGGGCGCGTCGGGCGGCGCCTCCCCGGGCCGTTCCGGCGGGGTTTCGGGCGGAATTTCGGGTGGCGCTTCGGGCGGCGGCTGGTCGGGCTTCTGGTCGCGGCCGAGCAGGCGCGACAGCCAGCCCCCCCGGCCGGATTCCTCGCCGCTCATTCCGTCACCTCGCCCGCCAATGCCTCGCCCTCGACCCCGGTGATGCGCACCGGCACCACCGTACCCGGCACCGCGGCGCGGTCAAGGCGCACCGGCAGATAGTGCTGGCAGCGGCCGGTGAACGCGCCCTCGACCAGCACCCGCGCCGAATGCCCCACCCGCGCCGCCAGCAGCGCCGCCATCGCCGCCGCGCCGCGCGCCCGCAACCGCGCGGCGCGCGCCCGCACCAGGTCGCCCGGAACCGCCGGCATCCGCGCCGCCGGGGTGCCGGGACGCGGCGAGAACGGAAACACATGCAGATGGGTCAACCCGCATTCGTCGACCAGGTCCAGCGAGCGGTCGAACATGGCCTCGGTTTCGGTGGGGAAGCCGGCGATGATGTCGGCGCCGAACACCAGGTCGGGGCGCAGCCCGCGCAGCCGCGCGCACAGGGCGACGACATCGGCGCGCCGGTGCCGCCGCTTCATGCGCTTCAGCACCAGATCGTCGCCGGCCTGCACCGACAGGTGCAGATGCGGCATCAGGCGCTCCTCCTCGGCCACCAGGCGCACCAGATCCTCGTCCACCTCCACCGGGTCCAGCGACGACAGGCGCAGGCGCTCCAGCTCCGGCACGCAGGCCAGCAGGCGGCGCGCCATCTGCCCCAGGCGCGGGCGGCCGGGCAGGTCGGCGCCATAGCCGGTGAGGTCGACGCCGGTCAGCACCACCTCGCGGTAGCCGCCGGCGACCAGGGCGCGCACCTGCTCGACGACGCGGCCGATGGGCACGCTGCGGTTGGGGCCGCGGCCGAAGGGGATGACGCAGAAGGTGCAGCGGTGGTCGCAGCCCTGCTGCACCTCGACAAAGGCGCGGGCGCGGCCCTCGAAGCCCGAGACCAGATGCGCCGCCACCTCGCGCACGGCCATGATGTCCTCGACGACGATGCGCCGGTGATCGGCGTCGGCGAAGGTCTCAAGGCGCATCTTGGCGGCGTTGCCGATGACGCGGTCGACCTCGGGCATCCGCGCGTAGCGCTCGGGGTCGATCTGCGCCGAGCAGCCGGTGACGATGATCCGCGCCTCCGGCCGCTCGCGGCGCAGGCGGCGGATGGCCTGGCGCGCCTGGCGCTCGGCCTCGTTGGTCACCGCGCAGGTGTTGAGGATGACGGCGTCGGTCAACCCGGCGGCGCGGGCGTGCTCGCGCATGACCTCCGACTCATAGGCGTTGAGGCGGCAGCCGAAGGTGACGACCTCGGGCGCCGCGCTCATGCCAGCAGGTCCGGGTTGAGGGTGCCGGCGAAGCTGACGGCGACGGGGCCGGTCATCCACACCCGGCCGTCGGGGCGCCAGTCGATGGCCAGCACGCCGCCGTCCAGCACCACCTCGGCCCGCCGCTCGCCCAGGCCGCGGCGCGCCGCCGCCACCACGGCGGCGCAGGCGCCGGTGCCGCAGGCGCGGGTGACGCCGGCGCCGCGCTCCCACACCCGCATCCGCAGGCGGCGCGGCGACAGCACCTGCACCGCCTCGACATTGACGCGCTCCGGGAACAGGGGGTGGCGCTCGACCTCCGGGCCCAGCCGCTCCAGGTCGACGGCCTCGGCGTCGGGAACGAAGAACACCGCGTGCGGGTTGCCCATGCCCACGGCCACCGGCTCGCGCAACTCCCCCACCGCTAGCGGCAGGCGCAGGGTGTCCAGCGGCCGCGCCAGCGGCACCGCCTCCCAGTCCAGCCGCGCCGGGCCCATGTCGACGGTCACCGCCTCGGCGCCGGCGACCTCGGCGCGCAGCAGGCCGGCGGCGGTCTGCAGCGTCACCCGCGCCGCGCCGGTCTCGCGCGCCCGCAGCCAGGCGACGCAGCGCGAGGCGTTGCCGCAGGCGGCGATCTCGCCGCCGTCGGCGTTGAACAGGATCATGCGCAGCTCGGCGGCGGGGTCGTCGGGCGGCGCCAGCACCACCACTTGGTCGCAGCCGACACCGGTGCGGCGGTCGGCCAGCGCCCGCGCCGCGTCCGGCCGCAGCGCCAGCGGCGCCGCGCGGGCGTCGAGGACGACGAAGTCGTTGCCCAGCCCATGCATCTTCACGAATGGGCGGCCGCCGGAACAAAGCGCGTTCATGGCCGCGTTATATGGAAGAGGGGGACCGAAAGTCTAGCACCACGACGCCGCGCCCGCCCCTGGCCGAACGGCTATACCATTGCGATACCGGCAATGGACCGCATCTACTCCTCCTGACCTGTTTCGCACCGGCCCCGGCGACGGCATACTTGGTGACCAAGGGCGGCGGATCGGGAGACCGCCGCGAAACGCAGCTACCGGCGCGGACGGGTGCCACCCCAGCCAGGCCGCGAATGAAACGGACGCCGCCGGACGGTTGCGGAAGCCGGAGACTAGAAAAGGAATCGGCCGCTGACGCGGCCGGTGGTCGCCGACCAAGGCGGCTTCTCTGAGGTGGCCTGACCCCCCCAATCCCCCCTTGGGCAACCTCGGAACCAGGGCCGCCACAGGAGAGATCCTGTGGCGGCCTTTTTTTCGGCCGGTCGGGACGGCGAGCTCAGTGCGTCTGGGCGACGCTGCCGTCCCGCGCCGACGGGCCGAAGGCGCAGGTGTCCGCCGCGACCTCGATGAAGCCGCGCTTGCCGGGCGCCGCCGTGAAGCGGAACTCGCGGTCCTTGACCACCATGCTGTGGTGCAGCGGCAGGGTGCCGCTCACCCGGCTGGTCTCGCCACCGCCGAGGGCGCGGAAGTTCAGCGTCACCGGCTGTTGGGGGTCGAACCAGGCGTGGCGGCGCCCGTCGCCGGCCAGCGCCGATTCCCCGGTGGCGGTGACGGTGACGACGTCCTGGAACCGCACCCAGGTGTTGGCGCCGTCATAGATCGGCGTCTTGACCAGGAAGCGCTTGGTCTCCGCCTCGGTGCAGTCGTGCGGCGCCTGGGCGGCGCCGATATAGAGCGCCAGGCGCTGCGCCGGCAGGCCCTCCTCCAGCTTCGCCCGCACCATCTCGACCAGGTCGTTGACCTCCGGCGACGGCACCACCGCCTGGTAGCGGCGGCGGTAGTCGGCGGCCTCGGCGCGCGCCGCGCCCAGCGATTCGGTCAACTGGGCGCTCTGCCCCTCCAGGGTCTGCTTGTCGTCGATGGCCTGTTGCAGGCGCCCCTGCAGGTCGACGATTTCGTCGCGCTTCAGGGCGATGCCGAACTGATAGGCGTTGTAGGCCACCGCCCCCATCGCCCCCAACAGGATCGACAGCTTGACGGCGGCCGCCCAGAACCGCTTGCGCTTTTCCGCCTTGCGGCGGCTCTGACGGCTGAAAGCCACGTCCGATGCCTCCCTTCTCACGGAGTTCGCAGCCGCACCACACCACACAGGCCTTCAGAAGACGTTAATCCGGCCGGCAACGCCGCTTGACTTGCCGCCGACGCGGCGGCCACTTTATCCTTTTGGGGGGTGACCCATCCGATTGGGAGGGCAAACGATGGCCGCGACGGCGAAGACGCTCGTCGTCTTCCGCTTGGGGGCCGAGCTGTGTGCCATGCCCGTGTCGGCGGTGGCCGAGGTTCTGCATATGGCGGAAACGGCCCGCCCGCCGGGGCTTCCGCGCATTCTGGAGGGCTTCCTGGACCTTCGCGGCACCGCCGTCGCCGTGCTGCGCCCCGACCGGCTGTTCAACCTGCCGGAAATCCGGCTGGCGCTTTACACCCCGGCGCTGGTGCTGCGTGGCGCCCGGCCGCCGATGGCGGTGCTGGTGGACGCGGTGGTGGGGGTGCTGCCGGCCTCGGACATCGTGCCCATCGAGGAGGACCGCACCTTCAACGGCTGCGTCGTCGCCGAGGCGCGCACCACCGCCGGGGCGGCCCACCTACTGGCCCCCGAGCGCCTGCTGCTGGAGCAGGAGCGCCGCCGCGTCGCCGAATTCGAGACCCTGCTGCACGAGCGCCGCGAGGCCGCCGAGGCCGGGGAGGCGCCGACGTGAGGGGGCCGCTCATCACCGACCGCGGCCACATCCGGGCCGACCCGTTCTATGAACGCCTGAAGGATCTGGTCATCCGCGGGACGGGGATGGCGTTCTACCGCGAGCGCGACGACGACCTGGGGCGCATCCTCAACGAACGCTTCCTGGCCTGCGGCGTCGGCGACTGCGCCTCCTATCTGGAGGTGCTGGACGACGGCGCGCGCGAGGAATGGGCAGCGCTGGTCGACGAACTGACGATCGGCGAGACCTATTTCTTCCGCTACCGCGAACAGCTCGACGCGCTGCGCGCCATCGCCATCCCCGACATCGTGGCGGCGCGCGCCAGGGACCGGCGGCTGCGCATCTGGAGCGCCGGCTGCTCCACGGGCCCGGAGCCGTACTCGCTCGCCATCATGCTGCGCCGCGGCTTCGGGGTGACCCTCAACGGCTGGGCGATCAGCATCGTCGGCACCGACATCAACCGCAAATTCCTGACGGCGGCGCGCGAGGCGCTGTACGCGGAATGGGCGCTGCGGGCCACGCCGGAGGAGACGCGCCGCGCCTGTTTCCAGCGCGAGGGCAACCGCTGGCGGCTGCTGCCGCCCTATCGCGACGACGTCGTGTTCCACCATCACAACCTCGTCGACGACCCGCTGCCCGACTCCCGGTTCGGCCTGGAGAACCTCGACCTCATCCTGTGCCGCAACGTCGCCATCTACTTCACCACCGACACCTACCGCGCCCTGGTGCAGCGCTTCCGGCGGGCGCTGCGGCCGGGGGGATGGCTGGTGGTGGGGCATTCGGAGATGAACCAGGACATCTTCCGCGACTTCCGCCTCGTGGACGCCACCCAGGCCGTGCTCTACCAGAAAACCGATGCCGCCGCGCCGCCGCGGCCCGCGCCGCCGACCCTGGCGCGACCGGCGGCGCCCGAATCGTGGCCGTGGCCGCAGCCGACGCCGCCCGCGCCGACGCCGGCCCCGCCGGCGCCACCGATCCCGGCCGCCACGCCGGCGCCCGCCGACAAACCCGCCGGCGCCGGCGACGGCGACGGCCTGGACGAGATCCGGCGGCTGGCGGATCTGGGCGCCTGGGTCGAGGCGGCCAAGGCCTGCCAGCGCGCCCTCGCCGCCAATCCGCTGGTGGCGGCGGTGCATCTCTACCACGGCCTGGTGCTGGAACAGACCGACACCGCCGAGCAGGCCGAGAAGGCGCTGCGCCGCGCCATCTACCTCGACCGCACCCTGGTGCTGCCGCACTATCACCTGGGGCTGCTGCATCACCGGCGGGGCGACACCGAGACGGCGCGCCGGTGCTTCCGCAACGCGCTGAGGCTGCTTGACGCCCTGCCCGGCGAGGCGCCCGTGCACGAGGCCGGCGGCGTCACCGCCGCCGAGTTGGAGGTTCTGGTGAAGATGCACCTTGACGTCACCGGCGGCCTGCAATGAGCGGCGGCCACATCGACTTCGCCGCCGCCCGCCGCGGCCTGGAGCGCAGCCGCCGGCAGTTGCGCCGGTCGCTGGAGCCCGACGCCAAGGCCGTCGACGCGGCCTATCGCCGGCGCGCCGAACGCCTGGCCCGCCGGGTCGACGACGGCGACCGCGTGCCGGCGCTGGAGGTGCTGGTGGTGCGCCTGGGGCCGGAGCGCTGCGGCCTGCCCCTGGCGCGCCTGGCCGAGGTGATGGCGGTGCGCGCCGTGACCCCGGTGCCGGGGGCGCCGCCCGAGGTGGCGGGGGTGGTCAACCTGCGCGGCGACATCCGTCCCGTCCTCGACATCGCCGGCGCCTTTGGCGGCGCCGGGGGCGCGGGCGCCGAGGCCGGCATCGTGTTCCTGCGCCGCAACGGCGGCGAGGTGGGGTTGCGGGTGGACGCGGTGGAGACGGTCGCCGCCGTGGGGACCAACGACCTGGCGCCGATAGACGAGGGCGAGACCGCCCTGCCGCTGCGTTTCGCGCGCGGCCTGACCGCCGATGGCCTCGTCGTGCTCGACGTCGACGCCATTCTGGCTCTGATAGCCGACACCGAGGGCCGCGACGGCCCCAGGGGGGAAGACACATGAACGACAGCGTTTTCGGTTTTTTCAGGGACGCGCCGGTGGGCCGCAAGCTCACGATGGTGTCGCTGGGCTACATCGTGGCGATGGCCTGCGTCATCGGCTTCACTATCCTCGCCTTCCGCGGCCTGACGGCGGACGCCACCGTCATCGACCTCGCCGGGCGGCAGCGGATGCTGACCGAGCAATACGCCAAGGAGGTGCTGCTGAAGGGCGAGGGCCTGGAGACGGCGCCGCAGTCGGTGATCGAGGTCTTCGACCGCACCCTGGAGGCGCTGGTGGTGGGCGGACGGGCGGTAGAGAACCTGGCCCTGGGGACCGAGGTGGTGCTGCCGCCGGCCAATGTCGAAGGCGCCCAGGCCCAGCTGGGGCGCCAGCGCGAACTGTCGCGGCGGCTTCAGGAGGCGGCGACCGCCTATCTGGACACCGCCCCGGGCAGCGCCGAGCGCACTGAACGGCTGCGGGCGATGTTCGAGGCGCAGGTGGCCCTGAAGAGCGAGGCCAACGCCCTGGTCAAGAGCTTCACCGCCGACGCCGCCGCGCGCATCATGCGCATCGTCAATTGGGAGATCCTGCTGGCGGCGGTCTTCGCCGTCGTCGCGCTGGCGACCAACTGGGCCATCGGCCGCTGGATCAGCCGGCCGCTGGCGCAATGCGCCGAAACCGCCCAGGCCATCGCCGCCGGCGAGCTTCGCGACCGGCGCCTGGACGTCAAGGGGCGCGACGAGATCGGCCGGCTGGCCCGCGCCTTCAACGAAATGATCGCCTCGCTGCGCGAGATGTCGCTACAGACCCGCGAAGTCACCGAAAACCTCAACTCGGCCGCCGCCGAGGTGCTGGCCACCACCCAGCAGCAGGCCTCGGCCAGCAAGCAGCAGGCGGCGGCGGTGCAGGAGATCACCTCCACCGTCGAGGAAATCAGCCAGTCCAGCGTCCAGGTGTCGGAACGCTCGCGCGCGGTGGCGACGGCGGCGCAGTCGATGTCGGTGTCGGGGGCCGAGGGGTTGCAGTCGGTGCATCAGACCAGCGAGGCGATGGAGGCGATCCGCGCCCAGGCGGAAACGGTGGCCGAGAACGTCGTCGCCCTGTCGGAGCGCACCCAGGCCATCGGCGCCATCATCGCCACCGTCAACGACATCGCCGAGCAGTCGAACCTGGTGGCGCTGAACGCCGCCATCGAGGCCGCCGACGCCCGCGACGAGGGCCGGCGCTTCGCGGTGGTCGCCAACGAAATCAAGAATCTCGCCGACCAGGCCAAGGAAGCCACCGGCCAGGTGCGCACCATCCTGGGAGAGATCCAGAAGGGCATCAACAGCTCGGTCATGGTGACCGAGGAGGCGGTGAAGCGGGTGGAACTGGGGCGCCAGAAGACCCGCAGCGCCGAGGACAGCATCCGCAAGATGGCCGACAACATTCAGGAGAATGTTTCCGCCTTCCAGCAGATCGTCGGCGCCACCAATCAGCAGCAGATCGGCCTTGAGCAGGTGACGCACGCGCTGCACGAGATCCGCCAGGCCTCGCAGCAGAGCGCCACAGCCACCCGCGAGTTGGAGACGGCGGCGGGCAACTTCACCGATCTGAGCGAACAACTCCGCAGGGTGGTGGAGAAATACAAGGTGTGATCGACATCCGCGAACGGCTGCTGGCGGCCTTCCGGGTGGAATACAAGGACCACCTGGAGCACATCCGCGAGGCCCTGGCCAAGGACGGGCCGCTGGAGCGCAAGGATCTGGACGAGGTGTTTCGCCGGGCCCACAGCCTGAAGGGGGCGGCGCGTGCCTGCGACCTGCGCCCGGTCGAAACCCTCGCCCACCGCCTGGAAACCGCCTTCGGCCGCATCCGCCAGGGCGAACTGGAACCGGACGCCGGTTGCCTTGCGGCGGTGGAGGCGGTGCTGGACGCGGTCGAGGACTGGGTGACCGCCCTCGACCGCGGCGAGGAGCCGCCGGAGCCGGTGCAGGCGCGCGAGGCGCTGGACGCCGTGCTGGGCGCGCCGGCCGCCCCGCCGCCGACCCCGGCGAGCGCGGCGAACCCGGCGCCCCCGGCGAACCCGGCGCCGCCGACGGCCGAGCCCGCCGCCCCCCCGGCGGCGCCCGAACCGGCGCGGCCGGGGAGCGAGGAGACGGTGCGCGTCGCCACCGCCGATCTCGACCGGCTGCTGCGCTCGGCGGGGCGCCTGCTGGTGGAAGGCCACGGCCAGGAGGCGGTGACCCGCCGGCTGCGCCAGCTTGAGGGCGACCTCGCCATCCTCGAACGCCAGTGGCAGGGCGCGCGCAAACCGGCGCTGGGCAGCCTGGGCGCCGAGGCGGTGGCCGAAATCGACGAGCGCTTCCACGCCGCCTCCAGCGCCGCGCGCGAGGCCCGCCGCCTCCAGCAGCGTTCGGAATGGACCCTGCGCCAGCTTGCCGGCGGGCTGCGCGACGACATCCGCCTGGCCCGCATGATCCCCGCCGAGCACGTCTTCGGCGGCTTCCGCAAGATGGTCCGCGATCTGGCACGTGAGGAGGGCAAGGACGTCGAGGTGCGCATCACCGGCCTGTCGGTGCGCGCCGACCGCATGGTCCTGCAGATGCTCAAGGACCCGGTCATGCACATGCTGCGCAACGCCCTCTTCCACGGCATCGAGGCGCCGGACGAACGCCGGGCGAAGGGCAAGCCGCCGACGGGGCACATCGCCGTCGGCTTCCGGGTGGTCGGCAACCGCCTGTGCCTGAGCGTGGAGGACGATGGCCGCGGCCTGGACACCGAGCGGGTGCGCGAACAGGCGCTGCGCCTGGGGCTGCTGGCCGAGGAGGACGCCGCGGGCGCCGACGCCGAGGCGGTGGCGCGCCTGATCTTCCACCCCGGCTTTTCCACCGCCGGCCGCGTCACCGGCCTGGCCGGGCGCGGCATGGGCATGTCGGTGGTCTATGAGACGGTGGTGCGCCTGCACGGCAGCCTGGAGGTGCCGGAGCGCACGGCGCCCGGGACCGAGTTCCGGCTGATGGTGCCCTTGAGCGTGGCGACGCACCGGCTGTTGATGGTCGCCTGCCAGGATCGCCTCTACGCCCTGCCCGCCGACGGCGTCGACGGCCTGGCGCGGGTGCCGGTGGACGCCATCCAGACCGTCGAGGGCAAGCCGGTCGTGACGCTGGACGGCCGCCAGTTGCTGCTGGTGGGGCTGGGCGAGTTGCTCGACGCGCCCCAGGCGGCGGTCACCGTCCAGGACGGCATGATGCCGGTGGCGGTGCTGCGCGCCGGCCCGACGCGGGTGGCGGTGGCGGTGGACGCCTTCCTGGCCATGCGCGAGGGACTGGTGCAGGACCTGGGAATGCCGCTGGCCCGCGACAGCAAGGTGGCGGGCGGCACCATCCTCGAAGACGGCGAGGTGGTCATCGTCCTCAGCCCCTTCCAGCTTGTCGAGGCCTGCCGCCGCCGCGACCGCGGCCGGCGCATCACCACCGCCGAACGCGAACCGACGCCGCACACCCCCACCATCCTGGTGGTGGACGATTCCATCACCACCCGCACTCTGGAGCGCAGCATCCTGGAGGCGCACGGCTATCGGGTGCTGCTGGCGGTGGACGGGCTGGAGGCGTTGGCGCAGCTTCGCGCCCATGACATCGACCTGGTGGTCGCCGACGTGCAGATGCCGCGGCTGGACGGCTTCGGGCTGCTGGCCGAGATCAAGAAGGATCCCGCCCTGGCCGCGCTGCCGGTCATCATCGTCACCTCGCTGGAAAGCCGCGAGGACCGCGAGCGCGGCCTCAGCCTCGGCGCCGACGCCTATGTCGTCAAGACCCGCTTCGACCAGCAGGAACTGCTGGAGACCATCGAGCAACTGCTATGAAGAAGATTCGCGTCCTGATCGTCGAAGACTCGCCGGTGGTGACGGAACTGCTGCGCTATATCATCGGCAGCGACGACCGCTTCGCCGTCGTCGGCACCGCCGACAGCGCCGAACGGGCGCTGGAGATGGTCGAGCGCCTGCGCCCCGACGTCATCTCGCTGGACATCCGCCTGCCGGGCATGAACGGCCTCGACGCCACGCTGAAGGTGATGTCGACGCACCCGACGCCGATCGTCGTGGTCTCGGCCAATGTCGAGTCGGACGAACTCAACATCGCCATGAACGCGCTGCGGGCCGGGGCGCTGGCGGTGGTGGAAAAGCCGGTGGGCACCAGCCACCGCGACTATGACTCCGTCGCCCAGCACATCCGCACCCAGTTGGCCATCATGAGCCAGGTCAAGGTGGTGCGCCAGGGCCGGCGCAACCTGTCCTTCGGCTCGACGCCGCCGCCGCCGGTCGCGCGACTGCCGGCGGCGGAGCGGCCGTCGACGCGGGTGCGCATGGTCGGCGTGGTGGCCTCGACCGGCGGGCCCAACGCCCTCAGCCAGCTTCTCGGCGCCCTGCCGGCGGATTTCGAGGCGCCGATCCTGCTGGTCCAGCACATGACCGCCAGCTTCGTCGAAGGTTTCGTGTCGTGGCTGGACCAGCAGACGAGGCTGACGGTGCGGATGGTGCGCCACACCCAGGAGCCCGAGCCCGGCGTCGTGCATGTGCCGCCGCCCGACCGCCATCTGGTCATCCGCGGCGGCCTGCTGGCGGTGGATGCGGGGCCGCCGCAGCACAACCAGCGCCCCTCGGGCACGGTGCTGTTGCAGTCGATGGCCGACGACCTGGGGCCGGCGGGGCTGGGCGTGCTGCTCACCGGCATGGGCGCCGACGGCGCCGAGGGGCTGTTGCGGATGCGCGACGCCGGCGCCTTCACCATCGCCGAGGACGCCACCACCGCCGTCGTCTACGGAATGCCGGCGGTGGCGGCGAGGCTGGGGGCGGTCTGCGAGCAGCTTCCCCTGCCCCGCATCGCCGGGCGGCTGCTCGACCTGGTCTCCGACGGCGCGACGGCGGAGGTTTGATGAGCCGGCCCGCCGACCCCCAGATCCTGATCATCGAGGATTCGCCCACCCAGGCGATCCGCCTGCAGATGGTGCTGGAGGCGGAGGGCTTCGCCACGATCGTCGCCGACAGCGCCGAGAAGGCGCTGGCCCTGTTCGCCGAGTTCCGCCCCGACCTGGTCGTCGTCGACTACCACCTGCCCGGCATCCAGGGCGACGAGTTCTGCCGCCAGATGCGGATGAACATCAACACCCAGAGCATCCCCATCCTGATGCTGACCATCGACCAGACGGCGGCGGCGGAACTGCACGGGCTGCAAAGCGGCGCCGACGACTATGTCTCGAAGTCCGAGGACACCGACATCCTGATGCTGCGGGTGCACGCGCTGCTGCGCAAGTCGCGCCAGCGCGCTTCGGTGATCGACGGCGACGTCTCGCTCTACAACCGCGCCCGCATCCTCATCGTCGACGACAGCGAGACCTACCTCACCTTCGTCGAGGCGCAGCTTGCCCAGGAAGGCTACGACGTCTTCACCGCCACCACCGGCGCCGAGGCCCTGGGGATGATGCGGGGCGAGGCCTTCGATCTGGTGCTCGTCGATCTGGTGATGCCCGAGATGGACGGCGTCGAGGTCTGCCGGGAGCTGGCCACCCAGCGGCTGGCGCGCGAACTGCCGGTGGTGATCCTGATGATCAGCGCCCACGAGGGCAAGGAGAACGTCACCCGCGCGCTGGAGGCGGGCGCCGACGACTTCGTGGGCAAGTCCAGCGACTTCGCGGTGGTGAAGGCGCGCGTGCGGGCGCTGTTGCGCCGCAAGTTCTTCCTGGAGCAGAACCGGCGCATCCTGGAGGAATTCAAGGCCAAGGAAATGGAGATGCTGCGCGCCCGCGCCGAAAAGGAGGCGGCGGAGGCGCGCGCGGCCCTGGCCGAGGAATTGCGCCAGGCCAATCGCGAACTGGAGGACACAAACCAGCGCCTGCGCGAGGCGCAGATCCAGCTCGTCCACAGCGAGAAGATGGCCTCGCTGGGCCAGCTCGTCGCCGGCATCGCCCACGAGATCAACAACCCGCTGTCCTTCGTCGTCAGCCACGTCTATTCGATGGACAAGTGGATGGAGCGGGTGGTCGAGGAGGACGGCGAGCGCCTGTCGGAAGAGTCGCTGGGGCGGCTGCGCAAGGCCTCGGCGCGCATCGCCGACATCGTCCAGGGCCTCGACCGGGTGAAAAGCCTGGTGGTCAAGCTGCGCACCTTCTCGCGCCTCGACGAGGACGAGTGGACGACGACGGACATCCACGACGCCATCGAGACGGTGCTGCTGTTCCTGCACTACCGCATCAAGGACCGCATCGAGGTGGTGCGCGACTACCGCGCCGACGCCGAGCTTTACTGCCGCTCCGGCCAGGTCAACCAGGTGTTGATGAACATCATCGCCAACGCCGTCGACGCCATCGACGACACCGGCACCATCACCGTCGGCACCGCGCTGCGCGACGGCTTTTTCGAGATCAGCGTGCGCGACAGCGGGCGGGGCATTCCCGCCGATGTCCAGCAGAAGCTTTTCGACCCCTTCTTCACCACCAAGCCCGTTGGCCAGGGCACCGGGCTCGGGCTGGCGATCTCCTACGGCATCGTCCGCGCCCACCACGGCAGCATCGCCTTCGACAGCGTCGAGGGCGAGGGCACCACCGCCATCGTGCGCCTGCCCCTCGATCCTCCCCGCACCCAGGACGATTTGCCGCTTGCCGGTCCGGCGGCGGCCCCGGAAAAGCGAGTGCCATCATGAGCGAAACCGAAAGCCGCCCCGGCCTCCTGGTCGTCGACGACGAACCGCAGATACTGACCGCGGTCGAGGATCTTCTGGAGGAGGACTTCCGCATCTTCACGGCGCCGGACGGTGTCGCCGCCCTCGACGTTCTCGCCAAGGAAGACATCTGGGTCATCCTCTCCGACCAGCGGATGCCGGGCATGAGCGGCGACGAGTTCCTGAACCACGCCCGTCGGCGTTCGGAGGCGACGCGGGTGCTGATCACCGGCTATACCGACATCAGCGCCCTGGTGCGCGCCGTCAATGTCGGCCAGATCCACGCCTATGTCTCGAAGCCGTGGAACCCGGTGGAACTGCGCACCATCCTCCTCAACGCGGCACGGCAGTTCCAGTTGTTGCGGGACATCAGCCACCAGCGCCGCCTGCTCACCGCCCTGATGGAGAGCCTTCCCGACGCCATCTATTTCCTGGACGGCGACCTGCGCTACGAGCGGGTCAACCCGGCGCACGCCCGCCTTTTGGGCCTGGAGTCGCCGGAGGCGGCGGTGGGCCGGACCGCCGGCGAACTGCTGCCCCCCGACCAAGCCGCCGCCCTGGAGCGGGACGACCGCCGCCTGATGGAGACCGGCGAGCCGCTGGTCGACAAGCGCGAGGAGCATCCCGGCGCCGACGGCGAGACGCACTGGTACTCGACCACCAAGGCGCCGATCAGCGACAACAACGGCCGCGTCGTCGGCCTGGTGGGCGTCTCGCGCGATATCACCCGCCGCTTCCTGGCCGAGCAGGCCCTCCAGCGCGCCCATGACGACCTGGAAAAGATCGTCGAGGCCCGCACGCGGTCGCTGAAGCAGGAGATCGCCGAGCGCAAGCGCGCCGAGGCGGAGCTGATCAAGGCCAAGGAGGCCGCCGAGGCGGCCAGCCAGGCCAAGACCACTTTCCTGGCCAATATGAGCCACGAACTGCGCACGCCGCTGAACGCCATCATCGGCTTTTCCGACATCATGCGCAGCCAGCTTTTCGGCGACATCAGCCCCAAATACACCGAATACGCCGAAAACATCTACGACTCCGGCTGCCATCTCCTGCGCATCATCACCGACATCCTCGACGTTTCGCGCATCGAGGCCGGCAAGATCCGCCTCAACGAGGCGCCTGTCGACATCGGCAATGTCGTCGCCTCGGCCTGGCGGCAGGTGGAGCATCTGGCTGAGGAGGGGGGCCTGCACTTCACCGCCGAGCTGCCCGAGGCGATGCCGCGGGTGCTGGGGGACGAGCGGCTCATCAAGCAGGCGGTGCTCAACCTGCTCACCAACGCGGTGAAGTTCACCCCCGAGGGCGGCCGCCTCGGCGTGCGGGTCGAGCCGCAGGCGGACGGCGACCTCGCCATCCACGTCAGCGACACCGGCATCGGCATCGCCGAGGAGCATCTCGACAGGGTCGTCCGGCCGTTCGGCCAGGTCGACACCAGCATGACCCGCAAGCATGACGGCACCGGGCTGGGCCTGCCGCTGACCAAGAAATTCGTCGAACTGCACGGCGGCCGCTTCGCCCTCGCCAGCCGCCTGGGCGAAGGCACCACCGCCACCATCCTGCTGCCGGCGGCGCGCCTGCTGGCCGATGCCGAGGCCCCGGCGCCAGGCGGCGGCTGAACGCCAGGGCCGACGAAACGTCTGCCGATGCCGTTCGTCACCCCCGCGAAGGCGGGGGTCCATGTTTGTTCCCGAAGGATGTCGTCCCAACAACGAGGCGCGGAGAGGCCGCTGGATTCCCGCCTGCGCGGGAATGACGAGCGCGGTCGTTGCCGCCCGCGCCGGGCGCTCGCGCCGCTCGCTTGGCCGCCGCCTCAACGGCGTTAAGTCTTCTTGTGCCCTCGCCGGGCGCTCGCTCCGCTCGCTTGGCCGCCGCCTCAACGGCGGCTGGGGCGCGACCGCGTGGGGGCGGATCATGCCCTATCGCTACGACGACGGCGGCGCCTGCCAGTCCAGGCGCTCGCGCAGGCGCACCACCTCGCCCACCACCACCAGCGCCGGGGCGGTCATGTCGGCGGCGCGGGCGTCGGCGGGCAGCCGTCCCAGCGTCGTGGCCAGCACGCGCTGTTCGGCGGTGGTGGCGCGGCTGACGATGGCGGCGGGCTCGTCGGCCGACCGCCCCGCCGCCAGCAGGCGCTCGACGATGGTGTCCAGGCGCCGCAACGCCATGTAGAACACCAGCACCGGCACCCCCTTCGCCAGCGCCTCCCAGTCCACGTCGGCCGGCGCCTCGCCGCCGGAGTCGTGGCCGGTGACGAAGGCGACGGCCGAATTGGCGTCGCGGGCGGTGGCGGGAATGCCGGCATAGGCCAGGCCGCCGATGCCGGCGGTGACGCCGGGAACGACGCGGAAGGGCACGCCGGCCTCGGCCAGGGCCAGCGCCTCCATCGCGCCGCGCCCGAACAGGAAGGGGTCGCCCCCCTTCAGGCGCACCACCCGCAGGCCCTCGCGCGCCAGGGCGACGAGGCGGGCGCTGATCTCCTCCTGGCGCGGCGACGGCTTGCCGGCGCGTTTGCCGACATAGTCGAGGCGCGCGCCGCCGCCGGCCAGGGCCAGCACGCGCTCGTCGACCAGGGCGTCATGCACCACCACGTCGGCGTGGCGCAGGGCGTGCAGGGCCAGCAGCGACAGCAGGCCGGGGTCGCCGGGACCGGCGCCGACCAGCCAGACATGGCCGGGCTCCAGCGGCGGCAGGCGGAAGGGCATCTGATCCATCATGGCGCCACACTATGCGCAGGCGGCGCCGGCGCCGCAACCGGCTTCGCCACTTGCGCCTTCCCGCGGCGGCGGCGGCGCGGCTACAGTCGGCGCATGACGGCGCGCAAACAGTTGCGGCGGGGCTGGACGACGGGAACCTGTGCGGCGGCGGCGGCGCGGGCGGCCTACCACGCCCTGGTCACCGGAACCTTTCCCGATCCGGCGCCGGTGCGCCTGCCGGACGGGCGCACCGTGGCGCTGCCGCTGGCGCGCGCCGCCACCCCCGACGGCGCCGCCCTGGCCGCCGTCGTCAAGGACGCCGGCGACGACCCCGACGTCACCCACGGCTGCGAGGTCGTCGCGCGGGTGGCGTGGGGACCGGCGGGGGGCGGCGTCGTTTTTGCCGCCGGCGAGGGCGTGGGCCGGGTGACGCTGCCGGGCCTGCCGGTGCCGGTGGGGGAACCGGCCATCAACCCGGTTCCCCGCGCCATGATCGCCGACAATATCGGCCGCGCCGCCGCCGCCCTGGGCACCCCCGTCGACGTCACCGTCACCCTGTCCATCCCCGGCGGCGAAACGCTGGCGCGGCGCACCATGAACCCGCGCCTGGGCATCGTCGGCGGGCTGTCGATCCTGGGCACCACCGGCATCGTCGTGCCCTATTCGTGCTCGGCCTGGGTGCACGCCATCCACAGCGGCGTCGACGTCGCCCGCGCCCTGGGCCTCGGCCACATCGCCGCCGCGACCGGGCGCACCTCCGAGGCCGCCGTCCGGCGGCTCTGCGACCTGCCCGAGCCGGCGCTCATCGACATGGGCGATTTCGCCGGCGCGCTGCTGAAATACCTGCGCCGGCGGCCGGTGCCGCGCCTGACCATCGCCGGCGGTTTCGGCAAGCTGTGCAAGCTGGCCGCCGGGCACATGGACCTGCACTCGCGCCGCTCGGCGGTGGACGTCGCCCTGCTCGCCGAGATGCTGGCGGCGGCGGGCGCCGACGCCGCCACCGTCCGCACCGCCGCCGACGCCGCCACCGCCGCCCAGGTGCTGGACCTCGCCGGCGCTCTCGCCGCGCCCCTGGCGGCGCGGGTGGCGGCGCGGGCGCGCACGGTGGCGGCGGCGGCGACCGACGGCCGCGTCGCCGTCGACGTCGCCGTCTTCGACCGCGCCGGAAGGCTTCTGGGCCATGCCGGGCCCTAGGCGGCGGGTGCTGGTGCTGGGGGGCACCGGCGAGGCGCGGGCGCTGGCGGCGGTGCTGGCGGCGCGGCCGCATTTGGAGGTGACTGTGTCGCTGGCGGGGCGGACGGGACGGGTCGCCGATGACGACGGCCGCACAAGCCGGCGCGTCGGCGGCTTCGGCGGCGCCGAGGGGTTGGCGGCGTGGCTACGGGCCCGGGCGGTGGCGGCGGTCCTCGACGCCACCCACCCCTTCGCCGCCCGCATCTCGGCCCACGCCCGCGCCGCCTGCGCGGCGGCGGGGGTGCCGCGCCTGCAACTCGTGCGCCCGCCTTGGACGCCGGCGCCCGGCGACCGGTGGATCGAGGTGGCCGACGCCGACGCCGCCGCCCACCGGCTTCCCGGGCTGGGGCGGCGCGCGTTCCTGACCGTCGGCCTGGGCACGCTGGCGCCCTTCGCCGCCTGCGAGGGGGTGTGGTTCCTGGTGCGCGCCGCGACGCCCCCACCGGCGCCGCCGCCGCTGCCCGGCCATCGTCTGCTGGTGGCGCGCGGCCCGTTCGCGGCGGCGGCCGAGGAAGCCTTGATGCGCACACACGGCATCGACGTGCTGGTGACCAAGGCCAGCGGCGGCGCGGCGACGGCGGGCAAGCTGACGGCGGCGCGGCGGCTGGGCCTGCCGGTCCTGATGCTGCGCCGCCCGCCGCCGGAGCCGGGGCCGCGGGCGGCCACCCCGGACGAGGCGGCGGCCTGGCTGGAAGGGGTGCTGCCGCCCTGAAGGGGGCCGTGGGGCGGGAACCGATGGGGCGGCCGGATTGTTGGTCCGCCGGTAAGGTTCCCAATCCGCAACAGGAGGCACCTATGATTCCTGCCGTCGTCGCGTCGATCTTCGCCGCCGCCACCGCCCTCGGCATGGGATGGATGGCCGTCGACGTCGCCGCCGCCGAATCGGAAGATCGTATGCGGCTGGCCCAGGCGCAGATGGAGGACAGCGCCGCCGCCACCGAATTCACCGACCAGCAGATCGAACGCTTCGCCGCCGCGCATCGCCAGGTGGTGATGCTCCAGCAGCAGTACGCGGGCCCCGATCAGGAGGACATTTTGCGCGAGCGGGCGGCGGAAACCATCACCGCCCAGGGCCTGACCATCCCCGAATACAATCAGATTTATCTGGCGGCGCAGCGGGACGAGCAGTTGCGCGACCAGGTCGCCCAGGAAGTCGAGGCGATGGAATAGCCGTCAGCCGCCGCCGGAGCGAAAACCGTGGCTGTGGGCGGCGTCGTAGAGGCGGCTGTCGTCGAAGCCTGAGTCGCCGAGCACACGGCCCACCAGGATGAGGGCGGTGCGGGTAATTCCCGCCGCCTTCACCCGCCCGGCGATATCGGCCAGGCTGCCGCGCACCACCTGCTCGTCGGGCCAGCTTGCCCGGTAGACCACCGCCACCGGGCAATCGGCGCCGTAATGCGGCGTCAGCGCGCGCACCACCCGCACGATGTTCGCCGCCGCCAGATGGATGGCGAGGGTGGCGCCGCTGCGGGCCAGTTCCGCCAGTTCCTCGCCCGGCGGCATGGCCGAGGCCCGCACGGCGGTGCGGGTGAGGATCACCGTCTGGCTGACCCCCGGCAGGGTCAGCTCGCGCCCCAGGGCGGCGGCGGCGGCGGCGAAGGCCGGCACGCCGGGGGTGATGTCGTAGGGGATGCCAAGGGCGTCGAGGCGGCGCATCTGCTCGCCGATGGCGCCATAGAGCGACGGGTCGCCGGAATGCAGCCGCGCGACGTCGAGGCCCTGGGCGTGGGCGGCGGCGATCTCGGCGACGATCTCGTCCAGGGTCAGCGGCGCCGTGTCGACGACGCGGGCCTCCGCCGGCGCCGCCGCGACCACGGCCCGGGGCACCAGCGAGCCGGCGTACAGCACCACCGGACAGCGGCGCACCAGGTCGAGCCCGCGCACGGTGATGAGGTCGGGCGCGCCGGGGCCGGCGCCGATGAAGTGAACCGTCATGACCCTATCGGGAAGGAGATGGTGCCGGCGGAGGGACTCGAACCCCCGACCCACGCATTACGAATGCGTTGCTCTACCAGCTGAGCTACGCCGGCCGGAGCCGGGAACATACGTCCAAGCGCCGCCCCGCGCAAGGGCCCAGACGCGGCGCCCGGCGCGGGGATCATCCGGTGGGGCCGGCGGTTCCGGCGGGCTCGGCCGGCGGCATCAGGCCGGGCGGGCCGGGCACATACAGCGGCGCGCTCCAGGCGATGGCGTCGAAGGCGCCGCAATGCCCGCACAGCGCCGCCCACGCCTCGGGCGCGGTGCCGCATTGGCGACACACCCACAGCCGCCCCGGCGGCGCCTCGGCGGCCTTGGCGAGCCAGTCGCGCCCGGCGGCGGCGTCGCCGCTCTCCTCCTCTTCCACCCGCGCCAGCAGGCGATAGACCGGCGCCGACGGCCGCCGCGCCGCCGCCGCCTCCAGATGCTTGCGCGCCTGCCCCCACAACTGCGCCGCCAGCGCCGCCTCGCCGGCGGTGGCGTGGCCCTCGGCGGCGTCGGGGGCCAGTTCGACCAGGCGGGCGGCGTGGCGGGCGCGCTTGAGCGCGTCCTCGCCCGTCCACAGCGCCATATAGGCGCGGGCGAGATCCGGGTGCGGGGCCGCCGCCCACGATTGCTCCAGCACCGCCGCCGCCTTGCGCGGCTTGTCCTCGGCGGACAGCAGGCGGGCGAGCAGGATCGCCGGCGCGACCAGCGAGCCGTCGGCGGCGTGGGCCTCGCGGGCCAGCTTCACCGCCGTCTTGCGGTCGCCGTCCTCGTCGGCGCGGCGGGCGCGCTCGTGCAGCACCACCGCGCGCTTGCGCGCCGCCTCGTCGGGCGCGAAGACGTGCCGCCGCGCCGCCGTCTCCAGAGTCTGCTGCGCCTCGTCCCACAAGTCGGCGCGCGCCTGGAGGTCGAACAGCGTCGCCGTCAGCCAGTCGGCCTCGGCGTTGAGGGCGTGGGCGCGGCGGGCGTAGTCCAGCGCCGCCGCGCGGTCGCCCGCCTTCAGCGCCTGGGTCAACAGCCCGCGCAGGCCCAGAAAGGCCGTCTCGGGCCGGTCCAGCATGGCCTCGAAGTGGCGCCTGGCCTCGTCGTGGTCGCCGCCAAGCTGCGCCGCCTGCGCCGACAACAGCCGCGTCAGCGGCGGGTTGTGCAGCAGATGGTCGGCGCGCCGGGCCTGCTTGCGGGCCAGCTTGGCGTCGCCGGCCGCCACCGCCGCCAAGCCGTCGGTCAGCGCCAGATAGCCCTTGCGCTGGCGGCTGCCGCGCCGATAGCCGCGCAGCCGGCCCGGCGCCCGCAGGATGCCGGCGACGAAGCGGTAGGCCATCGCCAGCGCCGCCAGCAGGCCCAGCATCGCCACCAGCAGCACCGGCACGGTGGTGTCGATGCGCCAGCCCAGCCAATGGACGGTAACGTCGCCGGGGCGTTCGGCGAACCACACCGCCACCCCCACCAGCAGGGCGACGGCGATCAGAAAACCGATCAGACGCGCCATCACCCGTTACTCCGCCGGCGCGGTTGATTCCTCGGCCCCGGCCAGCGCGATGGCGCTGCTGGCGAGATCGCCGAGGGTCGCCTGGGCCTGCACATGGGCCCGCGCCGCCGCCAGCCAGGGGGCGGCGGCGGCCGCCGCCGGGCCCTGCAGGCGTTCCAGAGCCGCCACCGCCTCGGCGATGTCGCCGTGGTCGACGGCGCGCTCGGCCCGCGCCACCAGGGCCGGCACTGATTCCTCGCCGCCCTGGTCGGTGCGCTTGACGCTGACCAGCGCGGCGATGCGCTGGACGGTTTCGCGCCACCAGCCGTCCTCCTCGGGGCCGATGCTGGCGCGCACGATGTCGGGGGCTAGGTCGTCGAGCGACGCCGCCAGCACCGAACGGGTGGGAATGCCGCGGGCGTGACGGGCGAGGCTGTCGACGCGCGCCTGGAAATCGGCGTCCTCGGGGGCCAGGGCGCGCACGGTGCGCAATTCGGCGGCGTAGTCGCGCCCGGCGTCGACGGCGACGTTCAACTGCGCCACCGCCAGCAGCAGGGCCTGGGTATCGCTGCGGGTGCGCACGGCGCGGCGCGCCGTCTCGGCGACGGCGTCAAGGCGTTCGGAGAGGCGCAGCACCGCCGAGGCCTCCGCCGCCCGCCCTTCCAGGGCGTCGAGGCGCTGTCCCAGGGCGGTGACGTCGGCGGCGAGGCGTTCGGCGTCGCGGGCGAGGCTCGTCACCACCGCCGGGTCGGCGCCCGGCGCATCGGCAACGCGCTGCTCCAGGCGGTCCAGCCGCCGCGCCAGCGCCGGATCGGCGGCACCGGGCGCGGCGCCCGATTCCGCCGCCGCCGGCGCCTCCTCCAGCGCCGCCACCCGCGCCGCCAGCGCCTCCAGGGCGCCGCCGTCGGGGGCGTCCGCCAGCCGCGCCCGCACGGCGCCGAGGCCGTCCTCCACATCCGTCGCCCGCGCGGCGAGGTCGTCGAGCCGCGTCTCCAGGCCGTCGACGCGCGCCGCGACCGCCGCGGCCGCCTCGCCGGCGTCGCCGACCAGCGCGCCGCGCCATTGCGGCCAGGTGGCGTAGGCGGCGATTCCGACGGCGACCAGCACCAGCAGCGTCGTCACCACCGCGACGGCGACGGCGGCACCGGCGCCCGAAGACGGCGCCGGGGCGGGCGCCGCGGCCTCCAGTTCCGGCGCCGCCCCAGCGTCTTCGGCCCCGGCGTCTTCGGCCCCGGCGTCTTCGGCTTTGGCGTCGCCGGCCGGAGCGTCCCCGGCAGGGGCGTCCCCGGCCGGGGCGTCCGCCGCGTCGGCGGCGTCCTCGGCGGGCTTGGCCGTGGACTGCTGGCCGTCCTTGTCCTGGGTCATTGCGCGTTCCCCCGTCCTGCCCCCTGCGGCACCGGCCCGAAATCCTCGTCGATCAGCGCCATCACCGCGTCCTGTCGTGGCCGCGCCGCAATGCGCAGGCGCCGCCAGGGCAAGCCGCCGATCTGGTCCGCCACCGCCGGGCTGAGGCCATAGGCGACGATGCCCCGGCAGGCATCGTCGAGCCCGGCGGCGCCGAGAAGACTAGCAAAGGTCGCCGCGGTGCGGGGAGAGTAAAACAGGGCCGCGTCGAGTTGGCCGCCGGCGAGGGCGGCGACGGCCTCCTCGCTCAGCGCCTCGGACTGGCGGGCCTCGTAGAGGATCACCCGGCGCACCTGGAAGCCGCTGTCCTCCAGCAGCCCTTTCAGGTCGCCGGCCACCTGCGAGGCGGCGGCGTGGAGCAGCACGCCGTTGCCGGGATCCAGCCGCCGGCGCACCAGCGCCGCCAGGCCGGCGACGTCGCCATCGGCGTTGGCCACCTGCTGGAAGCCCAGCAGCCGGGCGGTGCGGGCGCTGGCCTCGCCCACCGCCAGCACCGGCAGGCTGCGCTCGGGGGTCGACTCGGCCAGGGCGCGCACGCCGTTGGCGCTGGTGACCAGGAACGCCTGCACGCCGGTCAGGTCAATGGCGACGTCGGGGATGGTCACCACCTCCAGCATGGGCTCCAGCATCACCTCGAAGCCCCGCGCCTGCAACGCGCGCATGGTGGCGGCGGCGTCGGGGCGGGGCCGGGTGAGCAGGGCCCGCCGGGTCATGGCGTCGTCAGGTCCAGGAAGTTCTCGCCCGCCCGGCCCAGCAGTTCCTCGGCCAGCGACGTGCCCAGCGCCACCGCCTCGCTCGCGGGCCCCGAGATCTCGCCCTCGTGCGCGGCGCTGCCGTCGGGGCGCAGGATCAGGCCGCGCAGGCGCAGCGAGCCGTCGGCGTTGCGCTCGGCGAGGCCGGCGATGGGCGTGCGGCACGAGCCGTCCAGCCGCGCCAGGAAGCCGCGCTCGGCGGCGACGCGGATGGTGGTCTCGTCGTCGACCAGCGGCGCCAGCCAGCGGTGCGCCGCCTCGTCGTCGGCGCGGCAGGTCACCCCCACCGCCCCCTGCCCCACCGCCGGCAGCATGTCCTCGGGCTCCAGGACGCCAGTGGCGCGCTCGGCCATGCCCAGGCGGTTGAGGCCGGCCATCGCCAGCATGGTGGCGTCGATGACGCCGTCGGCCAGCTTGCGCAGGCGGGTCTGGACGTTGCCGCGCAAGGACACCACCTTCAGGTCCGGGCGCCGGTACAGCACCTGGGCGCCGCGGCGCAGCGAGGCGGTGCCCACCACCGCCCCCGCCGGCAGGTCGGCCAGGGTGGGCGCCTTCAGGCACATCCAGGCGTCGCGCGGATCCTCGCGCGGCAGGATCGCCGGCAGCACGATGCCGTCCGGCAGCACCGTCGCCACGTCCTTCATGCTGTGCACGGCGAGGTCGATGCCCCCCTCCAGCATGGCGGTGTCGAGTTCCTTGGTGAACAGGCCCTTGCCGCCGATCTCGGCCAGCGGCCGGTCGAGGACGATGTCGCCGGTGGTCTTGATGACCACCACCTCGATGGCGCCGGGGTCGGCGAGTTCGGGATGGACGGCGGCGAGACGGTCGCGCACCGCGTGCGCCTGGGCCAGCGCCAGCGGGCTGCCGCGCGTGCCGATTCGGAGCGGAAGGCTGGAAGCAGTCATGGCCCCGAGTTGTAGAGGCTGGAAGCCGTCAAGGAAAGAGGGTATTGCGGGACGATGATCGTTCTGGGCATCGAGACGAGTTGCGACGAGACCGCCGCCGCCGTGGTGCGCGACGACCGCGCCGTGCTCGCCGACGTGGTGCAGTCGCAGCTTGACGAGCACCGCGCCTATGGCGGCGTCGTCCCCGAGATCGCCGCCCGCAGCCATCTGGAGCACATCGACGCCCTGGTGGCGCGCGCCCTGGCCGAGGCGGGGGTGGGTTTCGCCGATCTCGACGCCGTCGCCGCCACCGGCGGGCCCGGCCTGATCGGCGGGGTGATGGTGGGGGTGATGACCGCCAAGGCCATCGCCCTGGTGCACGGCAAGCCCTTCGTCGCCGTCAACCACCTGGAGGGCCACGCCCTCACCGCCCGGCTGACCGACGGCATCGCCTTTCCCTATCTGCTGCTGCTGGTCTCCGGCGGCCACTGCCAGTTGCTGGCGGTGGAGGGGGTGGGGCGCTATCGCCGCCTGGGCACCACCATCGACGACGCCGCCGGCGAGGCCTTCGACAAGGTGGCCAAGCTGCTGGGGCTGGGCTATCCCGGCGGCCCGGCGGTGGAGCGCGCCGCCGCCGCGGGCGATGCCGCCCGCTTCGACCTGCCGCGCCCGATGAAGGGGCGGCCGGGCTGCGATTTCTCCTTCTCGGGGCTGAAGACGGCGGTGCGCCAGCGCCTCGACGCCCTGCCGGCGCCGGCGACGGCCCGGGACAAGGCCGACCTCGCCGCCGCCTTCCAGGAGGCGGTGGCCGACGCGGTCGCCGACCGCTGCCGCCGGGCCATGCGCGCCTTCACGGCCGGCAACGCGGGCGCGCGGCACCTGGTGGTGGCGGGCGGCGTCGCCGCCAACACCCGGCTGCGCCGGCGCCTGGGCGCGCTGGCGGCGGAGGAAGGCATGACCCTGCTCGCGCCGCCGCCGCGCCTTTGCACCGACAACGCCGCCATGATCGCCTGGGCGGGGCTGGAGCGCCTGCGCCTGGGCCTGAGCGACGGCCTCGACTTCGCCGCCCGCCCGCGCTGGCCCCTGGACCCCGAGGCCCCCAAACGCGGCGGCGCCGGGGTGAAGGCCTGAATCACACCATCGCCACGGGGCTGCGATAGCTGTCGACGGTGACCCGCAGCGCCTCGTCGATGGGGGTGGAGGCGAAATCGGGCAGCAGTTGGCGGCGGCGGGGATCGTCGAGAATCACCGCCTCGTCGAACAGGTAGCGCAGTTCCAGCAACTCGCGCAGCACCGGATCCCTCAACCCCAGCAGGCGAACCAGCGCCCAGGGCAGGCGGCGCACCGGCAGGCCGGGATGCCCGGCGGCGCCGGCGACGCGGGCCAGGAAGCGGCGCTGGCGGTCGGCGACGTGGCCGGCGAAATGCACCACCTCGAAGGGGGCGAGGTCGTCGCGCTCGACCAGCGCCGCCGCCAGCCGCCCGAGGTCGGGCAGATAGGCCCACTGGTGCGGCGCCTCCAGCCGCCCCAGCACCTGCAACGGCCGCCCGGCGGCGGCGTTGCCGAAGATGCGGTCGACGAGGCCGTTGCGGGCCGTGGGGCCGAAATAGTCCCCCGCCCGCAGGATCAGGACGCGGGCACGGCCGGACTCGGATAGGCGCCACAGCCGGTCCTCCATCTCCACCCGCAGCCGCCCCTTGCGGGTGGTGGCCAGGTTGGGGGCGTCCTCGCCCAGGGGCCGCAGGGTCTGCCGCCCCAGGCCGTAGACATTGCCCGGAAACACCACCAGCGCCCCGCCGGCGGCGGCGGCGGACACCACATTTTCGGTGACGCGCAGCATATGCGGCCGCCACAGGTGATAGGGGTAGTTGACGCCGTGGACGATGACGGCGCAGCCGCGCGCCGCCTGGGCCAGCGCCCCGGCGTCCTCGGCGTCGCCGACCACCGTCTCGGCGTTTTCATAGCCGCGCCAGCGGCCGGCGCGGGCGGCGTCGCGCACCATGAGGCGCAGGAAATGCCCCCGCGCCGCCAGGGCCTCGGCGACGGCGCCGCCGAAGCTGCCGCCGACGCCCAGCACCAGCACCTTCATCCCTAGGCTCCCTTTGCGGCGAAACGATCCGTCCACAGGACCATTGCCGCCGCCGCGCCGCAAGGGCATAACGGTAGCGCCAGCGGCGAGAGGGACATGCAGAGCATCGGAATCATTGGCGCCGGCGCCTGGGGCACCGCTCTGGCGGCGACGGCACGGCGGGCGGGGCGGGACGTGGTCCTGTGGGCGCACGAGCCCGAGGTGGCCCGCGCCATCGCCACGCACGGGGAAAACCGCCTGTACCTGCCGGGCGCGCGCCTGCCCGACGGCGTCGCCGCCACAGCCGACCTGGGGCGGGCGGCGGCGGCCGAGGCGCTGCTGCTGGTGGTGCCGTCCCAGTTCCTGCGCGGCGTCTGCCGGCAACTTGCCGCGGTCACCGGCGCGGCGACGCCGCTGGTGATCTGCGCCAAGGGTGTCGAGGTCGACACCCTGGCGCTGATGAGCGAGGTGGCGGCCGAGGAACTGCCGGGGCGGCCGCTGGCGGTGCTGTCCGGCCCCACCTTCGCCGCCGAGGTGGTGCGCGGCCTGCCCACCGCCGTCACCCTGGCCTGCGCCGACGCCGGGCTGGGCGAACGTCTGGTGCGGGCGGTGGGCACCCCCAGCTTTCGGCCGTACCTCTCCGACGACGTGGTGGGGGCCGAGATCGGCGGCGCCGTCAAGAACGTGCTGGCCATCGCCTGCGGCATCGTCGAGGGCCGCGGCCTGGGCGACAACGCCCGCGCGGCGCTGATCACCCGCGGGCTGGCCGAGATCGTGCGCCTGGCGCGCGCCAAGGGCGGGCGGGCCGAAACGCTGATGGGCCTGTCGGGGCTGGGCGACCTCATCCTGACCGCCAACAGCCGCCAGTCGCGCAACTTCTCGCTGGGGGTGGCCCTGGGCGAGGGGCGCGGGCTGGCCGAGGTGCTGGGCGAGCGCCGGGCGGTGACCGAGGGCGTCGCCACCGCCGCCGCCGTCGTCGCGCTGGCGGCGCGGCTGGGGGTGGAGATGCCGATTTCGGCGGCCGTGGACGCCATCCTCCACCACGGCCGGCCGCTGCAGGAGGCCATCGAGGGGCTGCTGCACCGCCCGTTCAAGAGCGAAACCGAGTGCGGGGAGTGACCATGTACGCCATCTATTGCACCGACAAGCCCGGCGGCGCCGCGCCGCGCCGGGCCAATCGCGAGGCCCATCTCGCCTATGTGCGCCGCATCGCCGACCGCGTCGTGCTGGCCGGGCCGCTGCTCTCGGACGCCGGGGAGATGGTCGGCAGCCTGCTGGTGCTGGACATGGAGTCGCGCGCCGAGGTCGAGGCCTTCGCCGCCGACGACCCCTATTGCCGCGCCGGCGTCTTCGAGAGCGTCGTCATCCGCCCCTTCCGCCAGGTGTTCCCGGAGTAGGGGCCGTGGCCCACTGGCTGCTGAAGTCCGAGCCCTCGGCGTGGTCCTGGGAGGACCAGGTGAAGGCGGGCGTCGATTCCTGGGACGGGGTGCGCAACTTCCAGGCGGCCGCCAATCTGAAGGCGATGCGCTCCGGCGACACCGGCTTCTTCTATCACTCGGTGAAGGAGAAGCGCATCGTCGGCATCGTCGAGGTGGTGCGCGAGCACCATCCCGACCCTTCCGACCCGTCGGGCCGCTTCGGCATGGTCGACGTGCGCGCCCTGCAGCCGCTGCGCCGGCCGGTGACCCTGGAGGAGATCAAGGCCCACCCCCACCTGCGGCACCTGCCGCTGGTGCGCCAGGCGCGCCTGTCGGTGATGCCCATCGACGACGAGTCCTGGCGCATCATCTGCGAGATGGGCGGGGTGGCGCCGGCATGAGGCTGTGCCGCCTCGACAACCTTGACGACCCCGGCTCCGAGGCCTTCGTCGTCGAGCGCAACGGCGCTCGCACCGCCATCATGGTGGTGCGGCGCGGCGACGGCGTGTTCGCCTATGTCAATTCCTGCCCGCATATCGGCGCGCCGCTGGACTTCCGGCCCGGACGGTTCCTGGACGTCGAGCGCCGGCATATCCTGTGCGCCAACCACAACGCCCTGTTCGCCATCGAGGACGGCCGCTGCCTGGCGGGGCCGTGCGCGGGGGCGTCGCTGACCGCGGTCGCCGTCGCCGTGCATGACGGATGGGTTATGCTGCAATAGCGATGCAGTCTTTCCGGCGCCGAACGTAGTATTTCCTTTGCGCCGCAACAATCCCGCCGGGCCGGCGCGGGCTTGTGTCACCTGGGCGAATTCTCCATAATCCCAAGCCGCCGAAGGTTTCGCCCACCGGGCCCACGGCGCGCCAGCCGCAGAACAAGCGCCCAAGAGACAAGGGAGACAGACGGACATGTCAGAGGCTCAAGTCTTTCCAGTCCCGGCCGATATCGCCAAGCAGGCCCTGGTCGACGAGCAGAAGTACTTCGCGATGTACGAACGCTCGATCGCGGACCCGGAAGGCTTCTGGGGCGAGCACGGCAAGCGCATCGACTGGATCAAGCCCTACAGCGCGGTCAAGGACGTCGACTTCACCGGCGACGTGCGCATCCGCTGGTTCCACGACGGCACGCTGAACGCCGCCGCCAACTGTCTCGACCGCCACCTGGAGACGCGGGGCGACCAGACGGCGATTATCTGGGAAGGCGACGACCCCAACGACAGCGCCCACATCACCTATCGCGACCTGCACGCGCGGGTGTGCCGCCTGGCCAACGCCATGACCGATCTGGGCGTCACGAAGGGCGACCGCGTCACCATCTACATGCCGATGATTCCCGAGGCGGCGGTGGCGATGCTGGCCTGCGCGCGCATCGGCGCCGTCCATTCGGTGGTGTTCGGCGGCTTCTCGCCCGACGCGCTGGCGGGGCGCATCCAGGACTGCGACTCCAACATGGTGATCACCGCCGACGAGGGCGTGCGCGGCGGCCGCAAGATTCCGCTCAAGGCCAACACCGACAAGGCGCTGGAGAGCTGCCCGTCGATCAAGCATGTCATCGTGGTGCGGCGCACCGGCGGCGCCATCGACATGAAGGCGGGCCGCGACCACTGGTATCACGAACTGGTCGAGAAGGCCGCCCCCAGCCACGAGCCGGTGGAAATGAACGCCGAGGATCCCCTGTTCATCCTCTACACCTCGGGCTCGACCGGCAAGCCCAAGGGCGTGCTGCACACCACCGGCGGCTACATGGTCTATACGTCGATGACGCATCAATACGTCTTCGACTATCACGACGGCGACATCTACTGGTGCACCGCCGACGTGGGCTGGGTGACGGGCCACAGCTACATCGTCTATGGGCCGCTGGCCAACGGCGCCGTCACCCTGATGTTCGAAGGCGTGCCCAACTACCCCGACGCCTCGCGCTTCTGGCAGGTGTGCGACAAGCACAAGGTCAACATCTTCTACACCGCCCCCACCGCCATCCGGGCCCTGATGCGCGAGGGCGAGGCGCCGGTGAAGAAGACCAGCCGCAGCTCCATCCGCATCCTGGGCACGGTGGGCGAGCCCATCAATCCCGAGGCGTGGCTGTGGTATTACAACGTCGTCGGCGAGGGCCGCTGCCCCATCGTCGACACCTGGTGGCAGACCGAAACCGGCGGCATCCTGATCTCGCCGCTGCCCGGCGCCACGCCGCTGAAGCCCGGCTCGGCGACGCGGCCGTTCTTCGGCGTCAAGCCGCTGATCGTCGACGCCGAGGGCACCGAGCTGAGCGGCGCCTGCGAGGGCAATCTGTGCATGGCCGATTCCTGGCCCGGCCAGATGCGCACCGTCTATGGCGACCACGAACGCTTCGTGCAGACCTATTTCTCGACCTACAAGGGGCTTTACTTCACCGGCGACGGCTGCCGGCGCGACGAGGACGGCTATTACTGGATCACCGGCCGCGTCGACGACGTCATCAACGTCTCCGGGCACCGCATGGGCACCGCCGAGGTCGAAAGCGCCCTGGTGGCGCATCCCAAGATCGCCGAGGCGGCGGTGGTGGGCTATCCGCACGACATCAAGGGCCAGGGCATCTATGCCTATGTCACCCTGGTCGCCGGCGAACAGCCCACCGAGGAGCTGCGCAAGGAGCTGGTCGGCTGGGTGCGCAAGGAAATCGGCCCCATCGCCTCCCCCGACCTTATCCAGTGGGCGCCGGGCCTGCCGAAGACGCGCTCGGGCAAGATCATGCGCCGCATCCTGCGCAAGATCGCGGCCAACGAGTACGAGAACCTGGGCGACACCTCGACGCTGGCCGATCCCGGCGTCGTCGATGACCTGATCCAGAACCGTCTGAACCGCTAGGCCGGGCGCCGGCCCGGGGAACACTCTCGGGGCGGCGGGATTTCGATCCCGCCGCCCCCGCGGTTTCGGCCGCGGCGGCCGGCGGGGGCGGTTGCCTGCCCCCGGCACGGGCGCTAGGATGCCAGGGCGCTTGACGGGCCGCGCGCCCCGCCAAGGGCCACGGGGGCGGAGGGGATTTGGCGCAAGACAACGAGATCCTGAGCCTGCACAAGGCGGCGCCGACCCACGCCGACGCCGCCGACGCGGCCGAATCCTGGCGCCTGGTGGTCGACGCGGCGCCGGAAGCGATGCTGGTGGCCGACGCCGACGGTGTCGTGCGCGCCTTCAACACCGCCGCCGCCAGGCTGCTGGGCTGGGCCGCCGCCGAGGTGGTGGGCCGGCCGCTGCGGGCGCTGACCCCCGACGCCGCCCTGTTCGGCTGCGGCGCCGACGAAACGGCCGCGCAGGGCCGCCGCTTCGCCGCCGCCTTTCTCGGCCGCGGCGGGGCGCTGATCGACACCGTCGCCAGCGTCGGCCTCGCCGCACTGGCGGGGCGGCGGCTTTGGGTGGCGCTGCTGCGCGAGGAGACGGCGGCAGAGCCGGAAGGTGTCGACGAGGCGCTGCTGGACGCCGAGCAGCGCCTGGCCAGTATCACCACCAATGTCCCCGGCATCGTCTTCCAGCGCGTGCAGGCCGCCGAGGGGCAGATCTATTATCCCTTCTTCAGCCCCGGCATCCGTCAGGTGCTGGGCTACGAGCCCGAAGAGATCCGCATCACCGCCGAGGGCGTCATCGACTTCGTGCACTGGGCCGACCGCGACCGCCACATGGCGGCCATCGCCCAGTCGGCCCGCGACCTGACGCCCTGCGCCGAGGAGTTCCGCGCCATCACCAAGAGCGGCGAGCTGCGGTGGCTGTCGGGCAGTTCCCGCCCGCATGTGATGCCCGACGGCACCGTCATGTGGGACGGCGTGCTCATCGACATCACCGACCGCAAGCGCGCCGAGATGCGGCTGGAAATGATCATGGATCATGCCGCCGACAGCATCATCACCATGGACGAGCTGGGCCGCGTCGAGTCCGCCAACGCCGCCGCCGAAAGCCTGTTCGGCTATCCCATCGACGCCATGCTGGAGCGGCCGGTGTCGATGCTGATGGCGGAGCCGCACCGCAGCGAGCACGAGAAGTGGGTGGGCTCCTACCTGCTCAGCGGCGAGGGCCAGCCCCTGGAGGGCACCCGCGAGCTGACCGGCGAGCGCCAGGACGGCGGCCGCTTTCCGCTGGAGCTGTCGGCCAGCGAGGTCCGCCAGGAGGGTCGGCGCACCTATATCCTCATCGGCCGCGACATCACCCAGCGCAAGCGCACCGAACAGGCGCTGCGCGAGACCGAGCGGCGGCTGCGCTCCATCGCCGCCAACCTGCCCGGCATCGTCTTCCAGCGCGTGCTGAAGGCCGACGGGCGGCTGGAATACCCCTATGTCAGCGAGGCCACCCGCGACATCCTCGGCCGCGGCGCCGACGAGATCATCGCCAAGCCGGAACTGTTCCTGGAATCGCTGACGCCGGGCGACCGCGACAGCTTCATGGCCGGGCTGCGCCGCTCGGCCCGCACCCTGGAGCCGATCGAGGACGAGGTCCGCATCCAGCGCCGCGACGGCGAGCAGCGTTGGCTGCGCGGCTATTCGCGGCCGCGGCGGCTGGACAACGGCGACGTGGTCTGGGACGGCGTCACCCTCGACGTCACCGACCGCAAGCGCGCCGAGGAACGGCTGCTGTTCCTGGCCTATCACGACCCGGTCACCGGCGTCGCCAACCGCACCCTGTTCATCGAGCGCCTGCGCGAGGCGCGCGGCTTCGCCGACAGCACCGGCGGCATCATCGGCATCCTGTGCGTGGGCATCGACCGCTTCAGCATCATCAACACCACGATGGGCCACGCCTTTGGCGACGAGGTGCTGGCGGCGATGGCGCGGCGGCTGCAGGGCTGCCTGCCGGAGAAGAGCCTGGTGGCGCGCGCCACCGGCGACCGTTTCCTGGTGCTGCTGCCGGCGGCGAAGAGCGAGCGCGGCATCGAGGAGTGGGTGGAGGCGGTGATCGCCTGCGCCCATCGGCCGCTGACCCTGGACGGCCAGGAATTCGACATGACCACCAGCATCGGGGTCAGCGTCTTCCCCCGCGACGGCCGCGACGCCGAGGAGCTGGTCAAGCACGCCGACGCCGCCCTGATGCGCGCCAAGGACCAGGGGCCGGGCACGGTGCAGCACTTCTCCGAGGAGATGAACGCCCGCGCCCTGCGCCTGCTGTCGCTGCAGAACAGCGTCCGCCGCGGCCTCGACCAGCGCGAGTTCGTCGCCTATTACCAGCCGCAGATCGACCTGCGCACCGGGGCCATCGTCGGCATGGAGGCGCTGGCGCGCTGGCCGCAGCGGGACGGCTCGGTCGTTTCGCCGGGCGAATTCATCCCGGTGGCCGAGGAGCACGGCATGATCGAGGCGCTGTGCGAGCAGGTGCTGCTGGACGCCTGCCGGCGCAACAAGGAGTGGCAGGAGGCGGGGCTGCCGGCGGTGCCGGTGGCGGTCAACGTCTCCGGCCGGCAGTTCCAGAACTCCAAGCGCCTGCTGACCACCCTGGAGGCGGTGCTGGCCGAGACCGGGCTCGCCCCCCGCTACCTGGAGATCGAGCTGACCGAAAGCTCGGCCATGCGCGACGCCGACAACGCCATCGCCGTGGTGCGCACCCTGCGCGACATGGGGTTGGCCTCGGCCATCGATGATTTCGGCACCGGCTATTCCAGCCTCAGCGTCCTCAAGCGCTTCCCCATCCAGAAGCTGAAGATCGACCGCTCCTTCGTGCACGACACCCCCGCCGACGCCAACGACGCCGCCATCGTCAGCGCCATCGTCGCCATGAGCCAAGCGCTGAAGCTGAAGACGGTGGCCGAGGGCGTCGAGGAAATGGCGCAGATCCACTTCCTGCGCGGCCTAGGCTGCGACCAGGTGCAGGGCTTCCTGTTCAGCCCGCCGCTGCCCGCCGAGGCCATGCGCACGATGCTGGAGGAGCGCCGCAGCCTCGACATCGTCCCGCCCCCGGCCTGACGCCGCACCGCCGCCCGCGCCCGCAACTTCATACGCAATCGCCCCCGCGACTGCGTTTGCAGTTGCAGTTGCAGTTGCAGTGCGGCGCCGGAATCGGAAGCGGAATCAAGCCTTTTTCGGCTTGATTTTGGATACGAACGTAGTTGACGGCGGCGGCGGCGGCCGCTAATCGTTTCGCTCAGGCTACGGCAGGGGGAAGCGCGAATGCCCGAGGGCGCCATCAAGCAATCCTACACCGTGCCCTGCACCAGCGCCTTCCGCGCCGCCGTCGAGGCGCTGGCGCGGCGGCGGCGGGTCAATGTCGGCGACCTCGCACGCTCGGTGGTGCTGCTGCTGCCGGCGGCGGTCATCGCCGCCCATCCCGACCCCGGCGAGCCGCCGCCCGAGGACCGCGAGACGGTGCGCCTGAAGACCGGCGCCGCCGCCGGGCGGCCGTGGCGGCGCAAGCCGCGGCTGCAGGTGCGCCTGCCGCCGGGCTACGAGCCCGCCTTCATCCGCCGCGCGCTGGCCCTGGCGCTTGATGCCGACGCCGGGACGCTGCGCCTGCGGCTCGACGACGCCGCCGTCGACGGCGGCGTCGCCGCCCCCGACGAGCGCGAGCCCGAACTCGACCTCGGCGATGACCCCGTCCACGCCGAGCGCCGCGCCAGCGCCAAGGCGCTGGCGGCGGTGCACGAGGAGATCGAGCGCTTACGGGCGATGCTCAACGTCCTCGCCTTCGAGCCGCTGCCCCAAGGGGTGCGGACGCGCGAGGAGGCGCTGCATGTGCTGGGCTTCCCGCCCGGCGGCTTGCCCGACCGCCACACCCTGCGCAACAAGTTCCGCATGTTGGCGATGATCCACCACCCCGACGGCCTCCAGGGCAGCCACGAGCGCATGAGCCAGCTCAACGCCGCAATGGAGATTCTGCGCCGCGAGGGCGCATGACGCGAAAAGGGCCCGCCGGTCGGCGGGCCCTTGGTGCGCGGCATTGGCTGCCTGGGGCGTTCTAGCGACGCTCGCCCAGCAGATGCAGCAGCATGATGAACAGGTTGATGAAGTCCAGATACAGCCGCAGCGCCCCCATCACCGCCTTCTTGGTGACGGTCTCGCCGCCGTCGTCGGCGGCGTAGATCTCCTTGATCTGCTGGGTGTCATAGGCGGTCAGGCCCGTGAACACCAGCACGCCGATCACCGAGATGGCGAAGTGCAGCGCCGAGCTGGCCAGGAAGATGTTGACGATCGAGGCGATGATGATGCCGATCAGGCCCATGAACAGGAACGAGCCCCAGGCCGACAGGTCGCGCTTGGTGGTGTAGCCGTACAGGCTCATCGCCGCGAAGGTGCCGGCGGTGATGAAGAACACCCGCGCGATCGACACGCCCGTGAACTGGATGAAGATGGAGGCCAGCGACAGCCCCATCAGCACCGAAAACACCCAGAAGGCGGCCTGCGCCGTGCTGGCCTGCATGTGCTGAATGCGGAAGCTCATGAAGAACACCACCGCCAGCGGCGCCAGTGCCACGATCCAGAACAGGCCGGTGCCGAAGATGAGCTGCATCGCCGTCTCGGACGACGCCACCAGCATGGCGACGATCCCGGTCAACGCCAGCCCTGAGGCCATGTAATTGTAAACGCGCAGCATGTAGGCGCGCAGGCCCGCGTCGTAAACGGCGGCCCCGGCCTCGGTGCGGTACATGTATCTGCGTTCGGTCTCGGTCGACATCGACGTTTCCAAGCTCCCAATCCAGGCGAATTGCCGGCCACTAATATGGCACGCGCCGCGCCGGAATCAATAGAAACCGGGAGAAACCGGGCGTCAGCCGCGCCGCCGTTAGTCGTTGCGCAGCAGCGGCGCCGCCTTGGCTCCCAGCGCCCGCCAGGTGCCGGCGAAGCCCACCGCCATCACCACCAGCACGCTGACCAGCAGCGTCGCCGCCGCCACCGCGGGCAGGAACTGCCAGTCGGCGCGCATGATGAACACCAGCACCGCCCAGGCGACGACGCTGCCGACGACGCCGGCGATCAGCCCGGTGGCCAGCCCCAGAAGCCCGTATTCGACCAGGAAGGCGCGCAGGACGCTGGCGCGGGTGGCGCCGATGACCTTCAGCACCACCGCCTCGTAGACCCGCCGCCGGTGCCCCGCCGCCACCGCCCCGGCCAGCACCACCACCCCGGCGACCAGCGCCAGCGAGGCGGCGGCGCGTACGGCGACGGCCGCCGCCGCCATGATGCCGCGCACCGACTCCAGCGCCTCGGCGACCCGCACCGCCGAGACGTTGGGCAGCGCGTCGACGACCGCCTTCTCGATGGCGTCCGCCGCCCCCGGCGCCGCGCGCACCGTGGCGATATGGGTGAACGGCGCCCCCTCCAGCGCCCCCGGCGACAGCACCAGGGCGAAATTCATCGACAGCGACGCCCAGTCGATCTCGCGCAGGCTGGCGATGGTCAGGGTGATCTCGCGGCCCAGCACGTTGACGGTGAGGGTGTCGCCGAGGCCGAGCCCGAAGCCGCGCGCCAGGCCGGCGTCCAGCGACACCCGCGGCGGACCGGTCTCGTCGGGGGCCCACCAGGCGCCGGCGACGATGCGCGAGCCCTCGGGCGGCGTGGCGCTCATGGTCAGGGCCCGGTCGCCGCGCACCGCCCACGACACCTCGGGCGCCACCGTCGCCTCGGCCACCGGCACGCCGCCCAGACGAACGATTCGGCCCCGAATCAAGGCCTGGCGCCGCACCTCCTCGACGCCGCCGGCGCGCGCCAGGGCGGCGTCGAACGCCGCCACCTGGTCGCGCTGGATGTCCAGGAAGACGAA
>JAWLGJ010000009.1:0-75369 GCA_041685145.1 Magnetospirillaceae bacterium | reverse complement strand
TGTAAACCCGGGGCGGCGCGTGGATGGTGGCAACCTGATCGCGTTTGGGTGGCGCCCGCCCGTCTTGGGGGGGCGCCGTCGTGGCGGCCGTTCCCCATTCCGTGCTACGTCGCCTGCCCGCCAAGCAGCGGCTTGACCCCCGCGGTGCGCCTTTCGACATCTGGCGCCTATTGCGTCGGAACGGGAGACGACAATGATCCAGATGATGCGATGCTTGGCTGTGGGCGCGGCAACCGTCCTTGTTGCCGGTACGGCAGCGGCCCAGCAAGCCGACGAGCAGCTTGCCGAGATTGACACGCCGGCCTCCGAACTGAACGAGATCCTGTTGGAGCAGGCCGAGGTGCCGGAGGACGCGGTGGTCCGGGTGGTGCGCGGGCGCATCGACCCCAACACGGCCGCGGCGTGGCACACCCATCCGTCGCCGGTCTATATCTACGTCGAGGAGGGCACTCTTTCCCTGGAGATCGAGGGCCAGGAGCCCTACGACATTGCGACCGGCGAGGCGGTCGCCGAGCCCCTCGACGCGCGGATGCGGGCCGTCAATCGCGGCGACGAGCCGGTAGAGATCGTGGTCTTCCAGGTTAGCCCCGCCGAGCGCGAGTTCCTGGAGCAGGACGGGGGGCAGGCCGCCGAAACGCCCGATCCCTCCCAACAGACGCAGGACTGACGGCGGTTTCGGCCGCACCTGCCGGCGCTGCGCCCGGCGGCCGCCGGGCGCAGCCTTTTGGCCGTCCACCGTCCCGTCGGATTGACCTGGGGTGCCGCAGGCGTCACAGTTCTTCGCGCAACCCGCGCCGACGGCAACGCAAACGGCTGACCATGACATCTGGCGTCGCCTCCCGCCTGCTTCGCGCCGTGCTCCTGCTTCCGGGGCTTCTCCTGGTCGGCTGGGCGGCGGCGCAGGAGGCGCGTGCTCCGGTGCTGGTGCTGACGCTGAACGGCCCCATCGGCCCGGCCACCGCCGAATATGTCGAGGACGGCCTGGCACGGGCGGCCGAGGAGGGGGCCGAAGCGCTGGTTCTGCGCATGGACACCCCGGGCGGCCTCGACGACAGTATGCGCGACATTATTCGCGGCATTCTGGCCTCGCCGGTGCCGGTGGTGTCCTATGTAGCGCCGCGCGGCGCCCGCGCCGCCAGCGCCGGCACCTACATCATGTATGCCAGCCACGTCGCGGCGATGGCGCCCGCCACCAATCTGGGGGCGGCAACGCCGGTTCAGCTCGGCGGGTCGCCGCAGCCGCTGCCCGGCGAGCCGCAACAACCCGAGGCGGAGGACGGCCAGGCGGGGGACGGCGCGGCCGGCGAGGGCGAGGAGGAGGAGGCGCCGCGCGATGCGATGACCGCCAAGGCCGTCAACGACGCCGTCGCCTATATTCGCGGGCTGGCGGAATTGCGCGGGCGCAACGCCGAATGGGCCGAGCAGGCGGTGCGTGAGGCGGCGAGCCTGTCGGCGACGCGGGCGGCGGAAATGGCGGTCATCGACCTGGTGGCCCCCGACCTGCCTGCGCTGCTCGACACCATCGACGGCCGGGTCGTGCAGGTTACCGGCGGCGAGCGCACCCTGCGTACCGCCGGCGCCGAAACCGTGCGCATGGACCCCGACTGGCGCATCCGGCTGCTGTCGTTGCTGACCAATCCCAACATCGCCCTGGTGCTGATGACCCTGGGCTTTTACGGCATCATTTTCGAGATCATCAATCCCGGCTCGATCTTCCCCGGCGTGCTGGGCGCCATCTGCCTGACGCTGGCGTTGTACGCGCTGAACGTCCTGCCGGTGAACTGGGCGGGGGCGGCGCTGATCCTGCTGGGGGTGGGCTTCATGGTCGCCGAGGTGTTCGTGTCGTCCTTCGGGGTGCTGGGGGTCGGCGGCATCGTCGCCTTCGGCATCGGCGCCACCATCCTCTTCGACACCGACGCGCCGGGCTTCGGGCTGCCGATGACCACCGTCATAACCGTAACGTCCGCCCTGGCGCTGGCGCTGGCCGCGCTCATGTTTCTTGTGGTGCGGGTGCATCGGCGGCCGGCCTTCATCGGCGGGCACAGCATGGTGGGCGCGTCGGGTCTGGTCGAGGAATGGAGCGGCGACGGCGGCCTGGTGCGCATCCGCGGCGAGCTGTGGCAGGGGCGCGGCAAGGGGCTGGCACGCGGCCAGCGCGTGAAGGTGGTGGACATCAACGGGCTGACGCTGGACGTCGAGCCCCTGGACCAGGAACAGGCGAGGAAGGGGGAATAGATGTTCGATTTGGCCGGCGTTGTCATTGTCCTTGCGCTGCTGCTGCTGCTGATCGGTTCGGCCATCCGCATCCTGCGCGAGTACGAGCGCGGCGTGGTGTTCACGCTGGGGCGCTTCAGCGGCGTCAAGGGGCCGGGGCTCATCATCCTCATTCCCGGCATCCAGCAGATGGTGCGGGTCGATCTGCGCACCATCGTTCAGGATGTCCCCAGCCAGGATCTCATCTCGCGGGACAATGTCTCGGTGAAGGTGGATGCGGTGCTGTATTTCCGGGTGGTCGATCCCGACAAGTCGGTGGTGAACGTCGAGGATTTTCTGGTCGCCACCAGCCAACTGGCGCAGACGACGCTGCGTTCGGTGCTGGGCAAGCATGACCTGGACGAGATGCTGGCGGAACGCGACCGCCTCAACCGTGACATCCAGGACATCGTCGACTCCCAGACCGACGCCTGGGGCATCAAGGTCGCCAATGTCGAGATCAAGCACATCGAAATCGACGAAAGCATGATTCGCGCCATCGCCAAGCAGGCCGAGGCGGAACGCATCCGCCGCGCCCGCATCATCAACGCCGAGGGCGAGCAGCAGGCGGCGCAGAAGCTGGTGGAGGCCGCCGAGGAACTGACGCGGGCGCCCGGCGCGATGCAGCTTCGCTATCTTGCCACCTTGCAGGACGTCGCCAGCGATCGTACAAACACGATCGTGTTGCCGCTGCCGGGGGCGCTGCTCGATGCTTTGAGGGAGCGAGGGGTATAGGGCCGCCCTGTTAGGGGGCGGCCCGACCGGTCCACAGATCGGGGGAGACCTTCATCGGGGGAGTGACGAAGGGCAGGACCGGCCGGGCCAGAACCACCACGGACTTACTGACGGCCTCTCTGGAGGGGGGGTAGAGCGACCGCAGTGAGGTTGGTGTAACACCCCGCGGCTGAACGCAGCCTGAACGCGCCCTTCATGCGTCGTTCAACTTTGTTTCTGTTATACCGTAGACCATGCGTTGGAGCCGAAGCATCGCCGCCGCTGTCATCGCCGCCGCCGGGACGACCGCCGCCGCGGCGGGCGGCGCCCTCGACCACGAGCGCGCCCGGCAGGCCTACTCCGAAGGACGCATCGTTTCGCTTCAGGCCATTCTGCGCGCGGTGGCGTCCGAGCACGCCGGGGAACTGCTGGAGGTTCACCTGGAGGAAGAGGAACGCGGCAATTTCGTCTATGGTGTTAAGCTGTTGACCCCCGAAGGCCGCATCCTCGAAGCCTATTACGATGCCCGTACCGGCGAGCGGATGCAGCAGGAGCGCGAAGGGCGGACGCCGGACTGATGCGGGTTCTGGTCGTCGAGGATGAGGCGGGCCTGCGCGAGCAACTCGCGGAGGCGCTGCAGGCGGCGGGCTATGCCGTCGACATCGCCGACAATGGCGAAGACGCCGAGTTCATGGGCTCGACGGAGTCCTATGACGCGGTGGTGCTGGATCTCGGCCTACCGGCGATGGACGGCCTGACGGTGCTGAAAAGCTGGCGCGAGGCCGGCAACACGGTGCCGGTGCTCATCCTCACCGCCCGCGGCACCTGGAGCGAACGGGTCGAGGGCATCGACGCCGGCGCCGACGACTATCTGCCCAAGCCGTTCCAGATGGAGGAACTGCAGGCGCGGCTGCGGGCGATCATCCGCCGCGCCGCCGGCCATGCCTCGCCGCTGTTGCGGGTGGGGCCGCTGACGCTGGACACGCGCACCAGCCGGGTGGCGATGGACGGTTCCGCCATCAACCTGACCGGCCACGAATACCGCGTGCTGTCCTACCTGATGCACCACGCCGGCAAGGCGGTGTCGCGCAGCGAACTGGCCGAACACGTCTACGCCCAGGATTTCGACCGCGATTCCAACACCATCGAAGTCTTCATCGGCCGACTGCGTCGCAAGCTCGGCCGCGACCTCATCAAGACCGAAAGGGGTTTCGGCTACCGCCTGGAGGCGACGTGATCTCGCCACGCTCGTTGAGCTTCCGCCTGCTGGCGGGGGCGCTGGTGTGGATCGCGGTGGCCTTGGGGGTGGCGGGAATCATGCTTTCGGCGATGTTTCGCAGCCATGTCGAGGCCCAGCACGCCGACCGCATGGAGGCCCTGATGGGGCAGCTTGCCGGCGCCATCAGGGCCGGCCCCTATGGCGACGTGGCCCTGGAGCGCGAGCTGATGGACGGCCGCTTCCGCCAACCCTATTCCGGCCTCTACTGGCAGATCAGCGACGCCAGCGGGGTGCCGATCCGGCGCTCGCGTTCGCTGTGGGACGGGGTGCTGCCGCTGCCGCATCGCGGCACCGGCGCCTCCACGCTCAATGTCCTGCGCGGGCCGGACGGGCAGCGGGTGCGGGCGCTGGAACGCTCGGTGCGGATGCCGGCGTCCGACCGTTGGCTGCGCCTGGCGGTGGCCGAGAATCTGGCGGCGGTGGAGAATTCCCTCGACGCCTTCGACAGCGTGCTGGCCCTGTCGCTGGGGATGCTGGGCATCGGGCTGGCGGTGGCGGCGGTGGCGCAGGTCTTCGGGGGCTTGTTGCCGCTGGGGCGGCTGCAGCTTGCCCTCGCCAAAGTGCGCCGCGGCGAGACGCGGTATCTGCAAGGCAAATACCCCGACGAGATCGCCCCCGTCGTCGAGGACTTGAACGCCGTCCTGGACGAGTACGCGGCGCTGGTCGAGCGGGCGCGCGACCAGGCCGGCAACCTGGCCCACAGCCTCAAGACCCCGCTGGCGGTCATGGCCAACGAAACCGAGACCCTGCGCCAGCGCGGGCATGTCGAGCACGCCGCCGTCCTCGGGCCCGAGATCGAGCGGATGCGGCGGCAGGTCGAATACCACCTGGCGCGGGCGCGGGCCGCCGGCGCCGCGCGCGTGCCGGGGATGCGCACGCCGCTGCTGCCGGTGCTGGAGGGGCTGGCGCGGGTGATGCGCCGCATCCATCAGGAGCGCGGCGTCGAGGTGTCCCTCGACGTGCCCGCCGAGCTGTGGTTCCGCGGCGACCGGCAGGATCTGGAGGAGATCGCCGGCAACCTGCTGGACAACGCCTGCAAATGGGCGCGCGGCCGCGTGCGAGGTTCGGCGGCGGCGGTGCCGGACGGCATCGTCCTGTTCGTCGACGACGATGGGCCCGGCCTGCCGCCGGAACAGCGCGAGGACGTTTTCCGCCGCGGCCACCGCCTCGACGGTCGCAAGGACGGCGCCGGGCTGGGGCTGGCGATCGTGCGCGATCTGGTCGAGCTGTACGGCGGCACGGTGCGGCTGGAAGACGCGCCCCTGGGGGGGCTGCGGGTGCACATGCACCTGCCCGGTGGCGGGGATTTGGACGAAAAAGATTGAACCCGGCCAAGAGTCTCGGCACCCTTTACGGCGGCAAGGCGCCGCGGGTCACATAATGGCGGCGTGATAACATAGAGCAGGGAGGGCCACGTGCCCGACGTGGCGGCGGAGCGTTTGGACGCCTTCGCGCAAATGAGTTCCGAGCTCTATTGGGAACTCGACGCCGAATTGCGCCTGGCATTCGTGCACGGGCGAGTGCCCGAGATGCTCGGTGTTCCGTCCGAGGTGCTCGTCGGCCGCCATTACCAGGAAATTCTCGAAAACTACGTCCCCATCACGCCCAGCGAGGCCGAACGCTGGCGAAGCGTGCATCGCGCCCTCGCCGAACGGCGCCCGCCCGCCGAAACGGCGGTAATCTGGAACCGCCCCGACGGCGGCACCGTGCTGCTGAACCTGCGGGCGGACCCCTTCTATCGCGACGGCGCCTTTGCCGGCTATCGCGGCATAACGCGCAAGGTCGGCGGCCATCGCCTTCAGGAGCACGAGGCCGAGACCCAGTTCCGCCTGGCCACGGCCCAACGCATGGCGCGGCTGGGCTGCTGGCGGCTGGACACGGACACCGGTGAAATTTGGGGCACCGAGGAGTATTACCGCCTGCTGGGGCTGGGGGCGCGCAACGCCCCGATGACCAAGGACGTGTTTTCGCGCCTGGTGCACCCCCCGGACCGGCCGCGCCTGCGGGAGTTTCAGGAACGCATTCTGCGCGACGGCGGCGCCGGTGATCTGGAGTACCGCATCCGGCGGCCCGACCGCCGCATCGTGCACTGCGTCTGCCATGCCGAGGCCCTGACCGACCGTTCCGGGCGCGTCGTCGGCCTGACCGGCGTGATGCAGGACATTACCGAGCGCAAGCTGGCCGAACAGGCGATTCGCGCCCATGAGGCGAGGCTGGCGCGCGCGCAGAACCTGGCGCATATGGGCTCCTGGGAGTGGAATGTCGGCACCGGCGCGCTGTGGTGGTCGGACGAGCAGTACCGCCTGTTCCAGGTCGATCCCGAGACCTTCCAGCCCTCCTTCGCCGCGTTCCTTGACCTTGTTCACCACGAGGACCGCGAGCGCATCCGCGACCTGGCGCGGCAGTTCACGCGCCTGGCCTCGACGCGCCGCCCCTACGAGTTCCGGGCCATCGTCGCCGGCGAGGTGCGCATCTTCCGCGGCTGCACCGAGGGCTGGCGCGACCTGAACAACAATCGCGTCATCAGCGGCACCGTCCAGGACATTACCCAACAGAGGGCGGCGGAGGAGGCCCTGCTGGCGGCGAAGGAACGCGCCGAATACGCCAGCCGCGCCAAGTCGCAGTTCCTGGCGACGATGAGCCACGAGTTGCGCACGCCGCTCAACGCCATCCTGGGATTCGCCGAAACCATGAGCCTGGGCGTGCTGGGGCCGCTGGACGCGCGCTATCGCGAATACGCCCAGAACATCTTTGAATCCGGCGCCCATCTGCGCGACCTGATCGACGACATCCTCGATCTCTCGCGCATCGAGGCGGGGGTGCTGGAACTGCACGAGGAAGAGGTCGGCGTCGGCGAGATCGTCGAGGCGGTGCTGCGCATCCTGCGCCCGCGCGCCGAGAAGGGCCGGGTACGCCTGGGCGACGAGGTGGTGCCGGTGCCGGACGTCAAGGCCGATCGCCGCCTGATGAAACAGGTGCTGCTCAATCTGGCCGGCAACGCCGTCAAGTTCACCCCCGAGGGCGGCGAGGTCAAGATCGCCACCGCCCTGCGGCGCCGGGGCGGCCGTGGCCGGCCGTGGCTGTGCGTCGTCGTCAGCGACACCGGCATCGGCATGGCCGCCGAGGACATCCCGCGCGCCCTGGAGCCGTTCAGCCAGCTTGAGGGGCCGTTGCCGCGCCGGCATGAGGGCGTGGGCCTGGGCCTGTATCTGTGCCGGCGCATGGTCGAGATGCACGACGGCCAACTGGTGCTGGAAAGCACCCCCGGCAAGGGAACCGTCGCCACCGTCTGGTTGCCGCCCCGCCGCCTGCTCGCCGAGACCGCCCGCGAAATAGCCCGTTGATCGGGCGCGGCGCGGCTGCCGCTTGACGTTCCAGTTCCTGGAACCACCATCTTAGCACCATGCCCGACGATACCCCCCATAGCGTCGCCGCCGGTGCCGCCGGCGCCGATGCCGATGCAACCGTGGTGTTGAGCCTGCCGGTGCGGGGAATGACCTGCGCCGCCTGTTCGGCGCGGCTGGAAAAAGTGTTGGCGCAGGTGCCGGGCGTGCGCGCCGCCAATGTCAGCCTTGCCGCCGAGCGTGCCGAGGTCAGCTACGACCCCACCGCCGCGGACCCCGCGGCGGTGGCGGCGGCGGTGGCCAAGGCGGGCTTTGCCGTGCCGGCGCGGCGGTGGACGCTGTCCATCGGCGGCATGACCTGCGCCGCCTGCTCGGCGCGGCTGGAAAAGGTGCTGGGGCGGGTGCCGGGGGTGACCTCGGCGCAGGTCAACCTGGCCACCGAGCGCGCCGCCGTCGAGGGCCTGGAAGGCGTGGTGACGCCGGCGGCGCTGGTGGCGGCGGTGGAGCGGGCCGGCTATGCGGCCAGCCCGGTTCGCGACGACCAGGACCGCCTGGCGCAGGACGAGGCGGCGCGGGAGCGCGAGAGCCGCCGCGATCTTTTGCGCCTGGGCATCGCCGCCGTCCTCACTCTGCCGCTGGTGCTGCAGATGGTGCTGGATTTGCTGGGCGTGCCGTTCCGCCTGTCGGCGTGGACGCAGATGGCGCTGGCGACGCCGGTGCAGTTCTGGGCCGGCTGGCGTTTCTACACCGGCGCCTGGCGCTCGCTGCGGGCCGGCGCCGGCAATATGGATGTGCTGGTGGCGATGGGCACCAGCGCCGCTTATGGCCTCTCGGTATGGATGACGCTGAGCGGTCACGGCGGCGGCCACCTGTATTTCGAGGCCGCCGCCGTCGTCATTACCCTGGTGCTGCTGGGCAAGTGGCTGGAGGCGCGCGCCAAGGGCAGCGCCGCCTCCGCCATCCGGGCGTTGATGAAGCTGCGCCCCGACGTCGCCCGTGTCGAGCGCGACGGCCAGGTGGTGGAACTGCCGGCCGAGGCGGTGGCGGTGGGCGACGTGGTGCTGGTGCGTCCCGGCGAGCGCGTGCCGGTGGACGGCACCGTGGCGGCGGGGGAAAGCCAGCTCGACGAGTCGCTGATCACCGGCGAAAGCCTGCCGGTGCCGCGCGGGCCCGGCGACGCGGTGCCCGCCGGCGCCATCAACGGCGAGGGGCTGCTGCGTCTGCGCGCCACCGCGGTCGGCGCCGATTCCACCATTGCCCGCATCATCCGCATGGTCGAGGGCGCCCAGGCCAGCAAGGCACCGGTGCAAAGGTTGGTGGACCGGATTTCGGCGGTGTTCGTGCCGGTGGTGGTGCTGGTGGCGGTGCTGTCTTTCCTCGGCTGGGGCGGACTCACCGGCGATTACGGCCGCGCCTTCGTGGCGGCGATCTCGGTGCTGGTCATCGCCTGCCCCTGCGCGCTGGGGCTGGCGACGCCGACGGCGATCATGGTCGGCACCGGGCTGGCGGCGCGCCACGGCGTGCTCATCAAGGACGCCCAGGCGCTGGAACTGGCGCACCGCGTCGACACCATCGTTTTCGACAAGACCGGCACCCTCACCGAGGGGCGCCCAGCGGTCAGCGACGTGGTGCCAGCGCCGGGCGCCGCCGAGGCGGAAGTGGTGCGCCTTGCCGCCTCGGCCCAGCAGGGCAGCGAGCACCCGCTGGCGCGGGCGGTGCTGGAGCTGGCCCGCGCCGACGGCCTCGACCTGCTGCCGCTGGGGGCGTTCCAATCCATCACCGGCCGCGGGCTGCGGGCCGAGGCCGGGGGGCGGGGCCTGCTGCTGGGCAGCCGCCGGCTGATGGTCGAGCAGGAGGTCGACACCGCCGGCCTCGACGCCGCCGCCGAGGCGCTGGAGGCGCAAGGGCGCACGGTGATGTGGCTGGCCGACCAGGGCGGCGCGGTGCTGGGGCTGCTGGCGGTCAGCGATCCCGTCAAGGCCGGGGCCGCCGAGGCCGTGCGGCGGCTGCGGGCGCTGGGCGTGGCGACGGTGATGCTGACCGGCGACAACCGGCGGGCGGCGCAGGCGGTGGCGGCGGTGGTGGGCATTGACCGCGTCATCGCCGAGGTCATGCCGGAGGACAAGGCCGCCGAGGTCGCACGCCTGCGCGGCGAGGGCCGCGTGGTGGCGATGGTCGGCGACGGCGTCAACGACGCGCCGGCCCTGGCGGCGGCCGATGTCGGCATTGCCATCGGCACCGGCACCGACGTCGCCATGCAGGCGGCGGGGGTGACGCTGATGCGCGGCGACCCGGCCCTGCTGCCCATCGCGATCGCCCTGTCGCGGGCCACCTACGGCAAGATTCGCCAGAACCTGTTCTGGGCCTTTGTCTACAACGTCATCGCCATTCCGGCGGCGGCGGCGGCGATGCTCACGCCGGTCATCGCCGGCGCCGCGATGGCCTTTTCCAGCGTCAGCGTGGTCTCCAATTCCCTCCTGCTCAGGCGCCGCCGCCTGCTACCTTGACCTTCGGCCTACTCGAAGGTGTGGGGCGGGGCTACCATATAGTAGAGTCGGGGAATGGCATTTTATGAAAATGTGGCTTATTATCGCTTGCAGGAGGGGCTTGACTGGGAGGCTATGCAATGAACATAGGCACAGCAGCCGCCAAATCCGGCGTTCCGGCGAAGACGATCCGGTACTACGAAGCCATCGGGCTGATCCCCCCTGCCCGGCGCAGCGGCAACAACTACCGCCATTACAGCGAGCAGGACGTACAGACCCTGTTGTTCGTGCAAAGGGCGCGCGGCCTGGGCTTTTCGGTCAATGATGTCCGCAACCTGCTCGAACTGTGGCGCAACGACCACCGTTCCAGCAAAGAAGTGAAGGCGTTGGCGACGCGCCACGTCGAAGACATCGAGCGCAAGATCCGCGAATTGCAGTCCATCCGCGACACGCTGTTGCAGTTGACGCACCGCTGCCACGGGGACGAACGGCCCGACTGCCCCATTCTGGAGGATCTGGCGAGCGCGGCCGCGTCCTGACGCCCTTTGCGTTTGTGCCGCCTATCCTTATGATGACTTCATCTTGCGGTTTCGGGGGCGGTGATGAGGCAGGGGAAAGGCGGTTCGGGGCGCGGCGGGGGCCGCCGCGCGCGCCTCCAGGCGCCGGCCTCGCTGTCGAGCCGCCTGCGGGCCCTGCTGCGACGGCCGCGCCACGGCGGCCTGCTGGGCTCCAACGGCGCCCTGGCGGCGGCGATGGGGCTGATGCTGCTGTTGGGTGTCGCCCTGGGCCTGGGGCTGGGTCAGTGGCTGGAGGCTGACACCCCCGCCGTTATGGAACCGGCCGCGACGGCCTATCGGCCATCCCCGGCACCGTCCCCGGCACCGTCCCCGCAACCTCCGTCGGCGCCGACCCCCACCGCGGCGGTACTGCCGCCGCCGTCGGTGGTGGCGCCACCCGCCCCCGAGGCCGACGCGGTGCCGGCGTGGCGGCGTTATGCGGTGCCGGCGCCCGAGGCCGCCGGGCGGCCGATGGTGGCGGTGGTCATCGACGACATGGGCGTCGACCGAGGCCGCTCGCGGGCCATCGCCGACCTGCCGGGGCCGCTGACCACCGCTTTCCTTTCCTACGCCGACGACTTGCGGGCGCAGACCCGCGCCGCGCGCCGGCGCGGCCATGAATTGCTGGTCCACATGGCGATGGAGCCGCGTTCGACGGCGGTCGATCCCGGCCCCGACGTGCTGCGGGTCTCGGACAGCAACAGCCGCATCCGTGCCCTGGTGGCGGATATCCTCGCGCGCTTCGACGGCGTCGTCGGGGTCAACAACCACATGGGCAGCCGCTTCACCGCCGACGAACGCGCCATGCGCACGGTGCTGGGGGTGCTGAAAGAGCGGGGGATGCTGTTTCTCGACTCCCTGACCACCGACCGCAGCGTTGCCGCCGCCGTGGCGGGCGAGCTGGAACTGCCCTTCGCCGAGCGCCACGTCTTCCTCGACAATCAGAACGACGTCGCCCTGGTGCGGCGGCAATTGACGGAACTGGAGCGCGTCGCCGAGGCGCACGGCTACGCCGTCGGTATCGGCCATCCCCGCGACGCCACCATCGCCGCCCTGGCCGAATGGCTGCCGGAACTGGAGGCCAAGGGGCTTGTCCTGGTGCCGCTCAGCGCCGTGGTGCGCGAACGCATGACCAGGGGCGGCGGCGCTTGACCTTCCGGCGCCAGGAAGGTTCATCCTGGCAACAGCGTTCCAGTTTTGGGAGGGGATGGCACATGGCCAAGACCTATCGGGTCGCCGGCATGACCTGCGGCGGTTGCGCGAAATCGGTGGAATCCGCCATCAAGGCGGCCCTGCCGGCCGCCAGTGTGCGGGTCGATCTGGAAAAGGCGGCGGTGACGGTGGACGGCGCCGACGACGCCGCCGCCGTCAAGAACGCCGTCGACGCCGCCGGCTTCGATTTCCAGGGGGCGGTGGAGGCCTAGCCGCGCCGCCGCCCGGTCAGGCCCCGCCCGTCATCCGGTCCGGCCGCACCCAGCGGTCGAAGTCCTCGGCCGTGACATGGCCCAGCGTCAGCGCCGCCTCGCGCAAGGTGATCCCTTGGGCATGCGCGGTCTTGGCGATCTCGGCGGCCTTGTCGTAGCCGATGTGGGGCGCCAGGGCGGTGACCAGCATCAGCGAGCGGTTCACCAGTTCGGTGACGCGGGCACGGTCGGGCTCGATGCCCTCGACGCAGCGGGCGGTGAAGCTGTCGGTGGCGTCGGCCAGCAGCCGGATGGATTGCAGCACGTTGAGCACGATCACCGGCTTGTAGGCATTGAGTTGCAGGTGCCCCGAGGCACCGCCGACCGTCACCGTGACGTGATTGCCCATGACCTGGGCGCAGACCATCGTCAGCGCCTCGGCCTGGGTGGGGTTGACCTTGCCGGGCATGATCGACGAGCCGGGCTCGTTGGCGGGCAGGATCAGTTCCCCCAGGCCGCAACGCGGGCCCGAGCCCAGCAGGCGAATATCGTTGCCGATCTTGGTCAGCGACGCCGCCAGGGTGTTCAGCGCCCCCGACAGATCGACGAGGGCGTCGTGGGCGGCGATGCCCTCGAAGGCGTTGTCGGCGGGGCGGAACGGCCGACCGGTGAGGTTTACCAGCCGGTCGCAGAAGCGCGCCGCGAAGCCGGCGGGGGCGTTGAGGCCGGTGCCCACCGCCGTGCCGCCCTGGGCGAGCGCCAGCAGCCGCGGCCGCACGCCGCGCACGCGCTCGGCCCCCGCCGCCACCTGCGCCCCCCAGGCCGCGAACTCCTGGCCCAGGGTCAGGGGCGTGGCGTCCTGCAGATGGGTGCGGCCGATCTTGACGAGCCCCGCGAAGGCCTCCGCCTTGACCGCAAGGGCGGCGTGCAGGCGCTCCAGCGCCGGCAGCAGGCGCTCCTCGGCCTCCAGCAAGGCGGCGATGTGCATGACGGCGGGGAAGCTGTCGTTGGAGGACTGGCTGCGGTTGACGTGGTCATTGGGATGCACCGGGCTCTTGGCGCCCAAGGGTGCGCCCAGCATCTCGTTGGCGCGGTTGGCGATGACCTCGTTGGCGTTCATGTTGGTCTGCGTGCCCGAGCCGGTCTGCCAGACCACCAGCGGGAAGTGGTCGTCCAGCCGGCCGGCGGCGACCTCGGCGGCGGCGGCGGCCACGGCGTCGGCGATGCGCGGCTCCAGCATGCCGAGGTCGCGGTTGGCCAACGCCGCGGCCTGCTTCTGCAGTCCGAAGGCCCGCACCACCGGCAGCGGCATCCGTTCGTCGCCGATGGGGAAGTTCAGCAGGCTGCGCTGTGTCTGCGCCCCCCAATAGCGGTCCGCCGGCACCGTGACGGCGCCCAGGGAGTCGGTCTCGGTGCGGGTGGCGGGCTGGGACATGGCGCGCTCCTTCGTCCGTCTTGCCTGGCCCCTGGACCCCAACACCGCAACCGGCCGCCGGTTTCCCGTCAGCCGCGCCGGCCTTCCAGGAAACGGCGCAGGGCATCGGCCTTGTCGCCGCCCTCGGCCAGCATGGCGGCGGCGCGGAAGAGGGCGGGCAGGCTGGCCGCCGGCACGCGCATGGTCACCGCGCGCCACAGTTCCTCGGGCGGCTGCGGCTCGCCCTCCTTCTCGCCACGCAGCCAGGGGACGTAATCGAGGTCGCAGCAGCGGATGTGCATGGACAGCCAGTTGCCCAGGAACTCCCACACCTCGGGGCGCAGCAGGCTGTCGGGATCCTGGCGGAACATGTGCTGGATCTCATAGACGGCGAACGCCAGTTCCTGGTGGCGGCGCATGTGGTCGGCGAGGTGGGGATAGCCGCTGGCGCGCATGAAGGCTTCCTCGCGGCGGAAATGGTCCTCGATGTAAAGCACCAGCGCCGTCAGGCCCTGCTCGGCGCCGGCCTCGTCGACCGCCCCGCCGCGCACCGCGTCGTGCAGGCCGTTGATGATCTCGACCAGCAGGCGATGATCGTTGTCGATGGCGCGGATGTTGGTGTTGAGTTCGTCCGTCCAGTCCAGCAGCGGCACGATCGACCCTCCCTCCACGGACGATTGAACCGCAACGCGCCGTCCCGGCACAAGGACGAAATCTCAGCGCGCCGGCGGCTGCCGCAGTTCCCCGACGGCCTGGCGGATGACCTGCGCCGAGGCGGTCAGCGCCAGGCCCGCCACCACCGCCGCCACCGCCACATCCGGCAGGTTGGAGGCGGTGGCGGCCACCGCCCCGGCGGCAAGGATCACCGCCGCGTTGACGATGGCGTCGTTGCGGCTGCACAACCACACCGAACGCATGTTGGCGTCACCGCCGCGAAAGCGGTACAGCATCACCGCCACGCCCAGATTGACCGTCAGCGCCAGCAGCGCCACCGCGCCCATGATCTCGGCGCTGGGCACGGTGCCGTGCAGCAGATGCCACGCCGTTCGCCCCACCACCCACAGGCCGAACGCCCCCATCGTCAGCCCCTTGACGAGGGCCGCCGCCGCGCGCCAGCGCAGGCTGAGCGCCAGCACCGCCAGGCTGATGCCGTAATTGGCCGCGTCGCCGAGGAAGTCGAGGGCGTCGGCCTGCAAGGCGACCGAGTTGGCCAGCAGGCCGGCGACGATCTCGACCACGAACATCGCCGCGTTGAGGGCCAGCGCCACCCACAGCACCCGGCGAAAGGCGGAATCGCGTGCCTCGGCCTCGGTGGCGGAACAGCCGCAGGACGAGCGGACGGCGGGGATGGGTTCGGCGCTCATGTGCCTTTTGTGGGCATGGCGCGCCTATTCGTCCAGGGCGGCGAGGAAACGGGTCGAGAAAATGCCGTTCTCGGCCAGCAGGCAGGGGATGCCGGCGACGATGGGGAAGGCGAGGGCGTCGTCGGCGGCGTAATAGGCGCCGCCGGTGGCCGCCAACGGCTCCTTGTGAAGCGGCGAGGCATAGGGGTGACCGTCGGCCACCCAGGCGGGGGCGGAGGCGGCGCCGTCGCGCTTGCGGATGACCGTCAGCGCCGCGACGTTGCGCGGGTTCTCGTCGTCGCCGAAGGCGCGGTGCTCGACCACGTCATAGCCCAGGCGCCGGGCCGTCTCCGGAATGCCGCGGACATAGCGATGGCGCTCGATATGGGCGCGGGTCTCGGCGCCGCCCAACTCCCACGACGGCTCGCGGAGGACGAGGTAGCGGTCGGCCACGCGGTACAGCTCGCGCAGCAGCGCCTCCTCGCGGCCGCCATTGGGCTCCATGCTGTGGCTGGTGAACACGACGTCGAAGGCGTTGTCGCGTATGGGAATTTCCAGCATGTTGCCGGTGAAGAAGCGCACCGCGTTCTGTCCCAGCGCGCGGGCGTGGCGGGCGGCGAACATCACCCGCGACAGCGCGATGTCGAAGCCGAAGACGTGGCGCGGCGCCGCCGCCATCTTCTCGACCACATGGCACAGGGTCTTGCCCTCGCCGGTGCCCGGGTGCAGCAGCGAGGCGGCGCCCAGTTCCTCGAACAGGCGGGCGAATTTGGCGGTGTTGACGTCGTTGACCTCCCGCGCCGCCGGATCGTCGAGGCGGGCCAGATACGATCCCGCCTGTAGGTCGTAGGCGACCAGGATGGCGAGGGGGTCGTTGGTCTCCTGTCCGCTTTCCTCGCGAATGGTCTGGAGGATGTTGCGCTTCTGGCGGTAAAGCTCGCGCAGGCGGCGCGGGTCGAGGGCGGGGCGCGCGGCGTCGGTCATGGCGCCGGCTCGATGTCGGCGAAGGGCTGCAACAGCGCAATGCCGTGGATTTCGGAGATGCTGGCGGGCAGGAACAGGCTGCGCGACACCTTGGTTTCCTCGTCGAAGACGATGATCGAGGTGTCGATGGAGATGTTCTGCGACAGGCCCATATAGCGGCTGAAATTGCGGTTGCGGCTCTGCCCGACGTAATGAAAGGTGCCGTCGCCGGCCAGCCCGCGGGTGAAGCCGGGAAACCGCCCCACCGGCTGTGCGTTGCCCTTGCGCAACTCGCCGCGCAGCGAGTCGCAGACCACCAGCGAGCCGTCCATGAAGTCGATGTTGTGGGGCATCCACAGGTCGGTGACGACCGGCCCGACGCGCTCGCCCGACACAAGGTCGAATTCCAGCACCCCGCCGTCGAAGATGTCGCGCTTCCAGTTGCCGGTCAGCGAGAACATCGAGACGTAAAGGCTGGTGCCGACGACGCAGATGTCGTTGCAGTGGTGGGCGGGGGCCTTGTCGCGGGCGCATTTGTGCGACAGGAGGATTTCGCCGGCGGGTTCGAAATTGCGGTCGAAGGCCAACACCTTGTCGGCGTAGGAGCAGGCGACGTAATAGCGTTCGAGTTCGGCGCAATAGGCGACGCCGTGGCCGCGCGAGGCGGGCGGCAGCGGCCGCGAGCGCACGACGCGGTAGTCGCGGTCGATCTCCATCAGCCCGCGCTCGTCGTCGACGACCAGGAAGTTGTCGCCGTGGGCGAGGATGCCGTGGCAACTGCCGGAATGCACCTTGCGCACCGTCCAGTCGCCGTCGACGTCCAGCTCGTAAAGGCCGCCGCCGCCGGTCTCGGCGGCGGACGGCGGCAGGCCGTTGGTGAACAGCAGGCTGGTCTTCAGGCTCTCAAGCTCGGCGATGATGCGCAGGTCGTTGAGGACGGGGCTGACCAGGAAATCGTGCCCGATCTCGAAGCCCATGCCCGCAAGCTGCGCCGCGACGTCGGTGAAGGAGGTGGTGCAGATGAGGATGAAGGGCCGCGCCTCGGCGCCGGTCAGGGTCTCGGGCGGGCGCACGGTGACGCCAAGCTGCTGCGTGTCCCAAAGGTTGGGGTTGTTGTCGACCAGGAATGACAGCTTGCGCCCGATGCGGCGGCTGGTCTTGGCGGCGATGTTGCCGGCGCCGAACAGGACGATGGGCCGCCCGGCCGCGCGGCGCGCGACGTCCTGAAAGGTGCTGAAGCCGAATTTCCGTTCCACCGTCGTCTCCCGCCCCTAGGCGCCGCGCGTGTATTTGGCGCGGCGGGGGTCGTCCTCGGCCAGATGCACCGGTCCATAGGCCGAGCAGCCGCCCCAGATGTCCTGCTTGACCCACTGGTCGTCCTCGATCCACCAGACGCGCGGATCGCGGAAGGTGTCGGCGATGGCGTCGAACTCCGCCTCGCTCATGCCGACATAGTCCAGCCAGCGTTCCAGGTCGCGGCGCGGCTTGACGTGGTCGTAGCGGCGCACCATCGCGATGCCTTCCTCGCGGGTCATCACCCCCAGGCGGATGTCCTTGCAGGCGTGGTCGCTGCCCCGGCCATAGCCGAACTTGATGAATTTCAGGTAATCGTGGATGCCGTTCTCGTGCATGTCGTCCAGGTTCGAGAACCGGCGGTAGGTGCGCTCGAAGGGCTGTTCGGCCGGCTCCCAGCCGTACTCTTCCTGGGCGATGCGGGCGTTGCGGTTGCCGTCCCAGGCCTCGTAGAAGCCCAGATAGATGCCCCGCACGCCGACCTCGTCGATGTCCTCGTCGCCGGGATATTGCGCCCATTGCAAATCCTTCGCGGTCAGGCCCATCTTCAGTTCCGGGCGGCCCATGCGCTCCAGGCCCTCGTCGGTGAAGTCGTGCCAGTCATAGCCGCGCAGGTCGTGCTCCAGGCGCTTCTTGGCGGTGAACTCGGCGAAATCGTTGAGCGAGAACATCCCACCCAGGTCCACCCAGCCATGCTCGCCCCACAGGATCAGCGGCACGCGGTGGCGCACCGCCATCTGGATCGGCCAGGTCATGATGCCGCAGTGGTTGTGCCAGTTCATGTCGCCCTGCACCCGGAACCCGAGCAGGTTCATCTTGACGAGCACGTCGCGGCTGGGCCGGAAGATGAGGTGATCGACGTCGAAGACGTCGCGCATCCGTTGCAGGTTGCGCTCGCCCTCGGGCAGATAGTTGTTGCCGTGATAGGTGACCAGCAGCGGCTTCAGCCCCAGGCGCTTCACCGCCACATGGGTCTGGTAATAGCTGTCCTTGCCGCCGCTGACCGGGATGACGACGTCATAGGCGCCGTCGCCGCGATAGGAGTCGATCAGTTCCTCGAAGGCGTGCCAGCGCTCCTCCCAGTCGATGCCCTCCACCTGCCGCGCCGTGCGGCAGCCCGAGCACACCCCGTCCTCGTCGAAGGTGAGCGGCGCCGCCGAGCTGCTGGGATAGACGCATCGGGTGCAATAGGTGACTGCCATACCCCTCCTCACATCCTGACATTGACGTTGGCGCGGGCCAGCGCCCGCTTGCCGCCGCGGTCGGCGAGTTCCTTGAAGTGCCAGATATTCGCCGCCGCCACCGCCGAGGCCCCGGCGGCGATGCCCTTGGCGTAATGCTCATAGGTGCCCACCCCGCTGCAGGCGATGACGGGGATGCGCACCGCCCCCGCCACGGCGGCGACGAGGTCGAGATCGTAGCCGCGCGCCGTGCCGTCGCGGTCGATGCTTTGCAGCAGAATCTCGCCGGCGCCGCGCTCCTCGGCCTGGCGTGCCCAGTCGGCGGGGTCGAGGCCGGTGGGGGCGGTGCCGCCTTCGGTCACCACTTCCGAACGGCCGTCCTCGCGGCGGCGCGCGTCGATGCTGACGATGACCGCCTGCGAGCCGAACTGCCGCGCCGCCTCGGTGATGAATTCGGGCCGGCGCAGCGCCCGGGTGTTGAGGGCGATCTTGTCGGCGCCGCGGCTGAAGATTTCGCGGGCCTGCTCGATGTCGCGGATGCGTCCGCCCCAGGTCAGCGGCATGAAACAGGTGCGGCTGACCGCCTCCAGGATCTCCATCGGGGTGCCCAGACCGCGCAGCTTCTTGTCGTCGCGCCGCAGGTCGTAGTCGCCGTCGCGGGTGATGTCGAGATAGATCAGCTCGTCGACGTTCCACTGGTTGAAGCGTTCGACCTCGTGGATGGGGTTGCCGATCACCTGATGGATGGAAAACCGCTCGCTGCGGACAAGCTGGCCGTTCTGCAACAGCAGCACGGGGATGAGGCGGTGCTTAAGCACGGGCCACGCCCTCCAACCAGTTGCGGATCAGGCGCAGGCCCATCTGGTGGCTTTTCTCGGGGTGGAACTGGGCGCCGCTGACATTGCCGCGCTCGACGCTGGCGACGAAGTCGATGCCGTAATCGCAGACCCCGGCGACGTCGGCGGGGTCGTCGGGCCGCAGATGATAGCTGTGGGTGAAATAGAACGCCTGCGCCTCGCCCATGCCGGCGTGCAGGCCGTCGGTCTTGCGAAAGCGCACGTCGTTCCAGCCCACATGCGGCACGCGCAGCGCGCGGTGTTCAGGCGGGAAGTCGAAGGGCACCACGCGCCCGGCCATCAGGCCCAGGCCCTCATGCTCGCCGTGTTCGGTTCCCGTCGTCGCCAGCAGTTGCATTCCCAGGCAGATGCCCAGCAAAGGCGTGCCCCCGGCGCCGACCGCGTCGCGCAACGCCGCGACCAGGCCGCGCGCCGCTAGGCGCTGCATGGCCTCGCCGAAGGCGCCGACGCCGGGCAGCACAAGGGCGCCGGCGGCGGCCACGTCCGCCGGGCCGGTGCCCAGCCGCGCCTCGGCGCCGACCGCCTGGAGGGCGTTGAGGACCGAGCGCAGATTGCCCATGCCGTAGTCGAGGACGACGATCATCGCCTGTACCGCGTCCGGGCACGCCGTTGGTTCGAAGCTGGTATGACGGGCAACACGCCGCCCCCCCATTTGAGCGGCGGAAATTGTAGCCCCGGTGCCGATTGCGGTCCAGTTCCGCGGCCCCGTTGATGCCGGCGGCGGCGCGGGCTAAAGTTCGGCGCTATTTCATCCGCCGGCGATTTTCGGAGAACGATACTTATGCGCCTGACCGAGCAGCAGCAGGGCGACATCGCGGCCGCGCGCGACGTCCGCAACACCACCCGTCGGGCCACGGTGCCGGCGCTTGAGGAAATCCTCTACGAGGCGGTCCCCGTCCTGGACCACGGATTCGTGCGCGTCATCGACTATATGGGCGACGACGGCGCCATCGTGCAGGCGGCGCGGGTGTCCTACGGCAAGGGAACGCGCAAGGTCAGCGAGGACCGCGGCCTCATCAATTACCTGATGCGCCACCGGCACACGACGCCGTTCGAGATGTGCGAAATCAAATACCACGTCAAGATGCCGATCTTCGTGGCGCGGCAGTGGATTCGGCACCGCACCGCCAACGTCAACGAGTATTCGGCGCGCTATTCCATCCTCGACCGCGAGTTCTACATCCCCGCGCCCGAGCATCTGGCGGCGCAGTCGAGCAGCAACCGCCAGGGGCGCGGCGAGGTGCTGGAGGGCGAGGAGGCGGCGCGGGTGCTGGCCCTGCTGCGCGAGGACGCCGAGCGCAACTACGCCCATTACGAGGACATGCTCAACGAGGACGAGGCCGGCAACGCCCGCGACCCGGGCCGCCGCGGCCTGGCGCGGGAACTGGCGCGCATGAACCTGACCCTGAACACCTATACGCAGTGGTACTGGAAGATCGACCTGCACAACCTGATGCACTTCCTCAGCCTGCGCGCCGACCATCACGCCCAGTACGAAATCCGCGTCTACGCCGAGGCGATGCTGGAGACGCTGAAACGCTGGGTGCCGATCACCTACGAGGCCTTCACCCAGTACCGCCTGGGCGGCGCGCATCTGTCGGCCAAGGGCCTGGAGGTGGTGCGCCGTATGCTGGCCGGCGACACGGTAAGCGCCGAGGACAGCGGCCTGTCGGCGCGCGAATGGCGCGAACTGATGGACTCCCTCGGCCGCCCCGCCGACTGAGCAAGGGCTCCGAATTGAGGCCAAGGAATGGTTGACGGCGGCGCCATACCCTGGACGCCGCCTTCAGCCGAAGTTCGCGGTGCGGTCCGTGGGTGCCCGCCTTCGCGGGCATGACGATGTTACGTTCGGAGCCCGCCGACTGAGCCCCGGCCGCTGGCCTGCCCGCCCCGGAGGTGGTAGCCTTTTCGGCCGTCCGGCAATTGTGGGGCAAGGGGGGCGAGCGACGTGGCCAAGTGGGGCAGGATACTGGCGCCGCTGCTGGTGCTGGCGCTGGCCGTCGGCCTGCGCGCCGCCGATCCGCAGGCCCTGAGCGAACTGCGGCTGCGGGTCTTCGACACCTATCAACGGCTTGCCCCGCGCGAATACCTGCCGGCGCCGGTGCGGGTGGTCGACATCGACGACGCCAGCCTGGAGCGGCTGGGGCAGTGGCCCTGGCCGCGGACGATGCTGGCGGATCTGGTGCTGACCCTGCACGAGGCCGGCGCGGCGGCCATCGCCTTCGACGTCATCTTCGCCGAGCCCGACCGCACCTCGCCGGCGCGGGTGATGACGACGTGGCCGGACACGGCGCAGACGGCGGCGCTGCGCGAGTTGGCGGCGGCGGGGCGGCTGCCCGACCATGACGCCATATTCGCCGAGGCGCTGGCGAAGACGCGTTCGGTCATGGGCTTCGTGCTCACCGGCGGCGGGGGCGGCGCGCCGCCGCCCGTCAAGGCCGGCTTCGCCTCGATGGGCCCCGACCCGAAACGCTTCGTGCTGCGCTTCTCCGGCGCGGTGTCGGCGCTGCCGGTTCTGGCCGAGGCCACCAAGGGCAGCGGCAGCCTCAACGTCATGCGCGAATCCGACGGCGTCGTGCGGCGCATCCCGCTGCTGGTGGCCGACGGCGACCAGCTTTATCCCAGCCTCGCGGCCGAGGCGCTGCGGGTGGCGCAGGGGGCGGGCAGCTACATTGTCAAGACCGTGGGCGCGGGCGGCGAGACCGGCTTCGGCGCCGAAACCGGCGTCACCGAGGTCAAGATCGGCCGGGTGGTGGTGCCCACCGACGGCGAGGGCCGCCTGTGGCTGTATGACAGCGGCGCCCAGGCCGAGCGCGTCGTGCCGGCGTGGCAGGTTATGGCCGGTAAGGCCGATGAGCGCGTCCGCGGCGCCATCGTCATCGTCGGCTCCAGCGCCGCCGGTCTCAAGGACCAGCACGCCACGCCGCTGAACCCCATCGCCGCCGGCGTCGGCCTGCACGCCCAGGTGCTGGAACAGGCCCTCAGCGGCGCCTTCCTCGCCCGGCCGGACTGGGCCGACGGCGCCGAGTTGCTGTCGGTGGCGGTTTTGGGGCTGCTGGTGCTGGCGTTGTTCCAGATCCCGCGCCTGCCGTTCACCGTGTCGGTGGCGCTGGGGCTGGCGGCGGTGGCGGGGGTGGTCGGCGCCTCGTGGCACGCCTTCGCCGCCTGGCGCTGGCTGTTCGATCCGGTCTATCCCGCCGTCACCGGCATCGCCGTCTATGTGGCGGCGTCGCTGCCGCGCTTCTTGCAGGTGGAGGGCGAAAAACGCCGCGTGCGCGCCGCCTTCGCGCACTACATGGCCCCGGCGATGGTCGAGCGCCTCGCCGCCGACCCCAAGCGCCTGCGCCTGGGAGGCGAGCAGCGCGACCTGACCATCCTGTTCTGCGACATCCGCGGCTTCACCTCGCTGGCCGAGCGCATGACCGCCGACGAGGTGACGCAGCTTCTCAACCGCTTCCTGACCCCGATGACCGACGCCATCCTGGAGACCGGCGGCACCATCGACAAATACATGGGCGACGCCATCATGGCCTTCTGGAACGCGCCCCTCGACGATCCCGACCACGCCGCCAATGCCTGCCGGGCCGTGCAGGCAATGCGCCACCGCCTCGCCGACCTCAACCGCGACCTGGTGGCCGAGTTCCCGGCGCTGGGCGACGGCGGCATCCGCATCGGCATCGGGCTGAATTCGGGGCCGTGCAGCGTCGGCAATATGGGCTCCGAACGGCGCTTCGACTATTCGGCGCTGGGCGACAACGTCAACCTCGCCTCGCGCCTGGAGGGCCAGTGCAAGACCTATGGCGTCGATGTCGTGCTCAGCGAGCATACCCTGAGCGCCGCCGGCGAGCAGCCGGCGCTGGAACTGGACCTCATCCAGGTCAAGGGCCGGCGCCATCCGGTGCGCATTCACACCCTCGTCGACGGCGCCGAGGCGGCCGAGGTGGCCGCGCTGCGCGCCGCCCATGCGGCGATGCTGCGGGCCTATCGCACCCAGGAGTGGGACGCGGTGCTTGAGGCGGTGGCGGCCTGCCGGCGCCTGCCGGCGGCGGCGGGGCTGCAGGCGCTGTACGACGTCTATGCCGAGCGCGTGGCGGCGCTGCGCACCGATCCGCCCGGCGCCGGCTGGGACGGGGTGTTCGAGGCCCAGACCAAATAGAACCCTGGCGCGCCGCTTGGCCTAGGGCCTCGTCCAAGCTAATCTTTGGTATATGTCCACCCTGCGAAGGAGGTGGCGCCGATGACGGCCACCGGAGTTGCGAAGCGATGGCCGACGCGCTTTGACCAGCACAACATTCTGCTGGACCTCAGCATCGACCTGTCGGCCGAACGCGATCGCGACCGCCTGCTGGAGAAGATTTTGCTGGCGGCGAAAGCGCTGTGCCGCGCCGAGGGCGGTACCCTCTATCTGCGCACCGACGACGACCGCCTGTCGTTCGAGATCGTCCACAACGATGCCCTGGGCATCGCCACCGGCGGGACCACCGGCCGCAAGCCGGCCTTTCCGCCCATGCCCCTTTACCGCGAGGACGGCAGCCCCAATCACAACAACGTCGTGACCCACTCGGTGCTGACCGGGGCGCCGGTGGTGGTGGCGGACGCCTACCGCGCCGACGATGCGTTCGACTTCTCAGGCACCCGCGCCTTCGACGCCAAGACCGGCTACCGCTCCAAGTCGTTCCTGACCGTGCCCATGCGCGACGCCGAAAACCACGTCATCGGCGTGTTGCAGCTTATCAACGCCAAGGACCGGCGCGGGCGCACGGTGCCCTTCAGCGAGGCGTCGGTGCGCCTGGCGCGGGCGCTGGCCTCACAGGCGGGGGTGGCGATCGAGAACCAGGCGCTGTTGCAGGCACAGAAGGATCTGCTCGATTCCTTCATCCGCGTCATTGCCGGCGCCATCGACGACAAGTCCCCCTATACCGGCTTCCACTGCCAGCGCGTTCCCGTCCTGACCGAGATGCTCACCCGCGCCGCGTGCGAGGACGACGCGCCGCCGTTCCGCGATTTCGGGCTCGACGAGAACGGCTGGTACGAGTTGCAGGTGGCGGCGTGGCTGCACGACTGCGGCAAGATCACCGTGCCCGAGCATGTCATGGACAAGTCCACCAAGCTGGAAACCATCTGTGACCGTATCGAGGCCGTGAAGGCGCGCTTCGCCGCCCTGCGGGCCGAGGCCGAGGCCGCCTATTGGCGCGGCGTCGCCGGGGGCGGCGATAAAAGCGCGTTGGCGCGAGACCGCGACGCGCGCCTGGCGCAACTGGACGAGGACCGGCTGTTCCTCGAAGAGATCAATATCGGCGGCGAGTTCATGGCCCCCGACAAGGTCGAGCGCCTGCGCCGCATCGCCGCCGAACGCTGGCACGACGGCGAGGGGCGGGAGCGGCCGCTGCTGGACGCCGACGAGGTCAAGAACCTGGAGACGGCGCGCGGCACGCTCACCGACGAGGAGCGCGAGATCATCAACGGCCACATGACCGCCACCATCAAGATGCTGGAGCAGCTTCCCTTTCCGAAGCACATGGCCAATGTCGTCGAATACGCCGGCGGCCATCACGAAAAGATGGACGGCACCGGCTATCCCAACGGCCTGACCCGCGAGCAGATGTCGATTCCGGCGCGCATCATGGCCATCGCCGACATCTTCGAGGCGCTGACCGCCGCGGACCGCCCCTACAAGAAGGCCAAGACGGTCAGCGAGGCCATCGCCATCATGGCGGGGATGAAGCAGCGCAACCACATCGACCCGGACCTGTTCGACCTGTTCCTGCGCAGGGGCGTTTTTCGCGAATACGCCGAGAAATACCTGCGGCCGGAGCAGATCGACGCGGTCGACGTGGACCGTTTGCTGGGATAGGCCGCGCTCCGCGCCTTGCGGCGCTCCTACGGAGTCAGGGTCGGTTCAGCCGTGGCGGGCGGCGAAGCGCACCGCCTCTTCGGCGGCGCGGACCAGGGCGCGCACCTTGTTGAGGCTTTCCTGGTACTCGCCCTCGGGGTCGGAATCGGCCACCACGCCGCCGCCGGCCTGGGCGTACATGGTGCCGTCCTTGACCAGGGCGGTGCGCAGCGCGATGGCGGTGTCCATCGAGCCGTCGGCGGCGAAATAGCCAATGCAGCCGGCATAGAAGCCGCGCCGTTCGGGCTCCAGTTCGTCGATGATCTCCATCGCCCGCACCTTCGGCGCGCCGGAGACCGTGCCGGCGGGGAAGCCGGCGAACAGGGCGTCCATGGCGTCAAGGCCCTCGCGGATACGGCCCTCGACGTTCGAGACGATGTGCATGACCTGGCTGTAATACTCGATCACCATCTGCTCGGTGACCTTGACCGAGCCGATCTCGGCGACCCGGCCGACGTCGTTGCGGCCCAGGTCCAGCAGCATCAGGTGCTCGGCGCGCTCCTTGGGGTCGGCGAGTAGTTCCTCGGCCAGCGCCCGGTCCTCGGCCTCGTCGCGGCCGCGCTTGCGCGTCCCGGCGATGGGGCGCACCGTCACGCGGCCGTCGCGCAGGCGCACCAGGATTTCGGGGCTGGAGCCGACGATGGAAAAGCCGCCGAAATCCAGAAAGAACAGATAGGGGCTGGGATTGGTGCGCCGCAGCGCCCGGTACAGCGCGAAGGGCGGCAGGCGGAACGGCACCTTGAAACGCTGCGACAGCACCACCTGGAAGATGTCGCCGGCGAGGATGTAGTCCTTGGCCCGCGCCACCATGCGGTGGAAGTCCTCGCGGCTCATGTTCGATTCCGGCACCGGCGCGGCGTGCTCCTCGACGCCGGCGTCGCGGCGATAGGGCAGGGCGCGGTCGAAATCGGCGACCACGTCGCCCAGGCGCTCGCAGGCGAGGTCATAGGCGGCGCGAGCGCTCACCCCCTCGGCGGGGCGGACGGGCGTGACGACGGTGACCATGTCGTCGACATTGTCGAACACCGCCATCACCGTCGGGCGCAGGAAGATGCCGTCGGGGATGCCGATGGTGTCGGGGTTGGCGTCGGGAAGGCGCTCGACCAGGCGCACCATGTCATAGCTCATATACCCGATCAGGCCCGAAACCATCGGCGGCAGGCCTTCGGGCACGTCGAGGCGCGACTCCTCCACCAGCGCCCGCAGCGAGGCGATGGCGCCCTCCCGCTCGCCGACGGGGCAGGGGGCGAAGGCGTCGCGCTCGGCGCGGGCGCGGCGGTTGACCTCGGCGCGGTCGCCGAAGCAGCGCCAGATGACGTCGGGCTTCAAGCCGATGAAGGAATAGCGCCCGCGGATGGCGCCGCCCTCGACCGATTCCAGCAGGAAGCTGTTCGGTCGCCCCTCGGCCAGCTTGAGCATGGCCGAGACCGGCGTCTCCAGGTCGGCCACCAGGCGCGTCCAGACCACCTGCGGCCGCCCGGCCTCATAGGCGGCGGCGAAGGCGGCGAACTCGGGCGCCGGGGTCACGGAATGGCCTCTTCCACCTTGGTGCGGTTGACCGTGACCGAATGGCTGCGCTGCAGGGCGGCGAGGAACTGCATGGCGATGTCGTTGCCCAGGCCGCGGGCCACTTCCTGGCGCAGGTCGCGCAAGGCTTCGTCCCCCGCCGACGGCCGCGCCGGCACGATCTCGCGCAGCCGCGCCAGCACCGCCCCCTCGGGCAGATCAACAACCGTCGCCCGGCCGCGCTCCAACTCGAACATCCGCGCCACCATTTCCCGCGGGGCGCCGTCGCTGGCTTGGCGGGTGAAGGGCTCGGTAACCTCGACCTCGCGCCCGAAGTCGGCGGCGATGGCCGCTAGCTCCTCGCCGGCCTGCACCCGCTCCAGCGCCGTGCGCGCCGCGTCGCGCGCCGCCCGGCGCCGCTGCTCGGCCCGCCACTCGGCCAGCACCTCCTCGCGCACGCTCTCGAAATCCCGCAGGCGCGGCGGCGTGACCTCGTCGACGCGCAGGTCGAAGAAGACGTTGCCGTCGATCTCGCGCATTCCGGTGTCGAAACCGGCCTGGGTCTCGAAGGCCGCCTCCACCACCGCGCGGGGCAGCGCCCCCTCTTCCGGCGGCGTGCCCTCGGGCGTGCGGCCGATGTTGTCGATGCGGGCCTGGGTCACCGGCAGTTCCAGGGCCTCGGCCGCCTCCTCGATGGTGGCGCCGGCGGCGCGTTCGTCCTCGAAGGCGTTGACGATGTCATAGATGCGGTCGATGGCGCGGTCGCGGCGCACCGCCGCCTCCACCTGCTCGCGCACGGCCTCGAAGTCCTGGGCGTCGCCTTCCTCGACGGAGTCGACGGCGAAGATGTGCCAGCCCACCGGGCTTCGCACCGGCTCGCTGACGGCGCCGGTGTCGAGGGCGAAGATGGGCTCCTCCAGTTCCGGCAGCAGCGAATCGCGCTCCACCCAGCCCAGGTCGACGACCTCGCCGCCGACCTCGTTGGCCACCGCCTCCAGGTCGCCGCCGATGGCCACGACGTTCTGGGCCTGCTGTGCCTGCGATTCGCTGTCCAGGACGATCTGGCGCACCTGGCGCCGCTCGGGCCGCTGGAACTCGTCGCGGCGGTATTCGAACTCCTCGCGCAGCGTCGCCTCGTCGATCTCGATGCTTTCGGCGACGGCGTCGGGCGCCACGCGCACCAGGGTGATGCTGCGGTATTCGGGGGCGGTGAAGGGCTGGGGGTTTTCCTCGTGGAAGCGGCGCAGGGTCGCCTCGTCCGGGGCCTCGGGGGTGGGCATGTCGGCGGCCGCGAACAGCACCGCCTCGGCCACGCGGCGTTCCTCGCGGAACTGGTACAGGGTCTCGACCATTGTCGTCGGCGCCGCCACGGCGCCGGCCACGGCGCCCATCAGCCGCTCGCGGATGGCGTCGGCGCGTTCGGCCTCGATGAACGCGGCCTCCGTCAGGCCCGCCTGGGCGAGGATGGCGCGCACGCGGTTGGGGTCATAGCGCCCCAACTCGTTGCGGAAGGCCTCATTCTCGGCGATGCGCTGGCGCACGCTCTCATCGGGCACGGCGATGCCCAGCGAGCGCGCCTCCTCCCGCAGCAGCGCGTCGGTGACGATCTGCTGCACCACCATGTCGGGCACGCCCATCGCGCGGGCCTGCTCGGAATTGAAATCGCCGCCCAGCGCCTGCTGCAGGCGCCGCAGTTCGCTGCGGTAGCGCCGCGCCACCTCCTGCGAGGAGACGGCGGTGTCGCCGACCTCGACGGCGGCGCCGCCGACGGCGACGGTGCGGACCATGTCGCCGACGCCCCACAGCGCGAAGCTGAGAACCAGGATGGCGAACAGGATCTTGAAGAAGACCGACCGGATGTTTTTGCGCAGGGCGTTGAGCATGGCGCGGACGTTGCCTAACCAGTGGGATGGCGCGAGAGGCGGCATCATAAGTGGCGCGCAACCGCGGGGCAACACCCGCGCGCCGCGCCGCCGCCGCTGGCAAACCCCCGCGCCCTGTGTTAAATGAGCGGCGGCGCAATGATCGCCAAGGGAGGGAAACGAGCCATGAACAAAAGGCGGCCGCTGATTGCGGGGAACTGGAAGATGAACGGCCTTGCCGCCGACGGCACGGCGCTGGCCGCCGGCGTGGCGGCCAAGCTGCGGGAGGCGGGGGCGCAAGGCTGCGACCTGCTGGTTTGCCCGCCGTTCACGCTGATTACCGAGGTGGTGCGCGCGGTGGGCGGCAGCGGCGTCGCCGTCGGCGGCCAGGACTGCCACGCCCAAACCAGCGGCGCGCACACCGGCGACATCAGCGCGCCGATGCTCAAGGACGCCGGGTGCGACTTCGTGATCGTCGGCCACTCGGAGCGCCGCGCCGACCACGGCGAGACCGACGCGGTGGTGCGCGCCAAGGCCGCCGCCGCCCACGCTGCCGGGCTCACGGCCATCATCTGCATCGGCGAGACGCTGGCGCAGCGCGACGCCGGCGAGACCCTGGCGGTCAACCGCCGCCAGCTTCTGGGCTCGCTGCCCGAGGGGGCGACGCCGGACAACACCGTCATCGCCTATGAGCCGGTGTGGGCCATCGGCACCGGCCGCGTGGCGACCCCGGAGCAGGCGCAGGAAGTGCACGCCGCCATCCGCGCCGAACTCGCCGCAGCGCTGGGCGATGGCGCCGCCGGCGGAATGCGCATTCTCTATGGCGGCTCGATGAAACCCGACAACGCGCGCGAGCTGTTGGCGCTTGCCGACGTCGACGGCGGCCTCATCGGCGGCGCCAGCCTCAAGATCGACGACTTCTGGGCCATCGCGCAAAGTTCGCGGTGAGGGCGGGATTCGTTCTGGCCTTTTGCCGCGTCAACGAATAAATAGAGGGCACGGCAAACGATCGACGTCTGAGGCCTCGCCGGCGGCGGCCGGCGGGGCGCAGCTTTGGTGGGCTTATGATTACAGTCGTTCTCGTCATCCATCTGCTCATCGCCATCGGCATGGTCGCGGTGATCCTGCTGCAACGCTCTGAGGGCGGCGCGCTCGGCATCGGCGGCGGCGGCGGCGGTGGCGGCGGCGGCGGCCTGATGACGGGGCGGGCGGCCGGCAACCTGCTGACGCGCACCACCGCGGTTCTCGCCGCCGCTTTCATGGTCACCAGCATTGCCCTGGCGATTCTGGCCAATCAGCGCGGCGAGCCCGGCAGCCTTCTGGATCAGCCAGTGGCGCCGCCCGCCGGACAGACGGCGCCGCAGGCTCCCGCCGAGCCGGCGCCGCCGACGCGCTGAGGCGGCCGTTCCGCCGGCCCCGGCGCCGGCTTCTCGTTTGCCGCTTCGGCCGGGCCGGGCGGCAGTGGGTTCAAGTGCGCGTGCATAGATGACTCGCTTTATTTTCATCACCGGCGGCGTCGTTTCCTCCCTGGGCAAGGGTCTGGGCGCCGCCGCCCTCGGCGCGCTGCTGCAGGCGCGGGGCTTCAAGGTCCGGCTGCGCAAGCTGGACCCCTATCTCAACGTCGATCCCGGCACGATGAGCCCCTATCAGCACGGCGAGGTCTACGTCACCGACGACGGCGCCGAAACCGACCTCGACCTCGGGCACTACGAACGCTTTACCGGCGTGCCGTCGCGCCAGAGCGACAACGTCACCACCGGGCGCATCTATTCCACCGTCATCGCCCGCGAACGCCGCGGCGACTATCTCGGCGCCACGGTGCAGGTGATCCCGCACGTCACCGACGCCATCAAGGAGTTCGTCAAAGGCGACCTGACGGACGAGGATTTCGTGCTCTGCGAGATCGGCGGCACGGTGGGCGACATCGAGAGCCTGCCCTTCCTGGAGGCCATCCGCCAGCTCGGCAATGAACTGGGGCCGGAGCGGTCGATGTTCCTGCATCTGACCCTGCTGCCCTACATCCCCACCGCCGGGGAGTTGAAGACCAAGCCCACGCAGCACTCGGTGAAGGAACTGCTCAGCGTCGGCATTCAGCCCGACATGCTGCTGTGCCGCTCCGACCGCCCCATCCCCGAGGGCGAACGCCGCAAGATCGCGCTTTTCTGCAACGTGCGGCGCGAGGCGGTGATCCCGGCGCTGGACGTGGATGTCATCTACGAGGTGCCGATCAAGTACCATGAGGAGGGCCTGGACGACGAGGTCTGCCGGTATTTCGGCCTCGTCGACGTGCCGCCCCCCGACCTGTCGCGCTGGACCGAGATCGGCGAGCGCATCCGCCATCCCGAGGGCGACGTCACCATCGCCGTGGTGGGCAAATACACCAGCCTGCTCGACTCCTACAAGTCGCTGGCCGAGGCCCTTACCCACGGCGGCATCGCCAACCACGTCAAGGTCAAGCTCGACTGGATCGATTCCGAGATTTTCGAGAACGAGGAAGGCGCCCTGCACCGGCTGGAGAACGTCCACGGCATTCTGGTGCCGGGCGGCTTCGGCGAGCGCGGCGCCTCGGGCAAGATCGCGGCGGTGCGCTTCGCCCGCGAGCACGGCATCCCCTATTTCGGCATCTGCTTCGGAATGCAGATGGCGGTGATCGAGGCGGCGCGGGGTCTCGCGGACATGCCCGAGGCCACCTCGACCGAGTTCGGTCCCGCCGATCAGCCGGTGGTGGGCCTGATGACGGAGTGGATGCGCGGCGAGGAGATCGAGCGCCGCTCCGCCGCCGGCGACCTTGGCGGCACCATGCGGCTGGGGGCCTATGATTGCCTGGTGAAGCCGGGCAGCAAGGCCCATGAGATTTACGGCGCCGAACGTATCTTCGAGCGCCATCGCCACCGCTACGAAGTCAACATGAACTATCGCGAGCGCCTGGAGGCGGCGGGGCTGATCTTCTCCGGCATCTCGCCCGACGGGCTGCTGCCCGAGATCGTGGAACTGCCCGACCACCCCTGGTTCGTCGGCGTGCAGTTCCACCCGGAACTGAAGTCCAAGCCCTTCGACCCGCATCCGCTGTTCACCTCCTTCGTGGCGGCGGCGGTGAAGCAGTCGCGGCTGGTTTAGGTTATTATTTTGAACTGCAGAGACACAGAGGCACAGAGGAGTCGGCGAGAAAACGAAAGTGCGCCTATGGCGCAATCTTTCTCCTTTCAGGTTTTCTCTGTGTCTCTGTGCCTCTGTGTTAAATCAACGGCATGAAACACGTCACCGTCGGCAACGTCACCTTCGGCAATGACCGCCCGCTGGCGCTGATCGCCGGGCCCTGCCAGATGGAAAGCCGCGCCCACGCGCTGGAGACGGCGGCGGCGTTGGTGGAGATGTGCGCGGGCGCCGGCATCGGGCTGGTCTACAAGTCCAGCTTCGACAAGGCCAACCGCACCAGCCTTGCGGGCCGGCGCGGCATGGGGCTCGACGCCGCCCTGCCGGTGTTCGCCGAGATCCGCGAGTCCTTCGGCTGCCCGGTGCTGACGGATGTGCACGAGGCGCCGCAATGCGCGCCGGTGGCCGAGGCGGTGGACGTGCTGCAAATTCCCGCCTTCCTGTGCCGCCAGACCGACCTGCTGCTGGCCGCCGGGCGCACCGGGCGCGCCGTCAATGTCAAGAAGGGCCAGTTCCTCGCCCCCTGGGACATGAAGAACGTCGTCGCCAAACTCACCGAGGGCACCGGCAACGCCGATGTCATCGTCACCGAGCGCGGCAGCAGCTTCGGCTACAACACCCTGGTCGCCGACATGCGCGGCCTGCCGCTGATGGCGGCCGAAACCGGCTGCCCGGTGGTCTTCGACGCCACCCATTCCGTGCAGCAGCCGGGCGGGCAGGGCGGCTCGTCGGGCGGTGACCGGCGTTTCGCGCCGGTGCTGGCGCGCGCCGCCGTGGCCGTGGGCGTGGCCGGGGTGTTCGTCGAAACACACCCCGATCCCGACCGCGCCCCCTCCGACGGCCCCAACATGGTCGCGCTGCGCGACATGCCCGCCCTCATCGAGACGCTGCTGGCCTTCGACCGCCTGGCGAAGGAACGCCCCGTCGGCTTCTGAGGGCCGGCTTCTGAACAAGAGCCCACGAACCTAACAGGCGCAGCTGCAGCTTTCAGGGCAGCGGAACCGAATGCGCCATTCGGTGCCGTGCTCGTCCGACGTGATGGCGAGGCGCCCGCCAATTTGTCGCGCCAGGGCGGCGATGATGCGCAGGCCGAGGGATTGCGGCTCTTCCCCGTTCGTCGCCGTGACCACGCCGCCGACGCCGTCGTCGGCAACGCGAAGCGTGCAGGCGCGGCCGTCTTCGCTGTGCATGACCACTCGCACCGTGCCCTCGCGGCCGTCGGGGAAGCTGTGCTTGAGGGCGTTGATGACCAGTTCGGCGACCAGCAGCGAGACTGGCATGGCCTCGTCCACCGGCATCAGCGCCGGCGCGTCGACCGCGCAGCGCAGGCCGCGCCGCCCGTGGACCGCCATCAGCCCGTCGCAGAGATCCTCAAGCTGGCGCTGCATGTCGACCGTGGACAGATCGGGGTCCAGGGCCAGGCGCTCGTGCACCTTGCCGATGATGTGCACCTTTTCGGCGAATTCCTTCAGCGGCTCGGCGGCATGGGGGTGGGAGGCGCTTTGCAGGGTGGCGAGGCTGGCGACAATCTGCAGGTTGTTCTTGACCCGGTGATTCAACTCCTGCACCAGCAATTCGCGCTCCGCCGCCAGCCGTCGCGCCCGCACCCGCTCGGTGACGTCCACGATCGTCAACAGCACGTTCTCGGTGCGTCCGTCGGCGCCGGGGATGGGGTGCAGGCTCCAGTTCCAATATGTGGTGCCGCGTTGGGGCTGGTTGGGGTGCTGGAAGGCGAGTTCGCTGATCGCATAGCTCTCGCCGCTGTCCCGGACCCGCCGGAACACGTCCTCGGCTTCCGGCGAGGGGTATAGGTCGAAATGCCCCCGCCCGACGAACCACTCCGGCGGCCGGCCGCAGGATTCGGCATAGGCGGCGTTGACCCGCAGGAAGCGGAAGCGGCGGTCGAGCAAGGCCATGTTGATATGCGGCGACGCGAACAGGGCGTCGAGCATCCGGGCGTCGGGCGGCACGTCTCACTCCCCAGGGGGCGCGGCAAGGCCCAAGCCTAACGCCGGGGTGGTACCGCGCGCAGCAAAAAGGTTAAAGTGGACGTCCGCAGAGACAGCCTCCGGGGCATTAGCGTGTCGGCCCCCACCATCCTGGTCACCGGCGGCGCCGGCTTCGTCGGCAGCCACACCTGCAAGGCCCTGGCGCGGGCTGGCCTGCGGCCGGTGGTGTATGACGATCTCTCCAACGGCGCACGCGGCTCCGTCCGCTGGGGCCCCTTGGAGGTGGGGCGCCTGGAGGACGAGGCGCGGCTGGCGGCGGCGGTGGCGCGGCACCGGCCGGCGGCGGTGGTGCATTTCGCCGCCCGCATCGAGGCCGGCGAATCGGTGCGCGACCCCGAAAACTTCTACCGAACCAATGTCTGCGGCACTTTGGCGTTGTTGCGGGCGATGGGGGCGGGCGGCGTCGACGCCGTCGTCTTCTCCTCCTCCGCCGCCGTCTATGGCGAGCCGCAGGCGGTGCCGATCCCCGAGGACCACCCGCTGCGGCCGGTCAATCCCTATGGCCGCAGCAAGCTGATGGTCGAGCAGATCCTCGCCGACGCCGCCGCCGCGGGAGGGCCGCGCTTCGTGGCGCTGCGCTATTTCAACGCCGCCGGCGCCGACCCCGACGGTGAACTGGGCGAGGATCACGATCCGGAAACACATCTCATTCCGTTGGCGCTGCGGGCGGCGTTCGGCCTGCGCCCGGACATAGCCGTTTTCGGAACCGATTACGACACCCCCGATGGCACCTGCGTGCGCGACTATGTGCATGTGTCGGACCTGGCCGCCGCCCATGTCCTGGCGGTGCAGAGGCTGCTGGCCGGCGGCACACCGCTGGCGGCCAATCTGGGCACCGGCAAGGGGCATTCGGTGCGCGAGGTCGTCGCGGCCGTGGCGGCGGTCACCGGACGCCCGCCGCCGGTCCGCGAGGCGGGACGGCGCCCAGGCGATCCCGCCGTTCTGGTTGCCGACCCCGCCTTCGCCCGCCGCGCCCTGGGCTGGCGCGCCGCGCGCCCCGGCCTGCAACAGCAGGTCGCCGACGCCGCCCGTTGGCTGGAGGCGACGCGGGTCCGCTGACCGGTGCGCTACGCCACCGACCGGCGCTGGCGCCGGATCATCTCCAGCGTCTCCATGACGCGCAGATTGTCGTGCAGAGTGCAGCGGTCGGGCGGGGTGCGGTCCCTGATCGCCCTCACGAAGCTGGCGAGTTGGGCGGCGTATATGTTGGACGGGCCGCTGCCGATGTCCGTGCGCCCGGCGGCGTAGCCTCCGGCCGCCTCGATGAGATCGACGAATTGCGGCATGTCCGGGCGGATCGAGGCCATCAGCGTGCCGTTGTCGCCCTGCACCTCCAGGAAATGCGTGAACGACGGGGTCACCAGGTCGGCCTGGATGAAGACGGGAACGCCGGCCTCGGTGTGGCAGCGCGCCATGACGAAATCCTCCGCCGCGCCCCCGCCGTCGATCGGCGCCCGCAGCACCTCTTCGACCAGCACCTCGGCGGCGGTGACGGCGCCGAACAGCCAGTGCGCGAGATCGAGCATGTGCACGAGCATCTCCAGCACGGCGCCGCCGCCGTGGTCGCGGCGGTACTTCCAGGCGGCGGCCGTGTCGCGGGCCCCCAGCCGCAGCGTGCAGGCGGTGAGACGGCCGAGGGCGGGGCTTCGCCCGGTCGCCGGGGCGCCGTCAAGAATGGCCCGCGCGCGCATCATGGTGGGGGCGAAGCGATAGATGTATCCCACCATGCCGATGAGACGGGCCCGCTCGGCCAGGCTCAGCAACTCGCGCGCCTCGGCCGCCGTCTCGCAAAGCGGCTTCTCGCAGAAGAAGTCCTTGCCGGCGGCGAGGGCCTGGCGGACCAGGGTGGCGTGGGTGCGGGTGGGGGTGCAGATGTCCACCGCCGCGACGCCGGGGTCGGCGAACACCTCGTCGACGCCGCCCGCCGCCGGAACGCCTTCGCGCTCCGCCAGGGCGGCGGCGCGTTCGCGATGACGGTCGGCGACGACGACCTCGACGTCGGGCACCTGGCGAAAGCCGCTGATGTGCTTCGGCGCCTGCCGCCCGCAGCCTATGATGGCGATTCTGGTCATTCCGCCAGCGCCTCCCGCACGGCCTCGATGATGTAGCGTTGCGTCCCGTAGTCGAGATAGGGATGCATCGGCACGCTCAGCACCTGGCCCATTAGCCGCTCGGTCACCGGCAGGCCGTCGGGAGCAACCGGACAGGCGCGGTAGGGCGGCTGCAGGTGGAGGGGGCGGTCGTAAAAGACGCGCGTGGGCACACCTCGGCGGGCCAGCGCGTGCCGCAGATGCTCCCGCCGCCCCGTGCGAATGGTGTAGAGCGCCCAGGCGGGGGTGCAGCCGGGGGGAACCTCCGGCACCTCGACCAGCCCCGCGAGGCCCCGGTGGTAGCGGTCGGCCACGGCGTGGCGCCGCCGCATCTCGTCGTCGAAGATCGCCAGTTTCTCGATCAGCACCGCCGCTTGCAGGGAATCGAGCCGGGCGTTGGTGCCGACACGGACGGCGCCGCCGTCGCCGTCCTGGCCGTGCGCCCGCAGCGAGCGGAGGACGTCGGCAAGGGCGGCATCGGCGGTGAACATGGCGCCGCCGTCGCCCCAGCAGCCCAGTGGCTTGGAGGGGTAGAAGCTGGTGCCGGTGACATCGGCCAGGGTGCCGACGCGCCGGCCGTTCAGCCCGCCGCCGAAGGATTGGGCGGCGTCGGCGATCACCGCGAGCCCGTGCGCGGCGGCGATGGCGTTGACGGCGTCATAGGCGCCGAGGACACCGAAGATGTCCACCGGGATGACCGCCCGCGGCCGCAACCGGCCCTGTCGGCGGGTGGCCTCGACGGCGGCCGCGAGGCTGGCCGGGTCCAGTGTGGCCCCGGCGGGCTCAATGTCGACGAAGACGGGGGTGGCGCCGGCCAGGCAGACCGCCTCGGCGGTGGCGGCAAAGGTCCAGCTGGGCAGGAAGACCGCGTCGCCGGCGCCGATGCCCAGCGCCAGCAGCGGCAGCCACAGTGCGTCGGTGCCGCTGGCGCAGGTGATTGCCTCGACGCCGCCGCCGCAATGCGCCGCCAGCCGCGCCTCCAGTTCCCCAACCTCCGGGCCCATGACATAGGCGCCGTGGTCGAGGATGCGCCGCCAGGCCGCCTCGACGCGGCCGCGGATGCGGTTGCTCTGGGTGTGGAGATCGATGAAGGCAATCGGCCCCGGCGGATGATCCATGCGCTCCCCGGTCCATCTGGCAAAACGTTCCGGCTGTTCCGTACTCGCCTGTCGAGGCACCTCGGTCAATCTGGCGGGAAGTCTAGGCACCACCCGCGGCAGGCGGTTAAAGCCATGTTCATCGGGTGGGTCCATGATGGCTTGCGCATCAGTATTGCCGGTATCTGAATTTGACGCTCCGGCGCGAATGCTGTGGGAGCCAAGTATTTTTTGACAATCGTCAAGGCATAACCGATGGTGTTTCACGGCGCCGAATGGCACCGCACGGCGCCGGCACCGAAGACGAAGGCAATCGCACTGCTCCGGGTTCGCTTGGCATGAACGTTTTCGTTCCGCACGCCGTTCCGGGGGCGTCAGCGCCCCGGCACATCGCCATCATCATGGACGGCAACGGCCGCTGGGCCATGCGCCGAGGCTTGCCGCGCACCGCGGGGCACCGGCAGGGAGTCGAGGCGGTGCGGCGGACGGTTCAGGCGGCGCTGGACCTTGATATTCCGTACCTGACCCTTTTCGGCTTTTCGAGCGAGAACTGGAAGCGCCCGCGCGCCGAGGTTGAGGCGTTGATGGGGCTGCTGCGGTTGTATCTGCGCCGCGAGGTGGAAAAACTGCGCCGCGACGGCGTGCGGATACGCTTCATCGGGGATCGCACGGCGATGCCGGCGGAAATCGTGGCGTTGATGAACGAGGGCGAGGCCCGGACCGCCGGCAACGACAGGCTGGTCTTGACCATCGCCCTCAATTACAGCGGCCGGCACGAGATCGCCGCCACCGCGCGGCGCCTGGCGGCGGAAGTGGCGGCGGGGCGGCTGACGGTCGACGACATCGACGACGCGGCCTTCAGCGCCTACCACTTCAGCGCCGACGTGCCCGACCCGGACCTGCTCATCCGCACCAGCGGCGAGCAGCGTGTCAGCAACTTCCTGCTGTGGCAAATCGCCTACAGCGAACTGGTCTTCGTCGACCGGATGTGGCCGGACTTCCAGAAGCAAGACCTGGAGGCGGCCGTCGCCGATTACCAGCGGCGCGAGCGGCGTTATGGCGGCGTGAACGCCTGCCGGTGAAGTCCAGGCGCCCCTAAGTCGAAAGCCATTCCCACGAAGGGGGGAAACAGCCGAACGGCCGCCCCTGGACTCCCACCTGCGCGGGAGTGACGAAAAGCGGCGCCCTTTGGACGGGCGGCGCGGCCCGATCAGGCGGTTGACGCCTGCGCGAGGGGGTGGGGGGCGGCGGCCTCGGGCTGGCACCACGGCACGTATTCCGACACCGCTTGTCCCAGCAACTGCACCACCTTGTCGGCGTCGCGGGTCGCGGCGGCCAGTTCGATGCCGTTGAGGAGGGCGTTGAGGTGGGTCCAGTCGAGCGAATGCTCCTGCGCCTTGAGGATGCGCGGGTGGGGCGTCGGCTGTGTGTCGCTGCCGATCAGCAGTTCCTCGAAGAGTTTTTCGCCCGGCCGCAGGCCCTTGATCTGGATGGCGATGTCGCCATCGGGATTGGCGCCGTCCTTGACGGCGTAGCCGCTGAGGTGAACAAGCTTCACTGCCAGGTCGTAGATGCGCACCGGCTCTCCCATGTCGAGGACGAAGACCTCGCCGCCGCGTGCCATCGCCCCCGCCTGGAGGACGAGGCTGACGGCCTCGGGAATGGTCATGAAGTAGCGCACGATGTCGCGGTGGGTGAGGGTGATCGGCCCGCCGGCGGCGATCTGGCGCCGGAACAACGGCACCACCGAGCCCGCCGAGTTGAGTACGTTGCCGAAGCGAACCATCGTGAAGACGGTGCCGCGGTCATCCCGCTCCGCCAGGCCCTGGAGGACCAGTTCCGCCAGCCGCTTCGAGGCCCCCATGACATTGGTCGGCCGCACCGCCTTGTCGGTCGAGATAAGGACGAATTTGGCCACGCCCGCCGCCGACGCCGCCTGGGCGGTGCGGCAGGTGCCGATGGCGTTGTTCACCACGCCCTCGATAGGATTGCCTTCCACCAGCGGCACGTGCTTGTAGGCCGCGGCGTGGTAGACGGTGTCGATGCTGTGCTGGCGGAACAGCCGCGTCATGGCGGTGCTGTCGCAGACGGTGCCGAGGACGAAGGACAGCTCCGCCGGCTCCGAAAGGGCGTTGTTCTGTGGTTCCAGCTCCTGCTGGATGCTGTACAGCGCGTATTCGCTGTTCTCGACGATGACCAGCCGACGGGGGCGGAGTTTGAGAATCTGCCGCGCCAGTTCCGAGCCGATCGAGCCGCCGCCGCCGGTAATGGCCACGGCGCGGCGGCGGACATCGCGGTCGAGCAGTTCCTTCATCGGCACCACCGGATCGCGCCACAGAAGCTCCTCGACCGAGACGTCGCGCATCTGGTCCAGATTGACGTTGCCGCCCAGCAGATTGCTCAGCGACGGCAGCGTCTGGACGCGAATGGCGTGCTGGCGCGCCAGGCGCTCGACGATTTCGCGCTTGCGCCGCGCCGAGATGCTGGGCATCGCCAGCACCAGGCGCCGGATTCCCCGCGCCGCCGTGACCTTGGCGATGTCCTTCGGCGAATGGACCTGGATGCCGTCGACGGAGCGCCCCTGCAATTCCGGGTTGTCGTCGAAAAAGGCCACGGGCCGGAAGCGGCCGCTGAGCCGCATGGCCGTCGCCAGTTCGGCCCCGGCAAAGCCCGCCCCGTAGATGCCCACCGGCTCGCTCGCGCTTCGCGGGTTGCCGCACAGCAGGCGCTTGGCCGCCAGCCGCGTGCCCGCCTGGGCCATCGTCAGCACCGGCCACAGCAGCGGCAGCAGCATGAAATCCAAGGGTTGGGCAAGTACTGCAAAGATGAGCGCGGTCAGCGCGACCACCAGTGCCGTCGCCTTGGCCGCCGTCAGCATCACCCAGCGGCCGCTGTAACGCAGCACGGAACGATACAGCCCCAGCGCGGTCGAAACCGCGACGGTCAGCACGATCAGGGCCAGGAACAAAAGTGGCTTCGCCGGCAGGGCGCCGAGGGTCACATGGTGGCGCGCCAGCGCGAAAACGAGCCACGCGGCCAGAAATACAGCCGTCGCATCGGTGGCGACAAGTATAGAGACCTTCGCCCGCCTGGGGAGTGACAGCAGCAGATTCGCCAGGAAAGGCGTTGCCTGCGGTAGCATTTCCGGCATACCCCCCCAACCCCGATAGTGACCTAAGCAATATGACACACTAAAGTACCGCGACGTATCGCCAGACACAACACCGCAGCCGCAGGCAACACACCCGCGGCGCCCGCCCGGCCACCTTGCGGCAAGTTTTGTTTCGTAGGATTATCCGCGGCCGGCGCGACGCGCCACGGCACCAGACATGAAGGACAGGGCCTTGAACACATTGCATCGCGCCCCCGAGGTTTTGGTCGAGGACGAGATCGACCTGCGCGAACTGGTGGTGCGAATCTGGCGGCGCAAATGGTTTATCTTGTTGTTTGCCGTCGCGACATTCACCTTGGTTTTACTTTATCTTAACATCGCCACCTATCGCTACACGGTGGATCTGAAGGTCGCGCCGGTCGAGGGCGAAGGCGGCAGCCGGATGGGCGCCCTCGGCGAGCTGGCCGGCGCGGTGGGAATGCAGCTTCCCGGCGGCGGCGACGTCCAGAAGATCGACCTGTACCGCGCCCTGTTGCAGTCGCAGGAGGTGGCGCAGCGGCTGCTACAATCAGACGAACTGATGTTGGGCATGTTCGCCGACGACTGGGACGCCGAGGCCGGTACGTGGCGCGAGCCCGAGCCCGGCGCGGTCGGCAAGGCGGTGCGCGCCGTGAAGGCATGGCTGGGGCTGCCGCGGGAGGCGTGGGAGCCGCCGTCGCCGCGGCGGGTGCTGACCTTCCTGGAAGACGAGGTGGTGGTGGCGGTGTCGCGGGACAGCCCCATCGTCACGGCCTCGCTGGAACACGAGGACCGCGATTTCGGGCGGGCGCTGCTCATGCACCTCCACCGCGAGGCCGACGCCATCCTGCGCGAGCGCACCCTGGCCCGCACCAGCCGCTATGTCGACTATCTGCAAACGCAACTTCAGCGCACGGCCGTGGCAGAATACCGTACCGCGTTGGTCAACGCCTTGACGGCGCAAGAAAAACTGCGGATGGCGGCGATGGCGGACGTGCCGTTCTCGGTCGACGTGGTGTCGGGGCCGGTGGCGTCGGCCGAGCCGACCAGCCCGCGCCCGGTGTTTCTACTGGCGCTGGCGCTGGTGGTGGGGACGACGGCGGCGATCATGCTTGTCCTGGTCCGCGACGCCTTGCGCGGCCGCCAAACCGTATAATGCCGTTGTTCTAGGTACCCCGCTTGATGTATTGTTCCTCATCTGTTGCGCTGGATGCGGAAAAGGAGGAGGCCAAATGGCCAAAGTCGCACGGGCCCTTGCGTTGGGCATGATCTTGGCGGTGGTTGGCGCCCAACCTTACGCCTTCGCACAGGCTTCGGGCGGCGCGGGTGCCGGGGCCGGAGCGGGGTCCGGTGGTGCTGGTGCTGGTGCTGGTGCTGGCGCGGGTGCTGGTGCCGGCGCGGGTGCCGGTGCGGCCGCCGGTGCCGGTGCGGCGGCCGGTGCGGCGGCTGGCGGCTTGACCGTTGGTGTGGCCGCCGTGGGTGCCGGTGCCTTGGCCCTGGGCGGTATCGTTGCCGTTGCGTCGGGTGACGACGACGACACGACCACGACGACCACCACCACCACCACGACGACCACGAACTAGTAGGTGACCCGGGGTGGGCGCGGCCGGCCGGCGGGGGTTCCTTTTGACCCTGGCGTCGGCCGTCGTGCTGGCCGGGTGCGGTCAGTCACGCCTGGGCCGCGTCCTCGGGTCGATTGAGGACCTGGGCGGCGGCGATGTCGATATCGTCGCCGAGGTGGAGCGCGTGCGGGCGCTGCCCTATGCCAGCGTGGTCGGCAAGTTTGGCCGTGGTCCGCAAAGCGTTCTGGTTCTGGGCGTGGCCCGGGGCGACGAGCTTTCCTGGTTCAGTGCCGATAACGCCATTGTGGTGACGCGCGGGGGGCGGCTGGTCAAGACCGCCGGCCTGCCCTTTAACCTGCGTAAAACGGTTTTCGTTGAAGATGACCCCCTGCGCCGGGCCCCTGAAGCCTTGGACGGGGAGACGTGGCGCCGGCTGGTCGACATCGACCGTGGTGACTGGTTTGGCTTAGTGGTGCAGGGGCGGATGCGGGTGCGTGGCGTGGAAGACATCGAAATATTCGGTACGCGCCATACGGTTTTGCGCGTCGACGAGCAATGCCGCGCCCGCGATGCCGACTGGACCTTCACCAATACCTTTTGGATCGACCCCGACAGCGGCCAGATCTGGCGAAGCCGTCAGCATGTCGACCCGGAGACACCGCCCCTGGAGATGTGGGTGCTGAAGCCGGCCCACGCTCCGCGCGGCCAGACGTAACCCTGGTCGGCCCCGGCAAGGCGCTTGTCGGACCGTATCCTCTTGGCTAGGGTTCCTATACCGAACGGCATGATGTGACCAGGAAGGCGAGACCCCGGATGCGCCGTGCGACCAGCCTATTGATGCTTTTCACGTTTTTGCTGCTTCCCGGCGCCGTCTGGGCGCAGCAGCCGGACATCCCCTATGACCTTAGGCGGATGGCGGAGGAACGCCTGCAGCAGGGCGGCGGTGATGAGCGGCAGGTGCTTTCGCCGCTGGACGAGGTGCAGCCGCCCTCTGACGCCGACCGGGGAAGGCCTGATGATGCCGGCCGGGACAAGAGAGTCTCGGCGCTTGAGGCGGATTATTCCGAGCGCGCGCGGGCCGATCTCGTGCAGTTCGGCTATGAGTTTTTCAATCAGGTTCCAGCGCTTGATCCCGGCCTTCTGGTGGGGATGGCCAGCGACAGCTACCGCCTGGGGCCGGGCGACGAGATCGTCGTCAGCCTGCGCGGACAGGTGAACGAGACCCTGCGCACGCGCGTCGACCGCGAGGGGCGGGTGCTGCTGCCGCGCCTGCAGCCGATCGCCGCCGCCGGCCGCAGCTTCGGCGAGTTCCGCCGGGAACTGACCTCGCAGATCGGCGAGGTCTTCCTCGACACCGAAAGCTTCGTTTCCATCGGCGCGGTGCGCGAATTCCAGGTCCTGGTCGCGGGCGAGGTGCGCCAGCCCGGCCTGCACCGGGTGACGGGCCTGTCGACGCTGCTGGACGCCCTGGCCGCCGCGGGGGGCGTGCGCAAGACCGGATCGCTGCGCCGCATCCGACTGCAGCGCGGCGCCGCCTCGCACGATATTGATCTGTACGATTACCTGTTGGGCGGCAACGGCGCCGCCGACTTTGCCCTCCAGGCGGGGGACCGCATCCTCATTCCGACTTTGGGCCCCACCGTGGCCGTGGCCGGCGAGGTGCTGCGGCCCGGCATCTACGAGTTGGACCGCCCCGCCATCAGCGCCGAGCGGCTGCTGGATCTCGCGGGCGGCGGCCTGCGGCCCCGGGGCTATCGCTATTCCCGCCTGGCCGTCGACGACAACAGCCGCACCGTCGTCGAACCCCTGGACAGCGGTGCCGCGACGGTGGCGTCCGGCGACATCCTGCATGTCGAGAAGCGCTCGGAAGGGCGCGAGCAGTATTTCGAGCTCACCGGCCATGTCACCGTGCCGGGGGCGCGGGCGCTGCGCTCGGCGCCGAGCCTGCAGGCGCTGATGCGCTCGGGCAAGGTGTTGGGGGACAAGCCCTATATGCTCTTCGGCGCCGTTCGCCGCTGGGACGCCGGCACCGGCGCGCCGCGTTATGTGCCGTTCTCCCCCCGGCGGGTGCTGGCGGGCATCGAGGACCATCGCCTGCAAGAAAGCGACCAGGTGGTGTTCCTGTCGATGTCCAGCGTGCGCTTTCTGTCCGGACCATCGGTCCAGCGCGTACTGGCCGGCGAGGGGGCCGGCCCCTGCACCGGTCTGACCGCGCTGGCCGATCTGGTCGCTCACGGCGAGGGGGCGCGCTTCGATGCCGCCCGCCAGCGCGTCTTTTCCGATCGCGACGATTTCGACTGCCCGAAGGTGTTCAGGGACCATCCCGGGCTGCTGCCCTACATGCTTGAGCACGCCGTCAATGTGCAGGGCGAGGTGCAGGAGCCCGGCGCCTATCCCGTCGCCCCCGACACGGCGGTCAGTGACGTCATCGCCGCCAGCGAGGGCCTGACCCTGCACGCCGACGCCGAGAATATCGAGGTCATGCGCCTGGGCGAGCCGGGGCTGCCGTCGCGAACGGCGGTGCGGCGCCAGATTTCCCTGCGCGCGGACGGCGGGTTGACGGTAACGGCGGGCGACCATGTGCGGGTGCCGCCGCGGTTCGGCTGGCAGGAGCGGGGAATGGTCGCCCTCGGCGGCGAAGTGCGCCGCCCCGGCACCTATGCCATTCGGCGCGGCGAACGGTTGTCGGAACTGCTGGAACGCGCCGGCGGCCTCACCGATGAAGCCTATCCCCTGGGCGCGGTCTTCACGCGCCGCTCGGTGCGCGAACAGGAGGCCGAAAGCTATCAGGTGCTGGCCCGCGACCTTGAAATGGCGATGGCGACGACCCTCAGCCAGGAGGCGATGCGGGGCAGCGAACAGGGCGGCGAGGTGGTCGCCGGCATCCGCCAGGCCATCAGCACCCTGCGCTCGGCGGAGCCCCACGGCCGCGTGGTGGTCGAGGCCGATCCCGCCGTTCTGCAGGCCCGCCCCGAACTGGACATGCTGGTGGAGCCGGGGGACAACCTCCAGGTTCCCAAGCGGCCCAATCATGTCATGGTGATGGGGCAGGTCTTGCAGCCGGGGGCGCAGCAGTTCCGCTCGGGCCGTGGCGTTGATGAATATGTGCGCCTGGCCGGCGGCACGCGCGACGGCGCCGACGAGAGCCGCATCTTCGTGGTGTTGCCGTCGGGCGAGGCGCGGCCGCTGCGCATCTCGTTCTGGAATTATGACGAGGTTCGCATCCCGCCGGGCAGCACCATTGTCGTGCCCCAGGATCCGCGTCCGTTCAACCTGATGGGCTTCACTCGCGACGTCACCGACATTCTCAGCAAGGCCGCGCTGACCGCGGCGTCCATCGCCGTCATCGGGAGATAGGGGCGGCGGACATGCGCCTGCGGCGGTTCTGGCCGGTGCGCCTTGGCGGGCTGGCGACGGCGACGGTCGCGGCCGCAGCCTGGGCGCTGCCGGCGGCGGCCGACGAGGCGGCGCCGCCCGTGCGTTTCAACGACTTCGGCGCCACCGGGCTGATGCAGATGCCCACCGGGCGCATGGCGCCGGACGGCGAGTTCGCCTTCGGTGCTTCGCGGGTGGCGCCATACCGGCGCCTGTGGGTGACGGTTCAGGGCCTGCCGTGGCTGCAGGGAACGCTGCGCTACACCGAGATCGAGGATCGGCCCTGGAAGCCGGATCCAACCGCCAACTATCTCGACAAGTCCTTCGACATCAAGCTGCGCCTGCTGGAGGAGGGGCCGGTGTGGCCGGAGGTCTCGCTGGGACTGCGCGACTTTGGCGGCACCGGCCAGTTCTCCAGCGAATACATCGCCGCGACGCGGCGTTATTATAACTGGGATTTCACCCTCGGCATGGCCTGGGGCAATTTGGGCTCGCGCGGGCATCTGCCCAACCCGCTTCGGGTTGTTTCCGAGCGCTTCGCCCGCCGCGGCGGCAGCGGCGGTCCCACCGGCGGCCAGATCCGCAACGAATTCTTTACCGGCGAGACCGTGGGGCTCTTTGCCGGCGTCGAATGGCGGACGCCGGTCGAGGGCCTGACGCTGATGCTGGAATACGATTCCAACAACTACCTCTCGGAACCCGCTGGCGAGCCGATTCTGGTCGACCTGCCCTTTAACGCCGGCCTGTCCTATCGGCCGTTTCAGTGGTTGGACGTCGGCCTCGCCGTCGAGCGCGGCAACCAGGTGATGCTGCGCACAACCTTGCGCAGCAACCTCAGCCGCGAGCGCGGCCTGCCCAATGTGGGCGAGCCGCCGCCGGTGCCGGTGCCGAAACCGCCGCCGACGCCGCCGGAGGCGGGCCGCCCCGCGCCCTCGGGGGAAGCGGCGCGTGACGCCAAGCGACGCCTGGCCGCGGCGGCGGCGGACCTCGACCTCGACCTCGCCGCCGTCGACCTGGTGCCGCCGACGGCGACGCTGGTGGTCGCTGGCCGCGGCGGCGCCCCGGACCTGCCGCGCGGGGAGGCGGCCGACCTGTCCGCCCTGATGGACAATTTCGCCCGCCTGGCGCCACGGGAGACCGAGGCGGTGGTGGTGACCGCCGCCGACGGGGCGGTGCTGGACCGGCGCGAGCTGGCCGTGGCGGCGCCGGTGACGGACGACGTCCCCGAGGCGGTGTTCGAGCTGCTGCGCGGGCAGGGCTTCACCCCCGGCCGCTTCGGCATCGCCGGGACCGACGCCTATGTGCTCTACCAGCAGGGGCGCTATCGCAACGGCATGAAGGCGGCGGTGCGGGCGGCGCGGGCGGTGGCGGCGGTGGCCCCGGCGTGGGTGCGCCACATCCACGCCGTCGAGACCCGGCGCGGCCTGCCGGTGCGGTCGGTGCGTTTCCTCCGCCGCGACGTCACGCGGGCGGCGCAGGGCGAAATCAGCGCCGAGGAGGCCCTGGCGACCACCGAGAGGACGGCGCCGGCAATGCCGGCGGGCGTGGACTGGCACGAAGGCGAGGGGCACCCCCGCTTCAACTGGTCGCTGGAGCCCCGCCTGCGCGAAATCGTCGGCAATCCCGGCCAGTTCGTGCACTACCAGGTCATCGGCAACGCCTCGGCCTCGCTGGAACCGTGGCCGGGCATGGCGGTGGCGGGCGCGCTGGGCGTCGATTTGGTGAACAATTTCGACGACATGTCGATGCCCCCAGACAGCCGCCTGCCGCATGTGCGCACCGACCTGGAGAAATACATCAAGGACCATCCGGCCTGGATCGAGTCCCTCCATGCCAGCCAGGTGCTGCCGCTGGGCCGGGACTGGTACGGCAGCGCCTATGCCGGCCTGTTCGAACGCATGTTCGGCGGCGTCGGCGGCGAACTGCTTTACGCCCCCGAGGGGCGGCGCTGGGCGCTGGGGCTGGACCTCAACCACGTCTGGCAGCGCGAGTACGACGGGGGCTTCGGCTTTCGCGACTACGACGTCAGCACCGGGCATTTAACCTATTATCACGACCTGCCCTGGTACGGTCTCGACGTGCGGGTGAGCGCCGGTCGCTACCTGGCCGGGGATGTGGGGGCGACACTGGAACTGAGCCGCGAATTCGACAGCGGAATCCGGGTGGGCGTCTGGGCCACCAAGACCGACGTCTCGGCGGAGGTTTTCGGCGAGGGCGGATTCGACAAGGGGCTGTATATCAGCATTCCCTTCGAACTCTTCACCACCACCCCGACGACGTCGCGGGGCCTGTTCGCCTACCGGCCGCTGACCCGCGACGGCGGCCAGAAGGTGGGCCGTCCGCTGGGCCTTTACAACTTTGTCCGCGGCGGCGACTGGAACCCGCTCGACGCCGACTGGGGGCTGCGGTGAGATGCGCGGACGGAAGCGCCCGCATTCGTCAATTGTTCACTTGCCGTATTGTAACCTGTTATTAACAGTCATATTCCTTATGGCCGGCTTGGGATTGGGGGGTGCGAGTGAACGCGGATGATGCGCGTATAGGGATCGTCGGGTTGGGGTATGTGGGACTGCCGTTGGCCACGGAGTTCGGCAAGCAGCTTTCCACGATTGGCTACGACATCGACGCGGAACGCGTGGCGCAATTGCGGGCCGGCCGGGACGTTACTCTCGAAGTCCCCGCGGCCGATCTTGCCGCCGCACGGTTTCTACGTTTTACCGCCAGCGCAAGTGACCTGTCGGACTGCAATGTCTACATCGTGACGGTGCCGACGCCGATAGACCGGGGCCGGCAACCGGATCTGACGTTCGTTACGCGGGCGACCGAGACCATCGGGGCGTTGCTGAAGCGGGGCGACGTGGTGGTCTACGAATCGACGGTTTATCCCGGCGTGACCGAGGACGTGTGCGTTCCAATTCTTGAGCGGGTCTCCGGCCTCGCCTTCAACCGGGATTTCTTCGCCGGCTACAGTCCCGAGCGCATCAATCCGGGGGACAAGACGCATCGCCTGCCGGACATCGTCAAGGTGACGGCCGGTTCAACCCCCGAGGCGGGGGCGTTTGTCGACGCCCTCTACCGGCGCATCGTGCGGGCGGGCACCCATCCGGCCCCAAGCATCAGAGTGGCCGAGGCGGCGAAGGTCATTGAAAACACCCAGCGCGACGTCAACATTGCCTTGGTCAATGAATTGGCCATTCTTTTCAACCGTCTTGGCCTGAATACACAGGATGTTTTGGATGCGGCCCGCACAAAATGGAATTTCCTTCCTTTTTCCCCGGGGCTCGTAGGTGGACACTGCATCGGGGTCGACCCCTATTACCTGACGCACAAGGCGCAGGAGGTCGGGCATCACCCGGAGATGATCCTTGCCGGTCGGCGCATCAACGACGGCATGGGGGGGTATGTCGCCGAACGGGTGGTCGGCCTCATGCTTCGTCGCCGGTTGCACGTCGTCGATTCGCGGGTGCTGGTCCTGGGGTTCACCTTCAAGGAAGAATGCCCAGACGTGCGCAACACGCGCGTGATCGATATCGTGCGAAAGTTGGAGACTTTCCACGCCCGCGTCGATGTTTTCGATCCTTGGGCGGATCGGAACGAAGTCGAGCGGGAATACGGGGTCGCGATACTGGAAAACCCGCCGCCCGGCCAATATGATGCGGCCGTGGTAGCCGTGGCGCATATGGATTTCCGCGAGCGTGGTATCAATTGGGTGCGCTCGTTGCTGCGGCCCGACGGGGTGGTCTTTGACGTCAAGTATCTGTTCCCCGCGGACCAGGTCGAAGACAGATTATGATGAAGCCACCTTGCGGAGCGGGCTTGCGCCGCTTGTTCCTGGGTCTTTGACGTAACGTTCGGGTACAGACATGAAAAATTTTGCTCTCATCGGTGCCGCCGGTTATGTCGCGCCACGACATATGAAAGCAGTAAAGGATACCGGAAACGATCTGGTTGCTGCCTTGGATGTCGCCGATTCGGTGGGCATCATCGACAGTTATTTTCCGGAAGCACATTTCTTCACGGAATTCGAGCGGTTCGACCGGCATGTCGACAAGCTGCGCCGCTCGAACAGCGACAGGCGCGTCGACTACGTCTCGATTTGTTCGCCCAACTATCTGCATGACGCCCATATGCGCTTTGCCCTTCGTTCGGGCGCGGATGCGATCTGCGAAAAGCCCTTGGTCCTGAATCCTTGGAACATCGACGGCCTGGTCGAGATCGAGCGAGATACGGGCCACAGGATTCATACCATTCTCCAGTTGCGCCTTCATCCCGCGATTATTGCCTTGCGCGAGCAGGTGCAGGGCCAGAAGGACCGCAAGTTCGACGTCGACCTGGCTTACGTCACGTCGCGTGGTCGGTGGTACCTGCAAAGCTGGAAGGGTGACATCGGGAAGTCGGGGGGGATCGCCACAAATATTGGCGTCCATTTCTTCGACATGCTGCACTTCTTGTTCGGCGATCTTCAGGAGAACATCGTTCATGTGTCCTCGGACCGGAAGGCCGGCGGCTATCTGGAGTACGAGCGCGCGCGGGTGCGGTGGTTCCTGTCGATCGACGTGAACGACGTGCCGGCGGCACAGCGCGAGAATGGGCAGCGGACCTTCCGCTCGATCACCGTTGACGGCGAGGAAATCGAATTCTCGGGCGGCTTCACGGACTTGCACACCCGAAGCTACGAAGAAATTCTGGCGGGGCGGGGATTCGGCTTGGATGAAAACCGAGCGGCGATCGACGCCGTTTCCTTCATACGCAAGGCGGCGGTGACCCCGGAAAGGGGCGAGCGCCACCCCCTGGTCGTGGAAAGCTTGGCCAACGATGGTTGATCCCGTTGCCGTCTTTGCCTACGCGTTTCCGCACCGCAAGACGCATGACTTCATCCTGGAGTTGGTGACCGCGGGCTGGCGGAACCTGTGTGTCATTGGCGCGCCGTGGAAGAAGCTCGAAGGCATCGACGGCACCTCGTACATTCCCCAAACTCTGCGCCGCGCCCCGGCGCTCGACACCCGCCGCCTGTGCGAGTCGCTGAACGTGGCGTTCGTGGAAATGGACCACCACGACGCGGAAGGCATCGCCGCGGTGCAGCGCAAGCACCGTTTCGAATTGGGAATCATCGCCGGAGCCCGAATCCTTCGCAGGAACGTGATCGGGCTGTTCGGGGAAGGTATCGTCAATTTCCACCCCGGGAAAATCCCCGAGACCTCGGGGCTGAACGCGTTCTTCTATTCCATCCAGCGCAATGTACCCATGGGGGTGACGGCGCATCTCATCGACTTCCGCGTCGACGCCGGCCGGCACCTGTTCTTCGATGAATTGGTTCTCGGCCCGGATGACAGCGCGGAGGCGGTGCAGGAGAACCTGTACCAGGCCCAGATACTGGCGCTGCGGCGATTTGTCCGGCTGCGCGACGAGGGGCCGCTGGCGACCGTCCCCATCGACCGGCCGAAGAAGAACGACCCCATGCAGGCCGCAGAGAAATGGGCCGCGCTGCGCGCGTTTCCCCGGTGGCGGGCCTACCACTATCAGCGCCAACAATTGGCGCGGCTTTTCGCAGCCTGCGACGCGGGTGACGCTGGCGTTGCCGAAGGCATCGTCGAGGCGTGTCCGGCCATGCTGGAGGGGCGTGACGACCGTGGGCGAACGCCGCTGATCGCCGCCACCGCGCGCGGGCAGCGCGAGGTGGTGGAACGGCTTCTGAAAAAAGGGGCGGATCCGAACGGTGTGGACGGCGACGGCCGCACGCCCGTGATGCACGCAGCCGAGTGGTTGCTGCAATGCTCCGAGCCGGACCCGGCGGTGCTGGACCTGCTGTTCAAGCATGGGGCGGACGCCGGGCGGAGGGATTGCGCGGGACGGAACGTCCTGGATTACGCGAAGGACGCCGGCAACGCACGGCTGGCATCGTATTTCGAGCCTCGGCAGCGGGTTGAAACATGACCGCGTTTATTGACCTGACAACCCAACAGGCCCGCCTCAAGCCGCAAATCGACGAGGCAATGGCCCGCGTGTTGGCTCACGGCCAGTACATCCTCGGGCCCGAGGTTGCCGAGCTTGAAAGCCGCCTGGCCGAGTTTGCGGGGGCGAGGCACTGCATCACCTGCGCCAACGGGACCGATGCGCTGCAACTGGCCTTGATGGCATTGGGAATCGGACGGGGCGATGCGGTCTTTTGCCCGTCGTTCACCTTCGCGGCGACGGCGGAAGTGGTGCCTGTCGTCGGCGCCACGCCGGTCTTTACCGATGTCGATGCGGCAAGTTTCAACATGAGCGCAGAGAGCCTGGCGCGCGCCGTCGAGGCCGCGCGGGCGCGCGGATTGCGCCCGGCGGCGGTGATTCCGGTCGATCTCTTCGGGCTCCCCGCCGACCGCGACGCAATCGCCCCCGTTGCCGAAGCCGAGGGCATGGCCGTCATCATCGACAGCGCGCAGGGGTTCGGCGCGCAATTCCGGGGCCAGGGCAGTGTTACCTTCGGCGACATCGCCACGACCTCTTTTTTTCCGGCCAAGCCCTTGGGCTGCTATGGCGACGGCGGCGCGGTCTTTACCGCCGACGATGCGCTCGCGGAGGCACTCCGGAGCCTTCGGGTCCACGGCAAGGGAACCCACAAATACGACAACGTCCGGATTGGCCTGAATTCACGCCTGGACACGTTGCAGGCGGCCATCCTGTTGGTGAAGCTGTCGATTTATGGGGAAGAGATTGCCGCCCGTCAGGCGGTGGCGCGCCGCTACCATGACGGGCTCGCCGAATACTATTCGGTGCCGCCCATCGGCGACGGCAACGGCACGCGCTCGGTCTGGGCACAATACACGCTGAAGGCGCGCGACGGCGAGCAGCGCGACCGCGCAATGGCGGCGTTGAAGGCGGCGGGCATTCCCAGCGCGATCTACTACCCGTTGCCGTTGCACCAGCAGACGGCGTATCGCGATTGCCCTGCCGATCCGGCGGGCCTTGGCGCCTCCGAGGATCTCGCCGCGCGGGTCTTCTCGCTGCCGATGCACCCCTATCTTCAGCCGGATGACCAGGACCGGGTGATCGACGTTCTTCGCCGCCTGGAGCGATGAACCGCCCTCCCCGGGAGCAAGGGGCGCGGCTGCTCTCTGGCCTCAACACTGGGTATCTCGAATTGTTCGTGCGACTTTCTCATGGGCTCTTCGGCGCGGGCATCCGGGCCGCTGTGACGGGGCCAAGGGCGTTATGAAAGTCCTGGCGCGGCTGCGATCTTCGCGCTTTGGGCGCAACACCCTTTGGATGGCCGGCACTACGGTGTTGGCGCATTCCATATTTCTCGTCACGTCGCCGATTCTCACACAACTATTTCCTCCCGAGGATTTTGCGCTTCTCGGCATCCTCACCACCGTGCAGGCGATCTTGCTTTCGGCGGCAACCGCCCGCATCGAGTGGTCGGTTCCGAACGCCCGAACGCGGCGACAGGCGGCCGCGATGATACTCGGCGCGTTGGCGGCGCTGACGGCGTTTGTGTTGCTGTTGACGGCGCTGTTGCTGCTCCTCGCCGGCCTGGGAGCGGACCGCCTGGGATTGGGAGAGCAGGCGAGGATGCTCTTCCTGTTCCTGCCGGTATCGGTCCTCATGGCGGGGCTTCAGGCGGTTCTGCAAAGCTGGTACATCGCCAGCGGCAGCGTGAAGCTGATCGGCCTGTCGAAACTGACGCAGTCCGCAGTTTTCAGTGGTCTTGCCATCATTCTGGGCTTGGCTCTGGCCGTCTCCGCCTACTTCCTGCCCGCGAGCTATGTGCTCAGCCATGTGGCGGCCGGTACACTGTTGCTGATTGGCCTCAAAGGTTTTGTAAGTGACGTTCGCAGCCTGCGTTTCCGCTACGTAAGGAACGTAATCGGTCACTTCCGGTACGATATTCTTGCGTCGACCGGCTCGTCGATCCTGCATACGTTGTCATTTTATTTGCCATTTTTGTTTATATGGTCGTTTTATGACCAGACCACGTTGGGGTGGTTCTCATTTGTCTTCCGCATCGGCACCGCGCCGGTTGTTTTTCTGACGGCGGCGCTGGCGAAGGGGTTCTGGTCGGAGGCTGCCATCCAGGCGCGGTCGAACCCGGCCGCGCTACGGAAGCTATTCCTTAAAACCACACGGGTACTCTTCCTGACGGCGCTGCCCTTCGCCGCGGTTTGCCTGGCCGGACCTCTGTATTTCGGGCCGATTTTTGGCGCTCGGTGGCACGGCGCCGGCGCGGTGCTGGCCGCGCTGACGCCGATGCTGATGGCGCTGTTGGTGTGGAGTTCAACCAACCACCTGAAGGTGTATCGCAAGCAGCACTGGCAGTTGTATTGTGATGTATTGAATATTATGATTTTTTCCGGTGCATTCTACGGGATGTCCCAAATTGACATGTCACCCGTCGCCACCATTGCCACCGCGTCATTTGCGTTTCCGATCACTTACGGCATTAGGTTTTTGTTACATTTGCGCGCCAATTCCATTCTCATTCGGACCGTGCAAAGAAAACAGGAGCTTGGACTGAGAGGAGGTATTTGACATGTTGCCGGCTCAAAGAATGTTGATATTGGCGCCGCATGCCGATGACGGTGAATTGGGCGCGGGTGGAACGATCCACAAGTATGCGTCGGCCGCGGAGTCAGTGACCTATGTCGCCTTCTCAACATGCGCGCAGTCGCTCCCCGATGGCCTTGCTCCGGACACGATGGAACATGAATGCCGGGCCGCCACCGCCAGGCTTGGCATTCCGGGCGACAGGCTGGAGTTTCTGGATTTTCGCGTGCGCCGGTTCAACGAACGCCGACAGGACATCCTCGACGAGATGATACGTCTGCGGCGGGAGGTGCGGCCGACGCTCGTCTTCGCGCCTAATTCCGTGGACGTCCATCAGGACCACACCGTCATTCACCAAGAGGCGATGCGCGCGTTCAAGGGTACGACGCTTCTGGGCTATGAGTTGCCGTGGAACAGCCGACACTTTGATTTCGATCTCGTGGTGGGGCTGTCCGAGGCCGATCTGGAGGCCAAGCTTGCGGCCATCTCCGCCTATGAGAGCCAGCACTTCCGGCCCTATGTCGATCGGGAGGTGCAGCGCGGCATCGCCATCTACAACGGATTGAAGGGGGGCGTTCCCCTCGCGGAAGCCTTCGAAGTCCTGCGCTGGATCGACCCGTGAATGAACCACGGGCAATCATGATCGGCGGCACCGGGCGGTCGGGCTCGAATGTGCTGAAGAACATTCTGGGTCTGGCGCCCGGGGCTGCGGCGCTGCCGTTCGAGACGCGTTTCACGGTCGACCCCGACGGGCTGCTGCCCGCGTACCGTGCGTTGCGCGCGTCGCCGACTCCGTTCGAGATGCACCGCATCCTGACGCGATTGGAGCGTCTTCTCGTGCGCGTGGCCCGGCGCTCGTGGCTGGACCGTGTGGCGATGCGGGCCGAAAACGCGGCGCGCGCGGCAGGGCTAATGCAGCTCAATCTGAGGCGGTACAAGGAGTGGGAGCTTTCGGCCTATTTTCCGGGTTTCGAGGCGGCCGTGAAAAGGCTGCTGCGGGAACTCGAGACCGGGCGCTACGCCGGAATCTGGCCCGGCCGTTGCGGCCACTGGCAGAGGAGCGAGAACCGAATAGCCGTGTCCGCTACTTCTGATGGCCTGCGTCGCGCATTCTCCACTTTCCTCACTGAAAACATTGGCGAATTTCTCGCCCTTCAAGGCGGTGCACAATTTTATATCGATGACAACACATACAATTTGCAGTTTTCGCCAGAATTGCTTGAGCTTTTGCCCGGCGCTCATCTCGTGCATATCGTCCGCGACCCTCGTGACGTGGTTGCGTCGTTCCTGCATCAGCGCTGGACGCCCCGGAACCTGCCGGCGGCGCAAAACTTCTATCGCGCGGCTATGGATAACATTCTTGCGGCGACGGAGCGTGTCGCGCCCGCGCGTTTGACGGTGGTGCGTCTGGAGGATCTCGCCGCGGAGCCCGAGTCCGTACTGACCAAACTATGCCGCGAAACGGGCTTGACGTTGACGCCGGAAATGCTGGCCGTCGACCTGAGTGCCGCCAACAGCGGCCGTTGGCGCACAGACATTTCCCGCGACGACCACTCCGCATTGTGCGAGGCGCTGGCGCCATATGCACGGAAGTTCGGCTATGACACCGATTAAAGTCGTCTACCTGACATGGGGTGAGACGCCGCGCGCCTACGGCATCTATCGCACCCAGGTCGCCGAGACCCTCGCCGGTCTGCAACGCCGATGGCCGGACATCGACCTGACGCTGGTGGCGGGAGTGCCGGTCGTCCACAGCGGCCTGATCCGCGAAAGGCTGCGCTATGGGGCGGAACTGAAGAGGCTCCGCGAGGTCATCGCTCCCGCCCCCGTGCGGATTTGCTGGATTCCGGTTACGCAAAACTTCGTTTTTCCCACCCGTCGGACAATCGGGATCATATTCGCGGCCGCGCGCTACACGCTGTTGCCGGAGTTGCGTCGCCTTGCCCCCGATGTCGTTCACTGCCGCTCCCTCCTGGCCACGCACATCGCGGCTTCGCTGCGGGCCCGCTTCGGGTTGTCCTACCGCATCGTCTATGACGTCCGGTCTCTTTGGCCGGAGATGCAGTTCCGCAACCGGCCCGACCCGCTGGACCTGGCCGAGTTCAGGGCGATCGAGAAGCGACTCGTCCACGATGTCGACGCGGTGGTCTCGGTCAACGAACCGATGGCGGCGCATTACCGCGCGCTCGGCGCGCGGCGGTCGCTGACGAACTACATCGCGGCGACCGTGCCCCCATCCGACAGCCTGCCGAATCTGCCGGAGTCTCCCGTGCGCCTCGTCTACGCGGGCGCCCTGTACCAGGGCGGGATGCAGGATCCGACCATGTTGTTCCGCTTGGCGAACTGGGTCGCTGAGGCAGCCGGCGGTGCGGAGCTGACGGTGGTGACAACCTATCCGCACGAGCCGTTGCGGCGGATCGCCGCGGGCATCATGGCGGCGCCGGAGCGCGACCTGCGGTTCCGCCGCGTCACCGACCCGAGCCAGATGCCCGAATTGCTTCGGTCGCACCATCTGGCCTGCAACGTTTACAAGCGCCCCACGACCGAGATCGACCGCATGTTATGTGCGACCGGTTTCTCGACCAAATCCGCGGAGTATTTGGCGGCAGGGGTGCCTATTCTCGTTTCGCCGTATCCGCAGGCGGTCGGCGAACTGGTAAGAGAGCACAAGGTTGGCGCCGTGTTCGACGACACGGTCGAGGGAGGGGGGCTTGCCCCCGAAACACTTCGACCGCTCTTCCACCCGGATGTTGGTCGCCGCGCGCGCAGACTTGCGTCGGAGTTGTTCGACAGGGACGTCATCAGCGACAAGTTCGCGAACCTCTATCAGGACTTGACGGTGGACAGCGGCGCCGTCGCCGGATAGTGCCATCGCTTTAGGACGTGCATTTAGGAAAGACGGAGACGACGTGATGGTCAGCAAAGCGGTGATTTTGGCAGGGGGGTTGGGTACGCGTCTAAGCGAAGAAACAGGTGCGAGGCCCAAGCCCATGGTCGAAATCGGCGGCCGCCCCATGCTCTGGCACATCATGAAGATCTACGCCGCCCACGGCGTAACCGAGTTTATCGTCTGTTGTGGATACAAGGGATACATTATCAAGGAATATTTTAACAATTATTTCCTACACATGTCCGATGTTACTTTTGATTTCGAACACAACAAGATGGAAGTCCATAAGAAGGGAGCCGACCGCTGGCGGGTGACGCTGGTGGACACGGGCGACGATACGATGACCGGGGGCCGCCTGCGGGCCGTGCGCCACTTCGTGGAGGGTGAAGACGCTTTCGCTTTTACTTATGGTGATGGGGTGGCCGACATTGATCTGACGGCGCTGTTCGCCTTCCACCGCTCGCACGGGCGACGTGCCACGGTGACGGCGGTTGCCCCGCCGGGGCGTTTTGGTGCCCTGGACCTGGAGGGCGACCGGGTCAGAAGTTTCACCGAAAAGCCGCGTGGCGAAGGGGCGTTGATCAATGGCGGCTTCTTCGTGCTGTCGCCCGAATGCATCAACTATATCGACGGTCCGGAGACGGTTTGGGAAAACGAGCCGCTGAACAGGCTCGCCGCAGATGGCGAGTTAATGAGCTACCACCATGACGGCTTTTGGCAGCCCATGGATACTCTTCGCGAGAAAAACATGCTGGAAGCCTTGTGGGAGTCAGGAAAAGCGCCCTGGCGGGTGTGGTGAGGTTCGCAGATGCGGCTTGATCCATCTTTCTGGGCCGGCAAGCGGGTGCTCGTTACCGGCCACACCGGCTTCAAAGGCTCCTGGCTGGCGCTGTGGCTGCACCAGCTCCAGGCCGAGGTCTACGGCATCGCCCTGCCACCAGAGTCGTCGCCCGCCCACTTCGACCTTCTGCGCCTTGGAGAGCGACTCGCGGGTCACTTCGTGGTCGATATTCGTAACGAGCGCGAAGTTGCGGACGCGGTGGCCCAAATCTCGCCCGACATCGCGTTCCACCTGGCGGCGCAGCCGATCGTGCGCCGTGCATGGCGCGAGCCGGTCGGGACATTTCACACCAACGTGATGGGCACGGTGCACCTTCTGGAGGCGCTGCGCCGGGTCGAGCCGCTGCGCGCCGTCGTCGCGATAACCACCGACAAGGTCTATCGCAACCTGGAGTGGGTTTGGCCCTATCGCGAGACCGATACCCTGGGTGGCACCGAGCCTTATGGCGCCAGCAAGGCGGCCTGCGAAATGGCGATCGAAGCTTATCGCGAGAGCTATTTTGCACCGCGGGGGATCGGGGTGCTGTCGGTGCGCGCCGGCAATGTTATCGGCGGGGGTGATTGGGCCAGCGACCGCCTGATCCCGGATTTCGCGCGCAGTCTCGCCGAAGGGCGGGAACTGGTCATCCGCAACCCCGACGCGGTGCGCCCCTGGCAGCATGTGCTTGAGCCGCTGCTGGGCTATCTGCTGGCGGCCCAACGCCTGTGGAGCGAGGGCGCGAGCGCGGTTGGCGCGCTCAATTTCGGGCCGGATGGCCATGATTTCCGCACCGTCCGCGACGTTGCCGATGCCTGTGTCGCCGCGTGGGGGCAGGGGGCGTCCTGGCGCCATGAGGCCGACGTCTCGATCAAGGAGTCACGGCTGCTGACGCTGGATAACGCGCTTGCCAAGGATGCTCTCGGTTGGCGGCCGCGCTGGGGGTTCGAGGACTGCATACGCCATACCATTCAATGGTACCGGCGCTATTTCGAAGGAGCGGATGTTCGCCGGCTGTCACTTGAGCAGATTGCGGCGTTTCATTCAGGGGAAAGCTGATGACGATCTTCAAGGGGCGGCTGCGCTCGTGCCGGCATTGCGGTTCAACCGATCTGCGCCAGTTCTGCGACCTGGGCTTGCAGCCGCCATCAAACCACTTTGTGCGATCCGAAGACGCGCACCGAGCGGAGAAATACCTCCCCCTAAGCGCCGTGGTGTGCACGAACTGCTGGCTGGCTCAGCTTGATTTCTTTGAAGACGCGACCGCGCTCTTCAATGACGACTATGCCTATTTCTCGTCTTATTCAACTTCCTGGCTTGCCCATGCGGAAGCCTATGCCAAGATGATGATCGAAAGATTCCGCATCGACGCCGAAAGCTTCGTGGTCGAAGTCGCCAGCAACGACGGGTACCTTTTGAAGAATTTCAAGGCGGCGGGCGTTGCCGTACTTGGTGTGGAACCTTCGGAGAATGTCGCGCAGGCCGCTCGCGAGAATCATGGCATTCCGACCGAAGTAACCTTTTTCGGAAAGGCGGAAGCGGGGCGTCTTCGAACGCAATACGGTGCCGCGGACCTGATCGCCGGAAATAACGTCCTTGCCCATGTCCCCGATATCAATGATTTCGTGGCTGGTGTGCCTTGCCTGCTCAAGGATGATGGCGTTGTAACGTTCGAATTCCCCCATCTTCAAAATTTGTTGGACTACAACCAGTTCGACACAATATACCATGAACACTTTACATATCTGTCTCTTCATGCCGTGCACAAGGTCCTGACCAGCCAAGGGTTGCGCGTGTTCGACGTTGAGCCGCTGCCGACGCATGGCGGTTCGCTGCGGGTCTTTGGCTGCCATTCCGCGGCAATGCACGAGACCACCGACCGGGTGGCGGCAACGCTCAAGGCGGAGAACGCCGCCGGTTTGACGGATCTTGCCGCTTATGGGCGGTTTCAAGAACGTGTGCGGCGGATCAAGCGGGATTTTCTGCGGTTTCTGATCGACGCCAAGGAGGCCGGCAAATCCATCTGCGCTTACGGTGCGGCGGCGAAGGGCAACACGCTTCTGAATTATGCTGGTGTTGGCACCGACATGATCGACATGGTCGCGGACAAGAACCCACAGAAACAAAATCGCTTGCTTCCCGGCAGCCATGTGCCGGTGGTGGCCCCCGACCAGATGCTCGCCGCAAAACCCGACTACGTTGTCATCCTCCCCTGGAACCTGAAGGAAGAGATCGCCGAGCAACTTCGGTGTATTCGAGCCTGGAACGGGAAATTCGTGGTGGCGATTCCCCAGCTGGCCGTTTTCTGAGGCACTCCCGGAGGGGCAATGCAGGCGTCGGGGCGTAAAATCGCGGTATTGGGTGCAACGGGGCGGCTGGGACGAATGCTCTTTCGGGCCCCGGCCGCGTCGGCCCCGGCCGGCCCGGTGGTGCAACTGTTTGCGCACTCGCGCCGATCCGGTCACGCGATTCAGTGGGACCCCCAGGAACATCGAGCGCCCGCGGATGTTCTGGCCGGGCTGCTGCGTGGAATGGATGTTGTTGTCAACCTCACGGGCAGTACTCCGACCAGTGGTGGCACGGCGGACCAATTCGATGCCGTCAACGTGGGCCTGGCGGAGACGATTGTGCGCGCCGCTCGCGCCGCCGGTGTGCCGCGGATTCTGATGGCGTCGTCGGCCTCGGTCTACGGGCGCCCCAGGCCGGAGCAAGCGCCGTTCAAGGAAACGGACGCGGTTGCCCCGTTGACCCAATACGGCCAGTCCAAGGCGCGCATGGAGGAGCGGCTTCTCGCGCTGGCCGCCGACCAGGATGATGTGAGCATACTGCGCTTCGGCAATATCGCGGGGGCAGACGCATTGCTGGGGCAGTTGACGCGGCAAGCGAAGCCGGTTTCGATCGCCTTGGATCTATTCACCTCCGGAGGTGGTCCGGTGCGGTCCTATCTGGGGCCGCACGGCTTGTATCGCGCGGTTGTCGCACTGGCCACGGCGCCGGGCCCGTTGCCGCCGGTGATGAATGTGGCCCATCCCGTACCTGTACGGATGGAAGCATTGTTGACGGCCTGGCAGGCGGTCGACCCGCTCGCGGTGGAGTGGTCCTTTCGCCCCGCCCCGGCAGGAGCAATCGAGCGCGTTGTTCTGGACACCGGCCGGCTGGGGCAGGTTGTGCGCTTCGACGCGGCCGACCCCGCCGAGGCCATCGTGCGGGAATGCATCGCCCATTGCCGTGGCTCGGCACGGGGGGCGGCATGACTTTTTGGAAGCGACCCTTCGATCTCATTCTCGCCGTGCTCCTGGGGCTGCTGTTCCTGCCCGGCATCGCGATGATCGCGGGCTGGATGGCGCTGCGCCGGGATCTTCCGGTTTTCTATGTCTCCGAACGCATGAAGTCCCCGGATCAACCCTTCCCCCTGGTGAAGCTGCGCACCATGCGCAATCCACGCCCGGGGGAACCGAACGGCGGGGTGTCCGGCGGGGACAAGTCGCACCGGATCACGCCGCTCGGCCGGTTTCTGCGGCGCTTTCGCCTCGACGAGGTTCCGCAACTCTGGAACGTCTTGCGCGGCGACATGAGTTTTGTCGGGCCACGACCACCGCTTAGGCGCTACACCGAAATGTTCCCGGAGATCTATCGGAAGGTGCTGAAGGCGCGGCCTGGAATAACCGGGCTTGCCTCGATTATTTTCCATCGGCACGAAGCATGGTTGCTCGAACAGGCAAGGACACCAGAAGAAACGGAGAGTATCTATATAAATCGCTGTATTCCGCGCAAGGCGCGACTTGATACGATGTATGTGGTCAAGCGGTCCATATGGCTGGACATTTATATAATGTATCTCACCGCCGCAAAAATAATTCCTCTCCCCGGCAGGCGGGCCCGCCGGATGCGCCGGCATTGAGGTAAGCCATGTCCGTATCGGCGTTCGAAATATTTATACCGGTCCGCAATGGCGGGGCCCTGTTGAGCGAATGTTTGGACAGCGTCCTGTCACAGGCGGATGATGATTTTACCGTCACGGTCGTTGACAACGCATCCACGGATGACACGCCCGAACGGGTTGGGGCGAAACGTGACGCCCGGCTACGCCATCGGCGATTCGAGGAAGGCGTTGGCCTGTCGGAAAACTTCAACCGCTGCCTTGCGCTGGCGCGGGCGCCGTTGTTCTGCCTCGTGCACGCCGATGACCGCCTGCGGCCCGATTTCGTCGGTGGCATGAAGGCCGTGGCGGCGGCGTATCCCGGGGCCTGGCTGGCGTTTTGTCGCGCCGGCCTCATTGACGAGAACGGTGAGTCCCTTCATCCGCTCAAGCATCGTCTGAAAAACTACATCCACGGCCGTCGCGGTCCCGTTCTGGCCGGCCGCGAGGGCTTGCGCCTGCTCGCGTCGTACAACCATCTGATGGCTCCCTGCGCCGTGTATCGCAGGGAACTTATTCCGCCAGAATTGCGTTTCGACGGCGACTATCGGTATCTGACCGACCAGACATTCTGGCTGCGATGCCTGCTCATGGGCGGGATGATCGCGCAGACGGATGATGTGTTCTACGATCACCGCGTGCATCGTGGCCAGTTGTCCTCGGCTCTCAGAGCGAATCGCTCGACGCTGCAGGAGGTCGAGAGGTTCGAGCCACGCTTTGCCGATTACTTGCCAAAGGCAGAAGCCGGGGAAATGATGAGAATCTGGCGGCGTTACGGCAGGATGCTGGCCCTGCGGGGGTTCGCGCACAATCTGCTCAGCCGCCCCCGCGTATCCTAATCGGGGTGGGAGTGCCGACGACCCGCGGCGGGTCGAAGAGGTTGTCCGGACGAGCCCCGAAGTTCAGGAGATCCCGGCGGCCGTATTGGTCGGCAATGGCTTCGGCCAGCGCGCGCACTGTGACGCCGATGCCGGAGCAGACATTGAAGGGGCCCGTGGTCTCCGACAGCGCCGCGTCGGCCAACAGCGCGCCCGCGTCCTTTACATCCATGAAATCACGCACCTGCGTACCGCTCGTCAGGTCCACGGGGCGGCCCAAAGAGAGCTGCCGGTGCAGATGAGGCACGAGGCGGTTCTCGGGTTCTCCGTCCCCGTAAAGATAGAACAGCCGTCCCCACAGGAATTCCACGTCCTGTCGCGGCAGCCATTGCGAGAGAACATGATAGGCGCTCACCTTCGCCGCCGCATAGGGCGTGAGCGGCTGCAACGGCGCATCGACCGTCAAGTCCTTGTCGGAATCGGAAAGATCGTACTCGAAGCAGGTTCCGACGCCGACGAAACGCGCCACGCCGGCCTGTGCCGCGCCCTTCGCCAGCGCCAGCGTACCCGCCAGGCAATCAAGGTTCTGCTCGGCCATCAGATATTTCCCGGGCACGGCGTACCAGGCGATGTGGAGGACAATGTCAACGTCCGCGCAGGCGTCGCGCCACCAATCGGCCCCTTCGGCGAACAGGTCGTGGGTGGCGCGGGTTTCGAAGGCCGGTTCCAGGGAACTCAGAGAGTCCGGGCGCCCTACGAGGCGCAACCGCGCGCCCGCCTCCCGCAGGGCCGCGACCGTGTGGCGGCCGACGAACCCGGTCCCGCCGGTTACGAGCACACGCGGTGCCGGCGGGCGGCTGCTTCGGTGTCTGCTGATCATCGCTCTTCTTCGTGGCGCCGGGGCATCAAAGGCGGATCGGGGTCAGCGTTAATAGAAAAGGAAGCTCCCGGTCCCGTTCGGAAAGCTCGGTTACTTCGCGCGGCCACGCCACCGCCACGTCGGGATCGTCGAAGCGCAGGCCGCCTTCATGGCGCGGGCTGTAATCCGCCGTCATGAAATACAGCAGTTCAGCATCGTCGGTGAGCGCCTGGAAGCCATGCGCGCAGCCCTTGGGGATATAAAAGGTGTTCAATTCATCGGCGCGCAGTTCGATGGCGTGCCAGCGCCCGAAGCCCGGCGAGCCGGCGCGCAGGTCTATGGCGACGTCGAATACCGCCCCCTTCGTGCACCGCACCATCTTGACCTCGGCCATCGGGGCGCGCTGGAAATGCATTCCGCGAATCGCCCCGGCCCGACGGGTTCGGGATTGGTTGATCTGGCGGATGTCGGCTTCCAGCCCGGCACGCGCGAACGATTCGCGACAGAAAAGCCGAGCGAAAGACCCCCGGTGATCTTCGGCCCGGGGGCCGGGCCGGATCTCGAACGCACCTGCTATCGCGGTCTCCAGAAACTCCATGAGCTTTCAGCAACCTTCCCCGAGAGCTTCACCTAGGCGCTCTGGCTGGCGGCGCCGGCGCCCCGGCCAGCGGCCACACGTCGCCGTTCGTGGCGATTGTTGAGAATATAGCTGCCCCGCAAGGCCATGCACAGGGCGGCTGGGCTCAAGAGCAACAGCACCATCACCGTACCCTTGAGGAAGACCATTTCGGAAACGCCATCCGTGAAGGCGAAATACGAGGCAAAGAAAAATGCGGTGATATACTTCGAAAGTTCCGGCGCCTTGAGAAGAGAGCGGTCAACAAAGAAATTCAGAAGCAGGAACGAGGCAACGAACTGAAGGGAAAGAGAAAAGGGCGCAAATATGACGCCGGCCCAGCCGAACATGCCGTAGGCTTCCGCCGCAAAGAAGGTCACTTTGATGCCGATTCGAGTGGGGTCAACCAGATCCTCGCTCACGAGCATCAAATCCTTATGAAAATTGGGATATTCAACAAAGAAGCTCGCAAAAGGAACCGAATGCCACAGATAGGCGGGATCGTGCAAAAACAGATTGAACTGTTCATACACGCCGGCCATTTGGCCTATGAAGGCCCGGTTCCAGAAATAATCCCAAAAAACAAAATCGGCTCCGGCAAAAAATGTCGTAACAAGAAAGTAGAAGGTGGCAAAAACTAGAGCCAGCAGTAGGCCGAATGGAACAAGATACCTTAGTAGGGGAGGGCGCCGCCGGCTGGTTGGATTCCGTGCGAACAACTTTTTTTCCAATAATGCAAAACTGTATACTATTAGAAAAAAGATGAAGGGGGATTTCGCCCCATGGGCTGTCAGAGCAATAAAAACGAATAGAAAGGAGGCGGCTTTCTCTAGTGGGCGTTGACGGTATATGGGAAGAGAAAGTATGGGGGCTATTATAATAGAGATAACACTAAAATAATGCTTTACATAGCTCACGAATGGCGTGTTTTCATTCATATGCCGGATGGCGCCCGGGTCCAATTGGAGGCTCATGGCGCCAAAGAGTGCGTGCTGGGCCCCAAAAGCGACAATCGAAACAAACAGCGCGGCGGGAATGGAGATCAAAAGGACGCGGTTAAGAACAAGGATCCTACGCAGGGTCGAAGGCGTTTGCAGTTCGGCATAGACCTGTCGCAAATCGTAAGAGAGTTTCGGCCCAATGCAGTAGCCAAATAACGCCAGCGAAAAGACAAAGGCAACAAGACTGTAGGCAACAATAATGTTGACGAATTCGACCGAGGACGGTTCAACATAATGCAGAATACGGATGTTGGTTGGGCCTATCAGCGGAACAAGTACTAGTGCGGGAAGAACAAAGACGGCATCCCTGAACATGAAGACCGCGCCGCTCATCTGTGGTCTTCTCGGGTCTATGCCAAGAAAGGTTCTCCTGAGAAGAGTGAAGTATGTCACAAGATAAACGATAATTGCGAGGCAGGTCAGGGTGACGATCATGTCGATGCATACGCCCGGATGGATTCATGCGCTCAAGGCGGCCCGGCGCACTGGGGACCACGGCGGCTAGGCTATCCCGAGTTCCTCACGAAATCCAACGGCTAACCCAAATCGCGGACCGGCTCCCCTTGCGGTCAATTGGCGGCTCTGATGCGCCCGCCATGTCTCGGGAATGGCGGGACGGGCGGCGCTGGCGATTGCGGGTTCGCTGCTGTTGGCTTCGGCTTGCAGCACCCCGTTCGACGACATTGCCGGCAGCCCCCTGGAGCCCATCTCCGGCAACTATCTGTCGCTGGTCAGCGGCATTCCCGGCCTGTTATCGGCCACGGCCTCGGCGGTTGTCGTCGCCGATGGCGTCGCGGTCACCAACGCCCATGTCGTGCGCGCCGCGGACCGCTATCAGGCCTACGGCCGCGACGGCGGTGCGCATGGGGTCGAGGTGCTGGGGGTGAGCCCGCGCATGGATCTTGCGGTTCTGCGGGTGTCGCGGGGGCCGGACGGGCCGTTGCCCATCGCCACCGCCGAGGCCGGCGAGCGCGTGTGGGCGATGGGCACCACGCGCTTTCCGGCCTCGGCGGTGGCGGCCGGCCACGTCGTCAACCCGCGGGCCTGGTCATGCCTGGAGGGGACCGTCCCCGCCGCCGACCTCGCCCCCGACCGTGCCCCCGACGTCGCCGGCAACCCGCGCTGTGGGCGGGCGGCGACCAACGGCCTGATGTTCGCCGCCCCGGGGGCGCCGGGCTATTCCGGCGGCCCGCTGGTGAACGAGAACGGCGAGTGGGTGGGCCTGGTGCAGGGGATTTTCGTCGAGGTGTGGGACGACGCCGGGCGGCCGGTGACCCCATCGGAAACGATTATGTACGCCTACGCCGCCGCCGACGTCCTCGCCGAGGTCGAACGCCTGCTCGGCCGCCCGCTGGCGCGGCCGGACCACGTCGCGCAGTCCGTCGATTGATGCGTGAGGGGATTGGCTGGGGGACCTGGATTCGAACCAGGGCTGACCGGTCCAGAGCCGGTAGTTCTACCGCTAAACTATCCCCCAGCAGGGCGCGGCGCCGCACCTTGGGCGACGACCGGGGCGCCTTCTAGCATATCGGGCCGGCGATGTGTAGGGGGGAATTTGCCCCCGGCCGGCGTCTGCCTGCCCACTTGGGTGTTGGAGGCCGCGGTGCAAGTCCGCTATCCTGCCGGCACGTTCACAGCCATTCGACCACGGAGACCGTGGCCTTGGAAGCGTTGCCCGTTTCCCTGCGCCGGCTGGCGCCGCGTCGGCGGGCGCCGGGCCGGTTTCGGCACCGGCCGCCCCGGATGGGCGCGGCGCCCGGGCCCGTTTATGCGGCCGTCGATCTGGGCACCAACAACTGCCGGATGCTCATGGCCCGCCCCGACGGCGCGGGCTTCGAGGTGCTGGACGCCTATTCGCGCGTGACCCGCCTCGGCGAGGGAATCGAGGCCAGCGGCGCGCTCTCCGAACCGGCGATGCGGCGCACGGTGGCGGTGCTGAAGGTCTGCGCCGAGCGCATGGCCCGCGGCGGCGTCACCCGCGCCCGCCACGTCGCCACCGAGGCCTGCCGCCGCGCCGGCAACTGCGACGAGTTCGTCGAGCGCGTCATGGCGGCAACCGGCCTGCGCCTGGAGATCGTCTCGCCGCGCGAGGAGGCGATGCTCGCCCTGGCGGGCTGCGCGGCGCTGCTCGACCCGGGGGTGCCGGACGCGCTGGTCGTCGACATCGGCGGCGGCAGCACCGAGTTGATGCATGTGCGCCTGGGCCCCGGCGGCGGCGGCCAGGAGGTGCTGGCCTTCGAGTCGCTGCCGCTGGGGGTGGTGACGCTGTGGGAGCGCGCCGGGGCGCTGCTGGAAACCGCCGAGGGCTATGCCGAGGTCGTCGACAATGTCGAGGCGATGGTGCGCCGCTTCGAGGCCGCGCCGCTGCTGTCGCGCCTGCTGGACGAGGACCGGCTGCAGCTCCTCGGCACCTCGGGCACCGTGACGACGGTGGCGGCGTTGCATCTGGGCCTGCCGCGTTATGACCGCTCCTCCGTCGACGGTACGCGGGTGCCGCTGGCGGCGGTGCGGCCGCTGTGCCGCGAACTGGTGACGATGTCGCCGCGCCAGCGGGCCCGCAACCGCTGCATCGGCCGCAACCGCGCGCAACTGGTGCTGGCCGGCTGCGCCATTCTCGAGGCGGTGTGTCGCGTGTGGCCGGTGGCGCAGCTGGCGGTGGCGGATCGCGGCGTGCGCGAGGGGGTGCTGCTGGGGATGATGCGCGAGGACGCGAACCTGGCCGAGGTGCCGGCATGAGCCGGGACAGGGGCCGCCGCTCCGGTGGGCGCGGCGGCGGCACGGGCGGCGGGCGCCTGCTGGGGCAACGGGTGCGCACGGCGCGGGGGCGCAAGCCGTCCTCGACCCGCTGGCTGCACCGCCAGCTCAACGATCCCTATGTCGTCGAGGCCCGGCGCCAGGGCTACCGCTCGCGGGCGGCGTTCAAGCTCATCCAGCTCGACGACCGCTTTCACGTCCTGCGCCCGGGGCTGCGGGTGGTCGATCTGGGCGCCGCCCCCGGCGGCTGGACCCAGGTGGCGGTGGCGCGCGTCAAGGCCGGCGAGGAGCGCGGCGGCCGTGTCGTCGGCATCGACGTCAACGAATGGGCGCCAGTGGCGGGCGCCGTCCACCTCCAGCACGACTTCCTGGCCGAGGAGGCGCCGGCGTTGCTGCGCGAGGCTCTCGGCGGGCCGGCCGACGTGGTGCTGTCGGACATGGCGGCGCCCGCCACCGGCCACCCGCAGACCGATCACCTGCGCATCGTCGCCCTTTGCGAGGCGGCGCTGGATTTCGCCGAGGATGTGCTCGCCCCCGGCGGTGCCTTTATCGCCAAGGTGTTCCAGGGCGGCACCGAGGCGGCGCTGCTGGCGCGGATGAAGCGCCTGTTCGCCTCCGTGCGTCACGCCAAGCCCGCGGCCAGCCGCAGCGAATCCGCCGAGACCTACGTCGTCGCGACCGGCTTCCGCGGCCGCTGAGTCACATCGGCACGACGTCCGACAGATGCTCGGGCAGGTGTTTATGGCCGATATGGGTGAGATCCTTGCCGACTTCGGCCTTGAGGTGCCGCTCGACATTCTTGCCCAGCACATCGCGCAGCAGGCCCAGGAATTCCGGCGGCGCCACCACCACCAGGTCGTCGAAGGCCTTTTGCAGCGCGTTGCGTTCCAACTCCTCGGCCAGGCTCTTGGCGAACTGGCGCTTGGCGTGGTGCTGCCAGTCCTCCGCCGGCTCCATCGCGTGGCGCCCTTCGCCGAAGCGGTCGAAGGAGCGTCCGGGCCGGTCGGATTCGGCCCTGCGGTCGGGATTGCGGGTGGGGGCGGCGAACTCGTAATCGAACACCGGCTCCAGGCCGGTGCCGCGTCCCGCGTTGACATAAACATTGGCGCGGGCGCCGTCGGCGACCAGCACCCAGGTAGTGCGCGCGGCGCTTGCCATGCTGCCTCCCGTCACCGCATCCATGCATCAACCCTGCAATGTGTGGCGGGGGCGGCGATTGACAAGGCGTGCGGATGGCGCGGCCGACGGGCGGAGGGGGCGGTGGCGCCCGCTCCGCCCCGCCGGGCGCGGTTATTGGCAGGTGCCGATGGAGTCCTCGGCGCACACGCGGCCGTCGACCCAGGTGGCGCCGCCCAGCCGGGCGGCGATAAACAGCGTGCCCTCGATATTGGCGCCCTCCAGATTGGCGCCCTTGAGCACGGCGCGGGTGAGGTTGGCGCCGCGCAGGTCGGCGCCGCGGAAATCGGCGCCGGTGGCGTTGATCGCGAACATCGAGGCCCGTTGCAGATTGGCGCCGCGCAGATCGGCGCCGGGCATCAGGGCGACCTGGATGATGGCCCCCTCGAAATTGACATTGCGCATATTGGCGTTGTGCAGCCGCGCGGAGTCGAAGTCGCTCCAACTCAGGTCGGCGCCGCTCAGGTTGGCCCCTTCCAGAACCCGGGTGGTGCACTGGGTTTCCGGCTCGATGACGCAGCCGTTGATGGTGACGGGCTCCGCCGCGACGGCGGCGGCCGCGGCCAGGGCGACGCCGGCGGCGACGCCGGCAAATGTGAATCCCCTCATTCCCCCTCTCCTGTTCGATGAGCGTGATCGCGGAAGAATAATATCATTGCGGTTGTTTGTCCTTGATATTGGTCATACATGAGGACGGCGTAGATTATGGCGAGCGCCACCATCCGCGCCGCTTGGCACGCGCGGCGATGTATGTAATATGTCCCGCCATTCCCCAGCCCCGAGCCCAGGAGACGGCATGGAAATCAAGGAAGCCCTGACCTTTGACGACGTTCTCCTGCTTCCGGCCGAATCCAGCGTCCTGCCCGCCGACGCCGATACCCGAACGCGCCTGACGCGGGAGATCGAACTGGGCATCCCGCTTGTCTCGGCGGCGATGGACACGGTGACGGAAAGCCGCCTCGCCATCGCTCTGGCGCAGGCCGGCGGCGTCGGCGTTCTGCACAAGAACCTGACCGTGGACGCGCAGGCCGACGAGGTCCGCAAGGTCAAGAAGTTCGAATCCGGTATGGTCATCAATCCGGTCACCATCCGCCCCGAACAGACCTTGGCCGATGCCCTGGCTTTGATGGCCGAGCACCGCATCTCCGGCATCCCGGTGGTGGAGCGGGGAGGTCGTCTGGCCGGCATCGTCACCAACCGCGACGTCCGCTTCGCCTCCGACCCGCGCCAGCCGATCAGCGAATTGATGACCAAGGAAGTGGTGACGGTCCGCGAGGGGGTCGACCAGGAGGAAGCCCGCCGCCTGCTGCACAAGCACCGCATCGAGAAGCTGCTGGTGGTGGACGAGGACTACCGCTGCATCGGCCTCGTTACCGTCAAGGACATCGAGAAGGCCCAGGCCTATCCCAACGCCTGCAAGGACGGGCACGGGCGCCTGCGGGTGGCGGGGGCGACGGGGGTGGGCCCCGACGGCATCGCCCGCGCCGAGGCGCTGCTGGCCGCCGGGGCCGACGCCGTGGTCGTCGATACCGCCCACGGGCATTCGCGCGGCGTCATGACCACGGTCACCGAGATCAAGCGGCTGTCCGACCGGGCCCAGGTCATCGCCGGCAACATCGCCACGCCCGAGGCCGCCGAGGCACTCATCGCCGCCGGCGCCGACGCGCTGAAGATCGGCATCGGCCCCGGCACCATCTGCACCACCCGCATGGTCGCCGGCGTCGGCGTGCCGCAGCTTTCCGCCATCATGGAGGTGGTCGCGGTGGCGCGGCGCACCGACACCCCGGTGATCGCCGACGGCGGCATCAAGTATTCCGGCGACATCGCCAAGGCCATCGCCGCCGGCGCCGACTGCGTGATGATCGGTTCCCTGTTCGCCGGCACCGAGGAAAGCCCCGGCGAGGTCTTCCTCTATCAGGGGCGTTCCTACAAGGCCTATCGCGGCATGGGCTCGCTGGGAGCGATGGCGCGCGGCTCCGCCGACCGCTATTTCCAGCAGGAGGTGTCGGACAACCTCAAGCTGGTTCCCGAGGGAATCGAGGGGCAGGTGCCGTACAAGGGGCCGGTGACGAACGTCATCCACCAGCTTGTCGGCGGGCTGCGCGCGGGCATGGGCTATACCGGCAACGCCACCATCGCCGCGATGCAGCGCCACTGCCGTTTCCGCCGCATCACCAACGCCGGTTTGCGCGAAAGTCACGTTCACGACGTTGCCATCACCCGCGAGGCCCCCAACTACCGCCAGTAGGGTCACGGAAGGAGAGCCGCCGGCCATGCCCACCGTCCTCGTCACCGGCGCCAACCGGGGCCTCGGCCTCGAATTCGTCCGCCAGTACCGCGACGCGGGATGGGAGGTCATCGCCACCTGCCGCGCGCCGGAGGCGGCCGGCGAGTTGGCGGCGATGGGCGTCGATGTCGAGCGCCTCGACGTCGGCGAGCCGGAGGAGGCCTCGGAACTGGCGCGGCGGCTGTCGGGGCGACCGCTGGACCTGCTGGTGAACAACGCCGGCGTTTACGGCGACCGCCAGCGCCAGAGCCTGGGCGCCGTCGACGCCGAGGAATGGCTGCGCGTGCTGCGTGTCAACGCGGTGGGCCCCCTCAAGGTGGTCGAGGCCTTTCTGCCCCACCTGCAGCGCGACGGCGGCGGCGTCGTCGCCTGCGTGTCGTCGAAAATGGGTTCCATCGCCGACAACACCTCGGGCGGCGTCTATGCCTACCGCTCCAGCAAGACCGCCCTCAACATGGTGGTGCGCAGCCTCGCCATCGACCTGGCCCAGCGCGCCGTCGTCGTCCTGGCCCTGCACCCGGGATGGGTGAAGACCGGCATGGGGGGCGCGGGGGCGCTGATCGAGGCCGAGGAGAGTGTGCGCGGGATGCGCCGGGTCATCGCCGACGCCGGCCCCGAGCGGTCGGGCGGCTTCTATGCCTACAATGGCGAGGCCATTCCCTGGTAGGCTGCTGACCCGACCTTGCCGACAGGGGACGCCGCCATGCCCGCCGCCATCGACTTCTTCTTCGATTTCGCCTCGCCGTACGGCTATCTGGGATCGCTGCGCATTGATGCCGTCGCCGCGCGCCACGGCCGCGACGTCGTCTGGCGGCCGTTCATGCTGGGGGCGGCGTTCAAGGAAACCGGCATGAGGCCGCTGCTGGAGCAGCCCCTGCGCGGTGCCTATTCCCGGCACGACTGGCTGCGGACGGCGCGGCGCCTGGGGGTGCCCTTCCGGCTGCCCGAGGGTTTTCCGATGGCCGCGCTGGCCCCCAGCCGTGCCTTCTATTTCATCGCCGAGCGCGACGCCGAACTCGCCAAGGCCTTCGCGGCGCGGGTGTTCCACGCCTATTTCGGCGAAGGCCGCGACATGAGCCGCCCCGAGGCGGTGGCCGCCGAGGCCATGCATCTCGGCCTGCCGGCGGCCGAGGTGCTGGAGGCGATGAAGGACGCGCGCTGGAAGCAGCACCTCAAGGACGCGACCGCCGCCGCCCTCGCGCGCGGGGTCTTCGGCTCGCCGTTTTTCGTCGTCGACGACGAGCCGTTTTGGGGCAATGACAAGATCCCGGAAATCGAAAACTGGCTGGAAAGCGGCGGCTGGTAGTGCTTTTGCCGGGTGGACCTCACGTTTCACTGTTGTTGTTCAAAATCAACCCAACCTTCCCTCGGGCGGCAAGCTATTTCGCTTGACCGGCTGCGGCGCCGGCTTATACCGATAGACCATATCCAAAAGCAGAAGGTCGGCGATTCATGGCTGGTCACGCTGGCGCCGTGGTCCGAAGGCTGAAGCGAATGACACGGCGGTCGGCCGCCATGTTCCTGGCGGGCTTGGCGCTGACTGTTCCCGCGGCGGCGCAGGCACCCCCGCCGGCCCTGGGTGGGCCGCCGTTCAGCGACCCGACGCAGGTCATCGACATGCCGTCGGACTGGGTCGAGGCGCCGATCGTGCCGCCGGAGCCGGTGGACATAGCCATCACCCTCGACCAGCAACTCTACCCCGCCCTGCTGCCGTTCATCCGCGAGTTTGCGCGCGAGCGCGATTTGACGGTGGCGATCTCCGACGGCACCTGCGGGCTGTCGGCGGGGGCGCTGGCCGACAAGGCCGCCGACATGGGCGGCTTCTGTTGCCCTCCGGGCGCCGTCGACCGCCTGCCGGGGCTGCGCTACCATACCATCGGTGTCGGCGCGCTGGCGCTCATCGTGCACCCCGACAACCCCATCCGTGACATCAGCCTCGACGAGGTCCGGCGTGTCTATGACGGCGCGGTCGTGTGGTGGTCCGACCTGCCGGGCGGCGTCGACGACGACGTGCGGGTGCGGGCGGTGGCGCGCCTGCATTGCAAGGTGCGGCCGGGGCACTGGCGCCTCATCCTCGATAACGAGAACCTGTTCCGCCATGACCTCGCCGAGGTCGGCGCCATCGTCGACATGGTCACCGAGGTGGCGCGCAGCCCCGAGGCCATCGGCTACGAGACTCTGTGGCACATCGGGCGTCTTGGCGAGGAGGGCGCGGTGAAGCCCATCAGCCTGGACGGCGTCGACCCCCGTGACGACGCGGCGCTGGCGGCGGGGCGGTATCCCCTCTACCGGGTCTTCAACATCACCACATGGGCGCCGGGTCCGGCGCACAATCCTTTGGCCGAGGAACTGGCCGGTCGACTCGTCGCCCGCGCCGGCGAGATCGACCCCACGTTCCGCTTTGTTCCCGTTCAGCGCCTTCGCCAGCACGGCTGGCGGTTTCACGGCGACGAACTGGTCGGTGAGCCCGGATAGGGTCGCGGCGTGTCGGAGGGATCCCAACGCCCGCTCCGTCTGATGTGCCGCCTGCCGCTGGTGGTGCGCTTCGTCGCCGGCAGTTTCCTGCTGGGCCTGGTGATCTGGCTGGCGTTGGACGCCTATCAGGGCCGCGAGTTGCACCGCCTGGTCGAGCAGGAGTTCAGCCAGCGCCTCCAGGAGCACGCCCGCAGCGACCGCCTGCGCTTCGACGAGACGGTGCGCTCGCACTCCAATCTGGTCCGCATCCTGGCGGCGACCGCGGCGGCGCAGAGCCATCTTCACGCCCGCCGGGACGGCGATGCCACCTGGACCGATGCCGATGCCAAGGTGCCCGACGTCACCGTCGTCGACAGTCTGCCCCGCTGGCTGCCGCCGCGGGCGGTCATGCGGCAGTTTCCCGAACCGGGATTCCTGCTGGTGATGGACGCGCATGACCGCGTGAGGAGTGTCTATCGCACGCGCTCCCTGGCCATTCCCGGGTTGTTGGTGGAGCGGGGCCGCGGGCGCCTGTTGAAAATGACCGAACGCCAGCCCTTGCTGACCGAAATCTATGGCGTTCCGTACCTTTTGTCCTCGGACGTGGTTTCGGACGCACAGGGTGGCAGGCTGGGGCGGATCATGGCGGCGTCGCCCATCGACGACCGTTTCCTGTTGCAGGCGCAGGGCCTTTATTTCGACGACGAGCACATCGTGGCGCTGATCCACGGCGAGCCGCCGGTGGTGATGGCCAGCAGCGACCAGGAACGGCTGCCCACCCGCCATACCCTGTCGGCGGTCGAGAGGGAGTTCCTGACCGTCGACAAGGCGTTTTTCGACTATGGCGCCGCCGAAGTGAAATTGAGCTTCGCCACCCTGGTGCCCCGCAGCGAACTGCTCCGCCTCATGAATCCGGTCATCGATATCGAGCGCGGCCAGCGCACGGTGCTGGCGGTGGCGCTGATCGGCTTCTTTCTCTTCGTCCTGCTGCTGCTTTCCAATCGCATTCGCGCGCTGAACGACCGCATCGGCCACTTCACGCGGCAGACCTTCGGCGTCGATCCCGCCGAGGTGGCGGGCGGCGACGAACTGCGCGGTCTGGAGCAGCAGTTCCAAAGGCTGTCCGACGAGGTGGTGGCCTCGCGCCAGGCGCTTCAGGACGAGGCGCGGGAGAAGCTGCACCTGCTGCGCGAGCGGATGCAGGTGCGGGCCGAGAACGAACGCCTGCAAACGCTGCAAACGGTCACCGATTTCCTGGGGGTCGGCGTGCTGCGCATGGGCGATGACGGGCCGGTGGCCGAAAACGCCGCCATGGCCGAATTCGCGGACGAGTGCGGCGGCCTGCAGCCGTTCCTTCGCGTGCGCATGGGCGGGGACTGCGCCATCCGCGACCTGGCCGGGAGCGAGCGCCTGTTCGAGATCGCGCGGCCGGCGGGGCTGGAGGCGGACCTGCTGCTGGTCCAGGACGTGACCGAGCGCCGCCGCGCCGAGGCCGCCATGCACGAGGCCAACGAGACCCTGGAACGGCTGGTCGCCGAGCGCACCGAGGCCCTGCGTCGCAAGGTCGCGGCGCTGCTGGTCGCCGAGGACGACCTGCGCCGCACCAAGGAGCAGGCCGAGCGCGCCAGCCAGGTGAAGACCGAGTTCCTGTCGGTGATGGGGCACGAACTGCGCACGCCCCTCAATGCCATCATCGGCTTTGCCGATCTGATGGGCAGCGAGGTCCTGGGGGCGCTGGGGCATCAAAGCTATCGCGGCTACATCAAGGACATCCTCGCCTCCGCCCGGCATCTCCTGGATGTCATCAACGACATCCTCGACATCACCAAGCTGGAGGCGGGGAGCCTGAAACTCCGCGTCGAGCGCCTGGACATCGAGACGGTGGTCCAGGACGCCATCGATCTGGTGGCGCGGCACGCCGACGAAAGCGGCCTGGCGCTGGCCAGCGCCGGCGACGAGGATTTGGCGGCCCTTCGCGGCGACCGCGGGCAGGTCCTGCACCTGCGCCCCGGCGTAGGGTGTCGCTCCACGCTGTTTGCCAGCGAGGCCCAGTCCGCCCTGGCCGTCCTGGCGCCTCTCCGCGCAGCGGGCGTCTCGCGGTTCCGGATCGAACTGCTGGACGAGGACCGCGCCGCGACGGCCGCCCTGCTCAGCGCCTACGCCGCCCTGTTGTGTGGCAAGGTGGATTCCTCTGCCTCGCAGGCGAAGATCGCGGCAGCGTCGCCCGTGGAGGTGTCCAAGGGGACGTGGAAAATGGAATAGGGTGTATCCTCTTGCGTCGCTGCGTTACGATGCGCCTTGGCTTGGGGGGATTTTCGACAAGGCCGTTGGGCAGGGAGACATCATGATCCGCCTCACAGACGCGAAACGCGGCAGCGTCCCCGCTGTCCTGACTATTCTCTATCTTGCGCTGGTTGCGCCCGCCGTCACTGGGGCAGAGCAGATCGAACCCGCCCCGAAGACCTACGTTACCGACCGTGCGAACGTC
>JAWLGJ010000008.1:74238-75778 GCA_041685145.1 Magnetospirillaceae bacterium | reverse complement strand
CATCACCCGCCTGCAGCTTCAGACCCTGGCGGCGGACGTGTTGCGCGACCGCACCGTGTTGCTCGTCACCCATGATCCCCTGGAGGCGCTGCGCCTGGGGCACGAGGTGCTGGTGATGGCCGGCCGGCCGGCGCGCCTGCACCGGGTGGAGGTGCCCACCACCCCACCGCCGCGCGCGCCCGACGACGCCGAGGTTCTGGCGGCCCAGGCCGGGCTGCTGCGGGCGCTCGCCGACGCCTGGGCGGGGGGCTGAGGAATGTGGCGCGCGTTCATCGTAATTCCTGGCCTGCTGCTGGTGTGGGAAGTGGGCGCGCAGGCAGCGGGCGGGCTCAGCTACATCCTTCCCGGCCCCGTCGAAGTGCTGACCGTCTGGGTGGAGCGTCGCGACCTCATCCTGCGCCATGCCGTCGTCACCGCCGCCGAGATTCTGGCGGGGTTGGCCACGGGCACCGTTCTGGGCGTCGCCGCGGCGCTCGGGATGGCGTCCTTCCGCCCGGCGCGGCGCTGGCTGATGCCGGTGCTGGTCATGAGCCAGGCGATCCCCGTCTTCGCCATCGCGCCGCTGCTGGTGCTGTGGTTCGGCTACGGCGTCGGCTCGAAGATCGTCATGGCCACCCTGATCATTTTCTTCCCGGTCACGGCCGCCTTTTTCGACGGCCTGCGGCGCACGGAGCCCGGCTGGCTCGACCTCGCCCGCAGCATGGACGCCACGCGGCGCGCCGTGCTGTTTCGCATCCGCCTGCCGGCGGCGCTGCCGTCGCTGGCCTCCGGCCTGCGGGTGGCGACGGCGGTGGCTCCCATAGGCGCCATTGTCGGCGAATGGGTGGGCGCCAGCGCCGGCCTTGGCTTTCTGATGCTGCACGCAAACGCCCGAATGCAGGTGCCGCTTATGTTCGCGGCGCTGCTGACCCTGGCGGTTTTCGCCGTCGGCCTTTATGCGGCCGTGGACGCGCTGCTGCGCCGCCTGGTGCCCTGGCAGCGCGAGACCGCCCCCGCCGAGGACTAGACAGGAAAGGACACCCATCCATGCGCAGACTGGCCGCCGCCCTGCTCGTCGCCGCCCTTGCCGCCCTGCCGGCGCGGGCCGCCGAGCCCTTGACGGTGATGCTCGACTGGTTCGTCAATCCCGACCACGCGGCGCTGGTGGTCGCGCAGGCCGAGGGATATTTCGCCGACGAGGGGCTGGCGGTGGAACTGATTCCCCCGGCCGACCCCAACGACCCCCCCAAGCTGGTCGCGGCGGGCAAGGCGGATATTGCGGTGTCGTACCAACCGCAACTGCATTTGCAGGCGGCCGAGGGCCTGCCGCTGGTGCGCGTCGGCACCCTGGTGGCGACGCCGCTCAACGCCCTGGTGGTGCTGGACGATTCGCCGGTGAAAAGCCTTGCCGACCTGAAGGGGCGCAAGGTGGGCTACTCCGTGGGCGGCTTCGAGGAGGTGTTGCTCAAGGCGATGCTGGAGGGTGCGGGGTTGCGCCTGGACGACATCACGCTGGTCAACGTCAATTTCTCGTTGTCGCCCTCGCTGATCGCCGGCCAGG
>JAWLGJ010000008.1:27859-74228 GCA_041685145.1 Magnetospirillaceae bacterium | reverse complement strand
TCGATGCGGTGATTGGGGCCTTCCGGAACTTCGAGCTGAACCAGATGGACCTGGTGGGGCGTCCGGGGCGCGCCTTCTATCCCGAGGAGCACGGCGTTCCCGCCTATGACGAATTGATTCTCGTCGCCCACCGCGACCGCCTGGAGGATCCCCGCCTGCGCCGCTTCGTGGCCGCCGTCGAACGCGCCACCATCCACATTCTCAACCACCCCCAGGCGGCATGGGAGGTGTTCGTGGAGCAGCACCCCGATCTCGACGACGCGCTGAATCGGCGCGCCTGGCGCGACACGATTCCGCGCCTAGCGCTGCGACCCGCCGCCTTGGATCGCCGGCGGTACGAACGCTTCGCCGCCTTTGCCGGCGCGCAGGGCCTGGTCCGGCACCAGCCCCCGGTGGCCGAATTCGCGGTGGAGTTGCCCTGACGGCGATGGCGGCGTCGCGGCCTTGCGCGCGCCCCTCGCCGGCGCTAGCCTTCGCCGGCGCGCCATCTTTGGACGGAGCCGAAATGAGCGTCCAGACCATCCTCGTCCACCTTGCCAGCGACGCCGACCACATGGGGCGTCTGCGGGTCGCCTATGGCTTGGCGCGGCGGCTGGACGCCCGTGTGATCGCGCTCTACGTCACGACGCCGGTGGGGATGCCGGTGGCGGTGGAAGGGCGCGGCGCCTCGCTGCGGTTTCTGCGGGAAGCCGAGGAGATCGCGCGCGACAAGGCTAAAGCCGTCGAGGCCGAGTTTCGGCGGTGGTGCCAGGAGCAGAACGTCACCTACGAATGGATCACCGCCAACGGCGACCACCTGTCCCTGCTGGCCCGCCACGCCATCTATGCCGATCTGGCCGTGGTGAGCCAGTCGAGCCCGCGCAGTCTGGAGGAGGTGGTTTATGACCACCTGCCCGACCGCCTGCCGTTCGCCGCCCCCTGCCCCACCCTGGTGGTGCCGCGTGGCTTCGATGTCGTCGACGTCGGTCAGCGCATCCTGCTCGCCTGGAAGGAGACTCGCGAGGCCAGCCGCGCCATCCGCGACGCCCTGCCGTTCCTGCTCGCCGCCGATCAGGTGCGCCTGCTGGGGGTGAAGGAGGGCGCGGAGGACAACACGCTTCCCCTCGCCCAGGCCTGGCTGCGCCATCACGGCGTCGAGGCCGACACCCGCTGGGTGGAGCGCAGGGGGCGCCTTGGCGACATCTTCATGGAGGAGGCCAAGGCGGGCAGCTACGACATGGTGGTCATGGGTGGCTACGGGCATTCGCGCCTGCGCGAACTGGTCCTGGGCGGCGCCACTTACGAGATGCTAACGCGCGCCCGGCTGCCGGTGCTGATGTCACACTGAAGGCGCTATCTGTAGTTGAGGTGGAGGACGAGAACCTCGTCCACCGCATCGGCGCCCAGCACCTCGCGGCCGGCGGCGAGCATCTTCTCCTTGATCAGCACCGCCCCGTTCTCCTCTCGCAGCCGCCGGAAGGTGGTTTCCTGGACCGCCGCTTCCATCGCCCGCTTCAGTTCCGGCCGACGGTCGGCGGCCATCAGCGGCAGGTTGCCGTTGACGACGAAGACCACCTGCACCTCGACCAGCCGGTGAAAGACGTCATAGACATCGGAGTCGACGTTGTCCCGCACCATCACGACCATGCGCGGCATTTCGAAATAGCTCTGGCCGGCCGCGGCGCCGTCCGCCGCCCCGCTCGACGGGGACAATGGCGGCAACAGCATCATCAGGACGGCAACGGCCGCGGCACGCAGGCGGGCGGGAACGGATATCATGCCCTTCGCTGTATCCCAGCCCCGCCGCCGGCGCAAGTTGGTATAGGGCAACAAACGCCGCTTGCCCCTCCGGGCGTGGCGGGCTACGAAGTCCGTATTACTCCGACCGTTCTAGGGGAGAGACGTCATTCCGGCAGACCCTGTACGCGGTGTCCTGGTGCTGGTCGTCGAGGACGACGCCATGCAAGCGGCCGGCCTGCAGATGCTTCTGGAAAGCTGGGGCGCGCAGGCCGTGACCGGACTCAGCCTTAGCGAAGCGGAAGAAAAGCTCGCGCGGCTGGATCGCGCCCCCGATATCGCGATCGTCGATTTCCGCCTTGGGGACGGCCTGTCCGGCATCGAGGCGGTGGGGGCGCTGCGCAAGGCGGTGGGACAGGATTTCGCCGCCGTCATCCACACCGGCGACACCGACCCCGAGGTGGCCCGCCTCGCCGCCGACCACGGCTGCCAATTGCTGCTCAAGCCCTACACCTCGGAGCGGATGCGCGAGGTTCTGGAACAGGCGCTGCAATCCGCCGGGGCCTGATCGCCTCAGCCCAGCGTCACCTCCATGTTGTCGCGCGCCACCAGCGCGCCCTCCCAGTTTCGCCGTGCCTCGTCCTCCAGATGCTCCATGAAGGCGTCGTCGTGGTCGGGATCGTGGTGGAAGATGGCCAGGCGGCGAACGCCGGCGGCACGACACAGCCGCACCCCCTCCTGCCATGTCGAATGCCCCCATCCGACCTTGGCGGGGAACTCATCGTCGGTGTAGGTCGAGTCATAGATGACCAGATCCGCCCCCTCGATCAGCCCCAAGATGGTTTCGTCCGGCTCGCCGGGCACATGCTCGGTGTCGCTGACATAGCAGGCGACGACGCCCTGATGCTCGATTCGGTAGCCGGTGGCGCCGTTGGGGTGGCGCAACGGCGCCGTGCGCAGGCTCACATCCGGCAGGACGTCGAGGGTGTCGCCGGCCCGGAAATCCTCGAATGTCATCCGCGCGCGCATGGCGCCCATCGGCACCGGGAACATCGGGTTGGTCATCTGTGTCGCGAGCACGGCCTCGATGCCGCCCAGGTCCGTCAGGTGGCCGGCCATGACGTGAAAGGAGAAAGCCGCGTCGAAGGCGGGCGCGAAAAACGGAAAGCCGTTGATGTGGTCCCAATGCGTGTGCGACAGCAGGATCAGGCCCTCGCGTTCCGGGCGGCGCACGAAGTCGTGGCCAAGCGGCCGGATGCCGGTTCCGGCGTCGATGATGATCGACCGCTGGCCGGCCAAAATCTCGACACAACTGGTGTTGCCGCCATAGACGACGTGGTTCGGTGACGGGCAGGCGATGCTTCCCCGCACCCCCCAGAACTTGATGCGCATGGACATCGGCGTTGTATTCCCCCGACGTTGACCGTATCGCCCCCGACGGCTAGGCACCCGCCCCTGCCGTTGGAGTTTCAACCTCCACGGGCGTTCCGACCCCGGCCTCGAACAGTGCCGCGGCACTGGCGGCGTTGGCCGCGACCTCGACCAGACCGTTGGCATTCTCGTACCAGAAAGCGGCACCCGTGGCGACCTCGCAAAACGTGCGGGCGTATTCCAGCCGGCGGCCCGCCACCTTCAGGATTGCGTCCCGCGCCACCCCGGCGGCACGGAGGCCGGTCACGAGGTTGCCATAGCGGTCGACATAGACCACCTCCGCCAGGTCGTCGGGCCAGCGGCCGTGGCGCGTGACCCCGTGCGGCACCAGGCCCGCCCCCGCCGGGCTGTCACCGCGCGCCAGCCGCGCCGCCACCGGCGCGAAAAGGTCGCGGCCGTGAAAGCCGTCGGACAGGTGAGGCGGCCGCCACGCGATGCGGTAGCCGTCGATGGCGCGGGCGCGGCGCAGCAGTGCTTCGAACAGGCCGTTGTCCGGCCCCACCAGCCACAGCTCGTCGACCCGCACCGCGACCGCCTCGCGGGTGCCGCCCACCCCGGGGTCGACGACGCACAGCAGGACGTCACCGGCGGCGAACTGTGGCGCCAGCGACGCCAGAATGTAGGCGGCGGCGCGGACCCGGAAGGCCGGCGCGTCGGCCATCAGGTCGACAACGGCGACTCCCGGTGCTTCACGATGCAGCACCGCGCGCATTTGCCCCATATACGGCCCGCTGTGACCGAAATCGGTGAAAACGGCGATCATCGGCCGATGCTCCGCTGCCCAGACACGACGATCAAATCAGATCAACGCCGCCGACGCCATGACCATTCCCAAATCGCCGCCCCCGGCGCCGCAGGGGTGGATGCAGCTTGTGATGTTCAATCCCTCTCGATATTGTGGCCTGGGGCCGGTGATCACGGGGGGAGGCTGTCCCGCAGCATCGCATGAACATGTCGGAAGAAAATCGGCAGGGCGCCGGCGAACGGCACATATTGTCGCCGGCCGTGGCGGTTACCGCTGGCTATTTGCTCTTGGTGCTGCTGTGGATTCTGGTCGTCGACGAGTGGTGGGGACACCGCGCCGGCGCGTCTGCCCTCGAAAACGTCAACATGGTCCTGGTGTGGGGGCTTGTGGGGCTCTCCACGGCGGTCGTCTATTTTGGCGTGCGCGCCGCCGGCCGCGAAGGCCGCGCCGTTCCCCCGATCGCCCGGCAATCCGCCGACGGGGTGCCGGGACTGATCCTGCGCACCGACGCCGGCGGGCGCCTGCAAAGCTGGAACACCGAGGCCGCCGCTCGCCTGGCCCTCGACGGCACATGGCGGGGCCGCTCGCTGGTCGAGAGCGCCGCCGATGCCGAGGCGCCGGCGCTGCGCAACGCCCTGCAGGCCGCCCTCCAGAAGGGAGCGGCGACGCTGGAGGTGCGTCTGCGTACCGCGGACGGGGTGTCGGCGCCTTTCCTCGTCGACCTGCGCCGCGAGGATGCCGGGAAGGGGCTGGTGCTGACCGCCCTCGATATCGGCGCGGTCAGCCACAGCCGCCGCCAACTCGCCACCCGCGAACGCCAATTCCGCCAGATGGTGGAGACGGTTCCCCAACTGGTCGCCGTCGTGGTCGGCGACCAGATCGCCTATGTCAACCCGGCCGGGGCGCTGCTCCTCGGCGCCCAGGACGCCGAAGAGGTCGTCGGCCGCGCCTGGGCGGAGCTGCACCGCGACCCTACGCCCCAGAAGCCGGCCATGCTTCGCCGCGTCGACGGCACCACGTTCGAGGCCGAGATCCAGGAAATGCCGATCATCCACGATGATCGTGTCGCAACCCTGGTCGAGGCCCGGGACATCACCGAGGCCAGCCGCGCACTGGCGGCCTTGCGCGAGAGCGAGCGGCGCCTGCGCACCGTCCTGGGGGTGGTGGATGATGCCATCATCCTCGCCGATGACCGGGGCGTGATCCATGCCTTCAACCAAGCGGCGGAGCGGCTTTTCGGACTGCCGCAGCACGAGGCGATCGGCCAGCCCCTGGACAGCCTGGCGCCGGAGCGCCACGCCGCCGCGCTGCGCAATCTGCCCGGGACTCCCAGCCTCGACATCGAGGGCTGCGCCGTCGACGGCCGCGTCTTTCCCATGCGGGTGTCGATTCACGAGGTCCGCAACGGCGCCCGCCGCCTGTTCCTGTGCCTGGCGCACGATCTGTCGTCCGAGCGGGAGTCCGCCATGCGGCTCGACATCGCCGAAACGGTGATGGAAGCCACCTCCGAGGGCGTGATGGTCACCGATGCCCAGGGCATTGTGCTGTGGGTGAACAGCGCCTTCTGCCGCATTTCCGGCTACGAGCGCGCCGAAGTCATCGGCGAGGACTCGGCCCTGCTCAAGGCGGGCATCCGCGGCGGCGAGGACGCCCCGCTGTGGAGCGAGGTGCAGGCGCGTGGCGAATGGGCGGGCGAAATGTGGAACCGCCGCAAGGACGGCGAAATCTATCCCGAATGGCTTACCCTCAAGGCCGTGCGCGACGAAAACGGCGAGCCGGTGCGGCTGGTGGCGGTATTCAGCGACATCAGCCGCCACAAGCGCGCCGAGGAGACTATCAAACACCTCACCTACTACGATGCGGTGACGCGGCTTCCCAATCGCTACCTTTTCCACGACCGCCTGAGCCAGTCGCTGGAGCGCGCCCAACGCAGCGGAACCCTCGTCGCCGCCGTCATGGTCAGTCTGGACCGCTTCCGCACCATCAACGAAACCTTGGGCCACAATGTCGGCGACACCCTGCTGCGCGCCATCTCCGACCGCCTGGTCGAGGCGGTGCGTGCCCCCGACACCGTCGCCCGCCTGCGCGGCGACACGTTCTGCTGTATTCTTGGCGAACTGCACCGCAGCCGCGACGCCACCCCGGTCGTCAACCGCATTCTTGAAGCCTTCGCTTCGTCCTTCGTGGTGAGCGGCCACGAGCTGTTCGTGACGGTGCGGGTGGGAATCAGCGTCTATCCGCTTGACGGCGTCGATCTCGACGACCTGATCAACAAGGCCGAAAAGGCCATGAATCGCAGCAAGACGACCGGCGAGAACAGCTATCAGTTCTACACGCCCGAGATGCACGCCGACAGCGTCGAACGCCTGCGCCTGGAAACCGACCTGCGCAAGGCGGCCAACAACGACCAGCTCGTCTTGCACTACCAACCGAAGATCAGCGCCGTCGACGGGCGCCTGGTGGGCGCCGAGGCGCTGGTGCGCTGGCAGCACCCGGAATACGGGATGATTTCCCCCGGCCGCTTCATCCCCATCGCCGAGGAAACCGGCCTGATCGAGACCATCGGCAACTGGGTTCTGCGCGAGACCTGTCGCCAGATACGCGCCTGGCAGGACGCCGATCTGGCGGTGGTTCCGGTGGGGGTGAACTTCTCCGCCAACCAGTTCCGCCGCGCCGAGCTGGTGGACATGGTCACCAGCATACTTGCCGATTACGGCGTCGGGCCGCACCTGCTGGAGGCGGAGCTTACCGAAAGCGCGGTGATGCAGAACGCCGACGTGGCGGTGCGGCGTCTGGAAGGGTTGCACGACGCCGGTGTGACCCTCGCCATCGACGACTTCGGCACCGGCTACTCTTCCCTCAGCTATCTGCGGCGGTTCCCTCTCGATCGCCTCAAGATCGACCGCAGCTTCGTCCAGGATCTTGGCACCAGCGAGGCCGGCGAGGAAATCGTCAGCGCCATCATCGCGATGGCCCACAGCCTCAGCCTGAAGGTGGTCGCCGAGGGCGTGGAGACCGCCGAGCAGTTGGAGCAGTTGGGGCGGCTGAACTGCGACGAGATCCAAGGCTTCCTGTTCAGCCGCCCCGTACCCGCCGCGGACTTCGAGGAAATTCTCCGCAACGGCGGCTTTCCGATGCCCGCGAGCCCGCGCAAGGCCGCCGCCGGCAGCAAACGCAAAACCAACGCGCGGCGGCGGGCCTCAGCCAGCCAGGGCTGAGGTCGCCATCGCGGCGCTTGAACATTACTCGCCGGTCGCGGAAACTCTGTAGCTATTGCAATGAAATAGTGGGTACGGTGGGAGACTATTCCCTCCGGCCAGGGTGCATTATATTGCGCTTTGCTGCATCCTCCCCTGCGTTTTCGCACCGGGACGATGACAAACCCCATGTACGATCTTCGTTTCCTTTTGGAGGAAGGTTTTTCTTTCGCCCGGCGTCACCTTGCGTCTTCGGCAGCGCCCGAGACCGTTGTCACCGCCTATCGCCGCGGCACGCGCCTGCTTGCCTGCTTCCCGGTCTATGACGACGACGACGGGCGGGTGATGGTGCAGGAAGGTTTGTCGATGCTGTTGGGGTATCTGGAAGCCGACGCCTACACGGTGGTCGCCCAGCGGCGACTGTGGCATCCATTCGAGCGCGGCCGGCTCGATGAGGTCTTCGTTGCGGGCGGCCGCAGTCCGCGCGACCAATTACTGGACGCCCGCCGCGTTGAGCGCGGTGTCGACGGCACCGTCGCCGCCCTGCATCCGCATCCCCTGCTTCGTCACCCGTCGCTGGGCCGCCGCATGATGGATCTCTTGCCGCCACCGCCGCGCGTGGACGCGGAGCGCCGGCAGCGCCGCCTGTTGACGGCGGCGGTCATGGCCGCGGCGACCTGCCTCGACGGCATTCCGGTGGCCCGTCTTTCGCCCGAGGTCGTAGCCGGCGTGATCGCCGACTCCTCCCTGACGGAGACGTGATGATGCCGAAGGCGAGTGTGGAGAGAAATGGTCGGAGCGGCGGGATTCGAACCCACGACCCCCAGTCCCCCAGACTGGTGCGCTACCGGGCTGCGCTACGCTCCGACCGGTCCCGGCGGTGACGGGGGCGCACTATAGCTCCCCGTCACGGCGATGGCAACGCTCGCTCATCGCCGTGCGCAACAGTTGGCGCGCCTCGCCCAGTTCCTCAAGGATCGCCTGCAATTCGGCGCGTGCGGCAGGGGGCATGGCGGCGTCATCGGTGGCCACCGACGGCGGCGCGATGCCCTCCCCCGCCCCCTCGCGACCGCCGTCGCGCAGCAGCTTCTGCACGCCCTTGATGGTGAAGCCGTCGTCGTAGAGATAGCCCCGAATGCGGCGCAGCAGCGCCACGTCGTCGGGGCGGTAGTAGCGGCGGCCACCGGCGCGCTTGACCGGCCGTATTTGCGAAAAGCGCGTTTCCCAGAAGCGCAGGACATGCGGCGGCACGTCCAGCGTTTCAGCGACTTCGCGGATGGTGCGGAAGGCGGCGTCGGATTTGCGGCGCCGGGCGGGGGGCGGTGAATCTGTCACCGTCGCATCTCCACGCCTAGCCGCTCTTGGCGGGGGCGTCGTTGATGCGTTCCTTCAGCAGTTGCGACGGGCGGAAGACCAGCACCCGCCGGGGCAGAATCGGCACTTCCTGCCCTGTCTTGGGGTTGCGGCCGACCCGCTGGCCCTTCTGGCGCACGGAAAAGCTGCCGAACGACGAAATTTTCACCGTTTCGCCGCTTTCCAGCGCGTCGGTGATCTCGCCCAGAACCTGCTCCAGCAGGTCGCCCGACTCGTTGCGCGACAAACCCACCTCCTGGTAGACCGCCTCGCTCAGATGGGCCCTTGTGATCGTCCGCTGGGACATTGAGCAATCCCCCCGCTCATGGCTGTCGCCTGACGGTAAACGATCGGCCGGAAATCCGTCAATCTCAAAGGGATGGCCGTTACGAGGCCGGCTCACGCACCGGCGGCGTCGTGCCCTCCGCATCGGCCGGCGCCGACGGTGCCACATCGTCGGCTGGCGGCACCACGCCCTTGCGGCGTCCGGCCAAGAACGTATAGGCCACCGGCACCACGAACAGCGTCAGCACCGTGCCCAGGGTAATGCCCCCTACGACCACCCAGCCGATCTCGTGGCGGCTTTCCGCGCCGGCGCCGGTGGCGATCGCCAGCGGCACCGCGCCCAGCACCATCGCCCCGGTGGTCATCAGGATTGGCCGCAGGCGCAGGGCGGCGGCCTCGACCACCGCCTCGCGCAGTTCCATGCCGCGGTCGCGAAGCTGATTCGAGAACTCGACGATAAGGATGCCGTGCTTGGTGATAAGGCCGATCAACGTCACCAGCCCGATCTGGCTGTAGACGTTGAGACTGCCCCCCGCGAGCGTCAGGGCCAGCAGCGCCCCGGCCATCGCCAGCGGCACCGTCAGCAGAATGGTCAGCGGGTGGATGAAACTCTCGAACTGCGCCGCCAGCACCAGATAAATGAACGCCAGCGCCAGCACGAAGGTAACGTACAACGCGGCGCCGGACTGCTTGAATTCCCGCGTGGGGCCGTCCCAGTCGATGCGGGCGTTCACCGGCAGCGCCTCCTGTGCCACCGCCTCCATGTGGGCGACCGCGTCGCCCATCGCGAAGCCGGAGGCAATGTTGGCGTCGATCTTGGCGGCGCGAAGCTGGTTGAAGTGGTTGAGCTCGCGCGGCGCCACCGTCTCCTCGATGGTCAGCAGATTGGACAGCGGCACCATCGCGCCGCCGGCGCCGCGAACATAGATGGCCGTCAGGTCGGCGGGGTCGCGCCGGTCGACGTCGGCAACCTGGACGATGACGTCGTACTGTTCGGCGCCGCGCTTGAAGCGCGTCACCTGGCGCCCGCCCAGCATGGTTTCCAGCGTACGCCCCACCTCTTCGACCGAGGTGCCGACATCGGCGACCTTGTCGCGGTCGAGGGTCACCTTGAGCTGCGGCTTGTTGAGCTTCAGGTCGGTGGTCGCCCCTTCCAGCCCCGGATACTCCTGCGCCGCCGCCATCAGCCGGTCCACCAGCTCTTGCAGTTCGTCGTAGGTGCCCGAGGTCTGGATGACCATCTGGAAGGGCTTCTCGCTGGCGTTCTGGCCCAGCGACGGCGGGTTGATGGCGAAGGCCATCAGGCCGGGAACGGCGAACATCCGCCGCGACAGGTCCGCCGCCACCTCCTGTTGGCTGATGTCGCGTTCGTCCCAGTCCTTCATGCCGACGAACGACATCATCTGATTGACCACGGGGAAGCCGGTGACGACGAAATAACGCTCGATGACCGGGGTGTCGGCATAGATGGCTTCGATCTGCCGGGCGTAGCGATCGGTGTACCCGGCCGTGGCGCCCTCCGGCCCGATGCCGATGCCGATGATGGTGCCGCGGTCCTCGGTGGGCGCCAGTTCCGACTTCAGTTCCGTGAACAGATGCCAGGCGCCCCCGGCGACCAGCAGCATCGCCAGCACCACCACGTAGCGCGCCCGCAACACCCCGCGCAAAGCCGCCTTGTAGCCGCGCGTCAAGCCGACGATCAGCACCTCGATGGCGTTGTAGATGGCGCTGTGGCGCTGCTTGCGCAGCATCCGCGACGACATCATCGGCGTCAGGGTCAGGGCCACAAAGCCCGACACCAGCACCGCCGCCGCCAGGGTGATGGCGAATTCGGTAAACAGCTTGCCGGTGCGCCCCTCCATGAAGCCGATGGGCAGATAGACCGCCGCCAGGGTCACGGTCATCGCCACCACCGCGAAAGCTATCTCGCGGCTGCCCTTCATGGCCGCCTCGATGGGCGGCATCCCTTCCTCGACGTGGCGATAGATGTTTTCCAGCATGACGATGGCGTCGTCGACCACCAGACCCACCGCCAGCACCATCGACAGCAGCGTCAGGGTGTTGATCGAAAAGCCCAGGGCATACATCAGCCCCATCGCCCCGATCAGCGAGACGGGAATCGTCACCAGCGGAATCACGGTCGCCCGCGGGCTGCGCAGGAAGAAGAAGATCACCAGCAGCACCAGCAGCACCGCCTCGCCGATGGTGGTGAACACGGCCTTGATCGACGACTCGATGAATACCGACTTGTCGTAGGCCATGTGCACGGTCATGCCCTCGGGCAGGTCGGCGGTGATCGAGGGCATTTCCGCCCGCACCGCCTGCGACACGTCCAGCGGATTGGCCACCGACTGCTGCACCACGCCCAGCGCGACGGCGCTTTCGCCCTTGAAGCGGACGATGCGGCGTTCGTCCTCGGCACCGATCTCCACCCGTGCGACGTCGTCCAGCCGCACCGGGTATCCCTGCTCGTTCTTGAGGATGATCTGCTCGAATTCCTCGGGGGTGCGCAAATCGGTCTGGCTGAGGACGGTGAACTCGCGCTCCTGCCCTTCGATGCGCCCCGCCGGCACCTCGATATTCTGGCGCCGCAACGCCGCCTCGACGTCCTGGGGCGTCAGGTTGTAGGCGGCCAGGCGGCTGCGGTCGAGCCAGATGCGCATGGCATATCGGCGCTGGCCGTAGATCTGCACGTCGGCGACGCCGGTCAGATTCTGCAGCCGGTTCTTGACGAAGCGGTCGGCGATGTCGGTGACGACCTTGGGGTCGTGCCGGTCAGAGGTGAAGGCGAGATAGATGATCGGCTGCGCGTCCGCCTCGACCTTGGCGATCACCGGCTCGCGGATGTCGGACGGAAGCTGCCCGCGCACCCGCGCCACCCGGTCACGCACGTCGTTGGCGGCCGAGTCGGGATTGCGGTCCGGCTTGAAGCGCACCGTGATCTGGCTGCGCTCGGCGCGGCTGATCGAACTCAGCACCTCGATGCCTTCGATGCCGGCGAGCGAATCCTCCAGGACGTTGCTGATCTGGCTTTCGACGACCTCGGCGCTGGCGCCCGGATATTCGGTGGTCACCGTTACCACCGGCTCGTCGATGTTCGGGTACTCCCGCACCGACAGCCGTTGCCATGAGATGATGCCGATCAGCAGGACGAGCAGGCTCATCACCGTGGCGAAGACCGGCCGTCGGATGCACAGTTCGGGCAGTCGCATCGGCGGGCCTCAGGCGTCGGGCTGGTCGAGCACGGCGACCGCCGCCCCCGGCCGCAGTTTCAGGTGACCGGCGGTCACCACGACGTCGCCGGGGGCCAGCCCGTCGGTCACCTGCACCCGCCCGCCGCGGCGCAGCCCGGTGGTCACCGGCACCGCCTGGACGGCGCCGTCCACGACCGTGTAGACGACCATCGCCTCGCCATCGGGCATCAGCGCCTCCTCGGGCACCGTCACGGCTTCGGGGATGCTTTGCACCACAAGCTGGACGCGCGCGAACAGGCCCGGCCGCAACACGCGGTCCGCGTTGGCCACCCGCGCGCGGATGAGGACGCTGCGGCCGGCCTCGTCCACGACCGGGTCGATGGCATAGACTTGGCCGGAAAAGCTCCGGTCCGCATAGGCGTCGACCTGAATCTGCAAGGGCTGGCCCACCTTCACGGCCGCCAGCAGGGTTTCGGCGACGCGGAAGTCGACCTTCATCGGATCGATGGCCGCCAGATTGGCGACATCCTCGCCGGGCGTGACATAGGCGCCGACGCTCACCTGACGCAGGCCGGCGATGCCGTCAAAGGGCGCCCGCACCACGGTCTTGGCCAGCATGGCCCGCGCCAGGGCCAGCGACGCCTCGTCGCTGCGCAGGCGGGCGTTGGCCTCATCCAGGGCCCGCTGGGTGCCGACCCCCTCGCCGTGGAGTTGCTGGGCGCGCTCGGCGTTGGCGCGGCTCAGCGCCAGATTGGCCTCGGCCTGCTCGACCTGCGCGCGATAGACCTCGTCCTCAAGGCGCAGCAAAAGCTGGCCGGCGGCCACCGGCTGGCCTTCGTCGAAGAAGATCTCCTTCAGGCGGCCGGCGATCTCGGGGCGGATGACGACCGACTCGTCGGCGCGCAAGGTGCCCACGGCCTGCACCGAACGCTCGACCGTTTCGACGCGGACTTCCTCCGCCTGCACCGGAATAGAAGGCCGATCCTGGCCCGCCGCCATGCCCGGCCAAACCGCCCAGGCCACCGCCGAGACCACTACCGCCATCACCGCCGTTCGCATTCGTTCCTCGCCTCGCCTACCCGGTCAAGCGCACTTGTTTAGTATGGCAATTACCATCGCGTCAATCGCGCGGACAGGCGCTAGGTATGACGGACGTTCCGTATTATGCTGGCGCAACGATATTTCCTGAGGGGAAGGTCTGGATGGTTCATTTGGCCAATGTGCTCGTAGCCGGGGAACCCGCCCTCGCGAAGGATGTCCGCGCCCGGCTGGAGGCCAGCGGCTATCAAGGCGCTGTTGCCGCCTCGGCCGGCGAGGCGCTGGATCTCGCGGGGTCGCGGCCGCCCGACGTCGTTCTCGTCGGGCCCGCCCTGCCGGATGCGTCCGGCCTCGATCTGCTCCGGCAGTTGAAGGACGGCCGCGCCGCCCACAAGGCGCCGATCCTCGCCCTGTGCGAAACGGCCGACGCCGAGGCCGAGGCACTCGCCGCCGGTGCCGATGACACCTTGCGGCTTCCCGTACTCGACGACGCCCTGTTCGCCCGTCTGCGCCCCCTGGTGCGGCTGTCGACCATGCATGGCGAGATTTTCCGCCGCGCCGGCATCGCCAATGATTTCGGCCTGTCGGTCGCCACCGACCTGCCCGCGCCAACCCTCGACGGCATCCGGCTGTTGCTGGCGGGGCCGGACGTCAATGACGTGGAACTGATGCTGGCCGAACTGGGCGACGTCACGGTCTGCGCCAACCCGTTCGAGGCCGAGGACCAGCTTACCGAGCATCAGTTCGACGCCGCCATTCTCGACCCGCACGGGCAGGTGTTCGACTATCTCGACCTGTGCGCCCATATCCGCAACAACCCGCGCCTGTTCAATCTGCCGGTGGTGATCCTGTCGCAGAACGGCATCGACGTCGCCGAGGCGCATCGGCGCGGCGCCAGCCGTGTCCTGGAGCGCGACAGCGTACCGGTTTTGCTGCGCCCCGCGGTGACCGCGCTGGTGCGCCGGCAACGCCTGCGCTGGACGATCCGCTCGCTGTTGCAGGGTACCTTGGCGGATCAGACGCGCGATGCCCTTCCCGCCGTCTACAGCCGCGCCTTCCTGCAACGCTATCTGGAGACGACGCTGCTTGAGGCCAAGAGGCGGCAGCGGCACCTGTCGGTGCTTTTTTTCTATGTGCCCAATGTCGAAGGCATCCACGAGCAGTTCGGCGAGGAGGCCTCGCAGCATCTGATGCTGCAGGTGGGGCAGTGGATTTCCGGTCTGGTGCGGGCAGAGGACGTCACCGCCCGCTACGGCATCAACGAGTTTTGCGTGGTTCTGCCCGACACACCGCTTGACGAGGCGCAGGTGGTCATGCACCGCATCAGCGGCGTGCTGGCCTACACCGACTTCGCGGTCAAGGAAGTCTACCAGCCGGTCAAGGTGTGGGTGCAGTCGGGTGGCGACGCGGCCCGCGAGGGCGATGACATCGCCGCCCTCGTCGCTCGCGCCCGGCGGTTCTTGGGGTAGCCATGTCGGCCGCCGGGGCCGTGGTGCTCGACGTGGTGTTCGACACCATCTGCCCCTGGTGCTATGTCGGCAAACGCCGCCTGGACCGCGCCCTGGCGATGCGCCAGGAAACGCCGGTCGAGGTTCGCTGGCGGCCCTTCCTGCTCAATCCCGACATGCCCTCCGAAGGCATGGAACGGCGCGCCTATATGGAGCGCAAATACGGCAGCAGCCACCGCGTTGCGCGGATCGAGCGCGCCATCGCCGCCGCCGGGCGCGCCGAGGGCATCCCCTTCGCCCTCGACAAGGTTGCCCGCACCCCCAACAGCCTGCCCTCGCACCGGCTGGTACGGATGGCGGCGCAATGGGGACGGCAGAGCGAGGCGGCGGAGGCGGTGTTCAGCGCCTTCATGGTCGAGCGCCGCGATATCGCCGACCCCAGTGTTCTGAGCGAGATCGCCGCGCGGCTGGACCTTCCCGCCGCCGCCGTCGCCGACGCGGACGACGTCGACGACCTCCGGCACGAGACCGCGCAGGCCCACCGCTACGGCGTCAACGGCGTGCCCTGTTTTCTTTTCCAGGATCGCTTCGCCCTCTCGGGGGCGCAGGAGACCCCCATCCTGGCCCGGATGATCGATCTGGCGCGCGAGGCGGCGCTCGCCGGCGAGGTCAAGGCGTCGCTGTGATCGCTAATCAGCCGTCGGCGAGCGGTTTCTTCTTCCGCGGCTTCGGCCGGCTTTCCGGCAGCATTCCCTGCGGCCGCGACAGCAGGATGACCTGAAGCAGCAGGCCGATGAGCAGCACCCGGATGGCGCCGGCCTGGGTCACCCACTCCGCCGGCAGCCGCCCGGTCAGCATCTCGGTCGCCGACCATACCAACCAGATGCCGAAGGCGCCCAGAAGCGCGCCGCGGTTGTTCCCCGATCCGCCGGCGATCAGCATCACCCAGATGATGAAGGTGCCGTAGAGCGGCGCGAAGGCCTCGGGGCTGACGAAGCCGAAGAAATGCGCGTAAAGGGCACCGCCGAGGCCCATGATCATGCTGCCGACGACGAAGGCCTCCAGGCGGAAGCGGAACACGTTCTTGCCCGCCGCCTGCACGCCGGGCTCGTTTTCGCGGATGGCCCGCAGCACCCGCCCCCACGGCGAATGCTGGGCGCGTTCCAGCGCCAGATAGACCACGGCCAGCGTCACCGCCACGACGCCCAGATACACCAGCGGTTCGTCGCTGATCGGCCGCGGCACGCCGGGAATGCCCCGCACGCCATTGGTCAGCCAGGACTCGTTCTTCAGCGTCAGGCGCACGATCTCGGCGATGCCGATGGTGGCGATGGCGAGATAGTCGGTTCGCAGCCTGAGCGTCACCACGCCGATTAGCAGCGCCAACAGGCCCGACAGCAGCATCGCCACCACGGCCCCCACCACGAACGGCATTTCGAAGCCGCCGACGCGGCTGGCGGATTCGGGCGAGGTGAGGATGGCGGCGCTGTAGGCGCCGACGGCGAAGAAGCCGGCGACGCCGATGTTGAACATCCCCGTCAGGCCCCATTGCAGGTTGAGGCCCAGCGTCAGCACCGCGAAAATTCCCGCCAGGGTCAGAAAGAAGACGGCGTACGCCAGCAGACCGCTTGCCATGTCAACGCCTCCCCGGGAGGATGCCGGTCGGCCGGAACACCAGCACCAGAACCATGATCCCGAAGGCCACCGCCGGCTTGTAGGCGGGCTCCAGCCACACGGTCGACATCTCGGTGGCGATGCCGATGATCAGGCCGCCCAGGATGGCGCCGTAGGGGCGTCCGATGCCGCCGAGGATGGCCGCCGCGAACACCGGCAACAGCGCGTGCCAGCCGAAGGTGGGGTGCAGGCGGGTGTCCAGCGCCAGGAACACCCCCGCCGCCGCGGCCAGGCCGCCGCCCAGCACCCATGTCCACATGATCACCCGCTCGGCGTCGATGCCCGACACCGCGGCCAGGTCCATGTTGTCGGCCATTGCCCGCATCGCCTTGCCGGTGCGCGTCTTTTGCAGGAACAGGTGCAGCAGGACCACCAGCAGGATGGCGCCGCCGACGATGGTGATGTGGTCGGGCCGGATGATGATGTCGCCCAGACGGTAGGGAAGCTGGATGCCGGAGACATAGACCTGATCCCGCGGCCCCCACACGAGCTGAACGACGCTGCGCAGCACCAGGGCCATGCCGAAGGACGAAATCAGCAGAATCACCGGCGCCGTGCGCCGCAGGCGCCGATAGATGGTCTGGTCGATGGCGATGGCCACCACCGCCGTCAGCAGGATGGCGAAGGGGATCGACGCCCACACCGGCCATCCCAGGGCCACCACCACCACCAGCGCGGCATAGGCGCCGAACGTCATCAGGTCGCCATGCGCGAAATGGGCAAAGCCGAGGATGCCGAAGATCAATGAAACGCCGATGGCCCCAAGGGTGAGGATACTGCCATAGACGACGCCGTAGACAAGAAGTTGCAGGAAATCGACGAGCTCCATGTCCTTCCCTCACCCGCCCAGGAACATTTCGGCGATTTCTTGATTGGCCAGAAGGTTGCGGCCCGTGTCCTCGGCCCGGTTGCGCCCCATCGAGAGCACATAGCCGCGATCGGCGATCGCCAGGGCCTGCTTGGCGTTCTGCTCCACCATCAGGATGCCGATGCCCAAGCCGTTGATGCGCTTGATTTGCTCGAAGGTGTGGTCGATGAACAGCGGCGACAGCCCGGCGGTGGGTTCGTCGAGCAACAGCAGCTTCGGATCCAGCATCAGCGCCCGGCCCATCGCCACCATCTGGCGCTCGCCGCCGGACATCAGGCCGGCGGGCTGCTTGCGGCGTTCCTTGAGGCGCGGGAACAGCTCGAAGATTTTCTCCATCTGCGGCCGATAGTCGTCGCGCCGCAGAAAGGCGCCCATTTCCAGGTTCTCCTGCACCGTCAGGCTGGGGAAGACGTTGCGCTCCTGCGGCACATAGGACATGCCCAGGCGCACGATCTGGTCGGGCCGCAGCCGGGTGATGTCGGAATCGAGGAAGCGCACGCACCCGTCGCGGATCTTCACCAGGCCGAATGCGGCCTTCATCAGGGTGGACTTGCCGGCGCCGTTGGGGCCGATGATGACGACGATCTCGCCGGGCTCAACGACCAGCGAGGTGCCGTGCAGGATATCGGCGCCGCCATAGCCGCCATAGACGGTGTCGATGTGCAGCAGCTTCATCGCTCCGCCTCCTCGACCGCCCGGCCGCCCAGATAGGCCTCGCGCACGCGGGCGTCGGCCCGCACCTCCTCCATGCTGCCTTCGGCCAGCACGCTGCCGTGCGCCATGACCACGACCGGGTGGCACAGCTTGGCGATCAGGTCCATGTCATGCTCGATGATGCAGAACGTGTAGCCGCGCTCGGTGTTGAGGCGGACGATGGCGTCGGCGAGCTTGCCCAGGAGCGTGCGGTTGACCCCGGCGCCGGGCTCGTCCAGCAGCACCATGCGGGCCTCGGTCATCATCGTCCGGCCCAGTTCCAGCAGTTTCTTCTGGCCGCCCGAGAGGTTGCCCGCCAACTCGTCGGCGACGTGATCGATCTGCAGGAACTCCAGAACTTCGTCGGCCTTGCGCCGGACCTCCTCCTCCTGCCGCCGCACCCGCGGCCAAGCCAGCCAGTTGGTCAGCAGCGTCTCGCCCGCCTGGGCCGGCGGCACCACCATCAGGTTCTCGCGCACGGTCATGCGCGAAAACTCGTGCGGGATCTGAAACGTCCGCACCAGGCCCAGATGGAAAAGCTTGTGGGGGGGCAGGCCGGTAATGTCGCGGCCGTCATAAACGATGCGGCCGGAGTCGGGCCTGATTGCCCCGGCGACGATGCTGAACAAGGTGGTCTTGCCGGCGCCGTTGGGCCCGATCAGGCCGGTAATGCTGCCGGGGGGAATGGTGAAGGTGCAATGATCGACGGCGCGGATGCCGCCAAACGATTTCGATACGTCCTCCACCGAAATCATGCCGTCTCACCCTCCCCGCCCGCGTCATTGCTCGTCGTGTAGTGGTACGGTTGGACGTGGCGCCCGGCGCCGGGCGCGCGGGGCGTATGTCTGGCACTGTTTTGGTGGCTTGCCAAGAGTATTAGTGCGCACGAGGGCGGGCGGCGGCCCCCGCCCCGCCGCCCCCCGCCGCCTTCGGGCAATATTCAGGCGCCGCCGATGCCCTCGACGATGCGGCCGCTGCCGCCGCAATTGTCGCAGCTCGCGCCGTCGACGCGCCCCGTCCCCTTGCAGACGGGGCAGATGTTCTCTCCGGTGCCGGGGGTGCCCGGCGCCGCCTCGTCGCCCGGATTAAGGGGGCGCCGCGGCGGCCGTTGCTGATCCGCCATGACCTGTCTCCGCCCAATGTTGTCGACTTAACCACGGCGGGCCCGCTGGGTTCCCTGCGCTGGCGTATTGACCGCCGACGACGCGAGGGCCATCTTGCCCTGGTTCCCGCAGCAGCATTTCATACCTTGGTAGGGGCATGAGTTCCTTCATCCGCGTGCGCGGCGCGCGCGAGCACAATCTCAAGGACATCAGCGTCGACATTCCCCGTGACCGCCTGGTGGTCGTCACCGGGCTGTCGGGCTCGGGCAAGTCGTCGCTGGCCTTCGACACCATCTATGCCGAGGGCCAGCGCCGGTATGTCGAGTCGCTGTCGGCCTATGCGCGGCAGTTCCTGGAGCTGATGCAGAAGCCGGACGTCGACTCCATCGAGGGTCTGTCGCCCGCCATCTCCATCGAACAGAAGACCACCTCCAAGAATCCGCGCTCGACCGTCGGCACGGTCACCGAGATTTACGACTACATGCGGCTGATGTGGGCGCGGGTCGGCGTGCCGCACTCGCCGGCGACGGGGCTGCCGATCGAGAGCCAGACGGTCTCGCAGATGGTCGACCGGGTGGAGGAAATGCCAGAGGGCACGCGCCTGTACCTGCTGGCACCCATCGTGCGCGGGCGCAAGGGCGAGTACCGCCGCGAGCTCAAGGATTTGCAGAAACGCGGCTTCCAGCGCGTCAAGGTCGACGGCAGCCTGTACGAGATCGACGAGGTGCCGGCCCTGGACAAGAAGCTCAAGCACGACATCGAGGTGGTCGTCGACCGCCTGGTGGTGAAACCGGGCCTGGGCAGCCGACTGGCCGATTCCATCGAGACCGCCCTGGCGCTGGCCGACGGCATCGCCGTCGCCGAGGACGCCCGCAGCGGCGAGCGCACGGTGTTTTCGGCCAAGTTCGCCTGCCCGGTCTCGGGCTTCACTATTGCCGAAATCGAGCCGCGTCTGTTTTCGTTCAACAACCCCTTCGGCGCCTGCCCGGCCTGCGACGGCCTGGGATTGAGCATGGAATTCGACCCGGCGCTGGTGGTGCCGGACGAGGACAAGTCCCTGGGCCAGGGCGCCATCGCCCCCTGGGCCAACTCGGTATCGGCTTATTACCGCCAGGCCCTCGCGGGGTTGGGGGCGCATTACGGCTTTGACCTGCGCACCCCGTGGCGCGACCTGCCGCCATCGGTGCGCGAGGCGGTGCTCTACGGCTCCGGCGACCAGCCGGTGCAGATCCGCTTTGACGACGGCCTGCGCAGCTTCACCACCCATAAGCCGTTCGAGGGCGTCATCCCCAACATCGCCCGCCGCTGGCGCGAGACCGACTCCGCCTGGATGCGCGAGGAGTTGGGCCGCTACCAGACCTTCCGTCCCTGCGAATCCTGCGGTGGCCATCGCCTCAAGCCCGAGGCGCTGGCGGTGAAGATCCGCGGCCACCACATCGGCGAGGTGGCGCAGATGTCGGTGGCCGAGGCGGCGGAGTGGTTCGGCGGCCTGGAGGAGCGGTTGCGCCCCAAGGACCGCGAGATCGCCCGGCGCATCCTGCGCGAAATCAACGAGCGCCTGGGCTTTCTGATGGATGTGGGGCTGGAATACCTGACCCTGGCGCGCGCGTCGGGCACGCTGTCGGGCGGCGAGAGCCAGCGCATCCGCCTCGCCTCGCAGATCGGTTCGGGGCTGACCGGCGTGCTGTATGTCCTCGACGAGCCCTCCATCGGGCTGCACCAGCGCGACAACGACCGCCTGCTGGCGACGCTGCGGCGCCTGCGCGACATCGGCAACACCGTCATCGTCGTCGAGCATGACGAGGATGCCATCCGCAGCGCCGATCATCTCATCGACATGGGGCCGGGCGCCGGCATCCACGGCGGCGAGATTGTCGCCGAGGGGCCACCGGACAAGGTGATGGCGGCGCCCCACAGCCTTACGGGGCAGTACCTGACCGGCCTGCGCCGCATTCCGGTGCCGGCGACGCGGCGGCGCGGCAACGGCAAGCGCCTCGTCGTCCGGGGGGCGACGGGAAACAATCTCAAGGATGTGAGCGCCGAACTACCCCTGGGCACCTTCACCTGCATCACCGGCGTTTCCGGCGGCGGCAAGTCGACCCTGGTCATCGAGACGCTCTACAAGGCGCTGGCGCGGATGCTGAATGGCGCCCGTCAGCAGCCCCTGCCCTACGACCGCATCGAGGGGATGCACCACATCGACAAGATCGTCGATATCGACCAGTCGCCCATCGGGCGCACGCCGCGCTCCAACCCCGCCACCTACACCGGCGCCTTCACCCCCATCCGCGACTGGTTCGCCAACCTGCCCGAGGCCCGCGCGCGCGGCTACAAGCCGGGGCGCTTCTCATTCAACGTCAAGGGCGGGCGCTGCGAGGCCTGCCAGGGTGACGGCGTCCTCAAGATCGAGATGCACTTCCTGCCCGACGTCTATGTCGAATGCGATGTCTGCAAGGGCGCGCGCTACAACCGCGAGACCCTGGAAATCACTTGGAAAGGCCACTCGATAGCCGACGTTCTTGACATGACGGTCGAAGAGGCCGCCGACGCCTTCAAGGCAGTGCCGCTGATCCGCGACAGGATGGAGACGTTAAAGCGCGTCGGGCTCGGCTATATCCGCCTGGGCCAGCAGGCCACCACGCTGTCCGGCGGCGAGGCGCAGCGTGTCAAGCTGTCGAAGGAACTGTCGCGCCGCGCCACCGGCCGGACCCTTTACATCCTCGATGAGCCCACCACCGGCCTGCATTTCGCCGATGTGCAAAAGCTGCTGGAGGTGCTGCACGCCCTGGTCGAAGCCGGCAACACCGTGGTGGTCATCGAGCACAATCTGGAGGTCATCAAGACCGCCGACTGGATCGTCGACCTGGGCCCCGAGGGCGGCGACAAGGGGGGCGAAATCGTCGCCGCCGGCACCCCGGAACAAGTGGCCGCCGAACCGCGCAGCTACACCGGCCGCTATCTGGCCCCCTATCTGGGGGCGGGAGAGAAGAAGCGGGCCTGAGGGCGGGAATGAAGGGTGGCACCGGCGGGGCGTGGCGGGCCGTCAGCTCACCTGCCCTTCCGCCTCCATGCGCTCCAGCTCGTCCTCGCCGACGACGTCGTAGCGGGCCATCGCGTTGTCGACGGTCCGGCCGGTGACCTTGCGCCAGTGCTCCAGCGCTTCCTTGCGGGTGAAGGGGCCGTATTTTTCCAGCGCGTGCCCCTCGGCCATGCGGGTGAAGCTGGTGTCGGCGTACTCGCCGCCCACCACCCAATAGGCCCGCCCCTCGACCTCCTCGTTGGGGCGGATGACATAGCGCGTCATGGCGTTGTCGACGGTCTGGCCGGTGATCTTTCGCCAGAAATCGTGGGCGGCCTGTTCGTCGAAGGGGCCGTAGCGCTCCTCTTCGCGCCCGTCGGCCATGCGGGTGAAGCTGGTATCGGCGTATTCCCCACCGACGACAAAGTACTTTGTTTCCGCCATATGCGTCCCCCGTGTCAAATCCGCCGGTCTTATACGGGTTTTGCAGCGTGGAAGAAAGGGGCGCCGTGCGTTCTTTCAGTCCCGGCTGACCGGCAAGCCCTCGCGGCCCCAGCGCGTCATGCCGCCCTGCATCACCAGCACGTTTTCGAAGCCGTGGCGCTTCAGATGCCGATGGGCGACGGCGGCACGGTTGTCGGTGCGGCAGACCAGCACTACCGGCGTGTCCTGGTAGTCGCCCATGAGTTCCTTCAGTTCCACCAACCGCCGCGGCAGCACCCCCAGCGGTACGTTGACGGCACCGGGGGCGTGGCCACGCGCGAACTCGCCTTCGGTGCGCACGTCCAAGACCAGCAGGTCGTCGCCGTCGCGCAGCCGCTCGTGAACCTGGCGCGGGTCCACCAGCACGTCGCGCAGCCGCCAGCGCCGCACCCACTGGCCGGCCATCATGCCGCCGACCACCAGCAGGATGAACAACGCGATGTCGCGCAACAACGATTCGTCCACGGCGCCCTCCCCTTCGCGCTGCCCTTGTGCGGTCCCCCCTTGCGGCTGTCAAGCCTTTCCCCTTGCAAGACGGGCGCCGGCGGTCCTAACTCCACTCCGTCATGACACGCACCCTTCACATCATCGGCGGCGGCCTCGCCGGCAGCGAGGCGGCCTGGCAGGCGGCGCGGCGCGGCGTTCCGGTCGTCCTGCACGAGATGCGCCCCCGGCGCACCACCGCCGCCCACACCAGCGACGGATTGGCGGAACTGGTGTGCTCGAATTCCTTCCGCTCCGACGACGCCGATTACAACGCCGTCGGCCTGCTGCATGAAGAGATGCGGCGCTGCGACTCACTCGTCATGCGGTGCGCGGATGCCCACCGCGTCCCCGCCGGTGGCGCGCTGGCCGTGGACCGCGACGCCTTTTCGGAGGCCGTCGGGGCGGCGCTGGCCGATCATCCGCTCGTCGAGGTGGTGCGCGAAGAGGTCGCCGGGCTGCCGGCGGCGGAATGGGGGCAGACAATTATCGCCACCGGCCCCCTCACCTCGCCGCCGCTGGCCGAGGCGGTGCGGGCGCTGACGGGCGAGGACGCCTTGGCCTTTTTCGACGCCATCGCCCCCATCGTCCACCGCGAGAGCATCAACCTCGACACGGCGTGGTTCCAGAGCCGCTACGACAAGGGCGAGGGCTCCGACTACATCAACTGCCCACTGAGCCGGGAGCAATACGACGCCTTCATCGACGCGCTGCTCGCCGCCGAAACCACCCCCTTCCGGGACTGGGAGAAGGAGACGCCGTATTTCGAGGGCTGCCTGCCCATCGAGGTCATGGCGGCGCGCGGGCGCGAGACGCTGGCCTTCGGGCCCATGAAGCCCGTGGGCCTCACCGATCCGCGCACCGGCCGGCGGCCCTACGCCGTGGTGCAGTTGCGCCAGGACAACGCCCTGGGGACGCTCTACAACATCGTCGGCTTCCAGACCAAGCTGAAGCACGGCGAGCAGGTGCGGGTGCTGCGCATGATACCGGGGCTGGAAAACGCTGAATTCGCCCGCCTGGGGGGCGTGCACCGCAACACCTTCCTCAACGGCCCCCGCCTGCTGGACGGCTTGCTACGGCTGAAGGCGGAGCCGAGGCTGCGTTTCGCCGGGCAGATCACCGGCTGCGAGGGCTATGTGGAAAGCGCCGCCATCGGGCTGCTGGCGGGCCGCTTCGCCGCCGCCGACATCGCCGGCCGCGCGCCCAGTCCGCCGCCGACGACGACGGCGCTGGGAGCCCTGCTGGGCCACATCACCGGCGGCGCCGAGGCCGAGACCTATCAGCCCATGAACATCAATTTCGGGCTGTTCCCGCCGCCCGAGGGCCGCGCCAAGGGGCGCGAGCGCAAGAAACTCTATACCGCTCGCGCCCGCGCCGATCTCGGCCCCTGGCTGGACGAATAGGCGGCCGGGACGCCTACCCGCCCGGCCGCTGTTCGGCGATCACCTGACGCAACGTTTCCAGATCGACAGCGCCCGGGATGACACCGTCGGCGGTGACGAAGGCGGGGGTGCCGGAGATACCCAAGTCCTGCGCCAGCCGGCGATTCTCGGCCAGCTTGGCGAGGATGGCTGGATCCTCCATGTCCTTCTTCAGGCGCGCCACGTCCAGCCCCACGTCCTCGGCGGCGGTGAAGACGGCGTCCTCGGTCAGGCGCCCCCGCAGGACCATCAGGGCGCGGTGATATTCGGCATACTTGCCCTGGCGGTCGGCCGCCAGCGCCGCCTGCGCCGCGACCGTCGAGGTCGCGCCCAGAATCGGCAGTTCCTTCAGCACGACGCGCACGTCGTCATCTTCCGCCAGCGCCTTTTCCAGCCGCGGGTACATCGCCTTGCAGTAGGTGCATTGGTAGTCGCTGAACTCCACCAGCGTCACGCTGCCGTCGGGATTGCCCAGGACCGGCGTCTCCGCATCCCGGAACAGAAGCTCGGCGTTGCCAGCCAAGGCCCCGCGGGCGCGCTCCTTCTCCGCCGCCTGCCGACGCTGGTCGAGTATCTGCACCGCCTCGGAAATGATTTCGGGATTCTTGCGAATGGTGTCCAGCACCAGCCGGCGCACCGCCTCTTCCTGGCTGGGCGTGAGCGCTTGTTCGGCGACGGCGCCGTTCAGCCGTGCTCCCACGCCGAGGCCCAGGGCGACGGCGATCAATACGGCGATGAGCGGAAGGGTGTAGCGGCGCATGATCCTCTCTTTCGTTGCGGTTGTCCGCCCCCCACGGCTGCCGTGGGCGCGGCGATTAGCGTTGAAGTTCCTGCCTTTCCAGGATGCGCTCGGCCTCCTGGCGGACGTCCTCGGCGCGCAGCCACTGATGGCTGCCGCGCGGCAGGTCGCGCACGGCCCGCTCGGCGTGACGCACGGCATCCTCCAGGCGCCCGGTCAGCAGCGCCTGCTCGGCCAGCGCATAGCTGGCCAGCGCCTCGTCGCCGCCGCGGCCGTACACCACCGCCAGCATCCGCCAGGCGAAGGCGTTGTCGCGCTCGCGGGCCAAGGCGTGCTCCAGATGCTCCCGGGCCTCGCCAATGAGATCATCGTCGCCGGCATCCACCATCGCCTGCGCCAACCCGATGCGCAGCAGCGGTGATTCGGGCGCCAGCGCCACTGCCTCGCGATAGGCGGCTAGGGCCTCGCGCGGGCGGCCGTGCTCGAACAGCGCCTGCCCCTTGAGTTCGTGGAAATAGGGGTCGTCGGGATGCTCGTCGATCAGCTCGTCCATCAACGCGACGGCCTTGTCGAGATCGGGGCGCCGGTACCAGGCGATGGCGCGCGCGTAACGGCCTACAAGGCTGTCGTCGTCCTTGTAGCGGGCAAGAACCCGCAGCGGCGGGTCCAGGAAGCCGAACAGCTTGGCGTGCATACGCTCGTGCCGGCGACGGAACTCGTCCGGCAATTCGAACTCGGCCTCGGCTTCGGTTTCCACCGCCCGCCGCAGCGAGGCGATGCGGTCGCGAGTCAGCGGATGGCTGCGCAGATAGGGATCCTGGTGCTCGGGCAGCAGGTATTCCTGGTCCTCCAGCGTTTCCATGAATTCCAGCAGCCCGTCGGCGCTGATTCCGGCCTGCTCCAGATAGCGCAGGGCCGCCTGATCAGCGCTCGACTCCTCGCCGCGCGTGTATTTCAGGAAATTGCGCAGCGCCGCCCCCTGCCCGGCGGAGGAAACCGCCATGCCGACATCGCCGCGCCCCGACAGCACCGCCGCCGCGGTGCCCAGGATGGTGGCCACCATCGCACCGGTGCCGGCCATGTCGGCGGCCTCGGCCTGGCGCGCGAGATGGCCGCCGGCGATGTGGCCGACTTCGTGGGCGATGACGCCGATTACCTGTTCCGGCGTCTCCGCCGCCATCAGCAGCCCGGTGTGGAGATACAGGTTCTGACCGCGCGCGACGAAGGCGTTGAGGGCGTTGTCCCGCACGAGATGAACGCGGACCGCCCCCGCCTCCAGCCCCGCCGCGCGCAGGATTGGATCGGCGTAGGCGCGGATGGTATCTTCCACTTCCGCGTCGCGGACCAGCGTCATGCCGTCGGCCCGCGCCGGCAACGGCGCCAGCAGCGCCAGCAGAACCACAAGTGACGTAAGGCGGAATCGCAAGGCGTTCACCGTGCATTGGAATAGCGTGCGCAACCTCCGCCGCCCCGGGGCGACGGCCGGTATTCTGGCCGTAGGCGGGCCGGGCGTCCAGGATCGGATGCGCCGGAGCCGCAATCGAGGGGACAAAGTGGCATGGTCTTGAAGGTGGCCCGGCGGGGGATGGTCCCGCCGTTCATTGTCATGGATGTGATGCGGGCGGCGGCGGAACGGGCGGCGGCCGGCGACGACGTCCTGCATCTGGAGGTCGGCCAGCCCGCCACCCCCGCCCCCGCGCCGGTGCTGGCGGCGGCCCGGGCGGCGCTGGAGTCGGAACGGCTGGGCTATACGCTCGCCCTGGGCCTCGATCCCCTGCGCCGGCGCATCGCCCGCCATTACGCCGAAACCTACGGCCTGGAGGTGCCGGCGGAACGGGTCGTGGTCACCACGGGGTCATCGGGGGCGTTCGTGCTGTCCTTCCTGGCCGCGTTCGAGGCCGGCGACGCCGTGGGGCTGGCCGTGCCCGGCTATCCTGCCTACCGCAACATCCTATCGGCGCTGGGGGTCGAGCCGGTGCTGATCCCGGTGGGGCCGGAGTCGCGCTTTCAGCCCAGCGTGGCGGTGCTGGAGCGGCTGGAGCGGCGCCTCGACGGGCTCATCATCGCCAGCCCCTCAAACCCCACCGGTAGTATGCTGCCCCCGGACGAGCTGGCGGCGGTGGCGGAGTGGTGCGAGGCCAACGGCGTGCGGCTGGTCTCGGACGAGATCTACCACGGCATCACCTACGGCATGGCCGCCGCGAGCGCCGCCGCCGCCCCCCACGCATTGGTGGTCAACAGCTTCTCGAAGTATTTCTCGATGACCGGCTGGCGCCTGGGTTGGATGGTGGTGCCCGAGGATCTGTTGCGCGCGGTTGAGTGCTTGGCGCAGAACCTGTTCATCTCGCCGCCGTCACTGTCGCAATTCGCGGCGCTGGCGGTGTTCGACTGCCAGGCCGAACTGGACGCCAATGTCGCGCGCTATGCCCGCAACCGCGAGGTGCTGACCGCCGGCCTGCCGCCGCTGGGCCTCGACCGCCTCGCCCCCTCCGACGGCGCCTTCTACGTCTATGCCGACATCGCCCATCTCACCGAGGACAGCCCGGCCTTCTGCCGCCGCCTGTTGGCCGAAACCGGCCTTGCCGCCACGCCGGGCGTCGATTTCGACCCCCTGCAGGGGCGCCGGTTCGTGCGCTTTTCCTACGCCGGCGACACCGCGACCATGCGCGAGGCCGTCCGCCGCCTGGGCGACTGGCCGGGACTACGCCCTTCGGGATAGTCCCGACGATAAGTTGGCGCCCGGTCCGGAACTGGAATAATGGCGGGCTGGGAGCCCTCCTGAGGGTGGAAGGTTGTGACTGACTGGAGCGGCGCCGTTTCCTCGGCGGCGGGAGCGGCGCGAAATCAAGCCATGCTGCGCGCCGTCTTCGAGGCGGCAAATCACCTCATCATCGTTACCCGGCCCGATGGCATCATCATCGACATGAATCCGGCTGCGGAGCGCGCGCTGGGCTGGCACCGCGACGAGGTTGTGGGCCGCATGACCCCGCAGGCATTCCACGAGCCCAACGAGGTCGAGGACAAGGCCGCGGCGGTGTCGGCGCGGCTGGGCCGCCCCATTCCCGTAGGATTCGAGGCCCTGGTGGCCGAGGCGCTCGCCGGCGTGCCCTGCGAGTACGAATGCACTCACGTCCGCAAGGACGGCCACCGCTTTCCGGTGCTGCTGTCGGTCAACGCCCTTTGGGACGACGCCGGCCAACTGATGGGATTCGTCGGCATCAGCACCGACATTACCGAACGCAAGGAGCGCGAGGCGGCGCAGAAACAGGCCGAGCGCGACGCCCAGGCCCGCCTGCTCGCCGAACGGGCCGACAAGGCGAAGTCCCGCTTCCTGGCCGCCGCCAGCCATGACCTGCGCCAACCGCTGCAGGCGGTGCGGCTGCTGTTGGAGAGCCTGAGGCCGCGCCTGACGGGCGCGCCGGAGGCCGGCATCGTGCGGCATATGGACGAGGCGTTGGGCGCGGGCGAGGTTCTGCTGCACCGGCTGCTCGACCTGTCGATGATTGAATCGGGCGCGGTGCGGGCGAAGTTAGGGGATGTCGACATCGCCGCCCTCGTCGGACGCCTGGCAGAGGAGTTCCGCCCACTGGCGGCGGAGAAGGGCCTGCGCTTCCGGGGGCACAGCCCCCAGATGCACGTGCGCAGCGACGAGCTCTTGCTGCGCCGCATCCTGCGCAATTTAATCCTCAACGCTGTGCGTTACACCGAAACCGGCGGCATCCTGGTGGCCGCGCGCCGACGCGGCAGCAACGCCTGGCTGCAAGTGTGGGATACCGGCATCGGCATCGCCGAGGATGAGTTGGATGCGGTGTTCGACAGCTTCTATCAGGTGGGCAATCAGGAGCGCCTGTCCAGCGCCGGCTACGGCCTCGGCCTTGCCGTCGTCAGGCGCACGGCCGAGTTGCTCGGTCACCCGCTTTGGGTCACCTCGCGGCCGGGGCACGGCTCGGTGTTCACCCTTGCCGGGCCCCTGGCCGCGGACTGAGTCGGCCGGCGATCAGCCGCCGGAGCCGCGGCGCCACCACCCGCTGCGCCGGGGGATGTCGGCGGGCTCGTTCTCGCCGACGATGATCGTTTCGACCTTCGGGGCGGCGGTTGCCTCGGCCGGCGCCGCCGGCTGGGGCTTCGGCTGGGCTTCGGACGGCTGTGGCGCCGCCTCAGCCTCTGCCTTCGCCGCCTTGGGCTGTTTGGCCGCGGCCGGCTTGCGCGTGCGCCGCTTCGGTTTCGCCTCGGCGGCGTCCGCCTCGGGCGCGGCTTCGGGGGCGGGCTCCGCCGCCTTCGCCTTGGCGGCTGGCTTCGCCTTCGCCTTTGCCGGCGCCTTGCGCGTGCGGGGCTTCGCCGGCGCCTCGGCCTCGGTCTTCTTCTGGCGGGTGCGGCGCTTGGGCTTGGTTTCCGCGTCCTCGGCGGCCGGCGCCGGGGACGTGGCCGCTTCGCCTTCCGGTGCCTGCTCCGCCTCGGCGGCCGGGGGCTCCGGTTCGGTGGCCGGCGCTGGCGCGGCGACCTCGGGCGCCGGCGCCGGCGCCGCTTCGGCATCGGCCTTCTTGCGGCGGCTGCGGCGCTTTGGTGCCTCGGCAACCGCTTCGACGGCTTCCGCCGCCGCAGGTGGCGGCGGCGGCTCGGCCTCGGTGGCCGTCTCGGCGCCTTCGGGGGCGGCCGGCTCGCCGACGACCTCGGCCCCAGCTTCCGGCATCACCTCGGTCTTGCGCCGACGGCGCCCGCCGCGCTTGCCGCGACGGCGCGACTTCTTGGGCTTGTCCTCGTCTTCCTCGCCCTCGGCTCCGGCCTCGGGCGCTTCCGCCGCCGGCGCAGCCTCGGCGCTCGCCTCGGTCGCCACCTCCACGGCGGCGGCCTTGTCTTCCTTGCGCTTGCGCTTGCGCCGCTTGCGCTTCTTCTTGCCGTTATCCTCGTCGGCCTCGGCCTCGGCCTCCGCTTCGGCCACCGGCGCCGGCGCCTCGGGGCGGGCCTCCTCCTCCGCCGCCGGCTCGGCCTTGACGCGGTCCATGCGGTAGGCGGGCGGGATCAGGGTATCGTCGCCATTGACATAGACGACGAAGCCGTAGCGGCGCTCAATTTCCTCCAGTGCCTGACGCTTCTGGTTGAGGATGTAGAGCGCCACCGATGTTGGGGCGGTGACGACGACCTCGCTGGAGCGCCGGCGGATGCCCTCCTCCTCGACGGCGCGCAGGACATGGATGGCGGCCGATTCCACCGAGCGCACGGTGCCGGTGCCGCCGCAATGCGTGCAGGGCTGGAAGCTGGTCTCCATCAGGCTGGGGCGCAAGCGCTGGCGCGACAGCTCCAGCAGGCCGAAGACACTGATGCGCCCAAGCTGGATGCGGGCGCGGTCCAGCTTCATCGCCTCCTTGAGCCGCCGCTCGACCGCATGGTTGTTGCGGTTCTCCTCCATATCGATGAAGTCGATGACGATGAGCCCGGCGAGGTCGCGCAGGCGAAGCTGGCGGGCGATCTCGTCGGCGGCCTCCAGGTTGGTCTTGAGCGCCGTTTCCTCGATGTGGCGCTCGCGCGTCGATTTGCCGGAATTGACGTCGATGGCAACCAGCGCCTCGGTCTGGTTGATGACGATGTAACCGCCGGACTTGAGCTGGACGATGGGACTGTGCATCGCGTCAAGCTGGCTTTCCACCTGATAGCGGTAGAAAAGCGGCATCGTCTCGTCCTTGTAGGGCTGGACCCGCTTGGCGTGGCTGGGCGTCAGCATCCGCATGAAGTCCTTGGCAACCCGATAGCCTTCGTCGCCGTCGACCAGCACCTCGTCGATGTCGCGGGTGTAGAGATCGCGAATCGAGCGGCGAATGAGGTTGGCTTCCTCGTGGATGAGGGCCGGTGCCGTCGACTTCAGGGTCATCTCGCGGACGGTGTCCCACAGGCGCAGCAGATAGTCGTAGTCGCGCTTGACCTCGGCCTTGCTGCGTTCGGCCCCGGCGGTGCGGATGATCACCGCCATGCCCTGGGGAATGTCGAGTTCGTTGGTGATGGTCTTCAGGCGCTTGCGGTCGGCGGCATTCATGATCTTGCGCGACACGCCGCCGCCCTTGGCGGTGTTGGGCATCAGCACGCAATAGCGGCCCGCCAGGGACAAATAGGTCGTCAGCGCCGCACCCTTGTTGCCGCGCTCCTCCTTGACGACCTGCACCAGCACGATCTGCCGGCGCTTGATGACTTCCTGGATCTTGTAGTTGCGCGTCGGCCGCGGACGACGGTCCTCGACCTCTTCGCTGTCGTCGCCGCCGACGACGTCGACGTCATCGCCGCCCGCGCCGTCCTCGCCGCTGTCCTGCGCGGCCTGCTCGGCGATGATCGCCTGCCGATCGGCAACGGGAATCTGATAGTAGTCGGGATGTATCTCGCTGAACGCAAGAAAACCGTGCCGGTTGCCGCCATATTCCACAAAAGCGGCCTGAAGCGATGGCTCTACGCGGACGATTTTCCCGAGATAGATATTTCCCTTAAGCTGCCTTTTCGTCGATGTCTCGACGTCGAGTTCCTCAAGGCGCGTTCCATTGACCACAACCACCCGCGTCTCTTCCGGGTGGGTGGCGTCGATCAGCATTCTCTTGACCATAAAGCTCGCAACTCCACGACACTGCGCGGCCGCGCGCATCCCGCGCGCCGCGGCAGGTAACCCAAGGGGCGAAGCCGAGGGCGCCGACGAGCGGTGCCGCGATGCTGGCCGAGAAGGTCATCGGTGATGTCGTTCTGGCGTCGCTCATTACGGTACCACTGGGCTGCACGCCCGGCCTCGAATTCCAAATGCCGAACATCCACAGGCGGAGGTTAGCCGCACCGCCGCGCGTGGCCGCCCTTGGGGGGCGCGGGGCGATGCGCGGAGCCCGGGCCCGGACGGGGCCGCTCGACTGTGGCATCCGCCGACAACATAGCGACGGCGACACGGTTCGACAACGATCTTGTTGGCGCCGCGCGCAACCTTTCGTCCCAACGGCGCCCGCCGGCCGCCGCGGCGTGTCGCATGAGCGTTGAACCGGTTTCCCATTAAGAGGTATACAAGGACGAAAGTCGGGGTGTCGGGCCGCCAGATGATTTTCCGTTACGCGAGTATTCAGCGCGCCGTTTTTGTGGGTTCTGTTGTGTTGCGGGCCGCCATTGTCACCGCCGGGCCGGCGCCGGCCCAGCCGCGCGTCGAGGACGCCCGCACCGGGGAACACGGCGAACGCACCCGCTTCGTCCTCGACCTGTCCGAGCGCGTCGAATACCGCCTGTTTCTGCTGGCCGACCCTTACCGCATCGTCATCGACCTGCCGGAGGTGGATTGGCGGGCCGAAAACGGCCGCAAGGCCGGCGTAGGACGCATCAAGACCTTTCGGCACGGCCTGTTCCGGCCCGGCAACACCCGCATCGTCCTCGACCTCGACGGCCCGGCCGCGGTGGCGAAGCAGTTTTTCCTGCCACCCGACCAGGGGCGACCGTGGCGCTTGGTCCTCGACCTGACCCCGACCACCCGCGGGGCCTTCATGGCCAAGGAGGGGGCGCCGGACGATTCGCGCCCGCCGCCGACGGTGGTCGAGAGCGTGCCGGGCGCGGGCCTCAACGGCGGCAAGCACATGGTGGTGCTGGACCCCGGCCACGGTGGCGTCGATCCCGGCGCCATCGGGCGTTCCGGCGTCTATGAAAAGACCATCACCCTGGCGATGGCCAAGGAACTGGCCGAAGCGTTGCGCCGGACCGGCCGCTACCGGGTGGCGCTGACGCGCGAGCGGGACATCTTCCTGCCGCTGCGGCGGCGCATCGACATCGCCCGCAAGCTCGACGCGGAGCTTTTCATTTCCATCCACGCCGATGCCCACCCCAAGAGCAACGTGCGCGGGCTGTCGGTCTACACCCTCTCCGAAAAGGCCTCGGACCGCGAGGCCGCGCGTTTGGCCCGGAACGAGAACCAGGCCGACCTAATCGCCGGCATGGACCTGTCCCACGAGTCGACCGAGGTGGCGAACATCCTGCTGGACCTGGCGCAGCGGGAGACCATGAACATGTCGGCCGTTTTCGCCAGTCACGTCATCGACGAGGCCAGCCGAGAAACCAAGACCCTGGGCCGCGCCCATCGCTTTGCCGGCTTCGCGGTCCTCAAGGCGCCCGACGTGCCCAGCGTGCTGCTTGAATTGGGCTACCTTTCGAACCCCGACGAAGAAAAACTGCTGCGCCAGAGCGCCTATCGCGCCCGGCTGGCCCGAAGCCTTGTCCGTTCGGTGGATCGATACTTTGCCGAAGTCGAGGAAGCCAGACGGCCATAGCCCTGCCATAATCCCCCGCTAAACGACGCCACACCGGGAAGAAAAGAAGGGTCATGCTGAGGCTTCTGAGCGTCCTTGTCAGCCTTGCGCTTTTGGTGGCGATCGCGGGGGCGGCCGGCGTCCTGGCGGTGTTCTGGCATTATGGCCAGTCGCTGCCCGATTACCGCCAATTGGCTGAATACGAGCCGGCGATCACCACCCGCGTCTATGCCGGCGACGGGCGCCTGATCGAGGAATACGCGGTGGAGCGGCGCAGCTTCGTTCCCATTGCCTCCATTCCCGAGCGCGTCGTCAGCGCCTTCGTCTCGGCCGAGGACAAGACGTTCTTTTCCCACCACGGCATCGACCCGACGGGCATCGCCCGCGCGGTCCTGACCAATCTGCGCCAGATGGGCACCGACCGCCGCCCGGTGGGGGCCTCGACCATCACCCAGCAGGTGGCGAAGAACTTTCTGCTCACCAACGAGGTGTCGCTGGAGCGCAAGATCAAGGAGGTGATCCTGGCGCTGCGCATCGAGCGCGCCTTCAGCAAGGACCACATCCTGGAGCTGTACCTCAACGAGATATATCTCGGCTTCGGCTCCTATGGTGTCGCCGCGGCGGCGGTGAACTACTTCGGCAAGGGCCTCGACGAGCTTAGTGTCGCCGAGGCCGCCTTCCTGGCCGCCTTGCCCAAGGCGCCCAACAACTACAATCCCCTGCGCCGCCCCGACGCCGCCGAGGCGCGGCGCGACTGGGTCATCGGCCGGATGCTGGACGACGGCCGCATCACCGCCGAACAGGCCGAAGCCGCCTGGGCCGAACCCCTGGTGGTGGATCGGCGCCCGGAGACCCAAATCGTCGAGGGCGCCGACTTCTTCGCCGAGGAGGTGCGCCGCGACGTCCTGACACGCTATGGCGAGCGCGCGCTGTACGAGGGCGGACTGGCGGTGCGCACGACGCTGGAACCGCGTCTGCAAAAGATCGCCGACCGCGCCCTGCGCCGCGGCCTGATCGAATACGACCGCCGCCACGGCTGGCGCGGCCCCATCGCCCGCATCGACTACGCCGGCGACGTCGGCTGGCTGGGCGCCTTGCGGGCGATCGAGCCGCCGCCGGGCCTGGGAGACTGGCGCCTGGCGGCGGTGCTGTCGGTCGCCGACGACCGGGTGGAGATCGGCCTGTCCGACGGCGACCGCGGCACCATTCCCTATGCCGAGCTTCGTTGGGCCCGCCCCTGGCTGGAAGGGCAGCGGATCGGCGCCCGCCCCAAGACCGCGCGCGACGTGCTGCAGGCGGGCGACGTGGTGGCGGTCGAGGCCATCACCACCGACGCGGACGGCGGCGACTATCCCCCCGACACCTTCGCGCTGCGCCAACTGCCCGACATCGAGGGCGCGGTGGTGGCGCTCGATCCGCACACGGGCCGCGTGCTGGCGATGTCGGGCGGCTTTTCCTACGAGCGCAGCCAGTTCAACCGCGCCACCCAGGCGCTGCGGCAGCCGGGCTCGGCCTTCAAGCCCTTCATCTATCTGGCGGCGCTGGAGAACGGCTACACGCCCTCGTCGCTGGTCATGGACGCGCCCATCGTGCTGGAACAGGGCCCGGGCCTGCCGCGCTGGAAGCCCGCCAACTACAACCAGGATTTCCTCGGCGCCACCACCCTGCGGGTGGGGGTGGAGAAGTCCCGCAACCTGATGACGGTACGGCTGGCGCAGGCGCTGGGCATGGAAACCGTCGCCGACATCGCCGGGCGCTTCGGCATCCAGGCGGAGATGCCGCCGATGCTGTCCATGTCGCTGGGGGCCGGCGAGACCACCCTGCTCCGCCTCGCGGCCGCCTACGGAATGCTGGTCAACGGCGGCAAGGAGATCCACCCCACCCTCATCGACCGCGTGCAGGACCGCCACGGGCGCACCGCCTACCGCCGCGACCAGCGCCCCTGCCCCGGCTGCGACGCCGACATCTATGACGGCGGCGACATGCCCGAGATTCCCGACAACCGCCGCCGGCTGGTCAGCGCCGCCAGCGCCTATCAGATGGTGTCGATCCTGGAAGGCGTGGTGCAGCGCGGCACCGGCCGCCGCGCCCGCGCCATCGGCAAGCCCCTCGGCGGCAAGACCGGCACCTCGAACGACAGCTTCGACACCTGGTTCATCGGCTTTTCGCCCGACCTCGTGGTGGCGGTGTATGTCGGCTTCGACGAGCCCAAGTCCCTGGGTCCCCGCGAGACCGGCTCGTCGGTGGCGCTGCCGATTTTCGTGGAGGCGATGGGCGAGGCCCTCGACGGCCAGCCGGCGACGCCGTTCCGGGTGCCGCCGGGCATTCGGCTGGTGCGCGTGAGCGCGCGCACAGGCGCGCCGGCGGCGGCGGACGACAAGGACGTCATCCTGGAAGCCTTCAAGCCCGACGAGGTGCCGGGCGCCGAGCGCACGGTCCTGCAAGGCAACGGCGTCACCTTCCGCGTGAACACCAACGGCGGCTCCGGCGCCGGCGACCGCGCCCCCATACCCGAGGCCGGCGGGCTCTATTAGCGCGGCGCCATCTCTTGCATGACGGCGGCGTTTTCCGTACAACGGCGCCCCGAGGCAGCATTTGCGGGAGGGTGCCATGCGCGCCGAGATCGAACAGATCGCCGACGAGATCAAGCAGTCCGCGCGACTGCTGAGGAGGCATCTTTGACTGGGATAACGCCCTAAGACGCCTCGACGAACTCAACGCCCTCGCCGAAGACCCCGACCTCTGGAACCACCCCGACCGGGCGCAAAAGGTGATGCGCGAGCGCAATCACCTGGAGAGCGCCATCGGCGCCTGCCGCGCGCTGGAGCGCGATCTTGACGACGCCCTTGGCCTGATCGAACTCGGCGAGGCCGAGGGCGACGCCGATGTGGTTGCCGAGGCCGAGGCCAGCCTGCAGGAGGCGCGCGAGCGCGCCCGGCGGCTGGAACTGGAAAGCCTGCTCTCGGGCGAGGCGGACGCCAATGACTGCTATCTGGAGGTCCACGCCGGCGCCGGCGGCACCGAGGCCCAGGACTGGGCGGAGATGCTGCTGCGCATGTATGTGCGCTGGGCCGAGCAGCACGGCTACAAGGTCGAGTGGCTGGAGGAAAGCGGCGGCGACGAAGCCGGCATCAAGTCGGCCACCGTCAAGGTCGGCGGCCACAACGCCTATGGCTGGTTGAAGACCGAAAGCGGCGTGCATCGGCTGGTGCGCATCTCGCCCTTCGATTCCTCCGCCCGCCGCCACACCAGCTTCGCCTCGGTGTGGGTGTATCCGGTCATCGACGACAACATCCAGATCGACATCCAGGAAAAGGACGTCCGCACCGACACCTATCGCGCCTCCGGCGCCGGCGGTCAACACGTCAACAAGACCGATTCGGCCGTCCGCCTGACACACATGCCCACCGGCATCGTCGTGCAGTGCCAGAACGACCGTTCGCAGCACCGCAACCGCGCCGCCGCCTGGGACATGCTGAAGGCGCGCCTGTACGAGCTGGAACTGCAAAAGCGCGAGGAACGGGCGCAGGCGGAGGCCGATTCGAAGACCGACATCGGCTGGGGCCACCAGATCCGCTCCTATGTGTTGCAGCCCTACCAGATGGTGAAGGATCTGCGCACCGGCCTGGAAACCTCCAACACCCAGGGCGTCCTCGACGGCGACCTCGATCCCTTCATGGCCGCCGCCCTGGCCTCGAAACTCGGCGGCGAGGGCGAAGCCGACGCCGAAGCGTAGAGGCTCGCCCCGCCCCGCATCCTCGGGCTAGGAAATCGGCCGCGGGAGGGCTATGTTTTCTGCCTTCAGCCGAGGACCATAAACCACGAGGAGACGTCATGCCGCCGTATCGCTCCCGCACCTCCACGCACGGCCGCAACATGGCCGGGGCGCGCGGCCTGTGGCGCGCCACGGGCATGACGGACGAGGATTTCGGCAAGCCCATCATCGCCATCGCCAATTCCTTCACCCAATTCGTGCCCGGCCATGTGCACCTGAAGGATCTGGGCCAGATGGTGGCGCGCGAGGTCGAGAAGGCCGGCGGCGTCGCCAAGGAGTTCAATACCATCGCCGTCGATGACGGCATCGCCATGGGCCACGGCGGTATGCTCTACAGCCTGCCCTCGCGCGAGATCATCGCCGATGCCGTGGAATACATGGTCAACGCGCATTGCGCCGATGCGCTGGTGTGCATCTCCAACTGCGACAAGATCACCCCCGGGATGCTGATGGCGGCCTTGCGCCTGAACATTCCGGTGATCTTCGTCTCGGGCGGCCCCATGGAGGCCGGCAAGATGACCGTCGGCGACCGCGAGCAGGCCGTCGACCTCATCGACGCGATGGTGGCCGCCGCCGACGAAGCGGTGTCGGACGAGCAGGCCCTGGCCTATGAGCAGTCCTCCTGCCCCACCTGCGGCTCGTGCTCGGGCATGTTCACGGCCAACTCCATGAACTGCCTCACCGAGGCCCTGGGCCTCGCCCTGCCCGGCAACGGCACCCTCGTCGCCACCCACGCCGACCGCAAGGGCCTGTTCCTGGAGGCGGGACGGCGCATCGTCGAGCTGGCGCGGCGCTATTACGAGCAGGACGATGCCACCGCGCTGCCGCGCACGATCGCCTGTTTCGAGGCGTTCGAGAACGCGATGGCCCTGGACATCGCCATGGGCGGCTCGACCAACACGGTGCTTCACCTGCTGGCGGCGGCCGCCGAGGGTGGGGTCGCCTTCACGATGGCCGACATCGACCGCCTCAGCCGCCGGGTGCCGCATCTGTGCAAGGTGTCGCCCTCGACCCCCGACTATCATGTCGAGGACGTCCACCGCGCGGGCGGCATCGTCGCCATTCTCGCCGAACTGGACCGCGCCGGCCTCATCCATCGCCAGGTGCCCACCGTGCACAGCGCCAGCCTGGGCGAGGCCCTCGCGCGCCTGGACGTGCGCGACGGCGCCGACGAGGCCGTGCGGACCTTCTTCCGCGCCGCGCCCGGCGGTGTGCGCACCACCACCGCCTTCAGCCAGGAACGCCGCTTCCCCAGCCTGGACGTCGACCGCGCCGCGGGCTGCATCCGCGATCTCGACCACGCCTACAGCCGCGACGGCGGCCTTGCCGTGCTGTACGGCAACATCGCCGAGGAAGGCTGCATCGTGAAGACCGCCGGGGTCGACGCCTCCATCCTCACCTTCGAGGGCCCGGCGGTGATCTGCGAAAGCCAGGAAGAGGCCGTGGCCAAGATCCTTGGCGGCGAGGTCAAGGCCGGCAACGTGGTCATCGTGCGCTATGAAGGGCCCAAGGGCGGCCCTGGAATGCAGGAGATGCTGTACCCCACCAGCTATCTGAAGTCGCGGGGCATGGGGAAGGTGTGCGCGCTCGTTACCGACGGCCGCTTCTCCGGGGGCACCTCGGGGCTTTCGATCGGGCATGTCTCGCCCGAGGCCGCCGAGGGCGGCGCCATCGGACTGGTGGAGCCGGGCGACACCATCGCCATCGACATCCCCCGCCGCCGCATCGAAGTGCGACTGTCCGACGAGGAACTGGAACGCCGCCGCACGGCAATGGACGCCAAGGGGCCGGCGGCCTGGAAACCCGCCTGCCGCAAGCGGACCGTCTCGCAGGCGCTGCGCGCTTATGCGGCGCTGACCACCTCGGCGGCCCGCGGGGCGGTGCGCGACGTCAGCCAGGTGGAGCGTTAGCGCTTGAGGTCGCGGGCCAGCGTGGTCATTTCGTCGGAGGTGCGAAACACCGTCGCCGAGGAACTGTAGGCCCGCTGGGTCGTGATCATGCGGGTGAACTCGTCGGCCAGATCGACGGTGGACGCCTCGAGGGCGTTGGGGACGAACCAACCGGCGCCGGCCTGGTCGGTGATGTCGTTCAGGCGCATCTCGCCAGCCCCGGCCGTGGCCGATAGCAGGCCGCCGTCGCGCACATCCAGCGCATCGGGGGCGCGGAAGGTGGCCAGCGGCAGTTTGTAGAGCGCCTGGCTGTGGCCGTTGTCGTAGTTGGCGTGCAGCACTCCGTAACGATCGAAGGCAAAGCCGGTGGGCCAGCCGCCACCCACCCCGTCCTGGCGGACGGTCGAGACGCCGCTCGCGTCGGCGATCTGGCTGGTGCTGGAAAGATCGAGCGCGATATCGACGGTGGTGCTCTGCCCGCCATAGGGCCAGGTGACGCTGACCGTCACCGGGTCCAGCGGCGATTGCAGCCGCCCGTTCTCGTCGAAGGAAACGACGACGGGATTGGCGACCGAGACGTTCTGCGCCCCCTCGACGTCGAAATCGACGCTCCACTGGTTGGTCCCCGTCGGCGTCCAGATCATCTCGAAGCGCCGCTGGCGCGAGGCATGTTCCAGCAGGTCGCCGTCGCCGTCGTCGGGCGAGCCGCTGTCATAAACGGAGAAGCCCACCCGCCGCTCGTCGGTAGCGTTGCTGTCGATGTTCATCAGCGGCTGCGCGCGGGTGGTGGCGTTGCCGGGGTGCATGGCGGTGCGGTCGAGGCTGACGGCGGTCAACGAGTTCACATCGCCGCCGCCGGGAAAGGTGCCGTCGGCATTGGCGGCCCAGCCCATGAGGTAATTGCCGTTAGCGTCGGTCAGGTGCCCGGCGTCGCCGTCCTGGGTCGCCACCACCGAGAACGACCCGTTGCGGGTGAACATCGTGTCGCCGCCGCCGTCCTGCTGCTGATTGACGACAAAGAAGCCGTCGCCGTTGATGGCCAGGTCCGACCAGCCGCCGCCGCCGTTCACCAGCCCCTGCTGGCTGATGAGATTGCGGTGGGCGATGTCGACGCCGAACATGTCACCGGCGCGCGTCGACTCGCTCAGCATGTCCTTGAACTGGATGTCGCTGCGCTTGTAGCCGGTCGTCGAGACGTTGGCGATGTTCTGGCTGATGGCATTCATGCCGCCACTGAAGGCCAGCATCGCCGTTTTCGAATTGGCGAAGGCGCCCCAGATGCTCATGGCGGTCTTCCCTCCTTGCAGTCGCCCACACCCCGATGCAAGCGGGGTGCCAAGCGGCAAGGGCGGGATTCGGCGGCCCCGGTGCCGCCGCCGGCGGCAAGTCCTGCCGGGGGCGGCAAAGCTTTCCGGGCAGCCTGAGGATCAGATGTAATATTCGTTCAGCGGCGCAAAGCCGTTGAAGCCGATGGAGGCGTAGGTGGCGGTATAGGCCCCGGCGCTAAGGAACTCGATCTTGTCCCCCACCTCCAGGTCGAGTGGCAGTTCGTAGCGGGTGCGCTCGTACAATATGTCGGCGGAATCGCAGGTGGGACCGGCGAGCACGACAGGCCCGATGGTGCCGCCGTCGCGGGGGGTGCGCACCGGATATTTGATCGCCTCGTCCATCGTCTCGGCCAGGCCCCCGAACTTGCCGACGTCGAGATACACCCAACGCACCTCGTCGTCATAGCTCTTGCGCGAGACCAGAACCACCTCGGTCTGCAAAACGCCGGAATCGCCCACCAGCCCGCGGCCGGGCTCGACGATCATGGCCGGAATGTGGTTGCCGAAATGGCGCGTCATGGCGTGCATGATGGCGCCGGCGTACTGGTCGACGCCGGCGACGTCGCGGCGATAGCGGGCGGGAAAGCCGCCGCCGAGATTGACCATCTTCAATTCGATGCCCGCCTCGTTCAGCGCCGTGAACAGCATCGCGGTCTTGCCGACGGCGATGTCCCACTGCCCCAGGTCGGTCTGCTGCGAGCCGACGTGGAACGACACCCCGTGCGGGTCCAGGCCGAGATCGCGGGCCAGCACCAGCAGGTCGCGGGCCATGTCGATATCGCAGCCGAACTTGCGCGACAGTGGCCAATCGGCGCCCTCGCAGGCCATCAGGATGCGGCAGAAAACGCGCGCGCCCGGCGCCGCCGCCGCCAGTTTGCGCAGTTCCGCCTCGCTGTCGAAGGCGAACAGGTCGACGCCCTGCTGATGCGCCCAGGCGATGTCGCGCTGCTTCTTGATGGTGTTGCCGAAGGAAATCCGTGCCGGGCTTGCCCCCGCCTCCAGGCACAGGGCGATCTCCGAAGGGCTGGCGGCGTCGAAGTTCGAGCCCAGCCCCACCAGCAGATTGACGATCTCGCGCGCCGGATTGGCCTTGACGGCGTAATGGATGTCCGCCAGCGGCAGATAATGCTTCAGGCGGCGGTAGTTCTCGGCGATGACGTCGAGGTCGACCACCAGGCAGGGAGTCTCGGGCTGGCGCTGGGCCAGGAATCGGGAAATCTTCTCGCTCACCGCATACACCTTCGTACACGAGGTCAAGACGGAATCGGCTCGGCGGCGCCGCGACAGGCGGCGCGGTGCATCAGGCGAGCGTACTGGAATGCGGATTCTTGCGTCCCAGAAGGGCGTGATAGCTGGGACGGACGCAGGCACGGACCCCCTGCCCGCCCAACAAGGCGGTGAGGCTTCCGGGAACCTTGGGCGCGCGGGCGCCGGACGACACAACGAACATTCCAACTCCTCCGGGCACCGGCGACGAGCGGCCGGCTGGACCAACCGAAGAACGCTCGAGTCGTTGCATGACCAGCAAGGGCCAGAGGCACGTGCGCGATGGCGTCTAAACGCCGCGCTATACACGTCATGCGCCGCGATGAAAAGTGAAATCTTCAACCGGCGGCGCGGTACACCACTCCCTGCGCGCGGGCGGCCTGATATATGTTGCTTCATATATATGGCCTAGCGTATGTATTGGCCGCGATGATCTTACGCCCCGACGACTTGTTCAAGGCCCTGGCCGACGACACCCGCCTGCGCTGCCTGATGCTGCTGGCGAACGAGGGCGAGTTGTGCGTCTGCGAACTGACCCAGGCCACCGGCGTCAGCCAGCCGAAGATTTCGCGCCATCTGGCAGCCTTGCGCCGCCTGGAAATCGTCGCCGACCGCCGCCGCGGCTTGTGGGTCTTCTACTCCATCAATCCGGCGCTGCCGGCCTGGGCCCGCAATGTTCTGAGAACCGCCGCCACCGGCGTGGCGCGCCAGGATCCCTTCGCCTCCGATCGGGCGGCGCTGCACTATGTGCGCGACGACGCCGACCGCTGCCTGCCGCTGGCCGAAACCGCCATCGCCGAACCGCCACCACGACCGTTCGAGGTGCTGTTCCTGTGCACCGGCAATTCGGCGCGCAGCGTCATGGCGCAGGCGCTGATCGATTATTGGGGCAACGGACGCTTCCGCGGCCACAGCGCCGGCAGCCGCCCGGTCGGGGCGGTTCACCCCCTGACCCTGCGGCTGCTGGACGAGCTGGGGTTTCCGACCGACGGCCTGCGCAGCACGTCCTGGCAGGAGTTCGCCGGGGCGCGGGCGGCGCGCATGGACTTCGTGATCACCGTGTGCGACACCGCCGCCGGCGAGGAATGCCCGACCTGGCCGGGGCAGCCGATCACCGCCCATTGGGGCGTTCCCGACCCGGTCCCCGCGACCGGCACGGACCTTCAACGCCTCGCCGCCTTCCGCGAGGCTTTCCGGCAGCTTGAAACCCGCATCCGCGTCTTTTGCAGCCTGCGCCTGGAGGCGTTGAGCCGCCTGGCCTTGCAACACGAGGTCCGGCGCATCGGCGCGTCGGCGCCGCAACCGACCATTCACCGCGAGGCAGGCTGATGTCCGTACAGTGCGAAACCACCGCCCGTAGCGGCGCCGGCGCCTCGATGGGCTTCTTCGAGCGCTACCTGACGCTGTGGGTGTTGCTGTGCATCGTCGTCGGCATCGGCCTGGGGCACTTTTTCCCCGCCCCCTTCCAGGCCGTCGGCGGCCTGGAGGTGGCACAGGTCAACCTGCCGGTGGCGGTGCTGATCTGGTTGATGATCGTCCCCATGCTGCTGAAGGTCGACTTCGCCGCCATGCACCGGGTGCGCGAGCACTGGCGCGGCGTCGGGGTGACGCTGTTCGTCAACTGGGCCGTCAAGCCCTTCTCGATGGCGCTGCTGGCCTGGCTGTTCGTGGGGGCGCTGTTCCGTCCCCTGCTGCCCGAGGCGCAGATCGATTCCTACATCGCCGGGCTGATCATCCTGGCGGCGGCGCCGTGTACGGCGATGGTGTTCGTGTGGAGCCATCTGGTCGACGGCGAGCCGCATTTCACCCTCAGCCAGGTGGCGCTCAACGACACCATCATGATCTTCGCTTTCGCGCCCATCGTTGGGCTGCTGCTGGGCCTGTCGTCCATCACGGTGCCGTGGGAGACGCTGCTGAGGTCGGTGGCGATATTCATCGTCGTGCCGGTGCTGGTGGCGCAGGCATGGCGGCGGCGCCTGTTGGCCCGCGGCGGGGAACCCGCCCTGCAGCGGGCGCTCAAGGCGATGCAGCCGCTGTCGCTGGTGGCGCTGCTGGTTACCCTGGTGCTGTTGTTCGCCTTTCAGGGCAAGCAGATCATCGACCAGCCCCTCGTCATTCTGCTGCTGGCGGTGCCGATCCTCATCCAGGTTTATTTCAATTCCGGCCTCGCCTATGTGCTCAGCCGCCGGCTGGGGGTGGCGCATTGCGTCGCCGCGCCCTCGGCGCTGATCGGGGCCAGCAACTTCTTCGAACTGGCGGTGGCCACGGCCATCGGCCTGTTCGGCTTCGAGTCGGGCGCCGCCCTGGCGACGGTCGTCGGGGTGCTGGTCGAAGTGCCGGTTATGCTGTCGGTGGTGCGCATTACCACCGCCACCCGCGGCTGGTACGAGCGCGGCCAACAGCGAAAGGAAGCGGCATGAACGCACGCATCGGCATCAACGGCTTCGGTCGCATGGGGCGGCTGGCCTTGCGCGCCGGCTGGACCCGGCCGGAATTGGACTTCGCCCATATCAACGAGGTAAAGGGCGGGCCGGAGACGGCGGCGCACCTGCTGGAATTCGACACCGTCCACGGCCGCTGGCTGCCAGAAGCGGGCATCCTCGCGGACGCGGACGCCCTTATGGTCGACGGCCGTCGCCTGTCCTTCTCCGATGCCTCGGCGCCCGGCGAGGTGCCGTGGGGCAATCTGGGCGTGGACGTGGTGCTGGAATGCAGCGGCAAGTTCCGCACGCCCGATTCGCTGGCGCCCTATTTCGAGCGCGGGGTCCACACGGTGATCGTGGCGGCGCCGGTGAAGGACGCGGCGGCGCTGAACATCGTCATGGGGGTCAACGACCACCTCTACGACCCGGCGGAGCACCGCCTGCTCACCAATGCCTCCTGCACCACCAACTGCCTGGCGCCGGTGGTGAAGGTGGTGCACGAGGCCCTGCGCATCCGCCACGGCGTCATCACCACGATCCACGACGTCACCAACACCCAGGTGATGGTGGACGCCCCGCACAAGGATTTGCGCCGGGCGCGCTCGGGGCTCAACTCCCTCATTCCCACCTCCACCGGCTCGGCGACCGCCATCGGCATGATTTATCCCGAGCTTCAGGGGCGGCTGAACGGCATCGCCGTGCGCGTGCCGCTGCTCAACGCCTCGCTGACCGACTGCGTGTTCGAGGTTGAACGCACGACGGCGGCCGAGGAAGTCAATCGCCTGCTCACCGCCGCCGCCGAGGGGCCGCTGGCGGGCATCCTGGGCTTCGAGGCGCGGCCGCTGGTTTCGGCCGATTTCGTCAACGACCCGCGCTCGTCCATCGTCGATGGCCCGGCGACGATGGTGGTCGACGGCACCCAGGTGAAGCTGCTGGCCTGGTACGACAACGAATGGGGCTATGTGAACCGGATGGTGGACTTGGCCGCCAAGGTGGCGGCGGCGCTTTAGGGACCGCGCGCGATGGTCGATCTGAAGAGCTACGCCAGCGTCACCGCCGCCTATTGGGCCTTCACCGTCACAGACGGCGCCCTCCGGATGCTGGTGCTGCTGCACTTCCACGCGCTGGGCTACACGCCCTTCGACATCGCGCTGTTGTTCCTGCTGTACGAGTTTTTCGGCATCGTCACCAATGCGGTGGGGGGATGGCTGGCAGCGCGCACGGGGCTGCGGGCGACGCTGTTCGCCGGCCTGGGCATCCAGATCGCGGCGCTGGTGATGCTGTCGCTGCTGCGGCCGGAGTGGCCGACGGCCGCGTCGGTGGCCTATGTGATGGCGGCGCAGGCGCTGTCGGGCATCGCCAAGGACCTCACCAAGATGAGCTCGAAGAGCGCCGTCAAGCTGGTGGCCGGCGACGGCGGCGAAGGCCGCCTGTTCCGCTGGGTGGCGGTGCTGACGGGCTCCAAGAACGCGCTCAAGGGGGTGGGATTCCTGGTGGGCGGTCTGCTGCTGGCGGCGGTGGGTTTCCGCTGGTCGCTGTTGGGCATGGCGGCGGCGCTGGGCGTGGTGCTGACCGTTGCCGTGGCGGCCTTGCCGGCGGGGCTGGCGCGGACCAAGGACAAGGCGCAATTCCGCCAGATCTTCTCGAACAGCCGCGCCATCAACATCCTGTCCTTCGCCCGCATGTTCCTTTTCGGCGCCCGCGACGTCTGGTTTGTCGTCGGCGTGCCGCTGTATCTGCAGGCGGTGCTGGGGTGGGGCCATCCGCAGGTCGGCGGCTTCATGGCCGCCTGGGTGATCGGCTACGGGTTCGTGCAGGCGTTGGCGCCGCGCCTGTTCCGTCGCTTCGACTCGGTGGCGGCGGGGGCGCGGGCGGCCACCGTCTGGGGCGTGGTGCTGGCGCTGGTGCCGGCGGCGATGGCCCTGGGCCTAGGCGCCGGCGTCGAGCCACGGGCATTGATCCTGGGCGGGCTGGCACTGTTCGGAATCGTCTTCGCCGTCAACTCGGCCGTGCACTCCTACCTAATCCTCGGCTATGCCGAGGCCGAGCAGGTGAGCATGAAGGTGGGGTTCTACTACATGGCCAACGCCGCCGGGCGTCTGGCGGGCACGCTCCTGTCGGGGCTGCTGTACCAGACCGGCGGAATCACCGCCTGTCTCGCGGCGTCGGCGGCGATGCTGGCGGTTGCGGCGGCCGGGGCGGCGGCCCTGCCGCGGCATGTCACCGCGCCGGCATCAGCGGCGGCATCGTGATGCCCGTCGCCGGCCGCCCCGCCTCCGGGCCGCGCTCGGCGGGGAAGTGGGTGGCCAGATAATCGAGAATGGTCTCCAGATCCTCCGGCGGCAGTTCGGCCATGCCCTGCTCTTCCTGCATCCATTGCAGGGTGCCGGCCCAGCGGGAACGGGTCATGCCCTGCTGGGTGACCAGGCGGGCGGAATGGCAGGCGGTGCAGATACCATAGACCAGATCCCGCCCTTCGCCGGCCGGCAGTCCCCCGTAGGCGGCCGCTTCCTCCTCCTCGGCCTCGGGCGCGGAGGGTTGGGCGGCGGCGG
>JAWLGJ010000008.1:0-27849 GCA_041685145.1 Magnetospirillaceae bacterium | reverse complement strand
CCCCCCCGCGCGGGGGGGGGGGGGGGGGGGCGGGGGGGGGGCCCCCCCCCCCCCCCCGCCGCCGCCGCCGCCAGCATCGCGACCCAGGCGCGCACACCCCTGCTCACGCCTCGACCAACACCGCGATGCGATGCATGGCGTTGTTGCCATAGCCCCGGGGGTTCCAATTGACCGCGAAGGGCTGGGTCATGCCCTGGTCGTCGGTGGCACGGGCCCAGATTTCGTAATACCCCCGGCTCGGAAACTCCAGGCGCACCCGCCACCGTTGCCAGGAATAGGGATTGGGCGGCGGGTCGAGCCGCGCCGCGTGCCAGGTGGCGCCGAAGTCGTAGGAGACGTCCACGCGCTTGACCTCGTTGTCGCCGGCCCAGGCATGACCCCGCACCTCCAGGGTGCGATTGTCGGTGGGCAACTGGTGGCCGCTTTGCGGCCAGGTGATCAGCGACTTGACCGGCATCGATTCGAGGATGCGGAAATCCTCCGGCGGCACTTCCTGCCCCGGCTGCACAGGGTAGCGGGGCACGCGGTAGGACATGCCGCCCATCTTCTCGCCGTCATGGACTTGGTCGCGCACCCAGATGCGCCGCAGCCATTTCTGGGAGGTCGAACCGGGCCACCCCGGCGACACGATGCGCAGCGGCGCGCCGTTCATCGGGTGCAGGTCGGCGCCGTTCATCTGGAAGGCGATGATGGTGTGCGGATCCCAGGCCTTCCAGATGGGAATGCCGCGCGAGATCGACTCCTTCTCCGGGTCGCCCGACAGATGCGAATCGGCGCCGTAGTGGCCGGTGTAGACGGCCGAGTCCCTCAGGCCCGCCGCCTGCAGCACGTCGCGCATCCGCACGCCGGTCCATTCGGCGTTGCCGACGGCGCCCACGGTCCATTGATTGCCGCTCGCCGGCGGATTGAACCCGGCACGGCCGTTGCCGCCGCACTCCAGTTGCAGGCGCAGCGTCACCACCTCGAAACGCTCGCGCAGGTCGGCGACGCTCAGCTCCAGCGGGTTATCGACCTCGCCGTCGACGGTGAAGGTCCAGCCGTCGGCGCTGGCGTCCTCGGGCGGCACGCCATTGTTGCGGATGAAGAAGCGTTCGATGGGGGTGACGTCGGGGTCGAGCAGATGCGCCGGTGTTTCTGCGTTCACCGGGCGGTCGTTGAGGACCACCAGGCCCTCCTTGCCCTCGATGGCGAAGTCCTCGGCGGTCTCGGCCAGCGCCGCCGGAATCAGCCCCGCAGGCATGTGGCGGTGATAGGGGATCAGCCCGCCGACCACCGCCCCCATCGCCGCCAGCCCCGCGCCCTTCAGGAACCCGCGCCGGCCCTCGTCGGCCACGCGCCCGAACACCAGCCGGTCAGCCTCCTCGGGGTCGTGCTGGTACAGCTCGCAAATGCCCCGTTCCTTCTTCCTGGCCATAAAGCGCCCTCCCTGAGCCTATCGTGCGCGCCCGGCCGGTCACCGGCAGGGCGTCCGCGTTGCTTGGACGATAGGTGGGCGCGGTAGCGAATGATTTGCATCGGCCGCCGGGAGGGGCGGCCGCAGGGCAGTGGCGTTACTCCTCACGCACCAGCGGCGCCAGCGCCCGCCAGCTTTGCGGCCCGGGGGTCAGCAGCAGACCCGGCTTGTCGGGCACCGGACGGTAGGGGCGCCCGTCCAGCAGCGCGTGGTGGCCGCCGGCCTCGGCGTGCATCAGCACCCCGGCAGCGTGGTCCCAGGGCATGAGCTTGCGGTAATAGGCGAAGTGCAGCCGCCCCTCGGCCAGGGCGATGTAATCCTGGGCGACGCTTCCCTGGCGCCACAGCGCCCGCACGGCGGCGGTGACGCGCCGGTTGCGGCGGTAGCCGAGCGAACCGCTCATGCCGCCGATGTCGCCGTCGGCGGCCACCCGCAGCCTCCGCGCGCCGATCCAGGCGCCGCCGCCCGCCTCCACGGTCGCCATCACATCGGCGACGGGGTCATAAATCCATCCGGCCACCGTGCGGCCGTCCCGGACCAGGGCGACGATGACCCCGAAGCTGGGGCGCTCGTGGGCGAAATTGGCGGTGCCGTCGACGGGGTCCAACACCCAGATGTCGCCCGGCCGCTCCAGGGCCTCCAGAAGGCGTTGATCGTGGTGGACCCCCTCCTCGCCGACCACGGCGGCACCCGGCAGCACCTCGTGCAGGCGCCGGGCCAGCGCCTTTTCGGCCTCGACATCGGCCTCGGTGACGAGGTTGCCGGGCGTCTTTTCCTGCACCTGATGGCTTTTCAGCCGCCGGAAGCGGGGCATGATCTCGGCCGCCGCGACCTCGCGCACGATGGCGCCAACGCGCTCGATATCGACGACGGCCACGGCGGTCTCCTATTCGATGTGACGATGCTGGAAGCGTGCCGCGTCGGCGGGGTCGAGGCGAACGCGCATATGGGCGTGGCGCTCGTCGTCGCGGCGCTCGACGACCTCGCCGTGGGCGTACAGCCAGGAAATGGCGGCGCCGTCCTCGACCGGCACGTCGACCTCGATCAGCTCGCGCTGCGCCGACAGCGTCCGGTCGACGGCGGCCAGAAAAGCCTCGCGGCCCTCGCCGGTGCGCGCCGACATCGGCACCAGGGCGTGGTCGCGGCGGGCCTGGTTGTGCACCTCCTGGCGCCGCGCGTCGTCAAGGAGGTCGATCTTGTTGAGAACCTCGACCGTCGCCGCCTCCAGCATGTGCTCCAGGCCGAGATCGCGCAGCACGCCCTCGACATCGGCGCCCTGGGCGGCGCTATCCGGGTGCGCCACGTCGCGCACATGCACGATGACCTCGGCCTCCTGCACCTCTTCCAGGGTGGCGCGGAAAGCGGCGATGAGCTCGGTGGGCAAGTCGGAGACGAAGCCCACCGTGTCCGAGAGGATCACCACCCGCCCCGACGGCAGTTCCAGGCGCCGCATTGTGGGGTCCAGGGTGGCGAAAAGCTGGTCCTTGGCATAGACGCGGGCGCGGGTCAGGGTGTTGAAAAGCGTCGATTTGCCGGCATTGGTGTAGCCGACCAGCGCCACCACCGGATAGGGCACGCGCCGCCGCGCGCGGCGATGCAGTTCACGGGTGCGCCGCACCTCCTCCAGCTCTTTCTTGAGCCGGGTGATGCGCTCGGAGATCATGCGGCGGTCGGCCTCGATCTGGGTCTCGCCGGGGCCGCCCATGAAGCCGAAGCCTCCGCGCTGCCGCTCCAGGTGGGTCCAGGACCGCACCAGCCGCGAGCGCTGATACGACAGTTGCGCCAGATCCACCTGCAACCGACCCTCGCGTGTCTGGGCACGTTCGCCGAAGATCTCCAGGATCAGCCCGGTGCGATCGATGACCTTGCACGCCCAGGCGCGTTCGAGGTTGCGCTGCTGCACCGGCGACAGGTGGGAGTCCACCACCGCCACCTCGACGCCGTTCTCGGCCACCGCCTCGGCCAGCCGCGCCACCGCCCCCCGCCCCAGCAGGGTGGCGGGCACCGACCGCCCCAGCTTGACCGCCTCGGCGTGGACGATGTCGAGGTCGATGGCCTCGGTCAGGCCGACGGCTTCCTGCAGGCGGGCCTCCGGCATCCGGCCGTCGGGGGCGTCGGCCCGGTAGGGATGAACCACCAGGGCCGCCGTCCGATCGGACCGTGCGCGGTCGCTCCGCCTGCTGTCCACTACTGCTCTTCGCTTGATTCTTTCGACGGCTCGAAAAGCTGCACCGGCATTGACGGCATGACGGTCGAAATGGCGTGCTTGTAGACAAGCTGGGTGTGACCGTCGCGGCGCAGCAGCACCGAAAAGTTATCGAACCAGGTGATGATCCCCTGGAGTTTGACACCGTTGACCAGGAAAACCGTCACCGGCGTCTTGTTCTTTCGGATATAATTCAGGAAGACGTCCTGAACATTTTGGGTTTTTTCTGACATATTGGGTTAACCCCTTCTTTTTTCTTCCGCGGACGACCCCACGGACCCCCTCTCACTGCTCACGCTCTTCGTTAGCATCAAAAGCGGGATATGGGAACCGATAGTTCGCGGACAAGACGGAGGAAATCGCCGCAGTCGCGACAGTGGCTGAGGGCGGGCGCAACCGCCAGGTCGTCGGCCAGGGGCGGCTCGGGCCGCAGCAGCACCGGCGCGCACCCGGCGTTGACGGCGCAGGCGAGGTCGACCGCCGCGTCGCCCACGAACCACACATCCCCCCCGGGCTCGATGCCACTGCCGGAAAGCGCCAGCCGCACCGGGTCCGGCGCCGGCTTGTCGTGCTCGGCGTCGGTGGCGCCCACCAGGCGGTGGAAATAGCCGTCCCAGCCCAGATGCGCCGCCTCGCGCCGCAGATAGCGCCCGGTCTTGTTGCTGACCACCCCCAGGCACAGGCCCTCGGCGGCGAGTGTCCGCAGCATGGCCTCGGCTCCGGGCAGCGGCGCCAGGCCGTCGAGATGGCGGGCCTCGAAGGCCCGGTAATAATGGTCCTGTGCCTCCGTCCACCGATCGCCGAACAGAACGGGGAAGGTATCGCGCAGCGACAAGCCGATCCGCCGACGGCTTTCCTCCCACGACCACTCCGCCTGCCCGAAGGCGCGCAGGGTATCGTTGACGGCAGCGTGGATGCAGGCCCAGGAGTCGACCAGGGTGTTGTCCCAGTCGAACAGGATCGCCCTTGGTTCGGCGCGGCTCACGCGCCCTCCCCGGTCGCCACGGCATCGTAGCCAGCCCGCAGCATCCGCGCCACCGGCCCCGGCCGCCCCTCGCCCACCGGCGCCCCGTCGATGCGCACCACCGGCAGCAGCATCGAAGTGGTGCTGGTCAGGAAAGCCTCGCGCGCCGCCTTGGCCTCCTCGACGGCAAAAGGCCGCTCCTCCACCGCCAGCCCGGCGGCGCGGGCCAAGTCGGCCACCGCCAGCCGCGTCACTCCGCAGAGGATGGCGGCATCGGCGCGCCGCGTGACCAGATGGCCCTCGGCGGTGACGATCCAGGCATTGCTGGCCGTGCCCTCGGTGACCAGCCCCGTATCGTCGACCAACCAGGCTTCATAGGCCCCGGCCTCCTTCGCCCGCTGCTTGCCCAATACATTCGGAAGCAGCCCCACGGCCTTGATATCACAGCGTTTCCATCGCAAGTCCGGCAGGGTAATCACTGCGACGCCCTCCTCCAGCCACCGTGCCGGCTGCGGCGGCAGGCCGCGGGCCGTCAGCACCAGCGTCGGGCGCGCCCGCGCCGGGAAGGCGTGCTCGCGCCGCGCCACCCCGCGCGTTACCTGCACATAGGCCATACCGCGCCGCACCCGGTTGCGCCGCAGCACCTCGGTCAGGACGTGGCTCAGCGCCGCGCGGCTCATCGGCATCGCGATCGTTACTTCCGCCAGGGACCGCTCCAGCCGGTCAAGGTGGCGCACCAGGTCGACGGGCCGGCGATCCGCCACCGCGACGACCTCGTAAACGCCGTCGCCGAACTGGAAGCCGCGGTCCTCGACATGCACCTTGGCGTGGCGATGCGGCAGATAGCGGCCATTGACGTAGGCGATGCGCGACATGGCCTAGAAGTACTCCAGCCGCACCGAGAACATCTTTTCCACCTTCTTCACCGCCTCGGCGGCGGCGAAGAGCACGACGCGATCGTTGGCCTGGACGACCGTGGCGCCACGGGGATTGATGACCTGGCCGTCGCGGACGATGGCCCCCACCAGCACGCCGGTAGGCAGGCGGATGTCGCGCAGGGGCTTGCCGACCAGCGGCGAGGTCTCCAGGGCATCGGCCTCGATCAACTCGCCGAAGCCTTCGTGCAGCGAATGCACGGCGTGGATGCGCCCCCGGCGGACGTGCTGGAGGATGTTGGAGACGGTGATGGCGCGCGGGCTGATGACGACATCCACCCCCAGGGTGCTGACCAGGGTGTTGTAGTCGGTCTTGTTGATCAGGCACATGGCGCGCTGGGCGCCGTGGCGCTTGGCGAGCAAGGCGGCGAGAATATTGGTTTCGTCGTCATTGGTGACCGCCACCACCGCCTCGACGCTGCCGACATTCGCCTCTTCGAGGATTTCGGAGTCGAGGGCGTCGCCATTGAGGACGATGGTGTGCGACAGCGACTTGGCGACGTGCTCTGCGCGCTCGCGGTCGTATTCCACCACCTTCGCCGAGACGCCGGGGTGGTGGTGTTCAAGCTGCTGCGCCAGGAACAGGCCGATATTGCCGCCGCCGAAAATGACGATGCGGCGGGCCTCCTGCTCCTCGTGTCCGAAGGCGGCCATCGCGCGCTCGACATGATTCGTGTCGACGACGAAATACACCTCGTCGCCGACCAGCATCTGGTCCTCCGGCGCCGGCACCAGTGCCTTGCCCTCGCGGATGATGCCGATGATGACGATGTTGAGGTCGGGAAACAGCACCGCAAGCTGGCGCAGCGGCGTGTTGATGAGCGGCGTTTCCGGGGTGCAGCGCACCGCGATCAGGCGGACGCGGTCGCTGGCCAGCGGGATGACGTCCAACGCGCCGGGCACCTGCAGGCGCCGGGTGATCGCCCGCGCCACCTCGATCTCGGGCGAGATGATGACGTCGATGGGCATGTTCTCGCGCGAGAACAGGTTGGCCCAGATCGGCTCCAGATAACTCTGGTTGCGCACCCGCGCCACCTTGGTGGGCACGTTGAACAGCGAATGCGCCACCTGGCAGGCCACCATGTTGACCTCGTCGGCGTGGGTGACGGCGATCACCATGTCGGCGTCGGCGGCGCCCGCCTGCTCCAACACCGGCGGGTGCGAGGCGTAGCCCAGCACCGCCTGCACGTCGAGGGTATCGGAAATCTTGCGCACCAGGTCGGGGCGCTGGTCGATGACGGTGACGTCGTTGTTCTCGCTGGCCAGATAGCGGGCGATGTTGAACCCCACCTGCCCGGCGCCGCAGACGATGACCTTCATATGAATCCGCCCCTCATCCGGCGCGCACCCGCTCGTCGCCGCCCTGCTGCACCCCCAGGCTGCGCAACTTACGGTGCAGGGCGGAGCGCTCCATGCCCACGAAGGCGGCGGTGCGCGAGATATTGCCGCCGAAGCGGCCAAGCTGCGCCAGCAGGTATTCGCGCTCGAACAACTCCCGCGCCTCGCGCAGCGGCAGGCGCATGATCTCGTCGCTCTTCTCCCAGCGCAACACCGCCGGGGTGATGGCGCCGATTTCCGGCGGCAGCATGTCGGCGCGCACCGTTTCGCCGGAGTCGCCCGGCGCCATGATCAGCAGCCAGTCCATGACGTTGCGAAGCTGGCGCACATTCCCCGGCCAGTCATAGCCCTGCAGGGCGGCCAAAGCGTCCTCACCTAGGACGCGGGGCGGCAGCCCGGCCGCCGTGGCCGCCCGCGCCATGAAATGCCGCGCCAGCACCGGCACGTCCTCGCGCCGCTCGCGCAGCGCCGGCACCCGCACCGGCACGACGCTCAGACGGTAGAACAGATCCTCGCGGAAGCGCCCCGCCTGGATCTCGGCCTGGAGGTCGCGGCTGGTGGTGGCGATGACGCGCACGTCGACGGCCACCCGCACGGTGCCGCCGACGCGCTGGAAGGTCTGTTCCTGCAGCACCCGCACGATCTTGCCCTGGGTGACCAGCGGCATGTCGCCGACCTCGTCGAGCAGCAAAGTGCCGCCATGCGCCTGTTCGAGGGTGCCGACCTTGCGCGGGCCGTCGCCCTCGCCCGTCTCGGTGCCGAACAGTTCGAGCTCCATGCGCTCGGGGTGCATGGCGGCGCAATTGAGCACCACGAACGGCCCCTCGGCGCGGCAGGATCGCTTGTGCAGCATCCGCGCCACCACCTCCTTGCCGGCCCCGGCCGGGCCGGAGATCAGCACCCGCGAGCCGGTGGGCGCCACCCGCGCCACAGCCTGGCGGATGTGGTGGATGGCCGCCGACTCGCCCAGAAGCTCATCCTCGCCGCCGGCGCGCAGGCGCAGCTCCTCATTCTCGCGCCGCAGCCGCGCCGCCTCGATGGCGCGCTCGACCTGCAGCAGCAGGCGGTCGGTCTTGAAGGGCTTTTCGATGAAGTCGTAGGCGCCCTGCTTGATGGCGGCGACGGCGGTCTCGATGGAGCCGTGGCCACTGATCATCAGCACCGGTACCAGCGGATGATGGCGCTTGATCGAGTCCAACAGCGCCATGCCGTCCATCGGGCTGCCTTCCAGCCAGATGTCGAGGATAATGAGGCCGGGAACCCGCGCCCGCACCTCCGCCAGGGCGGCATCGCTGCCGGCGGCCTCGCGCGGGGCGTAGCCCTCGTCGGCGAGGATGCCGCTCAGCATCAGGCGGATGTCGGCTTCGTCGTCGACGATCAGGATGTCATGCGTCATGGGCTCGTTTCCGCCGATGCTTCCGCCTGCGTCTGCGCCGGACCGTCGGCGAGCGGCACCACGATGGCGATCCGCGCGCCGCCCGCCGGCTCGTCGTCCAATTCCAGGGCGCCGCCGTGGTCTTCGACGATTTTCTTCACGATGGCAAGGCCCAGTCCGGTTCCCTTCGCCCGCGTCGTAACATAGGGCTCGGTCAGGCGGCCGCGCAATTCGGCCGGTAGGCCACGGCCGTTGTCCACAACCTCCAGCACCATCTGCTTATCGTCGTGCCACAACCGTACCGCTATCCATCCCTTCGCGGGCGGGTCGGAACGGGCCTGGATGGCCTCGACGGCGTTGTTCATCAGATTGGTCAGGGCCTGCCCCAGCAGGCGGGCGTCGCACACCATCCGCACCGGGGCTTCGGGCACCGTGGTCTCGACGGTCAGTTCCGGATGGGCGGTGCGGTAGAGGAAGGCGGTCTGGGTGACGACGGCGCCGACATCCTCGTTTTTCATCTGCGGCGCCGGCATCCGCGCGAAGACGCTGAACTCGTCCACCATGCGGCGAATGTCGCCGACCTGCCGAATGATGGTGTCGGTGCAGGCGGTAAAGGTCTCGCGATCCTCGGCCACCTGGCGGAGATATTTGCGTTTCAGCCGTTCGGCCGAGAGCTGGATCGGGGTGAGCGGGTTCTTGATCTCGTGGGCGATGCGCCGGGCGACGTCGGCCCAGGCCGCCTTGCGCTGGGCCGATTGCAGGTCGGTGATGTCGTCGAAGGTCACGACATGCCCGACCACGCCGGCGGGCGTGCATTCCGCCACCACGCGCACCAGCAGGGTCTTGACGGCCTCGCCGCGGACCAGCTTGACCTCGGCCTGCGCCTGCCGGTCGGGGCGCTGGCGCACGGCGCTGAACTGGTCGGCGAACTCGGGCACCACCTCGGTCAGCGGCCGCCCCACGAGGTCTTCGGGCGTCATCTCTAGCAGGTCGCAGGCCGAGCGGTTGGGCAGGTGCACCCGCCCCTCGGCGTCGAGGCCGATGACCCCGGCGGACACGCCGCCCAGCACCGCCTCGGTGAAGCGCCGGCGCTCGTCAAGCTCGCGGTTGGCGTCGATCAATTCGCGCCGCTGGCCGTCAAGCTGCGAGGCCATGCGGTTGAAGGCGCGCGAGAGCAAGCCGATCTCGTCGCCGCTGGACCCCTCGGGCACCCGCACCGTCAAGTCGCCGGCCCGCACCCGCTCGGCGGCGTCGATCAGCGCCACGATGGGCCGCGCCAGATGCGTGGCCAGCGCCAGCCCCACCCAGATCGCCACCAGCAGCAGCAGCAGCGCCACCATCAGGAAGATCAGCGAGAAGGTCAGCTCCAGCCCCGAGCGCCGCCCCTCCAGCCGCTGGTACTCCGCCACCGCGGCGCTGGTGCGCTCCATGTGGCCGATGACCTTGGGATCGACATAGCGCCCGACATAAAGGAAGGTGTCGACGAAGTTGCCGCCCAGTTGCACCAGGGCGCGAACGCGGTCGTCGTTGTCGGTGCTGAGCAGCGCCACCTCGCCCTGACGGGCGCGCTCGAAGGCCCAGATGGGAATCTCGCCGATCGACATTTCGATGGAGAACGAAAACCCCGACCGCGCCAGCACCTGGCCGTTGCCCTCGAAGACCACCGCCTCGGTCAGGCCGCGCAGCGCCGCCTGTGTCGCCACCAGGTTCGACAGCAGTCGCGGCGCGTGGATCAGGGTCGCGCCGTCGCGGTTGAGGTCGTTGGCCATCGCCAGCACGTCGCCGACGATGATCTGCTGGTGCTCGTCGAGATAGGCCCGCGCCACCGCGAGCGATTCCTCCAGCGCCGTGCGCACGCGCTGCGAGAACCAGCTTTCCAGGCCCAGATGCACGAAAAAGGCGGAAAAGACGATGACGATGATCGTCGGCGCCGCCGCCACCGCCGAGAACAACAGCACCATGCGCCCGTGCAGGCGGGAACCGGCGCCACCACGCCGACGCTCCATCCAGATGCGGACGATGCGCCGCGCCACCGACACCGCCAGCAGCAGCAGCAGCACCAGATCGGTGTACAGCAGGAACATCACCGTGGTGGCGTCGCCGCCCGTGGGGCCGGGGATGAGGGCGAACATCGTCGCCACCCCACTGGCCAGCGCCGCCAACGCCAGCAGCACCGCCAGCCGCCGCGCGATGCCGTGGCGCCGCGCCCAGGCGGCCAGGCGCGAGCGCACGCGGCGCCAATCGCGTCCGCCCTTCCGCTGTGTCGATGCCTCGGCCTCGCCGGTCACAAAGGCTCCCGTTCCCTCACCGCGAGCCGCGCACCACGGCGATGCCCAGCTCGCGTATCTTCTTTCGCAGGGTGTTGCGGTTCAGGCCCAGCACCTGCGCCGCGCGTATCTGGTTGCCGCCGGTGGCCTCCAGGGTGACGGCGATCAGCGGGCGCTCGATCTCGCGCAGGATGCGGGCGTAGAGCCCCGCGGCCGGAAAACCGTCGTCGTGGGCGGCGAAATACGGGCGCAGATGCCGCTCGACGAGGCCGGACAGACCGTCCTGCCCGTCGCCGCCGTCCGCCGGCGCCGGCGCCCCGCCGGCGAGCTCGGCCTCGATGACGTCGAGGCCGATGACCTCTTGCGAATACAGCGCCGCCAGCCGCCGCACCAAGTTCTCCAGCTCGCGCACATTGCCCGGCCAGCGGTGCCGTTTCAGGCGCTCGACGGCGGCGGCCTCGATGGATTTGACCGCCAGCCCTTCCGCCGCCACCTGCCCCAGGAAGTGCCGCACCAGTTCCGGGATGTCCTCGGCCCGCTCGCGCAGGGGCGGCAGGCGGATGGGCACGACGTTGAGCCGGTAATACAAATCCTCGCGGAACAGCCCCTGGCGGATGAGTTGGGTCAGGTCGCGGTGGGTGGCGGCGACGATGCGCACATTGGCACGGATGGGCACCCGCCCGCCCACGGTGGTGTATTCGCCTTCCTGCAGCACCCGCAGCAGGCGCGTCTGCGCCTCGGGCGGCATGTCGCCGATCTCGTCGAGGAAGAGGGTGCCGCCCTCGGCCTGCTCGAAGCGCCCGGCGGTGCGCTGTGTGGCGCCGGTGAAGGCGCCCTTCTCGTGGCCGAACAGCTCGCTTTCGATCAGTTCGCGCGGTATGGCGGCCATGTTCAGGGCCACAAAGGGCCCGTTGCGGCGCTTGCCGTAGTCGTGCAGGGCGCGGGCGACCAGCTCCTTGCCGGTGCCCGATTCGCCCGTCACCATCACGCTGAGATCGGTGTTCATCAGCCGCGCCAGCGAGCGGTAGATGTCCTGCATCGCCGGCGAGCGCCCGATCAGCGGCAGCCGTTCCTCGCCCTCGGCCGGCGCCGCCGTCGTGGCCGCCGCCGCCGGCGCCGACATCGCCCGCCCGACCACACTGACGAGTTCGCGGATGTCGAACGGCTTGGGCAGGTATTCGAAGGCCCCGCGCTCGGTGGCCTTCACCGCCGTCAGCAGGGTGTTGTGGGCGCTCATGACGATGATGCGCAGGTCGGGGCGGACCTTCTTGATGCGCGGAATGAGGTCGAGGCCGTTTTCGTCCGGCATCAGCACGTCCGTCACCACCAGGTCGCCCTCGCCGTCGGCGACCCAGCGCCACAAGGTCGAGCCGTTGCCGGTGGCGCGCACCTCATAGCCGGCGCGCCCCAGCGCCTGGGTCAGCACCGTGCGGATGGCGCGGTCGTCATCGGCGACGAGGACGGTGCCGCTCATACCGCCCTCCCCGTCCCCTCGGGCGCCGTGGGCAGCATCACCCGGAACACCGTGCCGCGCGGCGGCTGGCTCTCGAACTCCACCACGCCGCCGTGCTCGCCGATGATCTTCGCCACCAGCGCCAGGCCAAGTCCGCTGCCGGCCGCCTTGCCGGTGACGAAGGGGTCGAACAGGTGCGGGCGCATGTCCTCGGGGATGCCGGGGCCGTTATCCTGCACGCTGACCACCAGCGGCAGATGCACGACGCTGTCGGTGCCCGGCACCGCCAGCCGCACGCCGTGCTGATACGCGGTGGCCAGCACAACCTCGCCGCGCTCCGGCGGCACGGCCTCGACCGCGTTCTTGACCAGGTTCAGGAACACCTGCACCAACTGGTCGCGGTTGCCGAAAACCTCGGGCAGCGACGGATCATAGGCTTCGACGAAGCGCACATGGCGGCCGAAACCGGCCTGGGCGACGCGCCGGACCTGCTCCAGCACCTCATGGATGTTGACGGCGCCCCGCTCCAGGGGGCGGCCGTCCGAAAACACCTCCATGCGGTTGACCAGCGCCACGATGCGGTCGGCCTCCTCGCAGATCAGCCGCGTCAGCGCCCGATCCTCCTCCGCCGCCCCCTGCTCCAGAAGCTGGGCGGCGCCGCGAATGCCCGACAGCGGGTTCTTCACCTCGTGCGCCAGCATCGCCGCCATCGCCGTCACCGATCGCGCCGCCGAACGATGCGAAAGCTGGGCGCCCATCTTCGCCGCCATCGACTGCTCGTGCAGCGCCAGCACCACCCATCCCTCCTCCTCGGGCAAGGGCGAGGCCTGCACCGTCAGCAGGCGCTGGCCGGTGCGCGGCGTGTCCAGCACCACGCCGTATTCCGACACCGTGCCGCGGCTGGAACGCGCCTGCGCCGGCAGCGCCTGCATGGGGCTGTCCGCCGGCACCAGGTCGGTGAGCGGTCGGCCGCACAGATGCGGCGCGCTGGCGTCGAAAAGCTGCTCGGCGGCGCTGTTGGCGTAGCGGACGCTCCCGCCTGCATCGAGAACCAGAACCACCGGCGCCAGGGCGCTGAGGACCGCGGCCGCATCGACCGCGGGGTCGGGGCGGTCGGGGCGCAGGGGGGCGACATTCCCGCTCATCTCAGGCCGCCGCGCGTTCGACCAGCGGGGCGTAGAAGCTTTTCAGCAGGCTGCGCACCTCGTCGGCGGTCGCGGCGCGGTTGACGGCGGCGCGGAAATCCGCCGAACCGGGCAAGCCCTTGGAATACCAGCCGATATGCTTGCGGGCCATGCGCACGCCGGTCTCGGCGCCGTAGTGTTCGAGCATGGCGGCGAAATGCTCGCCAAGGATGGCGTACTGCTCGGCCAGCGGTGGGGCGGGGAGCCTCTCGCCGGTGGCCAGGAACCGCGCCACCTGCCCGGGAAACCACGGCCGGCCATAGCAGCCCCGCCCCACCATGACGCCGTCGGCGCCGGATACGCGGAGCAATTCCGCTGCGTCATCGACGGTGGTGACGTCGCCGTTGCCCACCACCGGGATCGCGACCGCCTCCTTCACCTTGGCGATGAACGACCAGTCGGCGCGGCCGTTGTAGAACTGGCAACGGGTACGGCCGTGGACGGTGACCATGCGGATGCCGCAGTCCTCGGCGATGCGGGCCAGGCGCGGCGCGTTGCGGTTGGCGTCGTCCCAGCCGGTGCGCATCTTCAGCGTCACCGGCACCTCCACGGCCGCGACCACCGCCTCCATGATCCGCGCCGCCAGGGTTTCGTCGCGCATCAGCGCCGAACCGGCGTCGCCGTTGACGACCTTCTTCACCGGGCAGCCCATGTTGATGTCGATGATGGCGGCGCCCATGTCCTGGTTCAGCCGCGCCGCCTCGGCCATCGCCGCCGGGTCGCAGCCGGCCAGTTGCACCGCCAGCGGGCTTTCGTCGGCGCTGCCCCGCGCCATCATCAGGGTGCGGCGGTGATGGCGGATCATCGCCTGGCTGGCGATCATCTCCGAGACCACCAGCCCCGCCCCCAGGCGCTTGACCAGACGCCGGAACGGCGGGTCCGTCACGCCCGACATGGGCGCCAGGATGACGGGATTGTCCAGGGATATGGCGCCGATGCGCAGAGGCGAGTGGATCATCGCTGCCGAAACCGTCGAAAAGGCGCCGGCATTGTAGGAATGGCGGCGGCGGCCCCGCAATGAAAAAAGTGCTTACAAAACGGGCAGAAGCGCCCTTCTGCCTATCCGATCAGCACGCCGCTGACGAACTTCACCCCCGGATAGGCGAGGGTGAGCAGCAGATAGCCCAGCAGCACCAGCCGCGCCGCGGCGCGGCCGCGCACGCCGGTCAGGTGATGCGCCAGCAGCAGCGCGCCGATGACGGCGAAGGCCAACAGGGACAGCAGCGTCTTATGCTGAATTTCCATCAGCACGCCGGTTTCGAAATACTGCGTCGCCATGCCGGTCACCAGATCGAGGCCCAGCACGACCTCGGACAGCGCCAGCAGGCGCACCGTCAGGCCCTCGCTCTCGGTCACCGCCGGCAGCACGCGGCTGAGGCGTGTCGGGCGTTTGCGCTTCAGGGCCCGCTCCTGCAGGAACGCCGCCAGCGCCGCCACCGCCGCCACCGTCAGCAGGCCATAGGTCAGCACCGACATGGCGATATGCAATTCCAGCCACCCCGCCGCCGCGGCGGCAAGCGGCCGGTCGGTCTCTCCCCTCACCACCGAGGCCAGCACGCCCAGCACCAGCAGATAGGGCAGCAGCAGGGGCGCCAGGCGCCACGCCTGCGGCGTCAGCACGGCCAGCGCCGCGTACAGGACCATCGTCACCGCGATGACCACCCACAGATTGGCGGCCAGGCCGGTCTGCCAGTCCGCCCCGAGTTGGGCGGCCGCCCACACCGCCGGCGCCGCCACCGCCAGCAGCAGCAGCCCCCAGAAGATGGGGTCGCGGCCCCCGCCACGGCGCAGCGGCGCCAGGGCGGCGGGAAGCAGCGCCAGCAGGGCGGCGACATTGAGGACGGCGGGCATGGACATGGCGCGGACTATATCACTGTTTGCGATTGGCGGAAGAGTCGCTGTGCGCTTGGCAGCGGCGCGCGCCCGGCCTATCGTGCCGGCTGCTGACGGAGAAGGACATGGCTGGTTGCGCCGCATTGATCGTTGCCGCCGGGCGCGGCCGCCGCTTTGGCGGCGAACTTCCCAAGCAGTACCGCCCCCTGGGCGGGCGTCCGCTGCTGCGCCACAGCCTGGCGGCGTTCGCGGCCCATCCCGGCATCACCACGGTGCGCGCCGTCATCCATCCCGACGACCGGCCCTTCTATGACCTCGCCGCCGAGGGGCTGCCGCTGGCGGAACCGGTGGCCGGCGGGCCGACGCGCCAGGATTCGGTGCGTCTGGGGCTGGAGAGCCTGGCCGAGGCGGCGCCGGCGCGGGTGCTTGTCCACGACGGCGCCCGCCCCTTCGTCTCACGGGCGGTGATCGACGACGTGCTGGCGGCGCTCGACGACCATCCCGCCGCCGTCCCCGCCCTGCCGGTGGCCGACACGCTCAAGCGCGGCGCCGAAGGGCTGGTGCGCGGCACCGTCGACCGCGCCGGGCTGTGGCGGGCGCAGACGCCGCAGGGCTTTCGCTTTGCCGACATCCTCGCCGCGCATCACGCCGCCGCCGGGCGGGAGGCGACCGACGACGCCGCCGTCGCCGAGGCGGCCGGGCTCGATGTCGCCCTGGTTCCCGGCAGCGAGGACAACGCCAAGATCACCACCGCCGAGGATCTGTCGCGGGCGGAGGCGCTGTTCGCGCTCCCGGGCGAGCCCCGCGTCGGCACGGGTTTCGACGTTCACCGCCTGATTCCCGGCGACGGCGTCATGCTGTGCGGGCTGCGCATCCCCGCCGACGTGGCCCTGGAAGGCCATTCCGACGCCGATGTCGCCCTGCACGCGCTGACCGATGCGCTGCTGGGGGCCATCGGCGCCGGCGACATCGGCCAGCATTTCCCCCCCAGCGACCAACGCTGGCGCGGCGTCGCCTCGGAGGTGTTCGTTCGCCACGCCGCCGCGCTGATTGCCGGGCTGGGGGGGCGGGTGGTCAATGTCGACCTGACACTCGTCTGCGAGCGCCCCCGCCTGGGCGCGCACCGGGCGGCGATGGCGGCACGGGTGGCGGCGCTCCTGGATCTGCCCGCCGGGCGGGTCAACGTCAAGGCCACCACCACCGAGGGCCTGGGCTTCACCGGCCGCGGCGAAGGCATCGCCGCCCAGGCCGCCGTGCTGCTGCGCCTGGCGCGCTGAGTCTCACGGCAGCAGCAGGCGCGGCTCCCCCAGCCGCACCGCCGCCACCGCCTCGGCCGCCGCCGTCGCCCGCAGGCGCAGGCGCCCCTCGCGAAAGCTGACCACCGCCCCCAGGCCCAGCCCGCGCCCGTCGTGCCCGACCAAGCCGCAGATGCGGCCGCGGTCCTCGGTGCCGCCGGTCAGGCCGTCGCCCTGCAACACCAGGCGCGGCAACGCCAATTCGATCTCGCCGGCATGGGCGAACTGTTGCAGCAGCGCCTCGTGACGGCGGCGGCGCCTTTCGGCCTCCGTCTTGCGGCGCGCCTCCGGGGACGGCGCCAGCCGCACCACCGGCAGCGGGCGCAACGCCGTCAGCACCTGGCGCAGTTCGTCCCCTTGCGCGATCGCCACCACCAGATCGGCGGCGGCGGCATCGGCCTTGCGCGCCTTCAGCAGCGGTCCGCCGGCGCGGATGAGGCCGCTGGTGTTGACGCCGGTGACGCTGGCGCCGCGCCGGGCCGCCGTCACCGCCATGCGGGCGGTGCCGGTGATCAGGGGCAGGAAATGCCCCATCGGGTTGGTGGCGCCGACGAAATAGAGGTCATCGGCCTCGCCGGGCGGCGCCGCCGAGGCCATCAGGCGCAGGGTGACGCAGGCCGGCGGCCCGAAATCCTTTTGCCCCAGATCGGTGTCGATGAGCGCCGCCGCCCGGCCGGCGCGCGCCGCCGCCTCGGCCAGCAGGCGCAGGAAGACGCTTTTGCCCACATCGACGCCGCCGACCACCACCGCCGTCGCCGCCGGCCGCGACAGGATCTGGCTGATGGCGCCGGACCAGGCGGCGGGCAGGTGCGGCGAGGTTTCCGGCGGCATGGGACGCTCTCCCCGGAAAGATCGGTTGACCGGCGCGGCGGCGATGCAAGATGCAATGGGTGATATGAAGGCAAACCGGCGTCGGGCAACCACGACCGGAGGAAAGATGGACGAACGCCTTTTCGGACTCGCGGTGTGGATGGTCGTACTGCTTCTTGCCGTGCCCTATGTCCGCGCCGTCAAGCACCCGGCAACCAACCTGCTGGCGGCATGGCTGATCTTCGCGTTCGTGTTTTCCGTTGCCGGGGCGGTGTTGTTCGCCCTGCTCTCCGCGCTGGCGGTGGCGCTGAACGCCGTCGGGTGGCTGGAAACCCTCGGCGGCACGGTGCTCTTCCTGGCCCTGGTGTTCGCCCCCGCCTTTGCGCTGGCCCGCTGGCTGGCGGCACGCCCGCCGGCGCCGCAGCCACCGCTGCATTAGCCTCACCCGCTGCCGGCGCGGCGGTAGAGCGTGATCTCCCAGCGGCCGTCGCGCTCGTCGTGGCGCAGGATGTATTCCGCGCCGTCGCCGCCCCATACCTTGAAATAGCGATGGTCGGGGCCGTACCAGCGGTCCTCGATGCTGACCACCTCCACCGCCCGCCGCGACAAATCAAGGCGGCACGGCTCCTGCTCGCCGCGGTGGCCGGCATAACATTCGACCCGAATCTCCATGAAGCAGGATGTGCGCCCTGCGCGCGCGGGCCGCAAGGCGCAGCCATAGCGACGGGCCGTCTCCCATAAGTCCCCGGCCGCGTGCTAGGCTCTGTTGCCCCCGATTTGTGGCATCGCAGCAATTGTGGAGAGCGCCGGTGCGTCCTGCCGTTTCGCGCCGTTGGCACCTGTTCGTGCCCAAAACCTACACCGTGCTGCGGCAGGGCTATGGACCGACGGATCTTCGTGCCGACGCGCTGGCCGGACTGACCGTTGCCATCGTCGCCCTGCCGCTGGCGATGGCGCTCGCGATCGCCTCCGGCGCCGGGCCCGACAAGGGGCTGGTCACGGCGGTCGTCGCCGGTTTGCTGATCTCGGCGCTGGGCGGCAGCCGTTTTCAGATCGGCGGGCCCACCGGCGCCTTCGTGGTGGTGGTGTTCAATGTCATCGCCCAGCACGGCTATGACGGGCTGCTGCTGGCCACGCTGATGGCCGGCGTGATGCTGGTGGCGGCGGGGCTGGCCGGGCTAGGAACCTATGTGAAATATGTGCCGCAGCCGGTGGTCACCGGCTTTACCGCCGGCATTGCCGTGATCATCTTCTCAAGCCAGGTCAAGGACTTCCTCGGCCTCGCCATCCCCGAGGTGCCGGTGGATTTCCTCCACAAGTGGCAGGCGGTGGCGGCGCACATCCACAGCCTCGACCCCGCGACCACGGCGCTGGCGACGGCGTCACTGGCCGCCATCCTGGTGATGCGCCGCCGCCTGCCGCGGGCGCCGGGATTTCTGATCGTGGTGGCGGCGGGGACGGCGATGGCCTGGGCGTTGGGACTGCCGGTGGAGACCATCGGCTCCCGTTTCGGGGAGATTCCGCGCAGCCTGCCGGCGCCGTCGCTGCCCGAGGTGTCGGTCGAGCGGCTGCGGGAACTGCTGCCCAGCGCCTTCACCATCGCCTTCCTGGCCGGCGTCGAATCGCTGCTGTCGGCAATGGTGGCCGATGGCATGACCGGCCGCCGGCACCGCTCCAACTGCGAGTTGGTGGCGCAAGGCATCGCCAACGGCGCCTCGGCCCTGTTCGGCGGGCTTCCGGCCACGGGCGCGATCGCCCGCACCGCCACCAATGTCCGTGCCGGGGCCCGCTCGCCGGTTTCGGGAATGCTGCACGCGGGGTTCCTGCTTCTGTTCCTGCTGCTGCTGATGCCCTTGGCCGCCCATGTGCCGCTGGCCAGCCTGGCGGCGGTGCTGATGGTGGTGGCGTGGAACATGAGCGAACTGGACCGCTTTCGCCGCCTGCTGCGCGCGCCGGCGGGCGAGCGGGTGGTGTTGCTGGTGACCTTCGGCCTGACGGTGGCGGTGGACCTGACGGTAGCGATCGAAGTGGGCGTGGTGCTGGCGGCGCTGTTGTTCATGCACCGCATGAGTAACGTGGTTCAAATACAGACAAACACGCAGCTTATCGAGGGCGATGTTGACGACATCAGCGCGCCCAACACCGCCCCCTATACCCCGCGCGCCGACCTGCCGCCGGGCGTCGAATCATTCCAGATCACCGGCCCGTTCTTCTTCGGCGTCGCCGCCCGCCTGGGCGAAGTGCTGGACCGCATCGCGCAGCCGCCGCGGGTGTTCATCCTGCGCATGTGCCAGGTGCCGCTGGTCGATGCCAGCGGCGCCCTGGCCCTGGCCGAATTCGCCGACCGCTGCCGCCGCCACGGCACCTTCCTCATCATCGCCGGTGTCGGCAGCGAATTGCGCCGCGCCCTCGACAGCGCCGGTGTGCATCCCGACGGCCGCACCGTCGTCTTCGCCGGTCATTTCGCCGATGCCCTCGACCTCGCCCGCGAGTGCGTCACCGCGCCCGAGACCGCGACGGTTTGACCGCCCGCCCGCCGTCCCATGTATCATGGGGAGTGTGCAAGGAGCCCCGTGAATGGACATTGCCCGCCCCTATCTGCTGTTCCTCGGCGACGCCCCCGACGCCCTCGCCGCCAAGACCGCCGACGGCATCGCCCGTTGGCGGCCCGAGCAATGCGTCGGGCAGCTTCGCCTGCCCGGCTGCCGTGCCGATGTCGGCCTGCCCGACGTGACGGTGGCCGAGGCGGCGGCGCGCGGCGCCCGCACGATGGTCGTGGGGGTGGCCAATCGTGGCGGGCGCTTTGGCCATGACTGGATCGAGACCATGGTGCAGGCGCTGGAGGCGGGGATGGACCTTGCCGCCGGCCTGCACGCCCGCCTCGCCGATGTGCCGGCGGTGGCCGAGGCAGCCCGTGCCCTGGGCCGCGCCCTGCACGATGTGCGCCATCCGCGCGGCGCGCTGCCTGTGGGGACCGGCGCCCCGCGCCCCGGCCGGCGGCTGCTGACCGTCGGCACCGATTGTTCCGTCGGCAAGATGTTCGCCGCCCTGGCGATCGAGCGGGCGCTGCGCGAGCGCGGCATCAGCGCCACCTTCCGCGCCACCGGCCAGACCGGCATCCTTGTCGCCGGCGGCGGCATCGCCGTCGACGCCGTGGTGGCCGATTTCATCGCCGGCGCCACCGAAGCCCTGGCGCCGGGCGCCCCGGCCGACCACTGGGACATCATCGAGGGCCAAGGCTCGCTGTTCCATCCCTCCTATGCCGGCGTGGCGCTGGGGCTGTTGCACGGCGCCCAGGCCGAGGCGCTGGTCATGTGCCACGAGCCGTCGCGCCCGCACATGCGGGGGGTGCCGGGCTTCGCCCTGCCCGACATCGAGGACTGCATCGCCCTCAACGAGTCCTGCGCGCGGCTGACCTGCCCGGGCGCGCGGGTGGTGGGGCTGGCCATCAACACCGCCGCCCTGCCCGCCGAGGAGGCAATGATCTATCTCGACGGACTGGCGGCGCGCTTCGGGCTGCCCGCCGTCGACCCGCTGCGCACCGGCGTCGGCCCCATCGTGGACGCCCTGGCGTGAGCGCACCGCGCCTGCGAGTCGCCGTCGAATCGTTTCCGGTACGCGGCGTGTTCCGCATCTCGCGCGGTGCCCGCACCGAGGCCCGTGTGGTCGTGGCCACCATCGCCGTCGACGGCGTCGAGGGTCGCGGCGAATGCGTGCCCTATCCCCGCTATGGCGAGACCGTCGAAGGCGTCGTCGCCGATATCCAGGCGCAAGCGCCGGATGTGGCGGCGGGGCTGGACCGCGAGGGGCTGCGGCGCGCCATGCCGGCCGGCGCCGCCCGCAACGCCCTCGATTGCGCGCTGTGGGATGCCGAGGCCAAGCGGCGGCGAACGCCGGTCTGGCGCCTGGCCGGCCTGCCCCGGCCGCGCCCACTGCTGAGCGCCTTCACCATCGGCGTCGACTCCCCTCATGCGATGGCGGCAATGGCGGCGGCGCACGGCAATAAGCCGGTGCTGAAGCTGAAGATGGCCGCCGGCGACGACGACCTTGAGCGGGTGCGGGCGGTGCGGGCGGCCAGGCCCGACGTCCGGTTGATCGTCGACGCCAACGAGGCCTGGAGCCCGGCGGAAACCGCCCGTCTGCTGCCGGCGCTGGCGGCGCTGGGGGTGGCGTTGGTCGAACAGCCCCTGCCCGCCGCGGACGATGCGGCGCTGACCGACATGCCCCGGCCGGTGCCCGTCTGCGCCGACGAATCCAGCCATGTCGCTGATGATGTTCCCAGGCTCGTCGGGCGCTATGACATGGTCAACATCAAGCTCGACAAGGCCGGGGGATTAACCGAAGCGTTGGCGGTGCAGCGCGCCGCCCGCGCCGCCGGCCTGGGGGTGATGGTGGGCTGCATGGTCGGCACGTCGCTGGCGATGGCGCCGGCGATGCTGCTGGCGCAGGAGGCGGATGTCGTCGATCTGGACGGGCCGCTGCTGCTGGCGCGCGACCGCGCCGACGGCCTGCGTTACGACGGGGCCCGGATGCACCCGCCGACGCCCGCCCTCTGGGGCTGAGATCAACGGCGGCGGCAGAAAAGGACGGTGACGTCGTCCTCCAGCGGACGCGGGAATCCTTCCAGGGCCTCGACCAGGGCGGCGCCGGGATTCTCGGCGGTGGCCGCGGCGTTGAGGACGTCCGCCGCCCCCTCCTTGCGCAGAGGCCGACGATTCGCCCGGCCGCAGGACTGGATGCCGTCGGTGTGCAGAATGGCGGTGTCGCCGCGCCCGAAGGCCAGGCTGCGGTCCTCGTAGCGTGCCGAGGCGCTGATGCCCGCCGGCAGCCCCGATCCGTCGCCGGTCCGGGCGCTGCCGTCGGCGGAGACCACCACCGCCGGCGGGGCGGCGGCGGCGGCGTAACGCAGCCGGTCGTTGGCGGGATCGACCACCGCCAGCAGCAAGGTGGCGTACAGGCCCGTCGGCAGCATCGCCTTGAATTGCGCCGCCACCGCCTCCAGGCTGGCCGCCGGTGAATCGGCATCGACGGGGTGGTCCTCCAGCACCGCCGCCAATGCGTCGGCCACCGCCTCGGCACCGCGGCCGTGGCCGCAGACGTCCATCATCCACAGCCCCAGGCGCCGGTCGGCCAGCGGCCGCAGGATGACGCGGTCGCCGCCGCGGCCGTCGCGCGGCTCGACATGCCGCCAGAGATCGACGCCGCAGCGATCGCTCAGCGCCGCCGTTGCCCCCGGAAGGCGGACACCGACCGCCACCTCGTTGCCGCGGCCACGATAGACGATCTCGTCAAAGCTCGCCCGGCGGGCAAGCGCGATGCCGCGGCCGTGGCTGTCGAAGGCGCGCGCTGGATCGAGGTCCAGGTAGCGCTCCCAATCGAAACCCTCGCCCTGGTCGACGATGGTGATTTCGATGCGCTCGGCGCGGCGGCGGAAGCTGACGGACACCTCGCGGTCGCGGTATTCCGGCGCCGCCAGCCGGCGCGACACCTCCCGCTCCCAGCCGCGCGCCGCCAGCAGGGCGTGCTTCTCGTCATAGGTGATGCCGAGATTGCCGTGCTCCACGGCGTTGATAAGCAGTTCCGCCAGGCCCACCACGCGCTTGCCGGGCTCGGGGCAGGCCTGCGCCAGGGTCACCGCCAGGTCGTTGGCCTCGTCGATGGTGCGGAAACGGAAATCGGCCGCGTGAAGCAGCCCCAGCCCCTTGGCACGGCGGTCGATTTCCTGGCGCAGGCGGCGATAGCGCAGGTGGTCGTCGACCGCGGCGGCGGTGATCGACAGCAGAACCTCGGGGTCGAAGGGTTTAGTGAGATAGTAGAAGGCACCGGCGCGGATGCCCTCGACGATCTCTTCGCGGCTGTCGGCGGCGGTTTGCATCACCACCGGCACCTTGGCATGGCGCGGGTCGGCCTTGAGCCGGCGCAACACCTCCATGCCGTCCATGCGCGGCATCCGCCGGTCGAGAAGGATGACGTCGAATTCGTCGCCGTCGCCTTGCAGCGTCTCCAGCGCCTCGACACCGTCGGCGGCGACGGCGACCGCATAGCCGGCGGCTTCAAGCTGCCCGACCAGCAGCCGCCGACCGAGCGGGTGGTCCTCGACGACCAGGACGCGGGTCCGTTCCGTCATGCCGGGCCGATCGCGGGGCGCCTAGACGAGATCGAACAGCGTGTCGAAGCGGGCCATTTCCAGCAGTTCCTTCACTTCGCCGGCGGCGCCGCGAAGGACGACGCGGGTGCCCAGGTCCTCGGCGGCCTCGCGCAGCGTCAGCAGCATACCCAGCCCGGCCGAATCCATGTATTCGAGACCCGACAGGTCGACCGTCACCGAGGCGACGCCCGGCTTCAGGGCGGCGCGCACGGCGCCGTCGAAGCCGTCGCGGTCGGCCAGCACCAGTTCGCCCCGCAGGTGCAGGGTGGCGGCGGCCCCCTCCTGGCTGACTTCATACCTCACGCCTTACCTCCTTCGCTGCCCGCGCGGGTGCGCGCGATCCGTTTTTCGATGATGGCTTCGAGACGCTGCTGCATGTCGTCGTCGAGGTCGAGATGGATGTGAGTCGAATTCTCGGTCAGGGCCATGACGATGCCGCTGGTGCTGCCGACCTCGGGCAGTTCGACCGTGAAGCGGGCGCCCTTGTCGGCCTCCAGGCGGCGGTCGATGACGCCGGCCCCCACCAGCGCCACGTCATGCAGCAGGGCGCGGCGCTCGACGCCCCCCATCTCCAGTTTCAGCAGCATGTTGACCGTGTGCCGGCGGCTGAGGCGCTTGTCGAGGCTCACCTGGATGATCTGGTGCACCGACTCTTGCATCCGTTCGACGCGCTCCGCCATCAGGACCGCCGATTCCTTCACGCTTTCGGCGCGCTGGCGGGTGGTGTCGGTGTTGCCGTGGACCTCGGTCACGCTTTGCGAAACCAGTTGCGTTCCCTGCGCCGCCTGGTGGGCGCTGTGGGCGATCTCGCGGGTGCCGGCGTGCTGCTCCTCGACCGCCGAGGCGATGCCGGCGGCGTTGTCGCTGATCTCCTGAATGGTGTGGGTGATCTGTTCGATGGCCCCGACGGTATCCTTGGTGGCCGATTGCACGCTGGCGATCTGGCTGCCGATCTCGTCGGTGGCCTTGGAGGTCTGGTTGGCGAGGCTCTTGACCTCGTTGGCGACGACGGCGAAGCCCTTGCCGGCCTCGCCGGCGCGCGCCGCCTCGATGGTGGCGTTCAACGCCAGCAGGTTGGTCTGGCTGGCGATGTCGGCGATGATGTGCACCACCTCGTCAATGCGCTGCGCGGCGTCGTCGAGGCTGCGGACCATGCGGCTGGCGCGCTCGGCCTGTTTGACCGCATTGCTGGTGATGGCGTTCGAGCGCCCGACCAGGCTCTCGATCTCGCCGGACGAAGCGGTCAGTTCCTCGACGGCGGCGGCGACGGCGTTGACGTTCTCGGTGGCCTGTTCCGAGGCGCGGGCGGCGGCATCGGACTGCTCGCGCACCTCGCCCACCGACTGCGCCATGCCCTGGGCCAGATCCAGAACCTTGGCCGATTCCTCGGCGATGGTGGTAATGGCGTTCTGGACCTCCTCCTCAAGGGCGGTGGTCAGCGCCAGAATCTCGCTGTGGACCTTGCGCTCGTTGCGCCGCGCCTCGGCCTCCTGCGCCGCGGCCATCTGTTTCAGCTTGATGCCGTTGTCCTTGAACACCTGCACCGCGCGGCCGATGGCGGTGATCTCGTCATTGCCGGAGACGGGAATCTCCGCCGCGAAATCGCCGTCCGCCACCGCCTTGGTGCGCTCGGCGAGGACGTGCATCCGCCGGCTGAGATAGCGGTCACCGTAGAAGAACGCCACCAGCAGCGCGCCGCCGACGCCAATCACCGCCAGCACGCCCATCAGCGCCTTGTCGGAGTCAACCCGCCGCACCGCCGCCGCCGCCTGTGCGTGCATGTCCTTCTCGGCCGCCGCCACAAGATCCTGCACCTGGGTATCCAGTTGCGTGGCGACGTCACTGCTGGCGGTCAGCAATGCCCGCTCGGCATCCGTGGCGTATAGCTCCTCAAGCCGCACCTCCATGAGGCCGCCGGGGTTCACGGCAACGAGCATCGCGTCCATGCGTTCCAGAATGTCGCCGCGCTGGTCCTCGCCGGACAGCGCCGCCTCCAGGCGGAAAAGGCCCTTGCCCAGGCGCTCGATCTGCTTGGCGACGTCCTCGGCCTTGGCCGGATCCGTGACCTTTTCCAGGTCGGAGAACAGGGACACCAGCGCGTCGGCACGGGCCTGCAGTCCCAACAGCGTCTGCAACAGGTCGGTGTCACGGGTGACGACGCTGAGAACCTCGTACTCGACCTCGTCCATGCTGCCGCCGCTCTTGAAGGCGGTCCGTGCGGTGCTGACCATGTTGGGGCGGATGGTGTCGATCCATTCCCGCAGCGCCTTGGTGAAGGCGTCGTGGGCGTCGTGCAGGTCCGCCATCTGCTGCTGACGCAGTGCCCCCAGGCGCAGCCGCTCATCGAGCGACTGTTTCAGGGCCTGCAGGTTGCCGATGATCTCCTGACGCAGCGCCGCCAGCGCCTCCACCCGCTCGGACGTCGCCTCCTGGCCCTGCATGGCGTCGATGAGGCGCGCCAGTTCGCGGTCGCGCTCCATCAGCGCCTGGAAGCGTTCCTCCAGGGCCTCGCGGTCCGACGACGTCGACAGGCTTGCCGACGCCGCCACCACCGAGCGCGCCTGCTCGGCGGTGCGGAACGCATTGGCGATGGTGGGCAGGTCTTCGTTGGCGACCCGATGAATGGTGCCGCCCAGCGACGTATAGGACAGCCAGGAAAGCGCAACAACCGCCAGCATCAGGGCGGCGATGCCGCCGAACGCCACCAGCAATTGCGCGCGCACGTCGAGTTTCATTATGCCTTCCCCCCGGCGCCATCCGCGAAAGCGGGTGACGCCGCCAGCACTTTTGGATGGGGCAACTGTAGTCGGAGGGACGGCCCGAAGCAATCACCGGGACGATCGGCGGTCGCACCCGGTCATTATCGCGGCGGCGTTTTCCTTGCGAGGTCAAGCAACGAATTGGACGCGGCGATGCGCCCTTGGCCGCTGTAGGCCTCGTGGTTCGACTCGATCTCGTCGAGACGATACAGATAATTCATCATCAGTCCGTGGGATTCGGCAATGCCCTTGGGCGACATGTCGCCCAGCCAATTCAGCCGCTCCATGCGGGCGCCGTTCGACAGGTGGAAATGCGCCACCGGATCCATCGCCCGTATGCCGTCGGCCTTTTTCTCCTTGAGAAGGTAGCGCGCGCACAGGCGCATCAGCGGCGCGCGCAAAGCCTCGGCGGCGGTGGCGTCGCGGTGCCAATCCGGGCGGGCGAGAAGCGCCTTCAGCGCCCCCTTGCCGCCGCCCGCCTCGGTTGCCCGCTGCAGGGCGCGCCGCTCGGCCTGCCCCAGCAGCCCGGTCTCGCCGTCGCGCAGGCGGGCGTCCAGCCAGCGGGCGAAACCGGGGATCGGCGACAGCGTGGCGAAGGCTTTCAGATTGGGGAATTCCTGGCGCAGCGCGTCGACCACCCGCTTGATGAGGAAACCGCCGAAGCTGATGCCGGCCAGTCCGCGCTGGGCGTTGGAGATGGAATAGAAAATCGCGGTGTCGGCCTCGATGGGGTCGTCCACCGGCGCGGTTTCGTCCAGAAGCGCCTGAACATTGGCGGCGATGCCCTTGGTCAGCGCCACCTCGACGAAAATCAGCGGCTCGTCGGGCATCCGCGGGTGGAAAAAGCCGTACAGGCGGCGGTCGGAATCGAGGCGGTTCTTCAAATCCTCCCAACTGCGGATCTCGTGCACCGCCTCATAGGCCATGATCTTTTCCAGCAGCAACGCCGGCGAGCGCCAGGTCAGGCGGTGCAGTTCCAGAAAGCCGACATCGAACCACGATGCCAGCAGCGCCTTCAGATCCGCCTCCAATTCGGCCAGGTCCGGATCGGTGCGTTCCAGCACCAACAGGTCGGCGCGCAGGTCCACCAGGAACTTGACCCCGTCGGGCAGCGCGTTGAACTGGGTGAGCAGCCGCCGGCGCGGCGCCTCCAGCGCCTGGCGCAGGCCGCGTTCGGCGCGGCGGCGTTCGGCCTCGTCGCCGGCGTCGAGCAGCCGGGTGGCCGCCTCGTCGACCCGCGCCCGGTCGGGGCCGAAATCGTGGGTCATGATGCCCAGGAACCGCTGCCGTCCCGCTTCCGAGAGCGACAGATAGGCGCGGCCCAGGCCCGCCGCCCGCGCCCGCGCCGATACCTCGCCGCCGCGCCCCTCAAGGCAGGCCCGCATGTGCTCGCGCAGGTGGCCGGCGTCGTCGTCGCTGACGTCCGGATGCACCACCGGCATATCGCCGTCGCGGGCGCCGCCGGCGATGTCGCGCCACACCGCGCGCAGGCTGCGCAGGCGGTCGAGCAGCCCGTATCGCGCCGGTTGGGTCACGGACACCACTCCCTGCTTGCCAACGGATCGATTCCCTTCAGATGTCCACGCCATCGCGCCGACAACAGCACGACTTCGGTTTATCTTGAACCCGCGCGCTCCAGCGAGGCCAGCACCGCCGGCAGCGCCTCGGGCACGTCTTCGGCGATCAGCCCCCGCCCCACCCGCGCCGCGGCGGCGCCATGCAGCCAGACGGCGGCGGCCGCGGCCTGGAAGGCCGGCATCCCTTGCGCCAGCAGCGCCAGCACCATCCCCGCCAGCACGTCGCCGGTGCCCGCCGTCGCCAAATCGGGC
>JAWLGJ010000066.1:0-13432 GCA_041685145.1 Magnetospirillaceae bacterium | reverse complement strand
CGTGCCCGGCGAGCGCGTCGCCGCGCTGGCCGGCGACCTCGCCGATTGCGAATCGATGCTGGCGTTGAAGGATCTGATGGCCGGGCTGGGCTCGCCGCATTTGGACTGCCGCCAGGACGGCGCCGCGCTCGACCCGGCGGCGCGGGCCTCGTATCTGTTCAACACCACCATCGCCGGCATCGAGCGGGCCGACGCCCTGCTGCTGATCGGCGCCGACCCGCGCCGCGAGGCGCCGGTCTTGAACGCGCGCATCCGCAAGCGCTGGCTGGCCGGCGGCTTCGCCGTCGCCGCCGTGGGGCCGGAGCGCGACCTGACCTATCGCCACGACAATCTCGGCAACGACCCGCGGCTGCTGGAGGCGCTCGCCGCCGGCTCGCACCCCTTCGCCGAGGTGCTGAAGAAGGCCGAGCGGCCGATGCTGATCGTGGGCATGGGCGCGCTGGCCCGGCCCGACGGCGCCGTGGTGTTGGGGCTGGCCCGCAAGATTGCCGAGGCCACCGGCATGGTCGCCGAGGGCTGGAACGGCTTCAACGTCCTGCACACGGCGGCGGCGCGCGTCGGCGGCCTTGATCTCGGCTTCGTGCCCGGCGCCGGCGGGCGCGACACCGCCGCCATCCTCGACGGCGCCGGCAAGGGCGAGATCGAGGTGGTCTATCTGCTGGGCGCCGACGAGATCGACATGGACCGCCTGGGCAAGGCCTTCGTCGTCTATCAGGGCCACCACGGCGACGCCGGCGCCCACCGCGCCGACGTGGTGCTGCCGGGCGCCGCCTACACCGAAAAGCACGCCATCTACGTCAACACCGAGGGGCGGCCGCAGCACGCCGAACGGGCGGTGTTCCCGCCCGGCGATGCGCGCGAGGACTGGAAGATCCTGCGGGCGCTGTCGGGGGCGCTGGGGCGGCCGCTGCCTTACGACACCTTGGCGCAGCTTCGCCGGCGCCTGGTGGAGGCGAACGCGATCTTCGACGGCGCCGGGCGCATCGCGCCGGCGGCGTGGGGCGCCTTCGGCGCCGACGGCAGCCCCGAGTCGACGCCGTTCGCGACGCCGGTATCCAACTACTACATGACCGACCCCATCAGCCGCGCCTCGGTGGTCATGGCGACCTGCACGGCGACCTTCCTGGGGGGCGAAGAGAGGAAGACGGGGACTCATGGCTGAACTCTGGAGCGGCTATATCTGGCCCACGGCGATCATCGTCCTGCAGATCGTCGCCATCGTCGTGCCGCTGCTGCTGGCGGTGGCCTATCTGACCTATGCCGAGCGCAAGGTCATCGGCGCCATGCAGTTGCGGGTGGGCCCCAATGTGGTGGGGCCGCTGGGCCTGTTGCAGCCCATCGCCGACGGCCTGAAGCTGTTCCTGAAGGAGACGGTGATCCCCACCGGCGCCAGCCGCACCGTGTTCATCCTGGCGCCGATGCTGACCTTCATTCTCAGCCTGGTGGCCTGGGCGGTGATCCCCTTCGACGACGGCTGGGTGCTGGCCGACATCAATGTCGGCATCCTCTACCTGTTCGCGATTTCCAGCCTAGGGGTCTACGGCATCGTCATGGCCGGCTGGGCCTCGAACTCGAAATACGCCTTCCTGGGCGGCCTGCGCTCGGCGGCGCAGATGGTCTCCTACGAGGTGTCGATCGGCTTCGTGCTGATCGCCGTGCTGCTGTCGGTGGGTTCGCTCAATCTCTCCGACATCGTGCGGGCGCAGGACGGGGCGACGCTGCTGTCCTGGCACTGGCTGATCCACCTGCCGATGTTCGTGATCTTCTTCATCTCGGCGCTGGCCGAGACCAACCGCGCCCCCTTCGACCTGCCCGAGGCCGAGGCGGAGCTGGTGTCGGGCTACAACGTCGAATATTCGTCGATGACCTTCGCCCTGTTCTTCCTGGGCGAATACGCGAACATGATCCTGATGAGCGGCATGGCCGTGGTGCTGTTCCTGGGCGGCTGGCTGCCGCCGGTGGCGGTGGCGCCGTTCACCTGGGTTCCGGGGGTGATCTGGTTCGCCCTGAAGGTCGCCTTCGTGCTGTTCTTCTTCCTGTGGGTGCGCGCCACCTTCCCGCGCTATCGCTACGACCAATTGATGCGCCTGGGCTGGAAGGTGTTCCTGCCCCTGTCGCTGGCCTGGGTGGTGCTGACGGCGGGGGTGCTGGTGGCGACGGGGACGGTGCCGCAATGAGGCCGACGACTGGCGAAGTGGGGAAACGCTGATGTCCTTCCTCGACCGAGGCGTGCGCGCGCTGCTGTTGCAGGAGTTGCTCTCCGGCATGGCGATGACGCTGCGCTACATGTTCAAGCCCAAGGTGACGCTGAACTACCCCTTCGAGAAGGGGCCGCTCAGCCCGCGCTTCCGGGGCGAGCACGCCCTGCGCCGTTACGCCAACGGCGAGGAACGCTGCATCGCCTGCAAGCTGTGCGAGGCCATCTGCCCGGCGCTGGCCATCACCATCGAGGCCGAGCCGCGCCCCGACGGCAGCCGCCGCACCACCCGCTATGACATCGACATGACCAAGTGCATCTATTGCGGACTGTGCCAGGAGGCGTGTCCCGTCGATGCCATCGTCGAGGGGCCGAACCACGAGTTCGCCACCGAAACCCGCGCCGAGCTGATGTACGACAAGCAGCGGCTGCTGGCCAACGGCGATCGGTGGGAGCCCGAACTGGCCGCGCGCCTGGCCGCCGACGCGCCGTACCGCTGAGGCCCAGGGGGGGGTAGGGAATGATTCAGGCTCTGGTCTTCTACATGTTCGCCGCCATCGCGGTGGCGTCGGCGGTGATGGTCATCAGCGTCCGCAACCCCGTGCATTCGGTGCTGTGGCTGATCCTGACCTTCTTCAACGCCGCCGGGCTGTTCCTGTTGCTGGGGGCGGAGTTCCTGGCGATGGCGCTGGTGGTGGTCTATGTCGGCGCCGTGGCGGTGCTGTTCCTCTTCGTGGTGATGATGCTGGACATCAACGTCCTGCGCCTGCGCGAGGGCTTCCTGCAGTACCTGCCGCTGGGGGCGCTGGTGGGGCTGATCCTGCTGGCGGAGCTGCTGACGGTGCTGGGCGGCTGGGTCTTCGCCCCCGGCGTCGAGCAGGCGCTGGCGGCGCCGATGGCCGGCGGCGGCGTCACCAACACCGAGGGCATCGGCCGGCTGCTCTACACCGACTACGTCTATCTGTTCCAGGCCGCGGGGCTGCTGCTGCTGGTGGCGATGATCGGCAGCATCCTGCTGACCCTGCGCCACCGCGAGGGCGTCAAGCGCCAGGACATCGCGCGCCAGAACGCGCGGCGCAAGGAGGATTCGCTGGAGGTCCGCAAGGTTCCGACGGGGGGAGGCATCTGATGGAGATCGGGCTGGCGCACTACCTGACCGTCGCCGCGGTGCTGTTCACCATCGGCGTGTTCGGCATCTTCCTGAACCGCAAGAACGTCATCATCATCCTGATGTCGATCGAGCTGATCCTCCTCGCCGTCAACCTGAATCTGGTTACGTTCTCCGCCTATCTCGGCGATCTCGTCGGCCAGGTCTTCACCTTCTTCGTCCTCACCGTCGCCGCCGCCGAGGCCGCCATCGGTCTGGCCATCGTTGTGGTGTTCTTCCGCAACAAGGGCACCATCGAGGTCGAAGAAATCAGCCAGTTGAGGGGGTAGGGGCCGGGCATGTACGTCGCAGCGATTTTCCTGCCGCTTATCGGCGCCGCCGTCGCCGGCCTGTTCGGCCGCTGGATCGGCGACCGCGGGGCCCAGATCGTCACCTGCGGTCTGGTGGGCGTCTCGGCGCTGCTGTCGGTGCCGATCTTCATCAGCGTCGCCATCCAGGGCAATGCCGAGACGGTGCCGCTGTTCACCTGGATTCAGTCGGGTTCGCTGGATGTCTGGTGGGCGCTGAAATACGACACCCTGACCGCGGTGATGGTGGTGGTGGTCACCTGGGTCTCGTTCATGGTGCATGTCTATTCGATCGGCTACATGCACCACGACCCGGGGATCCCGCGCTTCTTCAGCTATCTGTCGCTGTTCACCTTCATGATGCTGATGCTGGTGACCGCCGACAATCTGGTGCAGCTTTTCTTCGGCTGGGAGGGCGTCGGCCTCGCCTCCTATCTGCTGATCGGCTTCTGGTACGAGCGCCCGTCGGCCAACGCCGCCGCCATCAAGGCCTTCCTGGTCAACCGCGTCGGCGACTTCGGCTTCGCGCTGGGCATCTTCGCCACCTTCCTGCTGTTCGACAGCGTCTCGTTCGACGCCATCTTCGGCGCCGTGGCGCAGCACGCCGAGACCACGGTGGAGCTGTGGGGCATCGAGTGGCACGCGCTGACGGTGATCGCGCTGCTGCTGTTCGTCGGCGCGATGGGCAAGTCGGCGCAGCTTGGCCTGCACACCTGGCTGCCCGACGCGATGGAGGGCCCGACGCCGGTCTCGGCGCTGATCCACGCCGCGACGATGGTCACCGCCGGCGTGTTCATGGTGGCGCGTATGTCGCCGCTGTTCGAGTTCTCGCCGGCGGCGCTGGCGGTGGTGACGGTGGTCGGCGCCTTCACCGCCTTCTTCGCGGCCACCGTCGGCTGCGTGCAGAACGACATCAAGCGCATCATCGCCTATTCGACCTGCTCGCAGCTTGGCTACATGTTCTTTGCCATCGGCGTGGGAGCCTATGGCGCCGCCATCTTCCACCTGATGACCCACGCCTTTTTCAAGGCGCTGCTGTTCCTGGGCGCCGGGTCGGTGATCCACGCCATGTCCGACGAGCAGGACATCCGGCGCATGGGCGGCATCTGGCGCCATGTGAAGGTGTCGTGGGCGATGATGTGGATCGGCTCGCTGGCGCTGGCCGGATTCCCGTTCTTCGCCGGCTACTATTCCAAGGACATGATCCTGGAGGCGGCCTTCGCCGCCGGCACGCCGGTGGGCACCCTGGCCTTCTGGCTGGGCATCGCCGCCGCCTTCATGACCGCCTTCTATTCCTGGCGCCTGCTGTTCCTGGTCTTCCACGGCGAGCCACGCGCCGACGAGAAGGTGATGGCCCACATCCACGAATCGCCGCCGGTGATGCTGCTGCCGCTGGCCTTCCTGGCCGTGGGGGCGGTGTTCGCGGGCTGGATCGGCTACGGCGTCTTCGTCGGCGACGCGCGGCTGGCCTTCTGGGGCGAATCGATCGCCGCGGTGGGTGCGGACGACATCATCGAGGCCGCCCACCACGTCCCCGGATGGGTGCCGCTGCTGCCGGTGCTGGTGGCGCTGGCGGGGGTGGCGCTGGCGTGGCTGTTCTACATCCGCGCCCGCTGGCTGCCGGGGTGGCTGGCCTCGACCTTCGCAGGCGTGCACGAGTTCCTGCTCAACAAGTGGTATTTCGACGAGCTGTACGACGCCCTGTTCGTGCGCCCCGCCTTCGCCTTCGGCCGCAATCTGTGGAAGACCGGCGACGGCACCCTCATCGACGGGTTGGGCCCGGACGGCGTGGCGTCGGTGTCGCGCAACGTCGCGCAGCGCCTCGGCCGCCTGCAAAGCGGCTATGTCTACCACTACGCCTTCGCGATGATCGTCGGCATGGCGGTGTTCGTGACCTGGTACATCCTGACGGTTGGGTGACGCGGCGATGACGGACTGGCCCCTTCTGACCATCACCACCTTCCTGCCGCTGGTCGGCGCGCTGTTCATCCTCGGCATCCGCGGCGAGGCGGAGGTGGTGGCCCGCAACGCGCGCAACGTCGCGCTGCTGACCTCGGTGGCGACGCTGCTGGTGTCGCTGCTGGCCTGGGCGGCGTTCGACCCGAACTCGGCCGCCTTCCAGCTCGTCGACAAGGCGCCGTGGCTGCCCGGCCTCAACATCAACTACCACATGGGCGTGGACGGCATTTCGCTGTTCTTCGTGCTGCTGTCGACCTTCCTGACGCCCTTGTGCATCCTGTCCAGCTACGCCGCCGTGCGCACGCGGGTTAAGGAATACATGATCGCCTTCCTGGTCCTGGAGACCATGATGGTGGGCATGTTCTGCGCCCTCGACCTGGTGCTGTTCTACATCTTCTTCGAGGCCGTGCTGATCCCGATGTTCCTGATCATCGGCGTCTGGGGCGGCCCGCGCCGGGTGTACGCGGCCTTCAAGTTCTTCCTCTACACGCTGGCGGGCTCGGTGCTGATGCTGCTGGCCTTCCTGGCGATGTATTTCCAGGCCGGGACCACCGACGTGCCGACGCTGATGGCCACGGGCTTCCCCTACGCCATGCAGATCTGGCTGTGGCTGGCGCTGTTCGCCTCCTTCGCCGTCAAGGTGCCGATGTGGCCGGTGCACACCTGGCTGCCCGACGCCCATGTCGAGGCGCCCACCGCCGGCTCGGTGATCCTGGCCGGGGTGCTGCTGAAGATGGGCGCCTACGGCTTCCTGCGCTTCTCGGTGCCGATGCTGCCGCTGGCCAGCGAGTTCTTCACGCCGCTGGTCTTTACGCTGTCGGCGGTGGCGGTGATCTACACCTCGCTGGTGGCGCTGGCCCAGGAGGACATGAAGAAGCTCATCGCCTATTCCTCGGTGGCGCATATGGGCTTCGTGACCATCGGCATCTTCACCCTGACCGTGCAGGGCGTCGAGGGCGCCATCTTCCAGATGCTCAGCCACGGCATCGTCTCCGGCGCGCTGTTCCTGGTGGTGGGCGTGGTGTACGACCGTATGCACACCCGCGACATCGGCGCCTATGGCGGGCTGGTGCAGCGGATGCCGAAATACGCCGCCGTGTTCATGCTGTTCATGCTGGCCAGCGTCGGCCTGCCCGGCACCTCGGGCTTCGTCGGCGAGTTCCTGGTGCTGGCGGGGGCGTTCCAGGTCAACGCCTGGGTGACCCTGTTCGCCGCCACCGGGCTGATCCTGGGCGCGGCCTATATGCTGTATCTGTACCGGCGCGTGATCTTCGGCAAGCTGACCCGCGAGGAACTGAAGAGCATCATGGACCTCACCCCCCGCGAGGTGGCCGTTTTCGCGCCGCTGGTGGTGATGGTGCTGTGGATGGGGGTCTATCCCTCGACCTTCCTCGACGCCATCCATGTCTCGGTGGCCAATATGATCGACAAATACCAGCTTGCCCTGGCGGCCGCCGCCGACGGGGCGACCATGCTGGCCGCACGGTGATGACGGGAGCCTGACGCGATGCCAAACCTCGTTCCCGCCCTGCCCGAGTTGATCCTGGCCATCGGCGCGATGGCGCTGCTGATGCTGGGCGCCTTCACCCGCGACGACGGCATCCGCCGCATGGGCTGGTACGCCGTCGCGGTGATGGCGGTGGCCTTCCTGGTCCTGGCCGGCCTGGGCACCGGCCCCGTCGTCACCTTCAACGGCATGTTCATCCTCGACGTCTTCGCCGTCTTCACCAAGAGCCTCATCCTGCTGGCGGCGGCGGTGGCGGTGGTGATGTCGATGGGCTTCCTGGAGCGCGAGAAGCTGGAGCGCTTCGAGTACCCGGTGGTGATGCTGTTCGCCACCCTCGGGATGCTGATGATGGTGTCGGCCAACGACCTCATCGCGCTTTACCTCGGCCTGGAACTGCAAAGCCTGTCGCTGTATGTGCTGGCCGCCTATCAGCGCGATTCGGCGCGCGGCTCCGAGGCGGGGCTGAAGTATTTCGTGCTGGGGGCGCTGGCGTCGGGCCTGCTGCTCTACGGCGCCTCGCTGGTCTACGGCTTCGCCGGCACCACCAGCTTCGCGCCGCTGGCCGAGGCCGTGGGGGCCGGCCCGGCGCATACCGGCGTCGTCGTCGGCCTAGTGTTCATCCTCGCCGGCCTGGCCTTCAAGGTCTCGGCGGTGCCCTTCCACATGTGGACCCCCGACGTCTACGAGGGCGCGCCGACGCCGGTGACCGCCTTCTTCGCCGTCGCGCCCAAGATCGCGGCGCTGGCCCTGCTGGTGCGCGTGCTGACGGGGCCCTTCGGCGCCCTGGCCGCGGAGTGGGGCCAGGTGGTGTGGCTGATCTCGATCGGCTCGATGATCGTCGGCGCCTTCGCGGCCATCGGCCAGACCAACATCAAGCGCCTGATGGCCTACAGCTCCATCGGCCATGTCGGCTATGCGCTGATCGGCCTGACGGTGGGCGACGTCGTCGGCGTGCGCGGCATCCTGATCTATCTGGCCATCTATCTGTTCATGAATGTCGGCACCTTCGCCGTCATCCTGGCCATGCGCCACAAGGGCCAGATGGTCGAGAACATCGCCGACCTGGGCGGGCTGTCGCGGACCCATCCCATGATGGCCCTGGCGATGGCGCTGTTCATGTTCTCGATGGCCGGCATCCCCCCGCTGGCGGGCTTCTGGGGCAAGTTCTACATCTTCATGGCCGCCATCGAGGCCGGGCTGATCGGGCTGGCGGTGGTCGGCGTGCTGACCAGCGTCGTGGCCGCCTTCTACTACATCCGCATCGTCAAGGTGATGTATTTCGACGATCCCGTCGAAGCCTTCGACCGCCCCATCGGCCGCGGTCTGGCGACGGTGATGACGGTGGCGGCGGTGGTGATCGTGGCGCTGACGGTGGTGCCGGCGCCGCTGGTCGCCAGCGCCGGGGCGGCGGCCGCCTCGCTGGTCGGGGCGGGATGACGACGCCGGCGCTGCCGTCGCCCTACAGCCTCGCCACCCTCGACTCCGTCGACAGCACCAACGACGAGGCGGCCCGCCGCGCCGCCGCCGGCGCGCCCCACGGCACCGTCGTCTGGGCGCGCCAGCAGACCGCCGGGCGCGGCCGCCGCGGGCGCGGCTGGCACAGCCCGCCGGGCAACCTGCACTGTTCGATCCTGCTGCGCACCGATCGCCCGCCGGTGCAGGCGGCGCAGGTCGGCTTCGTCGCCGCGGTGGCGCTGGCCGAGGCGCTGGAAACGCTGGCGCCGCGCGCCGCCTTCGGCTGCAAATGGCCCAACGACGTGTTGTGCAACGGCCGCAAGATTGCCGGCCTGCTGCTGGAAAGCGCCGGCGAGGGCGCCGTGGTGCTGGGCGTCGGCGTTGATGTCGGCGTGCGCCCCCACCACACCTCCTTTCCCGCCACCTGCCTGCGCGCCGAGGGCAGCGCCGCCGAGCCGGCGGAGGTGCTGGCCGCCTTCGTCGACCGCTTCGCCACCTGGTACGACACCTGGGACGGCGCCGGGCTGGCGCCCGTGCGCGCCGCCTGGCTGCACCGCGCGCACGGGCTGGGCGCGCCGGTGACGGTGCGCCTTGGCGAGGGGCGGGAGTTGCGCGGCATCTTCGCGGACCTTGACGCCGACGGCGCCATGTTGCTGGATCAAGACGGCGGCGAGCGCCGGCGCGTGCTGGCCGGCGAGGTCTTCTTTCCCGGCGCCTGACGGACAGGAACGGTCGCGATGCTTCTGGCAATCGACTCCGGCAACACCAATATCGTCTTCGCGGTTTTCGACGGCGAGACGGTGCGCGGCGAATGGCGCTCCTCGGCCAACACCGACCGCACCGCCGACGAACTCGGCGTCTGGCTGATGCAGCTCATGACCATCGCCGGGCTGCGGCGCGAGGACATCGACGCCGCCATCGTCGCCTCGGTGGTGCCGGCGATGGTGTTCCAGCTCAAGACCCTGTGCCGGCGCTATTTCGGCTGCGAGCCGCTGGTGGTCGGCGACGAGGGGGTCGACCTGGGCCTGGAGGTGCGGCTCGACCGCCCCGAGGAGGTCGGCGCCGACCGGCTGGTGAACGCCGTCGCGGCCCACAAATTCTATCGCGGGCCGCTGATCATCATCGACTTCGGCACCGCCACCACCTTCGACGTCGTCGACGGCGACGGCAATTATTGCGGCGGCGCCATCGCGCCGGGCATCAACCTGTCGCTGGAGGCGCTGCACATGGCGGCGGCGAAGCTGCCGCGGGTGGCGGTGGCCCGCCCGCGCGCCGTGATCGGCAAGGCGACGGTGCCGGCGATGCAGTCGGGAGTGTTCTGGGGCTATGTCGGCCTCATCGAGGGCTTGGTGGCCCGCATCAAGGACGAGTTCGGCGCCGCCATGACCGTGCTGGCGACCGGCGGCCTGGCGCCGCTGTTCAAGGAGGCGACGCCGGTGATCGACCACCTGACCGAGGATCTGACCCTGCGGGGACTTCTGGAGATACACAGACGCAATGCCCGATAAGCCCGACGGCCACGACGTCCTGAGCCCCGCCGCCGGCGAGTTGCTGTTCCTGCCGCTCGGCGGTGCCGGCGAGATCGGCATGAACCTCAACCTCTACGGCTATGGCGGCAAATGGCTGATGGTCGATCTGGGGGTGTCGTTCGGCGACGACGCCATGCCCAATATCGACGTCTTCATGCCCGACGCGACCTTCATCGAGGAACGGCGCCAGGATCTGGTGGGGCTGGTGCTTACCCACGGCCACGAGGACCATCTGGGGGCCGTGCAGTATCTGTGGCAGCGGCTGCGCTGCCCCGTCTACGCCACGCCCTTCGCCGCCTCGCTGCTGACGGCCAAGCTGCGCGAGACCGGGCTGCAGGACGCGGTGCCGCTGACGGTGGTGCCGCTGAAGGGCCGCATCGACCTGGCCCCCTTCGAGATCGAACTGATCACCCTGACCCATTCCATTCCCGAGCCCAATGCCCTGGCCATCCGCACGCCGGCGGGGACGGTGCTGCACACCGGCGACTGGAAGTTCGACCCCCGGCCGCTGATCGGCGACTCCGCCGACGAGGCGGCGCTGCGGAGCCTGGGCGAAGAGGGGGTGCTGGCGCTGGTGGGCGATTCCACCAATGTCTTCCAGCCCGGCCCGCCGGGCTCCGAGGCGGATGTGCGCGCGGCGCTGACGCGGCTGATCGGCGACTATGACGGCAAGATCGCCGTGGCGTGCTTTGCCTCCAACGTGGCGCGCCTGGAAAGCATCGCCGCCGCCGCCGCCGCCCACGACCGGCACGTCGCCCTGGTGGGGCGCTCGCTGTGGCGCATCAACGAGGCGGCGCGCGCCAACGGCTATCTCGCCGACACGCCGCCCTTCCTGCGCGACCAGGACGCCGCCTACCTTCCCGACGACAAGGTGCTTTATGTCTGCACCGGCAGCCAGGGCGAGCCGCGCGCGGCGCTGAACCGCATCGCCGACGACCAGCACCCGCATGTGCTGTTGGGCAAGGGCGACACGGTGATCTTCTCGTCCCGCATCATTCCCGGCAACGAACGCGCCATCAACGCCCTGCACAACAAGCTGGTGCGCCTGGGCGTCGAGATCGTCACCGCCCACGACCATCCCGACATTCACGTTTCCGGCCATCCGGGGCGCGAGGAACTGACGCGGATGTACCAGCTCGTGCGGCCGAGCATCGCCATTCCCGTGCACGGCGAGGCGCGGCATCTCGTCGAGCACGCCCGCCTTGCCCGCCAGTGCCAGGTGGCGCAGGCGGTGGTGGCGGAGAACGGCGAGGCGGTGCGCCTGGCGCCGGGGCGGGCCGAGGTCGTCGCCCAGGTGCGCAACGGCCGGCTGGCCGTCGACGGGCCGCGGCTGGTGCCGCTGGACTCGGAGCTGATGCGCCGGCGCAAGCGCATCTTCTTCACCGGCTCGGCGACGGTGACGGTGGTGGTCGACGGCGACGGCCGCCTGGTCGGCGAGCCGCAGTTCTCCGCCCAGGGCATCCTCGACGCCGAGGAGGAAAAGGCCGAGCACGACCTGGTGGTGGCGGCGGTGCGCGAGGCGGTGGAAAAGCTGCCCCGCGACCACCGGCGCAGCGACACCCATCTGCGCGAGGCGGCGCGGCTGGCGGTGCGCCGCACCCTCAACGCCACCCACGGCCGCAAGCCGGTGACCGACGTGCACCTGGTCAAGGTGTAGACGACAGCAAGCAAGGCAGGAGAGAGTGAGGCCGATGATCGGACGCCTGAATCATGTCGCCATCGCGGTGCCGGACCTCGCGGCGGCGGCGGAAACCTACCGCGAAACCCTGGGCGCCACGGTCTCGGCACCCCAGGACGAGCCCGATCACGGCGTCACCGTGGTCTTCGTCGAACTGCCCAACACCAAGATCGAGCTGCTGCACCCGTTGGGGGAGTCCTCGCCGATCAGCGCCTTCCTGGCCAAGAACCCCGCCGGCGGCATCCATCACGTCTGCTACGAGGTCGCCGACATCCACGCCGCGCGGGACCGCCTCATCGCCCAGGGGGCGCGGGTGCTGGGCGACGGCGAGCCCCGGATCGGCGCCCACGGCAAGCCCGTGCTCTTCCTGCACCCCAAGGACTTCTGCGGCACCCTGGTGGAACTGGAGCAGGCGTGATGGCGGCCTTCCCCGACGCCGGGTGTCCCGCAACGGCGGCGGCCCGGCGATGAGCTGGTATTGCGACGTCGCCCCCGGCCACCCCGTGCACGGCCCCTATCACGACGAGGAATATGGCTTCCCGGTCGCCGACGACACGGTGCTGTTCGAACGCCTGGCCCTGGAGATCTTCCAGGCCGGCCTGTCCTGGGAAATCGTGCTCAAGAAGCGCGCCGGCCTGACGGCGGCTTTCGCCGGCTTCGACCCCGCCGCCGTCGCGGCCTTCGACGACGGCGACGTGGCGCGGCTGCTGGACGACGCGGCGATCATCCGCAACCGCCGCAAGATCGCCGCGGTGATCGAAAACGCCCGCCGGCTGGAGGCGCTGCGCCGCGGGCACGGCTCCTTCGCCGCCTGGATCGCCGCGCACCATCCGCGCCCGCGAGCGGACTGGCTGCGCCTGTTCCGGAGCACCTTCACCTTCATGGGGCCGGAGGTGGTGGGGGAGTTCTTGATGAGCATCGGCTATCTGCCCGGCGCCCACCGCGAGGACTGCCCGGTGCACCGGCGGCTGCTCGCCCTGCGCCCGGCGTGGGTGGCGGCGGACGCCGGCGCCGGTTGACGCCCGCCCCGCGCCCGAAAAGCCACGGCCATTAAAAAATGGCAAGACCCGCGGGCCTTGCCATTTTGTTCGTCACCCGGTCTGCCATTCGCGTGGCGGTTCCGGTGCCGTACCTCCCTGAACTTGAGCCGCGTCACTCGGACGCTGAGGCCCCTTCTTGTTGCTGCGCCAAGATACGAAACTTCGTTGCCAGAGTCACCAAAATTTTGAGCTATTCTTTCGCCTTACCCTTGCCGCATAAGGGTTTCCCCGCAAGTTATACCTCGACGCCGCCGCGGCCGGCCCTCCGACCGAATTCGCGGCCGACGCCCCCTTGCAGCGCGCGGCCGGTTGGGCTATATTCCACCCCTGTCCGCGCCTGGGGCCCCTTGGGGTCTTCCCGGGCCCTCTTTTCCATCGACGGCGCCCTGACCACGCCCTCGCGGTGTGGGTGGGCGGTGTTCCGGTGGAGGGGAGGCGGCTTTGGAAAAAGCTGGTTGACATGGTTTTGGATGGGGCTTATAAGCCCGGTCCTCCGCTGGGGGCTGGTTTGGATTGGCTTTTGGCGGGCTGCTGTTTGACATAGTGAATCGGGAAGGGATGCGCAGGCGGCGGAGGGCTCCTTGTATGGGGCTTTTTCGTATGCTTGTGCAT
>JAWLGJ010000065.1:0-13758 GCA_041685145.1 Magnetospirillaceae bacterium | reverse complement strand
ATGCATCGCTGGGTAATCACGCGGGCTTCGCGCTGATGTATTCCACCGGCATCGAGGCGCGGGGAAACCTTTCGCGCGGCGACCGCGACAATGGGCTGCTGCTGAACTTCGCCAACGCCTCGACCATCGAGGACAACGCCGTGGTCGGCGCCGGCGAGAAGTGCGTGTTCATCTACAATTCCAACACCAACACGCTGCGCCGCAACCGTTTCGAGGGCTGCGGCATCGGCGTGCACTTCACCGCCGGCTCGGAGCGCAACCGCATTTTCGAGAACGCCTTCGTCGGCAACCGCACCCAGGTCAAGTATGTCGGCACGCGGGCGCTGGACTGGTCGGTGGAGGGTGTCGGCAACTACTGGAGCGACAACCCGGCCTTCGACCTCGACGGCGACGCCATCGCCGACGCCGCCTATCGGCCCAACGACCTCGTCGACCAGGTGGTGTGGCGCCATCCGCTGGCCGCGCTGTTGCTCAACAGCCCGGCGGTACAGGCGGTGCGCTGGGCGCAGGCGCAGTTTCCGGCCGCGTATCCCGGCGGCGTCGTCGACACCGCGCCGCTGATGCGCCCGCCGCCGGTCGCCGCCCGCGAGGCGCCATGACCGTCGTCGCCGATCTTGACGACGTGACGGTGCGTTACGGCCGCATCGAGGCGGTGCGCGCCGTCAGCCTCGACCTGCCGGCGGGGCAACGCCTGGCGCTGATCGGCCACAACGGCGCCGGCAAGACCACCTTGATGAAGCTGTTGTTGGGCCTGATCCGTCCCACCCGCGGCCATGTGCGCGTGCTGGGCGACGATCCCGCCGGCGGCCGCCACGCGGCGGCGCTGCGGGAAGTGGGTTTCCTGCCCGAAAACGTCGCCTTCCACGAGGCGATGACCGGCGGCGAGGTTCTGCGCTTCTATGCCCGGCTGAAGCGCCGCCCGGCCAAGGAATGCGCCGCCCTGCTGGAGCGCGTCGGCCTTGCCCGCGCCGCCGGGCGGCGGGTGCGCACCTATTCCAAGGGAATGCGCCAGCGCCTGGGGCTGGCGCAGGCGCTGCTGGGCGAGCCGCGGCTGCTGCTGCTGGACGAGCCCACGACCGGGCTGGACCCCGACCTGCGGGCGGTGTTCTACGACATCCTGCGCGAGCGCGCCCGCACCGGCGGCGCCGTGCTCCTGTCCTCCCACATCCTCACCGAGTTGGAGGAGCGCACCGACCGCATCGCCGTGATGGACCGCGGCCGCCTCGTCGCCGCCGGCACCCTTGACGAATTGCGCCGCCGCGCCGGGCTGCCGGTGCGGCTGCGCCTGCGGGTGGCGCCCGGCCAGGCGGCGGCGGTGGCGGCGCGCCTCAACGGCCTCGGCGGCAGCGTCGACGGCAATCGCGTCATCCTCGAATGCCGCTGGCAGGACAAGCTGGAGGCCCTGCGGCGGGTCACCGCGCTTGGCCCCGAGGTCGAGGACGTCGACATCGAGGCGCCGGGCCTGGCCGCCGTCTACGCCCGCTTCACCTCGGTCGGGGAGGCGCCGTGATGCGGGTGATCCTCGTCCTCGCCGCCAAGGAACTGCGCGATTCCTTCCGCAACCGCGTCGTCGTCGCCGCGACGGTGCTGCTGGCGGCGCTGGCGCTGGCGCTGGGCTTCCTCGGCAGCGCGCCCACCGGAACCATCGGCGCCTCGCCGCTGGCGGTGACGGTGGTCAGCCTGTCGTCCCTGAGCATCTTCCTGCTGCCGCTGATCGCGCTCACCATCGCCCACGATTCCCTGGTCGGCGAGATCGAGCGCGGCACCATGCTGCTGCTGCTGACCTATCCGGTGGCGCGCTGGCAGGCGGTGGCGGGCAAATTCCTGGGGCATCTGACGGTGCTGGCCATCGCCACCGTCGTCGGCTTCGGCGTCGGCGGCGCCGCCTTGGCCTGGGCGGCCGAGACCGGCATTGAGGGCTGGCCAGCCTTCGCGGCGCTGGTGGGCAGTTCGGTGCTGCTGGGGGCGGCGTTCCTGGCGGTGGGGTATCTGCTCAGCGCCGTTGCCGCCGAACGGGCCACCGCCGCCGGGCTGGCGGTGGCGGTATGGCTGTTGTTCGTCCTCATTTACGACGCCGCCCTGTTGGGGCTGCTGGCCGCCGGCGAGGGCGACCTGGTGACGCCGGGGGTGTTCCGCGCCCTGCTGCTGCTCAACCCCGCCGACACCTATCGGCTGCTGAACCTGACCGGCTTCGAAGAGGTGCGCGGCTTCTCCGGTCTGCTGGGCGTGGCCGAGCAGGCGGCGCTGGCGCCGTCGCTGCTGGTGGCGGTGCTGGCGGCCTGGGTGGCGGTGCCGCTGGCCGCCGCCGGCCTGGTATTTTCGCGGAGGATGATATGATCCGGATGTTGGCGGCGCTGCTGGCGCTCCTGCTCGTCGCCTGCGGCGAGGACGAGGCGGTTGCCCCCCCGCCGCCGCCGGCCGAGATGAGCGCCGACGCCGTCGGCCACTACTGCGGAATGCTGGTGGCCGAGCACGCCGGGCCCAAGGCGCAGATCCGGCTGGTCGAGGACGGCGACCCGATCTGGTTCTCGTCGGTGCGCGACGGCCTCGCCTTCACGCTGCTGCCCGAGGAGCCCGACTGGCGCGCCTTCTACGTCACCGACATGACCGGCGCCGAGACCTGGGAGGCGGCCGTCCCCGGCCCCTGGATCGCCGCCGACGCGGCGGTCTACGTCATCGGCAGCCGCCGACGCGGAGGGATGGGGCAGATGGAGGCGGTGCCGTTCTCGGACCCGGCGGCGGCGCGTGACTTCGCCAACCGACACGGCGGCGAGGTGGTCGCCTTCGCCGACATTCCGCCCGACTACGTCCTGGGAAGCGACGCCGCCGCCGAGGCCGAGCACCCGCACCCGCCCGGCGACTGAACGCCGGCAATAAAAAAAAGGGCCGTCGCCAGAAGACGACGGCCCGATCAAGATCCCTCGCCAGCCGAGGGTAAGGGGAGATGGACACTGGCTCGCACGCGGTTGGCCCCGCGGGTATCCCGCTTGGCCCCGGCGACCCGGCCCGCCACTCTGGCGAGATCGCCGTCAACCCGGAAACGACGATAACGGACGCCGCGTTACCGCCGTCTTGCGGCCAGATTAACCTTTGGTAAGGCAGGCTCAGGCCGGCAGCGGCGGCGCCGCCGCCAGCGCGGCGCGGATGGCCTCGTACAGCGGCTTGGGCCGCAGGTTATCGTCGAACGGCAGCGGCCGCGCCTCGGGCCGGCGGCGGCGTATCCACGACTGCGGGTCGGCCAGCCCCCAGGTCACCACCGTATCGCAGGCGGTCTCGCCGAGGACGACATCGAGGACATGGCGCGCCAGGCGCGCCGCGGCGGCGTCCTTGGCGGCGGCGCCCTCGACCCGGTCGGTGGTCACGTCCAGTTCGGATATCACCGGACGCACGCCCATCGCCTCGACCTCGCGCAGGAAGTCGGCCATGACCCGCTGGTCGTATTCGTCGCCGACACGCAAATGCGCCTGCATCCCCAGGGCGTGAACGGGCACGTCGCGCCCCCGCAACCGCTCCAGCAGGCGCAGCACCGCCGTCTGGCGGCCCCGGACCCATTGGCTGGAGCCCGCTAGGCCGAAGTCGTTGTAGACCAGCCGCACCCCCGGCGCCGCCTCCGCCGCCAGCAGGAAGGCGGTCTCGACATAGGCTGGCCCCGCCGCCCGCAGCCAGGGCGAATCGCGCAGGCCGTCGGAACGGCCGTCCTCGGTCTGCACTGCCTCGTTGACCACATCCCAGCAAAAGAAGTCCTGGCGATAGCGGCCGCAGACGGCGTGGATGTGGCGCTCGATCAGCCGCGCCCAGGTGTCGCGGCCAAGATCGGCAATCAGCCAGTCCGGCATGTCGAGGTGCCAGAGCAGGGTGTGGCCTCGCAGGATCATGTCGTGGCGCCGCGCAAAGGCGGCGAGGCGATCGATGGCGGCGAAATGGAATTGACCCGGCGTCTTCTGGATCTGCGCCCATTTCAATTCCCATTCCGGCGTCAACGCCGAGCACTCGCGGGCATAGAGGTCGGCCAGCGCCGGCTCACGGCCAAGGACGGGGGTGCTGGCCGCCGCGCCGAAACGGCGGCCGCCGGCGCAGGCGACGGCGCGCAGGCCGTCGGCGCCGCCACAGGCCCCCAGGGCCTTGCCGCCCGCCGTCAGGGCCGCCGCCGCACCGGCCGCGGCCAGAAAGTTCCGACGCGACACCACCGCGCCCGTCTCCCACAGCCCCTGCCATAGTCCGGCTTCGAATATGGGGAGCGCCGCCGCCGACGGCCATCCGCCCCTTGGGCGATCCAACCGTTCCTCCGGACGGACGGCGAAAGGCCGGGGGCTAACGGCGGTGCAACGGGCGCCCGGTGATGCCCATTTCCTGGAACCAGGAATGGAAAGCGTGATCGCCGCGCACGACGTCCTCGACGAAAAAGGCGACGATGCGATCGAAGCAGGCCTGGAACTCTGCCGGCGGCACGTTCTCGCAGGTCTTGCTCATCTCGCGCGCCCGCTCCAACAGGTCGGCGTGAAAGGCGGCGTGCTCGTCGGCGCCCGGATAGCCCAGCTCGCGCAGCAGTTTCTCCTCGCGCTCGAAATGCGTCGCCACCGCCGCCAGGAACAGGCGAACGAAGTCATTGCACATTTCGGCGCTTCCCGCCGCCATCGCGCGGTTGATCATCTCGATGGTATTGGCGAGGCGCCGGTGGTCCTCGTCAATCTCGGGATGGCCGGTCTCGAATGCCTCGAAATCCTTGAAAGCCACGGGCTATTCCTCCCCAGGCAGACGAGGAGGGCTTATAGCCGCAGACGGTCGGACGGACCATGACAAATTTCCGGCAGCGAGCCGGAAATCACGCCTCCTGGCGATAGCTGGCCGCCACCCGCGCGTAATGGGCCGCGGATTCGGGGAAGAACGCCAGCTCCTCCTCGGTCAGACGGCGCATGAGGCGGGCCGGGCTGCCCGCCCACAGCTCTCCCCGGCGCACACGCTTGCCGGGGGTAACCAGGGCGCCCGCCGCCACCATCGCCTGCGACTCGACCACCACCCCGTCCATGACCGTGGCGCTCATGCCCACAAAGCTGCCGTCCTCCAGCGTGCAGCCGTGGATGACGGCGTTGTGGCCGATGGTGATGTCCGAGCCGATGATGCAGGCGAATTTTTCCGCCGTGACATGGACGACGCTGCCGTCCTGGATGTTGGTGCGGGCGCCGACGCGAATGCGGTGGACGTCACCGCGCAGGGTGCAGTTGAACCACACGCTGGACCCGGCGCCGATCTCGACGTCGCCGATGATCGCCGCCGTGGGGGCGACGAAGGCGTCCGCGGCGATGCGCGGCCGCACGCCGTTATAGGGAAGAATGACACCGGTCGATGACATGGCTGGCCTCCCGCATTCAGGGGAACAGCGGCTGCTGTTCCAGGCCCGCCGTCTCCGGCAGGCCGAACATCAGGTTCATGTTCTGCAACGCCTGCCCCGAAGCGCCCTTCACCAGATTGTCGATGACCGCAAAGATCATCGCCCGGCCGGGCACCCGGTCGGCGAAGACGCCGATCAGGCAGTGGTTGGAGCCGCGGACATGCCGCGTCGCCGGCACCGCGCCGGCCGGCAGCACGCGCACGAAGGGCTCGCCGGCATAGCGCGCCGCCAGCGCCTCGCGCAGCGTCTCGGCGCCGGCGCCACCCGCCAGCCGCACATAGATGCTGGCCAGGATGCCGCGGCTCATGGGCATCAGATGGGGGGTGAAGTTCACCGGCACCGGCCGCCCCACGGCATCCGACAGCCCCTGCTCGATCTCGGGCGAATGGCGATGGCTGGCGACGCCATAGGGATGGATGCCGCCGTCGACCTCGGCATAGAGGGTCGCCTCCTTGGGGGCGCGCCCGGCACCGGTGACGCCGGACTTGGCGTCGATGACGATGTCGTCGGGCGCGATCAGCCCCCCTTCCAGCAGCGGCACCAGCGGCAGTTGCGCCGCCGTGGGATAGCAGCCGGGATTCGCCACCAGCCGCGCGCCGCGCACCGCCTCGCGCGCCAGTTCGGTGAGGCCGTACACCGCCTGCTCCTGCAACGCGGGGGCGCGGTGGGGGTGGCCGTACCACTCGGCATAGGTCGCCAGGTCGCGCAGGCGGAAATCGGCCGAGAGGTCGACGATCTTCAGCCGTTCCGGAAGGCCGGCGATGATCTCCTGGGTGGTGCCGTGCGGCAGGGCGCAGAACACGGCGTCGATTCCCGTCCAGTCGACCTCGTCGACCGCCACCAGGTCCGGCAGGTCGAGCCCGCCCAGATGCGGGAACACCGCCGCCAGCGGCTGCCCGGCGCGGCGGTCGGCGGTCAGGGCGGCAATACGGAAGGAAGGGTGGACGGCAAGCAGGCGCACCAACTCGGCACCGGTGTAGCCGCTGGCCCCCAGGATGGCGACGTTGCGGGTGGTCGTGTTCATCGGCCTTGCTCCTTCATTCCGATAGGTGGTTAGCGCACAGGGCGCGCGCGCGCAATCCTCGGCCGCGCCCGGCTTGCCGTCGTCGCCCGCCACCCCACCTCTTCCCCCACACCCCACGCAGGAGGACCGCGATGCGCAAACTGATCCTGCTTGCCGCGCTTGTGCCGCTGGCGGCGCCGGCGATTGCCGGTGACGGCGCCATGTCGCAGGGCACCAAGGCCGCCGCCGATAATCCGTGCTCCCACGGCGAGGCCCGTACCGCCACCCGCCTGCCCGCTGAGCCGACACGCGACGAGGCCAAGACCGTCGCCCAGGCCGAGCAGGCCACAAAGGCGGACGACGAGCGCGACACCGCGCGCCGCTGACGCGGCACGGCGGGACCGACGGCGGAACCGACCAAAGCCATAGCTGTCTCTCCCCCACAAGCAACGAGGCCGGACCCCCAGGGGCCCGGCCTCGGATGTTCCCGGCTGGCGCGAAGCGTCAGCGCTTGGAGAACTGGAAGCTGCGGCGGGCCTTGCGCTTGCCGTACTTCTTTCGCTCGACGACGCGGGAGTCGCGGGTGAGGAAGCCGCCGGCCTTGAGCGCCGGTCGCAGCTCGGGGTCGTAGTTGTTGAGCGCGCGGCTGATGCCGTGGCGCACCGCGCCCGCCTGCCCCGACAGGCCGCCGCCGCGCACGGTGGCGACGACGTCGAACTGGCCGGCGGTGTTGCAGGCGACGAAGGGCTGATTGATGACCATGCGCAGCACCGGCCGCGCGAAATAGGTCTCGATGTCGCGCCCGTTGACGGTGACGCGGCCGCTGCCCGGCTTCACCCACACGCGGGCGACGGCGTCCTTGCGCCGGCCGGTGGCATAGGCGCGGCCCTGCTTGTCGCGCTGCGGCTCGCGCGCGGCGCGGGTCTCGGGGGTGGCCACCGCCTGCTCGAGATCGGCGAAGCTCTTAAGCTCCTCGCTCATGGCTTAGCGGCTCCTCTTGTTCTTCGGGTTCATGGCGGCAACGTCCAGAACCTCGGGCTTCTGCGCCTCGTGCGGGTGCTCGCCCCCGGCATAGACGCGCAGGTTCTTCATCTGCTGGCGGCCCAGCGGGTTGCGGCTGATCATGCGCTCGACGGCCTTGTAGATCACCCGCTCGGGGTGTTGGCCGGAGAGGATCTGGCCGGCGGTGCGGCTCTTGATGCCGCCGGGATAGCCGGTGTGCCAGTAGAACCGCTTGTCGGCCAGCTTGCGCCCCGTCAGCTTCACCTTGTCGGCGTTGATGACGATGACGTTGTCGCCGCAGTCCATGTGGGGCGTGAAGATGGGCTTGTGCTTGCCCCTGAGACGCATGGCCACAATGCTGGCCAGCCGCCCCAGAACGACGCCGTCCGCGTCGATCACGATCCACTTCTTCTCGATGTCGGACGGTTTTGCGGAAAAGGTTTTCATGTCCTCAAGCCATAGCTTCGGGCCTCGAACGAGGCGCGGAGTATGCCACGAACGGCGTCGAAGTCAATCAAGAAAAAAGCCGCTGTATCAGGCAATTAGCGTTGCGGTATTATATTACCTGCCGCGAAGACGGCGCGTAGGGCGGCTCTGCCGCTTGACGTGCCGGGGCACATGCCTCAGCGTCTTGGAACCATCCCTCACAAACACTCCGAGGACCGCCCCGATGAAGACCGTTGCCGCCGTCTCGTTCCGCAACGACCACTCGATCAGCATGGATGTCGAGGACGTCACCAGCATTGAAATGGGCGCGCCTATGGAAGCCGGGGACGGCAACTGGTTCTGCGAATTGATCATCCGCTCGTCCCACGGTTTCGTGGCCATGCAGCTTCTGGCCGACGATCCCGCCCGCTTCCGCGTCCGTTCGGAAGGCGGGGACGCGGAATGAACGGCCCCGCCCCCGGAAGCTGGGCGGTCATCTTCGCCAGCCGCCTGCGCGGCGATGCCGGCGACGGCTACGAGCAGGTTGCCCGCCGCATGGTCGAACTGGCCGAATCGATGCCGGGTTATCTCGGCGCCGACAGCGTCCGCGACGCCGACGGCCGCGGCATCACCGTCTCCTATTGGCGCTCGCCCCAGGACATCGCGCAATGGCGGGAACACGCCGAGCACCGCGAGGCCCAGCGTTACGGTCGCGACCGTTTCTACGAACGCTACGCCATCCATGTGGCGCGCATCGACCGCTCGGCCTATTGGCCGGACGACGGCGCCGGGGGAATGGAATAGGTGCCGGTGACGTGCGCGACCAGATCGCCCTCGCCCGCGGTGGTCGACAGCGAAACCTCGCCCACCGCCAGGCGCCGCCCCAGCTTGAGGATGCGCCCCTCCGCCACCACGTCGGCGGGCGGCGGGCGGCGCAGGAAGTTGGTCGACAGGTTGGTGGTGACCGCCAGTTCCCGCTGCCCGATCAGCCCCAGCACCACCGCGTACATGGTGACGTCGGCCAACGCCATCAGCGCCGGCCCCGACACCGTGCCGCCGGGACGCGACATTTCGGGCGTGTAGAGCATCCGCATCCGCGCGTCGCCCCGCCCGATGTGTTCGACCTGCATGTTGAACAGTCGCACGACCGGCAGTTGCTCGTTGATCAGGTCCTGGAATTGCTGAAGAGTGATACGCGGCATTGCGCGGCAATGCTCGCAGAAGGCGCCCCGGCGCACAAGTCCAACATCCAAAGCCAAGAGGAACAACGATTCATGACGGCCCCCGCCCCCGCCGCGAGCGAAGCACTGGTCCAGCGCGAGGACCGCGACGGCGTCGCCACCCTGACGCTCAACCGCCCCCAGGCCCGCAACGCCCTGTCGCGGGCGATGATGGCCGCCCTGCAGGCCGAGATGAACGCCCTGCGCGAGGACCGCGACATCAAGGTCGTGGTGCTGGCCGCCAACGGCCCCGCCTTCTGCGCCGGCCATGACCTCAAGGAACTGCGCGCCAACCCGGCCCGCGACAAGCACTTGGCCACCTTCCGCCAGTGCTCGCAGTTGATGTTGTCGATCACCCGCCTGCCGCAGCCGGTGATCGCGCGGGTACACGCGATGGCCACCGCCGCCGGCTGCCAGCTTGTCGCCACCTGCGACCTGGCCCTGGCCGCCGAGGAGGCCAAATTCGCCACCCCCGGCGTCAATATCGGCCTGTTCTGCTCGACGCCGATGGTGGCGCTGAGCCGCGCGGTGGGCCGCAAGCAGGCGATGGAGATGCTGCTGACCGGCCGCGCCATCACCGCGACCGAGGCCGAGCGCATCGGCCTCGTCAATCGCTGCCTGCCGGCCGCGGAACTGGACGCCGCCGTCGACGAGTTGGCCCGCGGCATCGCGGCGAAGTCGCCGCTGACGGTGAAGACGGGCAAGGAGGCGTTCTATCGCCAGGTCGAGCTAGGCCTGGAGGAGGCCTATGCCTACACCGCCCAGGTGATGACCGAGAACATGCTGGCCCGCGACGCCGAGGAGGACATCGACGCCTTTCTGCAGAAGCGGCCGCCGCAGTGGACGGGACGCTGAGGCGGACGGCATGAACAAGGTGGAGGGGGATTTTCGCGCCTGGCAGCGCAAGGTGGAGGGGACCAACATCTCCACCACCACGCTGCTGGCGACGGATTACCTCAACCACTTCAACGAGATCATCATGCTGCTGGACATGGTCCCGGACATGCCCGACATGCTGGAGGAATGCCACGCCTGGGAGCCGCTGGGCTATCAGGACCATTTCCGCCAGAGCGGTTTTCGCGACAAGGAACTGGCCATCGCCGCCTATGACCATGTCCCGCCCCGCTACCGCGAGCCCTTCGAGGAGACCATCGCCCAACTCAACGACGTCGTCGCCGCCTCGCTGGCACAGATGCAGACGGCCTTCGACAATGGCGACAACGACGGTGTCGCCGCCAAGGCGAAGGCCGCCAGCCGCGTGTTGCAGCGGCTGCTGGAGGTGGCCTCGGCCAATATCCACGGCTCCGAGATCACCATGAACCAGGGCGAGATCGACCTGCTGCTGGGATGACGGCGCGAATCACGACCGCGGAGACATTCATGCCCCCCACCCTGCCCGAAACCATGACCTGCATCGAGATCGCCGCCCCCGGCCCGGCCGAGGGGCTGCGCCCGGCGCAGCGGCCAGTGCCGCGGCCGGGGCCCGGCGAGGTGCTGATCGCGGTGGCGGCCGCCGGCGTCAACCGCCCCGACGTGTTCCAGCGCCAGGGCAACTATCCGCCGCCGCCCGGCGCCTCGGACATTCCCGGCCTGGAGGTCGCGGGCACGGTGGTGGCACTGGGCGAGGGCGTCACCGCCCCGGCGATCGGGGCCGAGGTCACGGCACTGGTCACCGGCGGCGGCTATGCCCGCTATTGCACGGCGGCGGCCGAATGCTGCCTGCCCTGGCCCAAGGGCTATGACGCCGAAAAGGCGGCGGCGCTGCCCGAGACCTTTTTCACCGTCTGGCACAACGTCTTCCAGCGCTGTGGCCTGACGGCGGGGGAGAGTTTCCTGGTCCACGGCGGCAGTTCGGGCATCGGCACCACCGCCATCCAACTTGCCGCCGCCTTCGGCGCGCGCGTCTTCGCCACCGCCGGCAGCGCCGAAAAATGCCGCGTGTGCGCCGAACTAGGAGCGGAGCGGGCGATAAATTACGGCGAGGAGGATTTCGTCGCCGTCGTCAAGGAGGCCACCGGCAAGCGCGGCGTTGATGTCATCCTGGACATGGTGGGCGGCGACTATGTGGCCCGCAACATCAAGGCGATGGCCGCCGACGGCCGCCTGTGCAACATCGCCTTCCTGAAGGGCAGCCGGGTGGAGATCGACCTGATGCCGGTGATGCTCAAGCGCCTGACCCTCACCGGCTCGACCCTACGGGCGCGCCCGGTGGCGGTGAAGGCGGCCATCGCCCGCGAGCTGCGCGCCCAGGTATGGCCGCTGCTGGACGCCGGCCGGGTGCGGCCGGTCATCCACGCCGCCTTCCCGCTGGAGCAGGCGGCCGACGCCCACCGCCTGATGGAAAGCAGCGCCCATATCGGCAAGGTTGTCCTGGTTTGACCGCGCGGGGAGCGTGCGTCTATATAAGGGGGACTTCCGACACCTGCCGCAAGCAGGCACGGCCCGCGCCCGCGGGCCGGGAGACCACTTTGCCGATAAGGAGGGACGATGGCGTTGCCGCTTATGCCCAAGGCAACCGCCGTGTGGCTGGTCGAGAACACGGCGCTGACCTTCGAACAGATCGCGGATTTCTGCGGGATGCACAGCCTGGAGGTGCAGGCGATCGCCGATGGCGAGGTGGCCGCCGGCATTGTCGGGCTCGACCCGGTCGCCAACGGTCAGGTCGACCGTGAGGAAATCGAACGCTGTGAGAAAGACCCCGATGCGCGCCTGCGCTTGAACGCGGCGGCCCTGCCGCCGACGAAGCAGAAGGGTGCGCGCTATACGCCGGTGGCGAAGCGGCACGACCGCCCCGACGCCATCGCCTGGCTTCTCAAGCACCACCCGGAACTGTCCGACGCCCAGATCTCGAAGCTGATCGGCACCACCAAGGCGACGATCACCTCGGTGCGGGACCGCAAGCACTGGAACACGCCCAACATCAAGGCCCGCAACCCCGTGACCCTGGGGCTGTGCAGCGAGGCCGACCTGGAGAAGGTGGTGGCCATCGCCCAGGCACGGCAAAGCCGCGGCCAGCAGCAGGCCTCCGACGCCAGCGCCGAGTAGCCCCGCCCCCCTCCGGCGGACGCGGCCGCAAAAAAAACGGGCCCCGGAGGCGAACCTCCGGGGCCTTGCTTTTTGCCGCTGCCCCTGGTGCTAGCCGGCGACGATGGCCAGCAGCAGGATGGCGACGATGTTGGTGATCTTGATCATCGGGTTGACGGCGGGGCCGGCGGTGTCCTTGTAGGGATCGCCCACCGTGTCGCCGGTCACCGCGGCCTTGTGGGCCTCGGAGCCCTTGCCGCCGTAATTGCCGTCCTCGATGAACTTCTTGGCGTTGTCCCAGGCGCCGCCGCCCGAGGTCATCGAAATGGCCACGAACAGGCCGGTAACGATGACGCCCAGCAGCATCGCGCCCACCGCCGTGAAGGCCGCCGCCTGGTCGGCGATCAGCCAGATGACGACATACAGCACGATCGGCGCCAGCACGGGCAGCATCGACGGCACCACCATCTCCTTGATGGCGGCCTTGGTCAGCATGTCCACCGCCCGGCTGTAGTCGGGCTTGGCGGTGCCTTCCATGATGCCGGGGATTTCCTTGAACTGGCGGCGGACCTCCATCACCACCGAACCGGCGGCGCGGCCGACAGCCATCATGCCCATCGCCCCGAACAGATAGGGCAGCAGGCCGCCGATGAAGAGGCCGACCACCACATAGGGGTTGGACAGGTGGAAGTTGACCTCGAGGTTCGGGAAGTAGTGGTTGAGGTCCTCGGTGTAGGCCGCGAACAGCACCAGCGCCGCCAGGCCGGCCGAGCCGATGGCGTAGCCCTTGGTGACCGCCTTGGTGGTGTTGCCGACGGCGTCGAGGGCGTCGGTGGTCTTGCGCACGTCCTCGGGCAGGTCCGCCATCTCGGCGATGCCGCCGGCGTTGTCGGTGACGGGGCCATAGGCGTCCAGCGCGACCACAATGCCCGCCAGCGCCAGCATGGTCGTCGCCGCCACGGCGATGCCGAACAGGCCCGCCAGCAGATAGGTGATGATGATGCCGGCGCAGATGACCAGCACCGGCAGCGCCGTCGCCTCCATCGACACCGCCAGGCCCTGGATGACGTTGGTGGCGTGGCCGGTGGTCGACGACTTGGCGACGCTGCGCACCGGGCGGTATTCGGTGCCGGTGTAGTACTCGGTGATCCAGACGATCAGGCCGGTCACCACCAGGCCGACGAGGGCCGAGCCCAACAGCCCGCCGCCGGTGACGACGCGCCCGCTGATCATCTCGATCGGCGTGCTGAAGCCCATCATGACGCCGGTGACGGCGACGATGAGCACGCCGGAAATAACGGCGCTGCCGACGAAGCCCTTGTAGAGCGCCTTCATGATCTTGTTGTCGGGGCCCAGCTTCACCAGCCAGGTCGCGGCCACCGAGGCGACGATGCACAGGCCGCCGATGACCAGCGGATACTGCATCATCATGGCCTGGGCGGCGCCCTCGAAGAAGATGGCGGCCAGCAGCATGGTGGCGACCACGGTCACCGCATAGGTCTCGAACAGGTCGGCGGCCATGCCGGCGCAGTCGCCGACATTGTCGCCGACATTGTCGGCGATCACCGCCGGGTTGCGCGGGTCGTCCTCGGGGATGCCGGCCTCGACCTTGCCCACCAGGTCGGCGCCGACGTCGGCGCCCGTGGTGAAGATGCCGCCGCCGAGACGCGCGAAGATCGAGATCAGCGAGGCGC
>JAWLGJ010000064.1:0-13760 GCA_041685145.1 Magnetospirillaceae bacterium | reverse complement strand
GGCTCCCTCCGTCCAGCAGACCGTCGCCAGCAGTGGCCACGGCATGATATCAAGCGAAACACTCACCCTCTGAACGGATCGGCTTCAGGGGGAAGGTCAGATCGGCTCCTTGCTGTTTGGTCCGCGTTCCAGGGCTTGCGCGCGCGAACGGAAGAGGCGACAGATGGAGGAAGACAGCGCGGCGGTTTTCTGGCGGACGTGAGCGAGAACGATCATTTCCTGTTCCGGGCCACGGGCGAAGCCCTGGCGGCCCGAGGCGGCCTGGCCGAGGGCGTCGATGCCGACGCCTTTGCCGAGGCGCGCGCCTATGCGGCGGGCGCCTGTAAGGACATCGAGGGGGCGTACCGCCTGTTGGTGCCGGCGGTGGTAAACCTTGATCCCGTGAAGGCCGCCGCCGTGGAGCGGGCCCTGGGGCGGCCGGGGGCGTGCCCGTCTGCGGCGGCGGCGCGTGAGGGGATGCTGGCCGCCGTCTCGCCCGTCGGCGTCCCGGCCGCCGCCGCGCACCGCCTCTCCCGGCTTCGTTTCCGCCGCCGCCAGGGCGGCTTCTTCGCGGCCTATGGCTATGCCCATCTCGGGCCCGTGCTCGCGGCCTATGCGGGATGGGCCGGCGCGAGGTGCCGAAGCGCGGGGCGGCCGGTTTTCGCGGGCGTGTTGCGCGATGGCGGCCTCCTGGCGCGCGCCGTCGCCACGTTGCATCCCGAGCTGGCGCCCGACCACCGCGAGGTCTGGCTGAGCCGCCGCCTGTCCCTGGTGGCGGCCATCGGATCGGCCGATGACCGCGAGGGCCTGCGCAATCTTCTGCTGCGCGCCCGCGCCCGTCCGGCGACCCTCGCCGAGGCGATGGCGGATCTGGGCCTGGCCGACGAGGCCCCGCCGTCGGGCCTGGCGGGAGCGACCCGTTTGCAGGGGGCGGCGTTCGAGACCTTCCTCGCCTGGCTGGACGGCCGCGGCCGCCGCGAGCGGCTCGCGAATCACACGCGCCGGCTGCGCCGCGCCATCCTGGCGCATCTGCGCTCCCGCCGCATTCCCGACGAGGGCCCGCTTGTCCTGCTTGATGTAGGGTATGCCGGCAATGTGCAGCGGTGCCTTGCGGCGATCCTGGCGCTCGAAGGTAGGGAGAGGCCGCTGATCGGGCTTCACCTTGCCACCTCGCCCGGGGCCGTGTGGGCGGGCGCCGCGCGCCGCTCCGCCATCGCCGGCTGCCTGCTGAACTACGGCAGCCCCCGATGGCTGAATCGGCCGCTTCTCAAGGCGCGGGCGCTGCTGGAGGTGTTGCTCGCCCAGCCCGCCGGGAGTCTGCAAGGCTACGCGGACGACGGCCCCGTCCTGGGGTCGGTCGCGTGCCCGAAGAGCCAGGCCGAGGCGGTGGCGGCGTTGCAGGAGGGGGCGCTCGATTTCGTCCGGGACTGGCGGGAGGAGTGTCGGGCACCGGGGCCGCTGCCCTTGCCGGATCTGGTGGGCCGGGCGCGGCTCGTGCTGCTGCGAATGCTGGCGATGCCCCTGCCGGAGGAGGCGGAACGGCTGGGGCATTGGGTCTATGCCGACGCGCTGTCCACCGGCGAGGCGCGCCCGCTCGTCGCGGGCGGCGAGGAGGCGGCGCCGTGGCCGACCGGGGCGGCCGCCTTGGCCGGGGCGACGGCGTCTCAGTTGTTGATGGCGGTGGTTTCGGAGCGGCTGGACGAATAGAACGCCGCACCGGCCGCCGTGTCGACCAGCCAGCCGCGCCGCCTCAGGCGCCGGCGCACTGCCCGGTCGCGGGCGTGATGGACGGCACGCCACAGCGCGCGGCGCGGCAGGTGCCAAGCCCGCACCCCGGCCGCAAGGGCACTTTCCACGTCCGCGAGCCGGTTGTCGCCGATGTGCAGGATGGCCTCCGGTGGCACGCCCTCGGCGGCGGCGATGCGCGCGTACAAATCACCGCGCCGCTTGGTGGCGCCCCAGTCCGCGCTCACATAGATGGCGTGCCCGGCGAAGGCGGGGGCGGCGTGGGTGACCAATTCGCGCACCGCGCCGCCCGGCAGGTACATGTCGCTGGCGAAGACGATCCGGCGGGGCGAAGGCGGCGCCGACAGCAGGGCCGCCAGCGCGCGGTTGAGGCGCAGGGCCCGCTTCTCGCACGCGACCTCGGTCCGCGCCATCACCGGCACCGCCTCGGGCGGCAGGTCGCAGATGCGGCACACCGCCTCCAGCACGGCCGCGAGCGTCACCTCGCCGCGACCGGCGGCGCGCACGGCGTCGTAGGCCCGTTTGTGGGCTTGCAGCCGTGCGCGGTAAAGGGCGCTCGCATCCGGCGCCGCCAACCCCGCTTCGCGCAGCGCCGCCGCCTGGACGGCGGCGACGTCGCCGAACCGCTGCAACTCCGGCCGGGTGCCGCGCAATAGCAGGGTGTCGAAGATGTCCACCGAGACGACCCGCACCGACGGCGTCGCCAGCAGCGCCTTCAACCGGCGCATGGTTTCGCCGTCATGCAGGCGCGCAGGGCCTCCGGCAGCCGCGCGCCGGACGAGGGGGCCTCGGCCGTGCGGCGGAAGAAACAGGTGCCGGTGGTGGCGATGCCGTCGCCGCGCACGCGCAGAAAGTGGGGCTGCCTGGCCTGCTCCTCGTCCCAGGCGGCATGGTCCAGGGTGGCGGGGGTAAGACGCGGCTGCCCCGGAAGGCGTTGCAGACCCGCCTCACGAAATGCCTCGGCAAGGGCATCGCCAAAGAAGTCGCGGGCGTGGGGGCGCCCGTCGCCGGCCGATCCCACCGCGAGCCATTCCGCCAGAACCAGAACACCGCCGGTCCGCAATCGTCGCGCGGTCTTGCGCACGGTGTCGGCGGCGTTCCCACCAAGCAGCGCCGCCGGCAGGAACACCACCGCATCGAAGGGACCGTCGGGAAGCGCCGCGCCCGTGGGATGACGGACCAGGCGCGCGGGGTCGCGCAAACGCGGGGCGTCGGGGTCTATTCCGGGGCCCAGCACCTCCACGCGCCCCGCCGACCAGCTCAAGGCATCGACAAGGGCGTGCGGGGCGGCGGCGACGACCAGGACGCGGGCATCGGGATGCAGGCCGTCCCGGGCGCGCAATTGCAGCAGGATGTGGCCGCCATACCAGTCCTCGGCGGAGCGCCGCAGGAGATTGGCGGCGAACGGCCCCTGGAAATGTGAACGCATGACGGCAAGGAAGGCCGTATCCTCCCAGTCCTCGACGGTGGCCAGGCGGCAGGGGGCGTCCCCGGGCGGCAAAGGCGCCTCGGTGACGGGCACGGTCACTTTCGGTGCCAGGCGGCGGGCACCGCGAGCGCTCTCCACCGCCTCCCGCGCCGCGCGGCGCGCTTCCTCGGGGACATGCCGGACCAGGTGGTCGTGGTCGAGCAGGGCCAGAAGCGGCCCCGCCGCCCGCGTCATCGCCTCCAGTTCCCGGCCGCTCACCGGCCCCGCGAGAAGGCGCTCGGCATGACTCATGAGGCGGACGGCCTCTGTGACCGGCACCGGCTGCGCGCGGCCGCAGCGCCGGGTGAGTTCGTCGGCGACCGCCGGCGGCGTGTAGGGCGCGGGCGGGCTCTGGGCCAAGACGTAGCCGTGGCGCAGCCGGGTGGTGTAGGGGATTCGCCCGGCGCCGAGGGCCTGCATCACCAGCGATTCGCAGCGGTTGTGTATGGCGTTAACCACCACGAACAGCCGTGGCGGGGCACCGGCGGCAAGGCGTTCGCGCTCCTCGGTCACCGCGCGTTCGAAGGCGTCGCGTACCGGCGCCAGACGCCTCAGGTCGTCGTCGCTCCACCGGCCGGGGCGGGAGGGTTCCAGGCGCGCCAGATCCTGGCTGGCGCAGCCGAACTCGAAGACGAGCACATCGGCCCTGGCGATGGCCTCGGCGGCGGCCGTCGCCGTGACAGGGGCCGGGCCGTCGTCCTCGCCCCGGCCGGTCGCCGCCATGACGGGTGACCGAAAACCCAGCGCCGCCACCGCTTCGGCGAACAGGGTCAGGGTCCGGGGGCGGGCGCCGAACCATGCGAAGGCCGTCGCGCGGTGACGGTCGGTGATGAGATCGACGAGGTGCGGCAGCACATGCGCGGCGCGGTAGGACGGCTGGTCGGGCTCCTCGGGATTGTAGACGCTCTCGACGGGAACCTCCGCCGCCGGCGCCACGACCGCTTCCAGGGCCTGGCTCCAGCCGGATGTCGTCCCGTCGTCCAGGCGGATCTCCTCCAGTTCCTCGCCGGCCAGGCCCCACCGCCCCTCCTGCTCGGGTAGCTCGGGCCGGTCGACGGCGACGAAGAAGCGCTGGTAATCGTCCTCCACCCGGTGGTGACCGTGCCGCGGCGACACCTGCCGATGGTGGGCGCAGTGATAGCCCTCCATCCGGTCGGCCAGCGAGCCGATCGTACCGAGGCGCATCAGCAGCCGCTTGGCCAGGTTGGAGTCCACCGCCCAGCCGTGCAGCATCCGCTCGTCGAAGCCGCCCACGGCCTCGAAGTCGCCGCGGCTGACGAGCTGAAAATCGCCGTTGTTGTCGAAAACCGCCGGCCGCGAGCCGCGAACCACCTCCTTCAGGTGCAGGCGGGGCGCCACGTCGACCAACTCGGTCATGACCCGGCGCGGCTGGTTGCGGGGCAAGCTTTCCCAGACCGCCTGCGGAACCTCGAAACGGGGCAGATGCCAGCAGCCGCCCTCGATCTCGGCGCACAGGGCCGACAGGCTCGGGCGCCGCCGGGGGATCAGGACCATGTCGCTGTTGGTGGAGAGGATCCAGCGGTTCTCGGGCCGCGCGCGGCGGGCACCGATGTTGCGGGCCAGGGAGTCGATGACCGCCCCGGCCGCCCGCCGCCGCCACGGCTCGTGATGCCACGGGCGCACGCGCAGCACCCGCAGCCGCCGGCGCGCCGCGTCGGTCAGCGTGTCGGCGATCGCTTCCGGGAATGTCGGCAGTTCGTCGGGGGTGTTGTAGTCGACGAAGACAATCTCGTCGGTCGGCGTTTCCAAGGTCTCGGCGATGCAGTTGAGGCTGATCGCCGCCCGCTTCTGAAGCCCGATGCTGTGGGCATCGTTGCGCCCATAGACGACGACGGAAATCATGCCTGCGCTTCGCTTTGCATGGGTGCGGCGGGGGCGGGGCCGGGCCACAAGGCGAGCACGACCTCCTCGAACCGCCGCACATAGGCGACCTCGTCAAGCATCGGCGACAGCAACATGCGCGCCCGCCCCTCGGCGCGCAGCCTGGCCAGGCCGGCGGTGTCGGCCGCCGTGCGGCAGGCGGCCTCGACATAGTCGTCTTCGCTTTCGGCGATCAGGTGGTTCAGCCGCACCCCCGCCAGCATCGAAGCCGATGTCCCCTGGCGCAGCCCGGCCCCCTTCAGGGTGACAACGGGCACGCCCATCCACAGCGTCGTCAGGGTCGTGGTGCCGCCGCCATAGGGAAACGGGTCCAGCGCCACGTCGATGCCGTTGATGAAATGCAGGAACCGCTCGTATGAAACCGTCTTCGCGACCTCGATTCGCGTCGTGTCGGCGCCGTGCCGGCCGAGCAGGTCGAGCAGGCCGTCGCGCACCGCCGGCTGGTCCCCGTCGTCGGCGAGCATGATCAGGCGGCTCGTCGGCATCCGCGCCAGGATCAGCCCCCAGGCTCTTGCCACCGCCGGGTTGATTTTCGAGGCGCGGTTGAGCGAGCCGAAGGTGACGCGGCCGCTGCGCAGCACCGGCGGCGGCAGCGGGTCCGGCGAAGCCGCCGGCGGCACGAACAGCGGCAGGGCGGACAAGGCCACCAGGCGTTCGGTGCCGTGGGGGTCGGGAACGCCGGGCGGCGGCGCCCCCAGGCCCAGGCGATAGTCAACGCGCCGCATTCCGGTGCTGAACGGGTAGCCCAGCCATGTCGCCTGCATCGGCGCGGGACGGTGGGCCATGACCGGCAAGGCGTTGTTGGCGGTGTGCCCGGCGAGGTCGATGAGCACGTCGATGCCGTCCTCGGCGATGCGCCGCGCCACCGCCGCCGGCGGCAGCCATGCGACCCGGTGGAAGGCATCGGCGCTGGCCGCCACCGCCTCGGTGACGGCGTCGCCGCGGCTTGAGGTGAAGTAGCAGTGGATTTCGAAGCGCGCGCGGTCAAGACGGCGCAACACCGGCAGCAACAGCATCATTACCGCGTGCTCGCGGAAATCCGGCGAGAGGAAGCCCAGGCGCAGCCGCCGGCGTTGCCGCGCCCCCGGCGGTTCGATGGCCAGCGGCTCGACGCGCCCCTCCTGGATGTCGCCGTATCTCAGATGTTCGCGGCACAGGGTATCTTCGTCGACGGCGGGGTCGTGGCACAGGCTGAACAGGTAGTTGCTGTGGATGGCGGCATCCTCGGGCGCCAATTCGTGCGCGCGGCGGAACAGCGCCTGGGCCTCGGCGATTTCGCCCTGCACGGCCTGGACCTTGCCGAGGTTGTTGTGCAGGTCGGCCCAGTCCGGGGCCTGGGCGAGGGCCTGGCGCAGATGCCTTTCCGCCGCGAGCGGCTGGAAACGCGACAAGGCGATCACCGCCAACAGATTGAGGTGCTCGGCCCGCGCCGGGCAACCGGCCATCAGCGCTTCCGCCTCGGCCAGGCGGCCGTCGCGGTAGCACAGCATGGCGAGGTTGTAGCGCGTTTCCCAATCCTCCGGCGCTGCGCGCAGGCTGTCGCGGAAGGCTTGTTCGGCCTCGTCGTTCCGGCCCAGCGTCATCGCGATCTTGCCCATGGCCTTCAGGCGCATCGGCGAGCGCCGGCTCGCATCGGGGCCGCCGGTGACGACCGCCCAGGCGTCGGCGTGACGACCGAGCGTGACCAGAACATGGCTGAGGTTGTGGCGCACGTCCTCGCGCTCCGGCGCCCGTTGCAGGGCCTCGTCATAGGCCGCCCGCGCCTGCCGGGGATCGTCCGGCGCCAGCAGGTTGCCGAGGTTGAACCAGGCGTCGACGTTGTCGGGATCGTGGGCGAGGACATCGCGGTAGGCGTCGGCGGCCTCGGGGCGGCCGGCCTTGCCCAGAGCCCAGGCGAGGTTGAAACGTGCCCGCTGGTCGCCGGGATTGTCGGCCAGCGCCTTGCGGAAGGCCGTCGCCGCCTCGGCGAGGCGCTCGTTGGCGAGCAGCATCACGCCCAGTTCGTACCGGGCCTCCGGCAGCCCCGGATCGGCCTTCAGCGCCCGCTTCATCGTCCGCAGCGCCTCGGCGGCCCGGCCGGCTTGCAGGTCGAGCTTGGCCAGCAGCCGCAGCACCTCGGCCGAGGCGCGCCCGCGCCCGACCGCCGCCGCCGCCAGCGCCTGGTGCGCCTCCCCCAGGCGACCCGCCTGCACGAGCCTGACCGCCAGCGCAAAGACGAGTTCGGGATTGCGGGATGTGGTCATATCAGCTTTGACGTTGCAATGAACAGGCTGGCTTGCCCCGTGAACGATTGGAGAGGGCGTTCTGGACCTTCCTTGGCAAATGCGGACTCAGGAACCAAGCAACTCGGATTACTCAGTGATCCGAAAGAACCCACCGCTCCACGAACCGCTCCAAGGCATAAGAATACGCGTAGTAATCCAACGCGAAATCCCGCCGAACGGCTTTCAAGGTGGCGGAATCGATGGAGATATCATCGAATACGGACTGCTTGCTACTGTCTACGAAACTCCCTCCGCCGTCGTTGAAGTGCCCAATTTCAGCCGGAGGCCATCCCATGTATTTCCGCACGATATCAGCGGCAACATCAATGTATTCGAGAGTGGACGCCATCCAGAAGCGCTTGTCGATCGCCTCGCGTATTTCGTTAAGTGTCGGCTTGATGTTGCCGGTGGCATAATAGGCTTGTGACCGAGCAGTCCGATCTTTTTGCGGTGCTTCCGCGCAAAAAGTTGGAAAGTCAACGCTACGGGCCCATGAGTGCAAGGGGTGCTGATGTCGGCGGGAAAGATACCTTTGGTAGGATACCAATCGTTCGGCAGGCTCGCGAAAAATAGTGAATTTCGGATGGGCCACCGGATAATCCTCGAAGAACGTAATCGGACGGTGACCTAGGATTACATCGTGTTCATCAAAGACATCGTGCGGCACCGCCGCCTCGTAGGTGACGTCAACCGACCGCTCATAGCCACAACAGGAGCGAAAGAACATGTCCAGCGTATATCCACCGGTCTTGGGAATGTGGACAAACATTATTTTTCTATTCATGGAGCGCCCTGTTTTTCACCCTTATCCCGTGTCGCGATTTTCAGGTTGCTGGTCCACGTATGACCACTTTCTTCCAGCAGGCGGTGCAACTCGGGGAAGGCATCCTTGAACGATTCGCCCCGACTTGCATCGAGGTCGTTCGTAAACAGCATAAACTGCAAGAGACGTTCGGGCGTGCATAGGTCGTTTTCCGACCGCAGATGGTTGACGAGCGAGACGACGGTATGTCGCTGCTCGGGCCTGCAATCGGTGTTGGCGTAAATTTCCAGCCTATCCGCCGCGATATCCCTTACCAACCTCGGGGCAGCCAGGACATTCAGAAACTCGGGGTAATAAACCAGATTGATGCCAAATGGCAGGTCGATGCTATCGCAGAACCGCATCGTTTCCGCCATCTCAAGAATATTCATGATCTGGGCCGCAGGAATTGCATGCAGTCGAACCGCGTCCACCGAGCGCAATCTTTCTATATTGGCAAGCATTATTTGCCATTTTGTTCCGTGACGAATGTATTCTATTTTGTCTCCCAGCGCGTCCAGACTGATGCCGATCCGGACAATGTTAAATGATCGCAACTGCTCAAGCAGGGAATCCGAGAGAACAGTCGCGTTTGTGGTGAAATATGCATCGATGTTACGAGAGTGACCCAGGTCGTTGAGGTAGGCGACCATGCGCAGAAGACTCTTTGAATAAAGAGGCTCGCCGCCGGTTACGTATACTCGCCGCAGCTCCGATGATCGCGCCAGTAATTCCCCGAAAAGGAACGAGTCCTGGTCAAAAAGGGGCTTGGACCGGTCACTGAATCGGCTGACAACGTACTCGCCGCTCCGCTGCCTTTCTTCGGCACGTTGCAGAAACACCTCTCGGAGAAAAACCGTCGGCTGATGTCCCTCCGTCTCGGCAACCGCGATCGACAGGCGCAAGGTCGAGAATGGTTGAAGGCGGTCCGTTGCCAAAAGCAGGGACGACTGACCGGGCTCAACGGTGCCGTCGAACAACGTCGCGCTGTTTGCGGTAATGGTACAGGCGAATGGTTTTCCGTCCTGGGCATCAAAGGAAAGTCCGATTGACGTGATCGGATCCGTGGACGGCAAATGGGGCACGTCGAACCAAGCCTCGCGCAAGATCGCATGGGCGTTCGTTCCCCTGTCGTCTTGACGCGGCGCCAAGCCGCCGGCGGCAACGCCGATATGGTGCTCCGGCCCGATGGAAACGCGGTCACCCTTCCAGCGCGGCATCACTCCGTTGTTGTAACCCGGCGCCCATGCGCGATGAACGGCGTCGTGTTCGATACGCGACGACGCTTCGGCGTTGCACATGCGACAAGCGAGATTGCAGGCGTTGCTGACAAGAAGTTGATAGTAGACAGGTCGTGCGATGCTTGTCCTGCCTTCCGCGTCGGTTGCATCCCGTGCGGTTTCGATCGTGAAACCCGTCTGCTCTTGCCAGTACCTGGTTTCCTCGAGTCGTTCGCTCCGGATGTTATCAGCCTCGTTTTGGTAACACAGACTGCATTCCGGCGATGGTTTGCCGGCCAGCATGTTGAGGCGGATGCGGCGAAGACTTTCGCAGTTCCATACTTCGTCCAAAGTAGAGGTGTATAAAGACACATGCTGCCCGTTCTCCCGCAGCATGTCGCGGGCCAGGCAGCAGACTTGGCCGCCCCCATATGACGTGATCAACAGATGCACCCACGGTAGCGCGCAAAATGTGCTGCTCATTTGTACCTGTCGTTGGTTGACGTCCCTTGCCGCGCATCGCGCTACAACGCGTGCGGTTCAGTGCCGCGATACCGCGTACACATTAGATGCTTGATACCGTGAAATCAGCATGAATCACCGTAGGGCGCTCCCGCGCCGCTACATGTCGACGGTGCCGCTGCGCGGCTTGGTCCCGACATAAAAGACCCACCAGTTCTCGCGAAAGCCGCCCAGGTCGTCGATCGGCGGCACATCCGCATCCCCGAAGTAACCGCCGCGTATATCCCAGCGGCGCCTGGATGTGTCGTAGCCACAACACCATGTTGCGAGCTGGTTGCGTTCCTCGAACATGTAATGCAATGCGTCGTCCGTAAAACGATAATAATCTCGTGGTGCCGGATGGTAGCGCCACGCGAAAAGGGTCCTGACGTATATCAAGCCACCAGGTCGAAGCAGTCGCGCGCAATTGTCCGCGGCGGTAAAGGGATCCTTGAAGTGTTCGAACGCGGCCAGTGACACGACGATGTCGAAGGTTTCCACGAGGTTTGCCGGCAAGGGCTTGGTGATGTCGCAGGGAATGCTGTCGGCGTCGTGTCCGTCGAGGTCAAGTGGGTGAACCCGCAACGGCCGCGTTACCGGCTCGAACAGATCCCTCGACGCGCTGCCGTCGCCGCCGCCGACATCAGCCACCCGCAGGGCTGCGTTCGGGGCCGCTTCACGGTCCACCCAATGCCCGAGTGCGTCCTGGAATACCTCATCGGCGAGTGCGACGACATGGTGGCGGTGAAAGGCCGAGGTCACATGTTCCTCCCGTCTGGACCGCGGGCGTGAGTCGTCATGCCCGCGCCCCGCAGGACGGCGGCGCGCAGCCGCATGAAATGCTCGAAGGCGCCGCGATGGGCGGCGCGCGCCCGCGCCAGCAACCGCCGTCCCTCCGCGGCGTCGCCGTGCTCGGCCTCGTGGGCGGCGCGCAGATAGCGCAGCCACGGCGAGCCAGCCTGCAGCCCGACGGCGTGGCGAAAACTCTCGCCGGCCTCGGCGGTGCGCCCGCAGCCATGCTCGGCCAGGCCCAGAAATCCGTAGGCGACGCCATGAACATCGTTGGTGGCCTCGGCCACGCACCGCCGCGCCACAACCAGGGCTTCCGCCGGAGCCCCGGCCGCAAGCGAACACATCGCCCGCCAACCCAGCACCAGCGGCGGGCCGCCGACCTCCTCCGCCGCCCGCTCCGCGTCGGCCAGCCGCCCCATCAGCAGATGCGCCTGTAGATGATAGACGGCCAAGCGCCGCGCATCGCCGAGCCCTGGGCCGGCGGCGGAGAAAAGAGCCTCCGCCGCCTCCGCCTCGCCCCGGAACATCGCCGTCTCGGCGCGGACCTGAAGGGCGGCGGCCGGCGGCAGAACCGCCTCCGCGAGCCGGTCGGCGAGGCGCAGGCGCCCGGCCCGCTGGAGGAACTCCACCAGCAACCGCCATTGCGTCCGCTCGGGCCACCGGCGCGCGATCTGGCGCAGCCTGCAAAAGGCGGCGGCGGGACGTCCGTCATCGAGGGCCGCGACGGCGCCGCTCCACAAATACCGCCACACCGTTCCATCCGGTGGCCAGTTCAGCAGCGCCGTGAACCACGCGGACCCGCCCTTCTCCGCCGCGGCCCTTGCGGCGAAGTGCTCGCGAATGACGTCGAGATCGGCGGTCCCAGCGGCGCTGGCGATGGCGTCGAGGTCGAGCGCCTCGCCCTGTCGCGCGGCCGTGGTCGCCCGGAGGGCGGGCGCGAGCCCGGGATGGTCGGGCGCACGTTCTTGCAGGCGCGCGAGCAGTGCCGCGGCCGGATCAGGCTCCTCGCGCAGCAAGTGCGCCAGCGCGGTCACCAGCAGAAATCGCGGCTCGACGTCATCGGTCATGGACGTGCAGCCCCACATGCGTCACTCGTGCCCCTCCCGCACCACCATGCAGGCAGACCCGGACTTCCGGCCAAAGCCCCTCGTCGGCGGTGTGGTGGAACACCACCGGGCCCCCATCGTCGCCCCGCGCCAACACCGTGCCGTCGTTCGCCACCACCAACAGTGCCGGAGCCGGGCCCTCGGAGGCAACGGTGACGGCGTACACGCCGTCGCACAGTGGAACGGGCCGCGTCGCCACCGTCGCGCCCGGCGCCACCCGCGCGCAACCGTCGCGCCGCGCCGAAGGGTCGAGCAGCGCCACCAGCCCAGGGCCCAGCGACAGCAGCGCCGCCTGCACTCGTGCCCACTCGCCCTGGGTGGCCGCGCGTTCCTTGCGAAAGGCGAGGAGGGCGTGCGTCGTGACGGCGCCGAAATGGTCGCGGCAGAGTTGCGGCATGGCGTAGTCGGCGGACTGACGGCCGAAGCAGTCCAAGGTGTCGGCGTCGACGGTGAAGGCTCGTGGACCTTGCAGGCTGAGCAGGCCGCTGCGTTCAAACGCCGCCGCGAAAGCACCCGAAGCCAGCAGGTCGGCGCCGATGTACCAGCTTCCGGGACCGGCGGTGAGGCGGACATCGAGGTCGAAGAGCAGGGTGCCGCCGACTTTCAGCCGCGATTGCAGTTCCGCGGCGGCGGGAACGAAGCGTTCGTGGACGCAGACCTTCATCGCCGCCTCGGTCGCGACGACCGCGTCGAATCGCTCGCCACGGCCATCCTTTCCAAAGATCGTGCGGCGACGCGGCGTCGATTCGAAATAGCCGTCCTCCCTGTAGGGGTCTTCCGTCACCGGCGGCGAAACGGTTTTCAGCCAGTGCAGCATGTCGACGCGCGCCACCTTCTGCGCCAAGGCCGCCACCAGCCGCCCCGGGAACGGCGCCATCACCAGCACCGATGCGTCGGGCCGCAGCGCCCCCAGTTCCGCCAGCGCGAACAGGGTCTGCGCGCCGCTCCATCCGTGCCGCGAGCGCCGGAAGAGGCTCCGGGGCGCCGCTCCGCCGTAATGCTCGGCCCACGCCTCGAACCATCGCGGATCGTCCCAATCGCCCAGGCTGCACAGGGCGCTGACGGCGGCCCGCGACCGGCGCGGCGCCGCCGGCACCAGCAGTTCGGCGGCGTATCGCGCCGAGGGCCGCTCTCGCCGCGCGCGTTCGACCATGCGTGCAAGCCCGGCGGCCGGCAGCGGGGTGCCTCCCGATTCGGCCAGGGCTTCGGCCAACGTCAGCACCGGCAGCTTCCACTGGTCCGGCCGGATATCGGCATCGGGATCGCGGGCCAAGGTTTCGGCCAGCAACCGCACCCCCTCGAAGGCGCGCTCGTAATCGGGGTCGGCGGCGGCCGCCGGGCGCGTTGCCCCTTTCACCACGCCTTCGCCCACCCGCGCCTGAAGCGGCGCAAACGACACCTCGAATTCGGCGGCGACGACGTCGTGCAGCCAGGAACGTTCCGCCGAAGCGACCGCCGGGAATGCCACCTGCTGAAGGTTGACGAACACGAACGGCCGTGGCGCCCGCCCCGCGTCGACGCGCGCGCACTCGTGCCGGGCGAGGGCGCGGAGATGGGCTTCCAGCGGCAGCAGGGCGGCCAGGATGCGGTCGATGTCCCAGTCGCGGCAGTGGTCGAAATCGAGGCCGGCGTCGACGACGACAAGGTCGCAGTCATCGGCGGCCGCCGCGCTGTCCGCCGGCCGCTCGTGCAGCAGCGATCGTGGCGGGTGCAGGAAGGCCAGGTGCCGCGCCAGCGTCGCCAGCGCCGTCTCCGTCGCGCCGTTGACGCTCAAAAGGCCGATCCGCCAGCCGCGCGGCCGGTTCCACAGCAGGTTGGCCAGAAAGGGCGCGACCTCCGCCGGGCGGTAGGTCAGGGCGTCGCGCGGCGGCAGCGGACAGGCGTAGACCCCGCCGCGCGGCACGCTTCCAGCCGTCGGCGCCGCCCGCCGGCGCCACGGCGGCGCCACCGCCTCCACCCGAATCTCCTCAAGCTCAAGAT
>JAWLGJ010000099.1:0-2542 GCA_041685145.1 Magnetospirillaceae bacterium | reverse complement strand
GTTGTCGCCTTCATAGCCCTTCATGCGCGCCTCCTGCACGCGGGCGGCGCGTTCGGAGCCGGGGCCGTTGCCGCCGCCGCTGGAATAGGAGACGGCGACCGCGGCGGAACTGGTGGAGCGCATCGTGCCGGCGGCGGTCGCGGTTTCCACCGCCTCCATGGTTGCGGCGGCCATGCTGGCGGTGGCGCGGGCCTTGGGTGCGCTCAGCACGTAGAGGTTGTCGCGCAGATAGCCGGAGCTGGCGAGGCGGCGGGCGGCGTCCAGGTCGCCGTCGCGGCGGTGCTTCCATTCCTCATCCAGCGCGCTTTCGTCCTCGCCTTCGCCGAGGGTGTCGTGGCGGATATCCTCCGGCTCGACATGGGCGAGGTCGGCCCGGCCCAGATAGCTGACCGCCAGTTCCCGGAAGACGTAGTCGACGACGCTGGTCGCCATCTTGATGGCGTCGTTGCCCTCGACCATGCCGGACGGCTCGAACCGGGTGAAGGTGAACGCCTCCACGAATTCCTCCAGCGGCACGCCGTATTGCAGGCCGATCGAGACCGCGATGGCGAAGTTGTTCATCATCGCCCGGAAGGCCGCGCCCTCCTTGTGCATGTCGATGAAGATCTCGCCGAGGCGCCCGTCCTCCCACTCGCCGGTGCGCAGATAGACCTTGTGGCCGCCGACCACCGCCTTCTGGGTGTAGCCCTTGCGCCGGTCCGGCAGTTTCTGGCGCATGACCACGGCCTTCTCGACGATGCGCTCAACCACACGCTCCGTCGCAACAGCAGAGGGCAGGGGGGGCTCCCCATGGGCATCCTCGAAAGGGTGGTCGACATCATCCAGCAGCGAGGCGTTTAGCGGCTGCGAAAGCTTGGAGCCGTCGCGGTAGAGCGCGTTCGCCTTCAGCCCCAGCTTCCAGGAGCGCATATAGGCGCTCTCGCAATCGGCGACGCCGGCGGCGTTCGGCATGTTGATGGTCTTGGAGATCGCACCGGAGATGAACGGCTGTGCCGCCGCCATCATGTCGATATGCGCCTCCGCCGACAGATAGCGTGTGCCTTCCCGCCCGCAAGGGGTGGCACAATCGAACACGGGCAGGTGCTCGTCCTTCAGTTCGGGCGCGCCCTCCACCGTCATGGCGCCGCAGACGTGGATGTTCGCCTGCCGCACCTCGTCGGCCGAAAAGCCCAGCGCGGACAGCATGTCGAAGCTGTAGTCGTTCAACTGCGCATCGGTGAAGCCCAGCACATCCCGGCAGAAATCGTCGCCAAGGGTGAAGCGGTTGAACACGAACTTGATGTCGAACGCGCTGGCCAGCGACGATTCGATGGATTCGAGCGCTTCCGGCGAAAAGCCCCTGGCGGTCAGCGTGTCGTGGTTGATCGCCGGCGCGCCGCGCAGCGTGTTGTGGCCGGTGGCGTAGGTGGTGATCGCCCCGATCTGGTCGCGGGTGTAACCCAGCGCCTTCAGCGCCTGCGGCACCATGCGGTTGATGATCTTGAAATAGCCGCCGCCGGCCAGTTTCTTGAACTTCACCAGCGCGAAGTCGGGCTCGATGCCGGTGGTGTCGCAATCCATCACCAGGCCGATGGTGCCGGTCGGCGCAATCACGGTGGCCTGTGCGTTGCGGTAGCCGTGCTGCTCGCCCAGTTCCAGCGCGCGGTCCCATGCTGCCGCGGCACGCTCGGCCAAGCCTTCGTAGGGAACCAAGGTCGCGTCGAGCGGTACCGGCGGCACGCTCAAATTTTCGTAGTCCGTCGTCTCTCCATGGGCGGCGCGGCGGTGGTTGCGGATGACGCGCAGCATGCCCTCGCGATTCTCAGCCCAGCGCGGGAAGGGGCCGAGGCCGGCGGCCATTTCCGCCGACGTGGCATAGGCGACGCCGGTCATCAGGGCGGTCAGACCCGCGGCGGCGGCGCGGCCCTCGTCGCTGTCATAGGCGAGGCCGGAGGCCATCAGCAGGCCACCGAGATTGGCATAACCGAGGCCAAGCGTGCGGAAATCGTAGGACCGCTGCGCGATCTCGCGGCTCGGGAACTGCGCCATCAGCACGCTGATCTCAAGGACCACGGTCCACAGGCGGACAGCGTGGCTGTAGGCTTCCAGGTCGAATTCACCGGCGTTGTAGAACGCGGCGGCAGCCAGGTTCAGCGAGGCCAGATTGCAGGCCGTATCGTCGAGGAACATGTACTCGGAACACGGATTGCTGGCGTTGATCCGGCCGGAAGCGGGGCAGGTGTGCCATTCGTTGATGGTGGTATCGAACTGCACACCCGGGTCGGCACTGGCCCAGGCGGCGTAGCTGATCTGGTCCATCAGGTCGCGGGCGCGGATGGTTTTGGCGGGCTTGCCATCGGTGCGGCGGATCAGGTTCCAGTCGGCGTCGTTGGCGACAGCCTCCAGGAAATCGTTGGTCAGGCGCACGGAATTATTGGAGTTCTGGCCGGCGACGGTCAGATACGCTTCCGAATCCCAGTCGGTATCATAGGTGGCGAACGCCATGTCGGTGTAGCCCTGGCGCGCCAGCTGGATCGTGCGCTGGACATAGTTCTCCGACACT
>JAWLGJ010000063.1:0-13831 GCA_041685145.1 Magnetospirillaceae bacterium | reverse complement strand
CCAGGGCACGGTGCTGGCGGGCGGGCGCTATGACGGGCTGATCGGCCAGATGGGCGGGCCGGCGACGCCCGGCATCGGCTGGGCCGCCGGGGTGGAGCGGCTGGCGATGCTGCTGGCGGTGGCGCCGCCGGCGCCGCGGCCGCTGGTGGTGGTGCCGGCGGGCGGCGGCGATCCGCTGGTGCTGGCGCAGCGCCTGCGCCGGGCCGGCTTCGTGGTCGATCTCGGCTTTTCCGGCAACATGAAGAAGCGTCTGGCGCGCGCCAACAAGGCCAATGCGCGCGCCGCCCTCATCCTGGGCGAGGACGAGGCGGCGCGCGGGGCGGTCACCCTGCGCGACCTCGATTCCGGCGCCCAGGAGGAGGTGCCCGTGGACGCCCTGGAGGAGCGCCTGCGGCGGCTGGAGCGGGAATGATGCAGGTCGAGGCGCAGGTGCTCCTGCGGCCGATTGTCATCGGCGCCAACCACAGGTCCAGTTCCCTGGCCCTGCGCGACGCGCTGTTCGTCGACGACGCCGCCCAGCTCGCCTTCCTGGAGCGCCTGCGCGCCGCCGGTCTGAGCCAGGCGGCGGCGGTGTCCACCTGCGACCGCGTCGAGATCGTCACCATCCATCACGAACCCGCCGAGGCAACGGCGCGCATCGCCGAGCTTTTGGCCGAGCGCGCCGGGGTCGCCACCGCTGACTTGGCGGCGCAGCTTTATACCCTGGTCGGTCCCGAGGCGGTGCGCCATTGCTTCGCGGTCGCCGCCTCGCTGGACAGCTTGGTCATCGGCGAGCCGCATGTGCTGGGGCAGGTGAAGGCGGTGCATCGCTTCGCCCGCGACGCCGGCATGTCGGGCAGCGAGCTTGAGGCGCTGTTGCAGGCCGCCTACGGCGCCGCCAAGCGTGTGCGCAGCGAGACCAGCATCGGCGAGGGGCCGGTGTCCATCGCCGCGGCGGCGGTGCAGTTCGCCCGCGACCTGCACGGCGATCTGTCGCGCTGCGAGGCGTTGCTGATCGGCGGCGGCGACATGGGCGAACTGGTGGCGGAAAGCCTGTTGGAGGCCGGGGTGGCGCGGCTGGTGGTGACGGCGCCGCGCGCCGGGCGCGCCGAGGCGTTGGCCCGCGAACTCGACTGCCACGCCGCCGCCTTCGCCGATCTCGCCGCGCTTCTGCCCCAGGCGGATATCGTGCTGACCTGCGTCGGCAGCCGCGAGATCGTCCTCGACCAGCACCATTTGCAGGCGGCGCTGAAAAGGCGCCGCCGCAAGCCCATATTCGTGGTCGACGCCGGCATTCCCGGCGACGTGGATCCGGCCGTCGACCGCGTCGACGGCGCCTTCCTCTACGACCTTGCCGATCTGGAGCGCGTCGCCCTGGAGGGCCGCGCCGGCCGCGAGGCGGCGGCCCGTGCCGCCTGGAAGATTGTCGAGGAGGAGGTGGCCGCCTTCCTGCGCGGGCGCGCGGCGCGGGTGGCGGTGCCCGCGATCGTGGCGCTGCGCCAGCGCTTCGAGGCCGAGCGCGAGGCCGCCCTGAAGGAGGCCGGCGGCGACGCCGACAAGGCCACGCGCCTGCTGGTCAACCGCCTGCTTCACGATCCCAGCGAGGCCATGAAGGGCATCGCCGCCGGCGGGGGAATCGCCGCGCCGGAATGGCAGGCGGTGGAACAGGCGCTGATTCGGCTTTTCCGCCTCGATACCGGGCGCTGAGGGCCGCGAGGTGAGGGTTTGATGAATCTGGACGACAAACTGGACCGCGTGTTGGCGCGCCACGACGAACTGCGCGACCTGCTGGCCGGCGAGGTGGAGGACGCCCAGGCCATCGCCCGCATGTCCAAGGAACTCTCCGACCTGGGGCCGGTGGTCGAGGCCATCCAGGAATTGCGTCGCGTTCACGTGCAGATGGCCGAGGCGCGGGCGATGATGGACGACCCCGGCGATCCCGAGATGCGCGCGCTGGCCGAGGACGAGTATTACGGCCTCAAGGAGCGCCTGCCCGCGCTGGAGCGGCAGGTGCAGCTCATGCTGCTGCCCAAGGACGAGGCCGATGAACGCAACGTCATCCTGGAGGTGCGCGCCGGCACCGGCGGTGACGAGGCGGCGCTGTTCGCCGCCGAACTGCTGCGCATGTACGAGCGATACGCCCAGCAGCAGGGCTGGCGATTCGAACTGATGGAAGTGAACGACACCGGCATCGGCGGCATTAAGGAGGCGGTGGCGACCATCGCGGGCCGCAACGTCTTCGGGCGCCTGAAATACGAATCGGGCGTCCACCGCGTCCAGCGCGTGCCGGTGACCGAATCCGGCGGGCGCATCCACACCTCGGCCGCCACCGTGGCGGTGTTGCCCGAGGCCGAGGAGTTCGACGTCGCCATCAACGACACCGACCTGCGCATCGACACCTTCCGCTCGTCGGGCGCCGGCGGCCAGCACGTCAACACCACCGATTCGGCCGTGCGCATCACCCATATCCCCAGCGGGGTCGTGGTGTCGCAGCAGGACGAGAAGAGCCAGCACAAGAACAAGGCCAAGGCGATGAAGATCCTGCGCGCCCGGCTCTACGAGCACGAGCGCGCCCAGCGCGATGCCGAACGCTCGGCGGCGCGCCGCAGCCAGGTGGGCAGCGGCGACCGCTCGGAGCGCATCCGCACCTACAATTTCCCGCAGGGGCGGGTGACCGACCACCGCATCAACCTCACCCTGCACAAGCTGGAGAAGGTGCTGACGGGCGAGGCGCTGGACGAGATCCTCGACCAGCTCGTCGCCCATGACCAGGCGCAGCGCCTGGCGGAGCTGCAATGACCACCGCCGCAGGGACCACCGCCGGGACTACCGCCGGCGAACTCCTGTCGCGGACCGCCGCCGCCCTGCGCCGCGCCGGCATCGACGGCCATCGCTTCGAGGCGCGGCTGTTGCTGGCCCACGCCCTGGGGGTGGAGCCCCTGGCGGTGGTGGCGCGGCCGGAACGCCGGCTGACGGCGGCGGAGGCACGGCGCGTCGAGGGCCTGACGGCGCGGCGGGCCAACCGCGAGCCGATGGCGCACATCACCGGCCGGCGCGAGTTCTGGGGCCTCGACTTCATCGTCACCCGTGACACCCTCGACCCGCGCCCCGACAGCGAAACCGTGGTCGCGGCGCTGCTCGACGCGCTGCCCGACCGGCGGCGGCCGCTGCGGGTGCTCGACCTGGGCACCGGCACCGGCTGCCTGCTGCTGGCGCTGCTCAGCGAACTGCTCCGCGCCGTTGGGGTGGGCGTCGATGCCAGCGACGCCGCTTGCCGGGTGGCGCGCGCCAACGCCGATGCTCTCGGCCTCTCCCCTCGGGTGGAGGTGCGTTCTGGCGATTGGGGTAGGGGCCTGGACGGATTGTTCGATGTAATCGTCAGCAACCCTCCCTATATTCCCTCGGACGCCGTCGATACGCTGGCGCCGGAGGTGGCCGTGCACGAGCCGCGCCGGGCGCTGGATGGAGGGCCGGACGGCCTCGACGCCTACCGGATGCTGGCTCCCGACATTGACCGCCTCCTTGCCCCGGGGGGCGTTGCGGGGGTCGAGGTGGGCATCGGCCAGGCGCCCCTGGTATCGCGAATCTTCGCCGACCGGGGGATGCCCGCCGCCCGCGTGTGCCGTGACTTGGCGGGAACCGAACGGTGCATCGTCATTCGGCGCGGAAGTGATCGGGTGCTGCAAAAAGATGTTGGAATGAGCGCCGGTCCCGGCTAGTGTGGGCGAGACGGCGCGGCAGCTGGAATATTGTGTTCCGCTTCAAGCCGCAAAGCAGACTCCCCACCGTCGACAGACGAGCGTTAGGACCAATCCGGGCCGCGGTCCGGAAAATGGGGATCCATTTGACCGTCAACCGTCTTTTCTGAAGGTGCCATGAAGCAAGGGTCGAATTCCAACAAGCGTTCGCGCGGCCGCGGCGGCATGGGCGGCAAGAAGCCGTCCCGCAACCAGACCTTCGACAGCAACGGCCCCGACGTCCGCGTTCGCGGCAACGCCCACCAGGTGTTAGAGAGGTATCTGGCCCTGGCACGGGACGCCTATTCGCAGGGGGACCGGGTTTCGGCTGAGAATTATTATCAGCACGCCGAGCATTACCTGCGCATCATCAATGCCCAGGCCGTCGCCAATGGCGGCCGCCCGCGCCAAGGCAATGGCGGCAACGGCGCCGACGCCAAGGGCGAGGGCGGCAACGGCGGCGGGCCCCGCGAGGACGGGGCCGAGGGCGGCCGCGCCGAGGTGGAGGTGGCCGCCGAGTCGGCGGAGGCCGCCGAGGCCGCCGAGGACAAGCGCGGCGAGGCCGTCAGCCCCTGACCGGCGGGCGCCATTGGCGGCGCCCGCGTGCCGGTGTGACCCGACGGTGGAAAAAGTCGGCTTCATGACCGCCAATCAGGCACCCCACCGCCACCCCCACGGCGGTGCCGACGGAACGAGCGTCGAGACAACCACCCTGTGGGCCTTCATCCTCACCGCCGCCTTCATGGCGGTGGAGGCGGTGGGCGGCTGGCTGTCGGGTTCGCTGGCGCTGCTGGCCGACGCGGCGCACATGCTCACCGATTCCGGCGCCCTGCTGATGGCCTGGGCCGCGTTCCGGCTGGGGCGCATGGCGGCGGACCGCCGGCGCACCTACGGCTATCGCCGCCTTGAGGTGCTCGCGGCCTTCGTCAACGGGCTGCTCGCCGCCGGCCTGGCCCTGTGGATCATCTGGGAGGCGGCCCAGCGCCTGGGCACGCCGATGCCGGTGAAGGGCGTGCCGATGCTGGTGGTGGCGGCGCTGGGGCTGGTGGTCAACGCCATCGTGCTGCGGGTGCTGCACACCGGGCACGCCCACGGCAATCTCAATCTGCGCGGCGCGGCGCTGCATGTGCTGGGCGACCTGCTGGGCTCGGCGGCGGCGGTGGTGGCGGGGGTGGTGATCCTGGTCACCGGCTGGACTCCGATCGATCCGCTGCTGTCGCTGGCGGTGGCGGCGCTCATACTCGTCAATGCCTGGCGGCTGCTGGCCGCCGCCACCCACATTCTACTCGAAGGTGCGCCCGAGGATTTCGACGAGGCGCAGGTGCGCGCGCGCCTTCTGGCGGCGGTGCCGGGGCTGCGTGACGTCCACCATGTCCATGCCTGGGCGCTGACCAGCGGGCGGCCCCTGCTCACCCTGCACGCCACCATTGCCGCCGAGGCCGACCACGACCGCGCCCTGGCCGCCATCAAGCACGAACTCGGCGCCGGCCTGGGCCTGGAGCACAGCGTCGTGCAGATCGAGCGCGGCTGCCCCGACGAAGACCTAGCCTGCGAACCCTGATCCCCTTTGGCGCCCCGGATAATTCCACACTCTTGACGTGGGCATGGGGGCTGCTATGGTGGCGATTGAAAATGACTTGCAGGGGCAGTCGCGACAGATGACGCTCGCTTTTCCTCCCACGTCGCTTGTCGAGGGCGACGGTGCCGCCGATGCGGCGGCGCTGCCGCTGGCCGAGGTGCCGGTGGGCGCGCGGGTGCGGGTGACGGCGGTCCTGGGCGGCAAGCATTTGTTGCGCCGGCTCGGCGATCTGGGCGTGCGGGTCGGCGCCGAGATGGCGGTGATCAACCGGCGTGGTGACGGCGTGCTGGTCCGCGCCCGTGGGCCGGTGGTGGCCCTTGGCGGCGGCGTGGCGCGCAAGGTGCTCGTCCTCCGCCTGGAGGCCTGAGGGCTATACGGCGGTGACGGCGCGCCAACGTATCGCCCTGGTCGGCGCCCCCAATTCCGGCAAGAGCACGCTGTTCAACCGCCTGACCGGCGCCAATCAGCGCATCGGCAACTTCCCCGGCGTCACCGTCGAACGCAAGGAAGGTGTCTGCCGCCTCGACGGGCGGGCGGTCACCGTCATCGACCTGCCGGGCCTGTACAGCATCGCCGTGCCGCTGGACGAGGAGGGCCTGGACCACTTCGTCGCCCGCGACTATCTGGCCCGGCACGGCGCCGACATCGTCGTCAGCGTCGTCGACGCCACCCGCCTCGAACAGTCGCTGTATCTTACCGTGCAGCTTCTGGAGATGGGGCTGCCGGTGGTGGTGGCCCTGAACATGGTCGACGCCGCCGCCGACTTGGGCTTGGCGGTCGACGCCGCCGCCCTTGCGGCGCGGCTGGGGGTGCCGGTCGTGCCGATGGCGGCGGCGGGGGGGATGGGGGTCGACGACCTCAAGCGCCTGCTGGCGGGGGGCCCGCCGCCGCCATGCCCCGGCGCCGTGCCCTTCGATGCCGCGGTGGAGGCGGTGGTGACGGACCTGGCGGCGCGCCTAGGCGGCGAGGCCGCGGCCGAGCAGTTGCCGGCGCGCTGGCTGGCCACCCGCCTGCTGGAGGGCGACCGCACCCTCCTGGCCGCCGCGGACGCCGAGATCGCGGCGGCGCTGGAGCGGGGGCTGCGGGAGATCGAGGACCGCACCGGCGAGGAGGCCGACTCCCTCATCGCCGACGCCCGCTTCGGCGCCGCCCAGAGCCTGGCCGAGGCGGTGGTCGAGCGCCGCGAGACCCGCCGCCGGCGCTTCGGCGACCTCCTGGACGCGGTGGTCCTGCACCGCTGGCTGGGGGTGCCGGCGTTCCTGCTGGTCATGTACGCGCTGTTCACCTTCACCATCAATGTCGGCGGCGCCTTCATCGACTTCTTCGACATCGCCGTCGGCGCGCTGCTGGTGGACGGTTTCGGGGTGGCGTTGACAGCGCTGGGGGCGCCGGAATGGCTGCGGGTGGTGCTGGCCGACGGCGCCGGCGGCGGCATCCAGGTGGTGGCGACCTTCATCCCCATCGTCGGCGCGCTGTTCCTGGCCCTCACCTTCCTGGAGGACAGCGGCTACATGGCCCGCGCCGCCTTTGTCATGGACAAGGCCACTGCGGCCATCGGCCTGCCCGGCAAGGCCATCGTGCCGCTGATCGTCGGCTTCGGCTGCAACGTCCCCGGCGTCATGGCCAGTCGGGTTCTGGAGCGTGCCGGCGACCGCATCATCACCATCGCCATGACGCCCTTCATGTCCTGCGGGGCGCGGCTGGCGGTGTATGCGCTGTTCGTGGCGGCGTTCTTTCCCAGCGGCGGCCAGAACGTCGTCTTCGGCCTGTATCTGGCCGGTGTGCTGGCGGCTGGGTTCACGGCGCTGGTGCTCAAGCGGACCCTGGTGCCGGGCGAGGCCAGCCCGCTGATCATCGAGGTGCCGCCCTATCGCCTGCCGCGCCCGCGCGACCTGCTGCTGCATTCCTGGGCGCGGCTGAAAAGCTTCATCGTCGAGGCGGGGCGCGTCATCGTCGTGGTGGTGATGGTGCTGAACGTGCTGGGCGCCGTAGGCACCGACGGCAGCTTCGGCCACGAAAACGCCGAAACCTCGGTCCTCAGCACCGCCAGCCGCGCCGTGACGCCGGTCTTTGCCCCCATGGGGGTGCGCGAGGACAACTGGCCGGCGGTGGTCGGCATCGTCACCGGCATCTTTGCAAAGGAGGCGGTGGTCGGCACCCTCGATGCGCTGTATGGCGCCGGCGTGAACGCCGAGGCGGCCGAGGCCGATCTGGTAGCCGCCTTCGGCGAGGCCCTGGCAAGCATTCCCGAAAACCTCGGCCGCCTCGGCACGCTGCTGCTCGACCCCGTCGACCTGACCGCCGCCGAGGCGGACGCCGCCGCCGCCGCCGGCACCGTCGAGGCGCTGCGGCATGGCTTCGACGGGACGCTGGGGGCCGTGGCCTATCTGCTGTTCGTGCTGCTGTATGTGCCCTGCCTGGCGGTGCTGGGGGCGATCTATCGCGAACTGGGCGGCCGCTGGGCCGTTTTCGTGGCCTGCTGGACCACCGGCCTGGCCTATGTCGTCGCCACCGTCGCCTATCAGGCAGGCAGCTTCGCCCTGCATCCCGGCGCCTCGGGGCTGTGGATCGCCGGGGCGGCGGCGGCGCTGGCGGCCTTCATCGCCGGGCTGCGCCACCTGGGACGGCGCGGGCTGCTGGTGGGGCGGCTGGTGCCGGCGGGCGCGGCGCCTAGTTCCGGTTGCCGCCGCTGTCCCGGCTGCGACCAGCCGCCGCTGGCCGGACGGTAGAACGCCGCCGCCGCTTGCGGCGCAATATCCCCGGCTTATATTGGTTCATGACCCTAGATGTTGGAGGGGTTCCGCGCGGCCTCGAAGAGGAGCCCGGAGCCCCGTCTGTTGAAGGAGGGGCAACATGGACTTCGAGAAATACACGGAGCGCTCGAAAGGCTTCGTGCAGTCGGCGCAGACGCTGGCGTTGCGCCGCGGCCATCAGAGGCTGACGCCCGAGCACCTGCTGAAGGTGCTGCTGGACGACAAGGAGGGCCTCGCCGCCAATCTGATCCGGGCCGCCGGCGGCGATCCGGGGCCGGCGCTGGCGGATGTCGAGGCCGAACTCGACAAGATGCCCAAGGTCGAGGGCGCCGGCGCCGGGCAGGTCTATCTGGCGCCCGAACTGGCGCGGGTGTTCGACCAGGCCGAGCAGGCCGCCGAGAAGGCCGGCGATTCCTTCGTCACCGCCGAGCGCCTGCTGTTGGCGCTGGCGCTGGCGGTGGGCACCGGCGCGGAGCGGGCGCTGAAAAAGGCGGGGGTGACGCCGCAAGGCCTCAACCAGGCCATCGAGAAGGTCCGCAAGGGCCAGCCGGCGACCAGCGCCAGCGCCGAGGACCAGTACGACGCCCTGAAGAAATACGCCCGCGACCTCACCGCCCAGGCGCGCGAGGGCAAGCTGGACCCGGTGATCGGCCGCGACGAGGAAATCCGCCGCGCCATCCAGGTGCTGGCCCGGCGCACCAAGAACAACCCCGTCCTGATCGGCGAGCCCGGCGTCGGCAAGACCGCCATCGCCGAGGGCCTGGCGCAGCGCATCGTCAATGGCGACGTCCCGGAAAGCCTGAAGCACAAGCGGCTGATGGCGCTCGACATGGGCGCGCTGATCGCCGGCGCCAAATACCGCGGCGAGTTCGAGGAACGCCTGAAGGCGGTGCTGAACGAGATCACCGCCGCCGGCGACGTGGTGCTGTTCATCGACGAGATGCACACCCTGGTCGGCGCCGGCGCCGCCGAGGGGGCGATGGACGCCTCCAACCTGCTCAAGCCCGCCCTGGCGCGCGGCGAGTTGCATTGCATCGGCGCCACGACGCTGAACGAATACCGCAAGCACGTCGAGAAGGACGCGGCGCTGGAGCGACGCTTCCAGCCGGTGTTCGTCTCAGAGCCGACGGTGGAGGATTCGGTTTCGATCCTGCGCGGCATCAAGGAGAAATATGAACTGCACCACGGCGTGCGCATCACCGACACCGCGCTGGTGGCGGCGGCGACGCTGTCGAACCGCTATATCACCGACCGCTTTCTGCCCGACAAGGCCATCGACCTGGTCGACGAGGCCGCCAGCCGCCTGCGGATGGAGGTCGACTCCAAGCCCGAGGAACTGGATGAACTGGACCGGCGCGTCATCCAGCTCAAGATCGAGCGCGAGGCCCTGAAAAAGGAAACCGACACCGCCTCGCGCGAGCGGCTGGAGAAGCTTGAGGGCGAGTTGCAGGAGCTTGAGGGCCGGGCGGCGGAACTGACGGCGCGCTGGCAGGCCGAGAAGGAGGAACTGGCGCAGGCCACCCGCGTCAAGGAACAACTCGACCACGCCCGCACCGAGCTGGATATCGCCCTGCGCAACGGCAACCTCACCCGCGCCGGCGAATTGCGCTATGCCGTCATTCCCGAACTGGAGCAGAAGCTGGCCCAGGCCGAGGCGGTCGAGCGGGACAAGATGCTCAACGAGCAGGTGACGGAGGAGCACATCGCCGGCGTGGTGTCGCGCTGGACCGGCATTCCGGTCGACAAGATGCTGACCGGCGAGCGCGACAAGCTGCTGCGGATGGAGGAGAACCTGCACCGGCGGGTCGTCGGCCAGGACGAGGCCATCGCCGCCGTCGCCGACGCGGTGCGGCGCGCGCGCGCCGGCCTACAGGATCCGCACCGGCCCATCGGCTCCTTCCTGTTCCTGGGCCCCACCGGCGTCGGCAAGACCGAGCTGTGCAAGGCGCTCGCCGAGTTCCTGTTCGACGACGAACAGGCGATGATCCGCATCGACATGTCGGAATACATGGAGAAGCACTCCGTCGCCCGCCTGATCGGCGCTCCGCCCGGCTATGTCGGCTATGAGGAGGGCGGGGCGCTGACCGAGGCGGTGCGGCGGCGGCCCTATCAGGTGATCCTGTTCGACGAGATCGAAAAGGCGCATCCCGACGTCTTCAACGTGCTGTTGCAGGTTCTGGACGACGGGCGCCTGACCGACGGCCAGGGCCGCACGGTCGATTTTCGCAACACCATCATCGCCATGACCTCCAACCTCGGGTCGGACCATCTGGCGGCGCTGCCGGAGGGGCAGGACTCAGCCGCGGTGCGCGACCAGGTGATGGAGGTGGTGCGCGGCGCCTTCCGGCCCGAATTCCTCAACCGGCTCGACGAGATCATCCTCTTCCACCGCCTGGGTCGCGGGCACATGACCGGGATCGTGGACATCCAGCTCGAACACCTGCGCCGCTTGCTCGCCGACCGCAAGATCACCCTGGAGCTGGACGAGGCCGCCAAGGCCTGGCTGGGCAATGCCGGCTATGACCCGGTCTACGGCGCGCGGCCGTTGAAGCGGGTGATCCAGCGGTCGTTGCAGAACCCGTTGGCCGGGATGATCCTGGAGGGCCGCGTGAAGGACGGCGACACCGTTCGCGTCGGGGCGGCCGAGGGCGGTCTGGTCATCAACGGAGAGCAAGCAACCGCGCCGTGACGTTGCCGGCGGGGCGAGGGGCGGCGCCTCAGACGGCGCTGTTCCCGCTCCGGCGGCACGCGCGGGCGGGCGTTCAGGGCCGTCGCCGGGGATACGGCGCTTTCGTCGCCCGCGGGTCAGTTCACGCTGGAGAGCAGCGCGTCGAGCTTTTTCAGATCCTTGGTAACCACGCCCGACAGGACCTCTAGGGCCTTCTGGCGCTTCGCCATCTGGGACTGGAACGACGACTCGTCCTGCTGGTTCTCGGCGAAAAGCTGGGTGGTTTCCTTTTTCAGCCTGTCCAGCGTGCGGCTGATTTCCGCCAGGCGCTTGTGGCGCGTGGTCAGCTGCGAGACGTGGCTGTTGAGCTGGCGCTCGTGCTCCATCTGCACCGCGGCCATGAGCTGTCCCAGGTCCGCCGGTTTGTCGTCCAGCAGCAGGCGGCCCTGGCCGTCCTGGGAGATGCGGTTGCCCAGGAAGTCCTGCAGGGTGCGAACCTCCTCGGGGCTCAGGTCGTAGATTTGGCTGCCGCCGGTGGCGGCAACCTGCGGCGCGACCTCGGGTTCGCGCGGCGTGGTGGGCGGCATCGCGGCCGGGCTGGCCTGCGCCGCCGCCGGCGCCGGGCGCCGGGTATCGGCGGCCGTGGCGGGTGTCGTCGGCGCGGGCCTGGGCGCCGCCGACGGGCTGGGGGCGGGCCGCTCTTGCGGTTCCGCCGATGCCCGTGGCCGGGAATCAATCGGCGCACCTCCCGTCCTCACCGCGGTGCTGGGCTCGTCCGCGCCTTCGTCGCGGCTGAAAAACTCCTCGATCGCCTTCAGGTCGGGGTCTCTTCCGCGCACCTCGGCGTCCGCCGCCGGGGTGCGCTCGGCGGCCACTGCGGCGGCGGACGGGCTGCCGTCGCCGCCGGACAGCGCCACGTTGCCAACCGCCAGGACCGAGACCAGGGCGGCCCCCGTAAGGACGGTGCGCAAGGTTTTCATGACGGGTGTCCCCCTCTACAATGCGCCAAGTCGCAACCGGAGCATATCAAACTTTTCGTCTACGGCAATCGTCGGCGCCGAGACGGTGTTGGTCGGCGCCGCAGTAATCGAACTGTTGCCGCCGTGTTCCTGCCCGGGGTGGTAGGCTGCGGTCATTGCCTCCCTGCCGAGGTTGCGGCGCTGGCGACAGCGGCGCTGTTGGGAAGATCGGCCACCTTGCGGTCGACTTCGACGCGCGCGGTGCGGAACTGCTCCAGTTCCTGTCCCTTCAGCGTGCGGCCAGGCTCGAATTTCACCGACAGCGGATTGACCTGGTTGCCCTCCACGAGGATTTCATAGTGCAGGTGCGGGCCGGTGGAACGGCCCGTGGAGCCGACATAACCGACGATCTGCCCCTGTTTCACCCGCGTTCCGGCGCGCACGTTCTTGGCGAAGCGGCTGAGATGCGCATAGGCGGTGGCGTAGCGGTCGGAGTGGCGGATGCGGACATAGTTTCCGTACCCGCCCCACGGCCCCGCCTTCTCGACGACGCCGTCACCGGCGGCCATGATCGGCGTTCCGGTCGGCGCGGCGAAATCGATGCCCTTGTGCATCTTGTTGTAGCCCAGGATGGGATGGCGGCGCTTGCCATAGCGCGATGAAATGCGGAAGCCGTCCACCGGTGTCCGCAGCAGCGCCTTGCGCACGCTTTGCCCCCGGTCGTTGTAGTAGTCGACCTCGCCCGACGGGTCGGTCCAGCGATAGATCGGCATGTCGCTCCCCGACAGCGTCAGGCGCGCGAAAACCATGTCGCCGTCGCGCACCCACTCGCCGTTTTCATCATACATGCGCTCCAGCGCCACCTCGAAACGGTCGCCGGGCTGGATGTCGCGCTGAAAGTCGACGTCGTAGGAATAGGCGCGGATCATCCCGATCAGGGTGTTGACGGGGAGGCCCGCGGACTGTGCGGCCTCGAAGAGGCTGGAGGTGATGGTGCCCGAGAAACGGTCCAGGCGGGCCTGCAGCGGCCGCTCGATCTCGCCGGCGGCAAAGGCGCCATCGTCCTGGCGGGCGCTGAACACCGTGCGGCCGGGTTCGGGCTCGATGCTGACGCGGTGCAGCGACGGATTGCCGGCATCCGCCGACTGGACGGCCAGGGTCACCCGCTGGCCGACCTTGAGGCGCCGCGGGTCGAACAGATCCTGCAGCGCGTCGACGGCCTCGAAGGCCTCGCGGCGCTCGACCCCTTCGGCGACGAGCAGCTTCAGCAGCGTGTCGCCGCGCCCTACCTCCACCACTTTTTCCACCGGCTCGCGGGGCGGCGCCGGTTCGGGCTGGGCCACGGTCATCGATGCCTGTTGCGGTTGGGCCGGCGGCGGCGCGGCAGGCTCGGGCGCGGCATGTTGGATGGCATCGCGCGGCGCGATGGGCGGCGCGGCCTCGGCGGCGGCGACCAGTCCCCGGCTTTTGGCGCGCGCGGGCGCCGGCGCGGCGGCGGCGTCGCCCGCGGCGGCGGTCAAGGGCAGGCGCGCCGCGGTGGGCGGCGCCAGGGCGGGAGCCACGGCCAGTTCGACCGGCCGGCGTTCGGGCTCGTCCACGAGCACACTGCCAATGGCGGCGGCCGACAATGCCAATCCCGCCGCGATCGCCGCTCGTGCCACCCATCCGACGCTGACCAAGGCCAAACTCCCTTGTCGTTGCCATGCCCCCTGACCCGTGGCGGCCAGGCGACGCAACGCAAGGCCAACCCATTCGAGCAAGGGTATGCTCAAAAAGGTTATTGCAGGACTCAAGCGCAAACGCAAGTTTTGCCGCCACCTGTTAAGATTTTCTCAAGAAGCGCGGCGGCGCCGAAACCTGCGGTGGAAAGCGCCGCCCGCCCTTGACAGGGGCCTGTGGCGATGACTATTTGCCCCCCTCGCGTGCCTGGGCGAAGCTGCCGGAAGGCGGGCGGAACCCCGTGCCGCCGGGTGCGGCGGCCGGCTTTGGAAAAAGCTGGTTGACATGGTTTTGGATGGGGCTTATAAGCCCGGTCCTCCGCTGGGGGCTGGTTTGGTTTGGCTTTTGGCGGGCTGCTGTTTGACATAGTGAATCGGGAAGGGATGCGCAGGCGGCGGAGGGCTCCTTGTATGGGGCTTTTTCGTATGCTTGTGCAT